>CAZZEH010000018.1:0-71438 GCA_964653095.1 uncultured Chitinophagales bacterium
ATGAAAGTATTAATTATGCAGCATAATATCGGTATTATAGTATCGGGTTAATAATGACAATTACTCCATTTTCCGTTTTTTGAAAAATGGGCAGCTCTTTTATAAATTCTGGTAATCCATTTTTTGTAGCATCAAAAGCATCAAACCCTAAAATATCAATGTTCGTTACTCTATTAGGATTATTTGCTTTACTAATATCTTTACTAATACTATTTGATCTAGTAATAATAGGAATTTTCATTCTGCTAAATTCAGTCCTACCCTTAACAGTGTTGTTTATTGTTTTTACATCTAATAAATCATCTTCAGTTATTATTGCATTCCCAAATAATTCTGGGTGAATTAATATGCTAAATTTAAAATCGATAGGTTTTAATTCATATTTTCTAAAGAAATCTTCAACTGATTTTAAAAATACAATATCAGCAATAGAATAAATTGATTGTCGTCTTAGATACTCTTCAAAACCGCTATTGCTGTTTATAATGTATATTGATTGTGTCATATTTCGAAATTCACTTTAAATATATAATTAGGTTCATACTCTAATATTTCATAAGAATTTTCAACTCCAAATTCTTTAAAATAAGGTTCGACGTCATTTTTAAAATCTCCCATTCTGCCATTATTATCAAATGGAGAGTCTTGATGAAATTTTAACTCTATCTGATTTCTACCTACAAGTTGCGTAGAGATTGTGAGAGATAATTTCTTTTTTATTTTTTTAGCTTCCTGAATACAGTTTTTAATTATTTCGTCAATAGCATTTTTGAAAAAAAATTTATGTATTCTAACAATCTGGTCGTTAGTAGTCAAAATTAGATTGATCTCAACTTCATCTTTGTGATTTTTATTTTTACAAATGTGCTTTATCTCTGCATTTATTGGAAACTCTAAGACATCAATGAATTTGTAAAACAAATTCGAATCTTCTCTAAATAAATAAGTGTCATTAAAATTTACAAATAATTTAGATAACTCAATGGCTTCATTTTTATAAATTTCACTATTAAAATCTTTTTTTATTTTTAGGAATTTATGTTTTTTAATAATGTTTTTCAGATTTAAATAGACCTTATTTTCCCCGAATAAAATATCGTATTCTTTACCAAACCAATTTTTTGATTTTTCGTTTGCATATATGAAAGATAAATTAGAATCTATTTTTTCTTCTAATTTTCCAATAACGGAATCTAAACTGTTAGACAAATTATCATAATTAGTGTTTGAGCCATTATTAATCTCTGTACGAATTTCAATAATATCTTGTTCTATTTCTGTGTGTCCCCTATTGCCTTCTTCCGTTTTAAAAAAATTATACAAATTGTCTATAGAATTTCTCAAACTTTCTATGTCTGTAAATTTATATTTTCTCATCAATTCGTTTATAACTCGGCTTTCCAGAGTTTTCTTTTCTGGATGATTTTTCTTTAGTTCATTTAGAATACTTTCAATTCTATTTCTCTCACAAAATTCATCGCTATCTAATTTTAGGAAACTTCCTGAAAGTAAATAAGAAAGATAATTTAAACTTTTTTCACAACCTTGAGTAAACCCAAACAACTTTTTGAAGTATTCAAAATGATAAAATTTATTTAAGGCTAATTGATTTTGAGATTTAATTGAAAAACTGATTCTAATTATGGCATATTTTGACCATTCATAATTAAATTCTCCCAAGATATTTTGATTTTTTAAAATACAATCAACTAAGTCAATACAAATATCATAAATCCCCGAAAGTAAATCTTTTAGAACATTTGCTAAATGTGGCTCGTGTAGTATGCAGATTAAAATAAGTTCAATCTTTTTTAATAATTCTTTGTCTATAAGGATTGGATTTAAATTCTTTCCGTCATAATGTTTGCTTATATCGTCGAAAAAAACAAAATATTCGACATAAAACCTATAGCTATCAACTTTTCCCAATCTATCTCTAATGCTAAAAATCTCTTTGAAATCAGGATTGTGGTCGCCTTTAATCGTAGGAATATATGTAGGAAACTTAAAATCCCCTGATGGATTATCAATTAGTGGAATTTCTTCATTAACTCTTAATTCAATGTATTTAAGAGCTTGTTCTGGGAGTTTGTCCTTATAATCAATTTTATATCTGTTGAGTTTTTTCAATTCAGCACAATAGACACAGGTCTCACTACCAATATATGACGGTATGTGAAGATTAACCCCAAACATTACATTGAGGTTTATAATGGATTTTTTTCTTTTCTCTTTATTAGAATTATGATATTCATCATTATCATCAAAATACTTTACTTTGATTGATTTTAGGCGTGAATAAAACTCTCGTTGAAAGTCATCAATTCTACTAACCACAGACAAAAAATCTATTCTTCCAACATCTAAAAAGGATATTGAATCAATTAGCTGCACCAATGATTGTCCAGATAATGAACCACTATCTAAGATTAAGATATGTGCTCCTTTTGTTGGTTTATTAAATCTTTTGGCAGGAAATGGAAATCTCCAACCATTTTTGGTTTCGTATCTCTGTAAGCTTAAAATATTAACTTTATCAGTTTTAAAAATGTCATATAGTGCATCTTCGCTTAGTTCTTCAATGCCTGAATATACAGGATGAAAAATATACGTGGGTTTATATTGTTCTGTTTGTTCCTTGCTTTGATTTATACTGGCTATCACTTTTTCAAATGCTTCAACCAAATCTTTGTCCGCATCCTCATTTTGATTAATTGTTTCTTTTAGATTCAATAAGTTTGAGGTTAAGTAATCGTTAGGTGAGAAGTCTATATTAATTAATTTTTCTTCTATTCTTTTTTTAATAATTTTAAGCAGATCTTCTCCATTTTTGTCGTAAAACAAATTGTGCATATTGGTAAAATAGCTATTGTGAGAGAGGTTGTGTTTAAAATGTCCTATTCTGAATATATCACCATTAAAGGGATCTGTATCAAATAATTCTTTCGGGTCCTCAAATAATATTTTTAGTTTTTCTGTGTGTGCAGACTCCAAACTTACTACTGCATTTAAAATTGGATTGATTCTTTTAACGTTATGAACATCATTAGGCTTATTTTTTAATTTTTTCAAGTCAAACGCTTTGTTTGTTTGATAGGAAAGGATAGATACTGTTTTATCTTCTATTTCTCCTAAAAAATGAGAGCTATGTTCAATATTTGTATCAATCTCATCATCGCTCTTTCGAGAGTCTGCAATTGATATTACTCCGGAAACTGTTGCATTTTTTTCTTTGATTCCATCAATGATTCTTTTAAGAAGTGAACCCGTGGAAATAACATCATTAACAATTAACACTCTATCATTTTCATTAATTTCTCTAAATGGCTTTTCAGAGTCAAATGAAAAATAACTTGCAAGTTTTATTAATTTTGGGCAGTCTGAAATCTTTGCCTTAGATTCAGTTTGTTTTGTTCTCAAAAAATCATAACTGTCATCATCTTTTATTAAATTTCTAATCTCAACGCCTAGTAATTGACTACTTACAGTTACGACAATAATTTTATTGAATTTTGAAATATTTTTAAAATTTTCGGAATCTAGTTCTCTGTGTTTGTCAATATATTTATCAAGTAGATAATGAGCAAAATACTGTGATGTATATTTGAAATTTAGGGTCTCATATAGAGATAAGTATTTTCTTTGATAACTTCCTTTTGAGGTCAGAAAGTAGAATCTGTCATTTGGGTTTTCGAAATCGGAACCGTCAACTAACTGATTGAGTAACCAATTTTCAAGCTGTTTAGTTTTTGCATTTTTTGCCTTATTTATTAAATCTTGAAAATCTGTAAATATTGAATAAGCTCGATCGTTATGTTTGGTAATTATATTCCCCTCATAGTACCATTTATTTTTTAAATCATCAAGAGGATAGCCTGCGATATATTCTATTTTACCAAAAAATAAATCAGTCAATTTTTCTAAATCTTTTTCACTATTTACTCCAATCCACTGTATATCTGATATAACAGCAATTTGATTTTTATTTTTGTCAATTCGAACACAAGGAATAGGTTTTAATAAAAAATCATCAGTTCCGGCGGATTCTGAAATCTCGTATTCTTTCAGAAGGTCTAAATCCTCTTTTTGAATGTTTAAAACAACTACTTTAGTTCTTTCATTTACCATTGGGTTATTAGAAAGATATAGTAATATTTTCAGAATATTGTTGTTATTTCTAAAGGGGATATATTCAAAATCAATGAAGAGAACACAATTTTTGCCTGAAATCTCTTTTAATTTGTCACTAATTGATTTGAATATTAATTTGGTAATTCCTGTTTTAGAATTGAACTCTTTAACCGTTGTTGCATCCTCACCTTTTTGATATTCAAATGAAAGATTTAAATACTCATAAAATTCAGGATGGTATATTTTTGCAGGGAAGTATTCTGGGTCATTTTTGTATTTTGGATTATCTATATTAAAAATTAAAGTGTTTAACTCTCTATTATCAATTCTAACTGATGATTTTTTAAATTTTCCTTTTTCTCTTTCAGGTAGAATTATTGAAATCATTGTCCCTTCAAAAAGTGGATTTTCATTTTTAACAGAAGATATTACTGCATCTTTAGCAACATAAACTCTATCTTTACTTACTACCAGTTTACCCTCTTTATTTTTAATGTAAATTCTATCTGAAAAATCATAAACTACTTTTCCATAACCACTTCGAGCAACTAACAATCCCTTATATCTTCTAACCATGTCTATAAGGAAATATAAACCTCTTGGTATTAAATCAGCCCGTTCTATACGATCTTCGAAGGGGTCTTTTGAAGAATCCATCAAAAAGGCATATTCGAGTATTTGTGAATGGTAGTGTTTGTCTTTTATTCCATTGGATAAATTATCAAAAATCTCTTTCTTCTCTTTCTTTTCATCATACTCTTTTTGAAGGGTATTGTATATACCTTTACCAAAATCTATAAAAGTAAACTCCAAGTATGATTGGTTTTTAAAAATATTAAACTTTGGATTTTTCTCTAAATCTGCAGTTATTTTCCCTTTAATTCTGGCAGGATCAACTTTTAACGCTTCATCTTTAATAATTGGTAAGATTTCGTCTTTATCTTTATAAAAGCCAATTGCGGTTTTCTCTTTTTCATTTATAAAACTTTCAACAAACCTCGGACTTTTAGTATACTTCCATTTTTCACGCAAAGCCACAGTAAAATAGCACTCATCAGTTTGGGAATGTTCAGCAGAGTTCATGAATAACTCTTTGGTAATAATATGGCTTATTACTTTGTTTTCAAAAGGAGAATAACAATTGTTATTATTTAGTAAACTGGTAATCTCATCATCAATGCTGAATTTCCCTTTTATTTTTTGGTGGAACCTAACATCTACTGCGTCCGTGGAATCCCGTTCAGTTTGTACTGTTTGAAATGGTAGGATTTTGCTTATTCTTTCCGAAGATTCTCTTTTATCAATTAATTTATTTATATTATCTGCTAAATTTTGAAAAATAATTTTATTTTGAATAAATCCTTGATTGTCTAAATTAAGTACGTTTCCGTTAGTGTCCCGTAAAATTCCAGCTTCATATATCTCCCAATCTACATATAAATGGGAATTTAAAATTTTTCTTCTTTCAGTTCTTTCTTTATTATCCCCATCAAACTTCTCTGAAATAATTGGCATTTGAACAATGACATTCTTTCCTGAAAGAATTAACTTCCTTATTTCTGAAAACAGAAAAGTAATTCCTTCTGCACTTATCCATTCTAATCGTTCTAAATCAAAGATTATTTTTGAGTTGATTGACTCTAAATTAGTAAAAGGATACTCCTTAATAAAAATATCCAAATCCTTTTGAGTGAATTTTTCTTGAAATGCTATTTTAAATTCGTTCATTTAGTTTTTTAGATATTTGAGATTGAGTTTGATAAAATTGCTGATAACTTGTTTATATACGCAACTAAAATGCATTTTATTTCGCCTATACATATCATTTTGGTTGTATAGGCGCAACAAAGGTGCGCCTAAATATCTCTTTCCGTCATATAGTCGCTGCTCTATAGCACTTATTCTATTCCAAGATAATCATTGTTTTATAAACTATCAAAAAAACTATTAATGCTTTTATGGCTAATAAAATTTATGGAACAGTGGATTTTAGTTCAAATGAGTTGTAGTGATCTTTTGTGACGTAAATAAGTCCGTCGTTACTGAAAACCACTCTGTCGGCATTTCTTCTGCCGCAGTTGTAATTGAGATCGGCTTCAAAATATTTCCTTCCGGCTTTGACGGGGAGCCTTTTTTCTCTGTTTCCAAAGTTGTCTCCTCCGATAGCTTTGCCGGGCAGCACTTCACACAGATTTCCCCGACTCGGAATCCAACCCTGTTGTTGTGCTTCTTTCTTGGTGATATAATAATCGGGCAGTTTCTGATATTGTCTGATGTATTCTACGACAATATCTTCCCGGGTAAGCCTGTCTATGGCATTCTCATCAGTAGTCCCGTTGGAAATAAAATCTTCCGCAAAAGGAAGTGTCGTTTCTTCGGATTGAACAGTTTCAGTAATTACTGACTGTTCAGAACTAAAAAAAGATTTCAGCCCCAATATCCCTGCAATTGCGACAAGCAGATAGAGAAATATTGTGTTTTGCTTGGATTGACGGCTCATCATATCACAAAAGTAAGAGTTTAATCTTGTTTGCAGCGGAAAACTCAGACTGTCAAAGAAGGCATAATACCAAAATAAGGTTTCGCTTTATCGGTCTATTTTGTATTAAGGAGTTTTGATAATCTTTTTCAGTTGTAGAATACAGTGAACACTGTCCCTTTATGTGTGTAAGCCCTATTTGACAAAATTACTCTGTTTTTAAATACAACCATGTCCGCGGTTTGGATGGGGTCGAAATTTGCTTTCTATCTTCATTAAATTCTGTGTCATTTGCGAAGTAGTCATCGCAGAATCCATATAACTCTTTCCCAATCAGGAGAGAGGAATACCGGTCCAAAAAGCTTCCGGCAGTACTCTCTTAACACTACCGTAAAATATTCAGTATTAATGGAGTAAGCAATAAAAAAGAGACTGTCCGAAAAGTCAGACAGTCTCTTTTATTCATTACAGATTGAGTGTAAAGATTATTCTTTAGGAACTACATTTCCTTTAATCTGCAAGACATCTGTGTTGTTAGGTGAGTTGCTGATAACAGTAACTGTTTTGGTAAATGAACCTAATCTGTTCGTGTCATAATGTACTTTTAATTCCGCAGTCTTTCCGGGTAAAATAGGTTCTTTAGGCCAGCTTGGAACAGTACAACCGCAAGAGCCGGTGGCGTTAGAAATAATAAGCGGAGCATTTCCGGTGTTGGTTACTTCAAAAACTCTTGTACCGTCAGAACCCTGAGTAATAGTTCCGTAATCGATACTCGACTCATTCCAGGTAGCAACCGGTCCTTCGTTTGCGCTGACAGCAAATAATACTGATAACATCAGTGTCAACGATAGCATAATCCTTTTCATAAAATATTTTTTTGATTTAATTGACTACTTTCAAATCTAATGCCTAATTGCGAAGAATGATAAGGTAGGATATGAAAAATAAACTGATTTAACATTAAATTAGATTTTTAGAAGTGAAATTAATATTTTGATGCATTCATTTGCGGATGCATAACAGCTTTGTGATTCTTTAAAATATTTTGCCGTAAAACTGAATCATGAGTTATCTTTGAAATCGAATGAGATATTGGTATTTGGCGCTTATTTTGTTTTTCGGGCTTAATTCCGGCTATGCGGCGGTGAGTGATACGCTTTCTGTCCATGATAAAGTCCGAATTTATTCGGGATTCAGATTCGGCTTTGGCGGTGCAAAACAAAGAAATACCGTTATTTTTCAGAATGACGGTAAGTTTGCCATTAATCCGAATATTTCGGCAGTTTTATGGCTTCGGTTTAAACAAAATGTAGGAATGGTCACAGAAGTAAATTACTCTCTGAAGGGCATTCGCTTCGTACGTACAGTAAAAGATACGACGACTGTTTATCAGAGACGTTTGCATTATGTGGAATTTCCGATTTTATTTCAGGCATCTATCGGCACAAAAAAATTCTCTGAATATATGGAAATAGGTTTTGTACCGTCCTATGTGGCCGGAGCCTATGATCAGTCCACTGCTTTTGTAAATAAAAAGCCTGTTTCTACGGAGTCTTCTGAGTTTTTTTACAATAAAGCAATTGACAATCCCACAAAAAGATTTGATATCAGTATGCTTCTCGGAGCGGGGATGACCGTGGAAGCCGGACCCGGTTTACTGCAGGCAGGATTTAGGACGAATATTGGATTTTTGGATGTCAATAAAATCAACCGAATCGGTTACTACAATCAGCCACAAAGGCAATTTAGCTTTCAGTTGCAGTTGGGTTATGTCTGGTATATAAAATCCGTTCAATAGATTCTCGGTAAAATTTTACTTACAAATGACGCATTACAGAGTGTGGTCATTTAAAAGGAAGTATTAAAATCGTAGTATTGTGATTTACGTTTTTAATCCATTTTTTGTCATTGAATTTGGGCATGAGTTTATACAAAGTAGTACTTTTGATTCATATTTTATCTGCAATTTTAGGATTGGGACCCGGTTTCATTATGATCTATGTGGTCACGCGGGCCAAAAATATGACTGAGTTGCGTCATGCTTATTTTATCAGAAACCGGCTGCACATTTTTGTAATGGTAGGAGGGACTCTCCTTTTACTTTCAGGTTTGACAATGGGAGCTATGAATCCTATCCTGTTTGAATTGGGATGGTATGTAACCAGTCTGATACTTTTTTTGATTGCTTTAGCTTTTGGACCTGTATTTCTTTCACCCCGCTCAAGACCTATCAAAAAGCTTTTGGAAACTCATCAGGGAGAAGATATTCCTACCCGATATTATAAACTTGCACAAGAACTGTTTTTGTACGAGCGTATAGAAAATGTCATTTTTATAGTGATTATTATGCTGATGGTACTGAAACCGTTTTAGCGAACATTCCGTTTCCTTGATTAAAGATTTTTAAGCGGCTTTCTTTTCGCTCCTCCACGCTTTAAAACTGTCTATTATATGGTACATCACCGGAACAATAATCAGGGTGAAAAGCATGGATGAAGTCAGTCCTCCAATCAGTATCCAGGCGAGGCCGTTTTTCCACTCGGCACCTTCTCCTTTGGCCAATGCGACCGGAATCATTGCGATGACCATTGCAATAGTGGTCATCAAAATTGGACGGAACCGTTCCAGCGCGCCTTGTATGATGGCCTCCTGATAGCCCATACCTCTTGCTTTTAGGTGGTTGGCAAAGTCCACAATCAAAATAGCGTTTTTTACTACCAACCCTACAAGCATAATGATTCCAAGCATTCCGAAAATAGACAGGTTCTCCAAATTGAGCGCCAATGCCAAAAAGGCACCGATGAGTGCTACCGGAACAGAAAACATGACCACAAAAGGATAGGCATACGACTCATACAGAGCAACCATAATCAGATAAACCAATACTATGGAGATAATAAGTGCCATGCCGAGGCTTGCTCCGGCTTCTGCCTGATATTTATATTCGCCAACCATAGTGGTGGAAATTCCTTTCGGAAGATTGAGCTGTTCTAACCGTTCATTGATTTCATCCAGTACGGTACCGTTTGCAAGTCCGGCAATCTGGGCAGTGATGGTCAGAGAAGGAATTTTGTCAAATCTTTCCAATTGGGTGGGTCCGGTGGTAAGTGATATATCGGCAAACTGATCTAATTTGATGAGTTCGCCAAATTTATTAATCAGACTGACCTGTTTGATATTTTCAATATCTCTTTTATCAAATTCATCTAACTGAATATTGATGTCGTATTCATTTTGTCCGTCTCTGAATTTGCTGTCTGTATTTCCTGAAAAAGAATATTGAAGGGTCGCGCCGACTGAGGCCAGGTCAACACCCAAATCTGCCATCTTTTTTCGATTCAAATCTACTTTGATTTCCGGCTTGGCATCTTCCACAGATTTTTTTACCTCAATAGTGCCGGGTACAGATTCTATCAGGTTTTTAACGGTATCACCATATTCGAGTACTTCGGACAGTTCGGTTCCCTGAATGACCACCTGAACAGGGGCATCCCCACCGGCAGACATGGATACCGGCTGAGATGTAAATTCTATTCCCGGATATTTGTAAAACAGCTCTCTTTTTAGTTCAATCGCAAAATCTTTAACGGAAATATTTCTTTCTTTCAGGTCAATCATTTTTCCGGTAAATTCTACTATATAAGGTACCGCCTGAGTGGACATCATTCCGGAAGTCTGCTGCCCGACGGTGGTAAATACAGAAACCATTTCAGGCTTGGAGAGGAGATATTCTTCTATTTCAAGAGATATCTGATTGGTCTTTTCAATTGGCGTTTCGTCGGGAAGTTCTGCCACTAACAAAAACTCTCCCGCATCTCCTTCTTTCACAAACTCCTGGCCGATAAATCCGTAACTAATCAAGAGCATGGATGAAAAAACCATTGCAAAAATTACGACAACAGTAATTGTTTTGTTTTTTAAGGACCAGTTCAGCATAGAAAGATAGATATCCCGGATTCCGCTCACAAAATTTTCAAACCAAATGATGGGTTTATCCAAAGTTTTATTTTTATCCAATACTTTTAGTTTCGCAAAGCGTGAGGCCAGTAGCGGAGTTACTGTAAAAGATACCAATAAGGATATTACGGTAGAAAAGGCGACGACGATAGAAAAAGCTTTGAGCAAATCAGACATCATACCTTCTACGAAAGCAATCGGCAGGAACACGACGATAATGACCAAAGTGATGGAGGTTACAGACAATCCTATTTCTTCCCAGCATTTAATGGCGGCTTCTTTTGGGGAAGCACCTTTTTCCAAATGCGTATAAATATTTTCAATCACTACTATAGAGTCATCCACCAAAATACCGACTACAAGAGTGAGTGCAAGCAAAGTCATGAGGTTGAGACTGAAGCCCATGACATTCATAATGATAAAAGTACTGATGATTGAAAGCGGAATAGACACCATTACGATAAATGCATTTCGCAGACTGTGCAGAAAGAACAGCATAATTATGGCGACGAGTATCACTGCCATCATCAGGTCATGAGTCACCGCATCGGCAGCTGCAAGCGTATAATCCGAATTGTCTGCAGCGATTTTAAACTTTAGATTCTGATCGGCATACATTTCTTCAATCTCGCTGATTTTATCTTTTATATCTTCCGATACCGCCACGGTATTACCGTCTTTTTGCTTAATCACCATTAGAGCTACAGAAGGTATTCCGTTTACCCGGGAGATGGTCTCTATTTCTTTAATGCCGTCATATACATCCGCAATTTCATGCAGATAAATCGGACTGTTTTCCTGAGGAGTGGTGGCCACAATCAGATTTCGTATATCTTCCACGGTATTAAACTTTCCGCCTAATCGAATCTGGTACTGAGCCGCTGCATTTTTAATTTTTCCGGTGGGAAAATCCATATTGGAAGTCGCAATGGCATTGGTTACCTGCAAGAGAGACAAGCCTCGGGACTCCAACTTTTTCTGATTGATATTTACCCGTATTTCTCTGACCGTATTCCCCGCCACAGTAAGTTTGGCGACTCCGCTTACACGAGATAATTCCGGTATGATTTTGTTGTCGAGCAGGTCGTTGAGTTCCACAGGGTCCATATCTGAAGTAACCCCCATCTTCATTATCGGCAGGTCATCGAATGAAAATTTATCCAGTGCGGGATCATCTATATCATCCGGCAGCAAAGAGCGAATGGCATTAATTTTTCGTTGGGCATTCTGAAGCGACAAATCGGCATCTGTACCATGTTTGAACTGAATCACTATTAGTGATGCACCTTCCAAAGAATAGGATAAGAGCTGATCAATATTTTCCAGACCGGATACTTCGTCTTCGATGAGCTTGGTTACTGTACTTTCTACTTCTCCCGGTCCGGCTCCGGCATAAATAGTCGTCACCATCACTACAGGAATGTTCATCTCCGGTAAAAGCTCATATTTCAGAGTATTGTAACTGAGCAGTCCGAAAAAAGTCAGGATCGTAAAAACAACAACGACAAGGGTTGGTCTCTTGACCGATAAGGATGTAATAGACATAATACTAAACTCAGTTGAAAATTAATTAACGATAGAAACTTTAGCTCCTTCTCTGAGGTTGATTTGCCCCATGACTACGACTTGGTCTCCTGTCTGAAGGCCTTCAGAAATTTCAATATAGTTTCCGTGATACGAACCTGTTTTTACAGGAGTAATTTTGACAGTACTGTCGCGGCTGACTGTATATACTTTAGCATCATTGAGGCTTCCTGCAATAGCACTTCTCGGGATATAAACCATATCAGATTCTGCAAGATTTTCGAACAGTACTTTGCCGTACATGCCGGCTTTCAGTTGGTTGCCGGAGTTAGGCAGGTCTATTTCCACCTCAAATCTCTTGGAGGCATCAGCCGACACCGCAATCCTTGAAATTTTACCGTCAAATACTTTGTTCGGGAAAACATCTGCACGAACCGGAACACTTTTTCCGATTTTCAGAAGCGGGACAATGCTTTCATTTACTTTGACCACCATCTTTACCGTGCCGATATCGACTAAATCTACCACAGGAGTACCGGGCATGGCGTAACTTCCCTGTTCCAGTAAAACTTTGCTGACATAGGCAGGCATAGGTGATGTAATGGTATAAAATTTAATCTGTTCCTGAAGTCCGTCTATGGAGGACTGAATGTTTTCTACCTGTAACTGTGCCTGTTCAATCTGCATTTTCGTGGTAGCTCCTACACTGTGTGCGTTCCGGATTCGTTCCAAATCTTTTTTCGCCTGCAGCAAAGCGGCTTTTGTGGTCTCCAATTGACTACTCAGAGCAGAATGCTCGATTTGACCAATTACAGCACCTTTGGATATGTACTGACCTTCCCGAACATGGAGACTGATTAATCTGCCGGATGCAGTGGCCGAAACGGTCAGTGACTGGCGAGCCTGGAAGTCTCCGATTTCTTCTACGGTTGTCTCACTGCTCTCATGTGTGACTTCGTGCACAATAACCGGTATATAGTCATAACGTTCAATATTCAGTGCCTTTTCAGTGTTTTCGTTGATCGTATCTTTATTTTTTTTGAGTGTAAATCCGACGAAAATCAGAAAGAACACGAGGGCGATAATTGATAATATTTTTTTCATGCTGATTTGGGTTAAGCTGTTAGTTTAAAAGTTCAGATATTTTTCCTGAGATATACATTTCGTCTAACTCGGAGATTTTTATTTTCATTAAAGAATTCAGATAATTGTTTTGTGCTTCTTTTAGGCTGGTTTCTGCATTAATTAGCTCAGTGATGCCGCTCATTCCTTCATGGTATGTAAATTGAATGGCTTCATACAGCTGATTGGCATAAGTCAAATTCTCTTTTTGGTGGTCAAAATTACTTCTGTTTTGCTGAATGGTATAAACGGCATTTTGGTATTGTAAATTGAGTTGTCGGTTTGTTTTTTCAATGTCGTATTTAAGCTGTTCCATATTGACTCTTTTTTGCTTGAGTGAATTGTTTTTCTTCAATCCGTCAAAAATTGGCACATTCAGAGTCAGCCCCAATAACATATACGGATAACGATTGAATGAACCTTCGTCTTTAAAATTAAATTTGTCGAACTGTCCGTTGAAACTGGTACTGAGTGAAAAGTGAAGAGTAGGGAAGAATCCGGCTTTAATAGTTTTATATTCTAATTCGGACATTTCGTACTGGGTCTGGAGAGCTTTTTGAGTAATGTTTTGTACGACCCGATATGCTTCGTCATACATTTCATCTTTTACCGTAATTTCTTCTTCTGCCAGAGTAAGCTCGTCCGACACATCCATACCCAAAATTATTTTCAGTGCATTAAGCTGCTGATTGTATGCGATATTGGCATTATTGAGTTGAGTAGAAAGATTTTTTTGGTTGATGATAAGCTGGTCCAAATCTAATTTTCGTACCATATCGTTTTCGTATTGCACTTTAGTGATTTCAGTGATAGCGTTGAGCCTGTCAAGATTGTCTTTCAGCATTTCAAGCTGAATTTTGAAGGCTTGTGCCTGATAATAATATGAAGCTACATTATAAATGACTTGCTCCTTGGCCTGTTCAATTGAAATTTGTACTACATCTTTGGCTTTTTTAGCAGCTTTCAGACCATTAAAAAACTGCTGGCTATACAGCAGCTGATTCAGTTCCAATCCCGCTGCTACGGAATAATGTACTCCAAATTTGACCGGAATGAAAGTCCCCGGAGGTGCTCCGAAGAATTCTGCCGGAACCAGTTGAGTCGGGATGAGTACATTGTCGTTAAAAGTGGCATATCCGCTAAACTGTGGGAGACCGGCACTCATCTGCTCTTTTATTTTGTATTCCATATTCTCCTGTTCCATAGCGGCTTTCAGCAAATCGAAATTGTGTTGAACGGCATAGTCCACACAGGCTTTTAAGTCGAAAGCAGTTTGAGCCTGTAGGGTAGAATAAAAAAAATATACGATAAATAGTATAAACGGACGTGATGTCATAGAATTGATAAAATTTATTTTATAAGAGATTTTGCTTTTCCCATTCCTCAAAAAGCAGGGGAAGTTTTTGAACCATAAACTTGTAAAAAGAATGAATCTTTTCGAGTTCATTTGTAAAGTGAGTATTGAGATTGTTTGTTTTTCGGTATGCCATGATTTCTTCTAAAAGCTGATAGCTGATTTTAAACTCCTGAGGAATGCTGTTGATCTGTTCTATCCAATTTTGAGTATTAATTCTGAAATAACGTTTCCTTTCGCCCGGAAGTGTAAAGTATTCTACAACACCTGTATCAGGTCTCATGAGAATTTTAAGATTGTTGCTGATTGAACTTTTACTTGCGGACAGAAGGCTGCACAGTTCATCAAAGGTCAGGTGCGGAGGATTTGCCAGTAAAAGGGCGCCGAATATTCTTCCGGAAAGAGGAGAATAACCCATCTTTTCGATTCGGACACCAATTTTTTCTATGAATATTTGTTGCGGCCTGCCCATATAATTAAATATAGTGGCGCAAATATAAAAACGGTTTTTTTAGTTCGGTAACAAACGAACTGAATTAATGAAAAGTTAACAAAGATCAACTCCGGAGTGAAAGTTACCCAAATTAGTTGGAGCCGAGTAAGGAGCTTTTTCAGGAACAGATGCCTGATAATCTCAAACTTAGGTCAAAAGTACTCTGACACCGTTTTTGATTATATTTCCGGCTATCTCATCTGGTAATTTAACTTCTCACAGCAGCTCCTTCAAAGACTTTGGTGAAGTCACTTATATAATCATTTAAAAATCCTGAGGAAATTATTTTCCTACGATAAATTTTTGGACAGAAACATTTCCGTCCTCTGTAGTAATCTGTAACAGGTGCATACCATTGTCCAATGCTTTCAAATCAATGCCTCCATTAAAATTATTGGTAGTAAAATCCATTTGTGTTTTTCCTACTAAGTTCATAATCTTAATGTTCACTTTTTCTCCCGGTGTGTTGGTCTCAATAAATAGCCTGTCCTGAACCGGATTTGGATATATTTTGGCATTTAGCACAGTCCAATCCTTTGTACCGGTAATAATCTGCTTATAGGCGTTGAAAAACATTGCAGTGCTGAAAATAGCCGGATTGACACACTGTGTATGACTCAGATCAGGGTTTATATTTTCTGCTTTTACTAAGTCAGGATCGGCACCTCTTGCATACATGGTGTCAATTGCCAATATGGCGTTTTGGTATGGAACCTGATCGTCAGCCTGGCAATAAAATATTCGTGTCGGAGACTCCGGTTTCCAACGATACACATCATTTTCTACCAGAATCTGATTTACCATAAAATCCGGGTTGTTTCTTATATTTTCCAGTATTTCCGGGATAAGCATTTTATTTGCAACAGAAGAACCGTAATTCGCTATAAGTGTATTGATGAGTTTTTGATTTAATTCTGATAATCTGATACTGCCATCATAATAATCCTGTATATCACTTAAGAATTCCGGTTTGAAAAATTCTGAGATGTCGCCATATATCTCATAAACTTCATTTATGCCCAGCATCGTATTAGGAATGTATGCCGGAGAATTATAAGCTATGTCTGTGAGAATTAGTTCTCTCATCACACCGGAAAGGCTGTATGGACCGGAGTTGTGCGCCGCAGCAGTGACCGAACCGGCACCATATTTTTCCTGCATACCTTTATGGAAAGCCATGGAAGCATATCCGCCTTGGGAATACCCGGTAATAAATAGCTGGTCATTAATTTTTATGTCATTGTCCGGAGCCCAGTCTTTGAAAGCTATCAACAAGTCTTCGGAAGCCTGAAAAGATGTGGAACCATGCACATAGGTTTGAAATCCACGTCCATCGCCCATTCCCACGTAGTCGGGTAATAAAGTAACAAAACCCATTCCTGCAAAGATAAATCCAAGCTGTCCTTCTTCACCTCCGGGCTGTCCGAGTCTTGAAGGTACACACTCTTTACAATCAGAAGTACCATGCTCATAGAAAGCTAACGGATAGGCATAACCGGCATCACTATCCGGAATAATCAACAGAGCAGAAAGTGTATCTGAATTTCCTTTGGCATCTGAAGATTCATAAGTGATTTTGTAATATTCTATCCCGTTTTCAAAGAGTGGATTTCCAAACATAGCGGTGATTTCCTCTTTGGTATTGGAGCCAATAAAATCTGATGTGATAATTTTTTGTGCATAGACAGTACCTGATAGAAACAGTACTGCCAAGAAAGTAGTAATCATTTTCATGGTATATGAATTTAAAGTTTAAAGTTCAAGTTAAATAAAATATTTTGAAAATGATAAATTTACAGAAGTATATATTTGAAAAAAATCGGTTACTAATCAAATTCGATTTGTTGCTCAATGGTCGTGTTTCGACTTCGCCAATAATTACCCTTTATCACTATTCTTGTTCAGTGAGTCAATCACTCTTCAGGCGCAAGCCGCAGACCGGATAGGACGGAGTATCATCCCGATGAGGGACGAATCGGGAAAGACGGAGGGATAGCCGGATGAGGGACGGTTTTGGTCGGAATACTGCTGCCCTAATATTACGAAATCTGTTCTTCCTGCAGCTCGGGCATTTTGACTTTGGTCATCAGAATCAGACCTATCAGACAGCCCACGAACCCTGCGAGTGCCGCTACCCGGACTCCGAGATTATTTTCCGTGCTCTTGCCCAAGAGCAGAAAAGTAGGAAAGAGCAATCCGGTAATAGACAAGCCGATTTTCATGACGAAAAACTTGACTCCGAAGAAGGTAGCAGAACGAAACTTGCCGGTTTTTTGTGCGTCTTCGGTTGCCATATCAGATACAAGCGCCATGGGAAGGATGCCAAAAACTGCCATCGGAAACGAAGCCAACAGAATAATAATCGCCATGATAATCGCCTGGGGAAGAGGTATAAGACCCAACGTAGAAACGAATAAAAACAGCAGGCAATACACGGCAAATGCAAAAATCAGCAGATTTTTCTTGCCAAATTTTTCCGTAATCGGAACAATTGTCGGGAAGGATAAAAATGCAAAAACTGCCACACCCACTACCACTACCGTGGCGTAATGCTCCTCCAGACCGAGAAGGGTGGTGACGTAATATGCTATGCCGAGCTGCAAAAACTGAAGAGAAAAGCTGTAGAAGAATTCCACAATCATGTATCGTCGGAAGTTGGTAATCCGGAGTACGGTTATCATCTGTTGAAAAGGTTTTTCATAAACCGGGTCCGATTTGAGGCAGTATTTCTCTTCATTGACGAAAAATATCGGTAAAGACATCAGACACATGGCGAGTGCGGAAAACAAAAGAATCAGGTATTGAAAAGCTTTGACTTCACTGACCTGGAAGCTGGAAGCGACTATACCTTTCAGAGCAAAAATAGTGTTGGCACCAATCAGTCCGACTCCCCAGGTTGCCGCGATGATGGTGCTAATCAGCACCCGGTCTTTTTGAGTATGTCCGAGCTCTGCAATCAAACCGTTGTAAGGAGTCACGTACATCGACAGAAACACATTGAAGCCAATCACACCGACACTAAGCCAGAGTGCGTTCCAAACAGATTTTTCCTGAATAGGTGGCATAAAGGACATGATGGTGAAAAGTGTAATGGGAATAAATGCAATGAGCAGGAATGTCCTTCTTCGGCCAAATTTGAACTTGGAGCGGTCCGAAAGAGGTCCCATGATAATGTCAGAAACGGCACTGGTTACGGTTCCTACAAACATCAGTAATCCGACAACAGTGAAGCTTAAAAAGACGGTATTTCGCTCAATAAATTCCGGAAAAATTCCTTCTCCGTCTCCCTGAAGTTCGGGTGGGATGTAAAAATATATCAGCAGCAGCATGATACAGGTATTGACCAAATTCCATCCGGCCTGCCCCATACCGTACATAATTTTCACGAATAAGGGAGGGGGAGTGGGTTTGATGTCCATGTTGTGCAGTAAAAAGTCTTTTTTGAAATAATTGTTATTCGCTGCAATGTTAGGCAAAGTTTTCCGACAAGCCGAATTTTTTAATTAAAACTCTTCGGGAATACAAAAGCTGTTTGGGTTGTCTGAAAAATATTACTCAGGAAGGGATTTGGATATCTATAACGGATCATTTACAGATTCCATCAGACGAATAATTTCTACTTCTTCTTTCCAGGCTTTCTCTACTGCATCGGCGACCCGATCGGCGACTATTAGATTGAGAGAGGAGGGAATAATATTTTCTCTGCTGATTTCTCCCACTTCTCCTGCAATGGCATAAGCTGCGGCAAGCTTCATCCTTGGTGTAATTCTGGAGGCTTTTGCTCTTAATGCCCCTTTAAATATACCCGGGAATGCCAATACATTATTCACCTGATTGGGCAAATCGCTCCTGCCTGTACCGATGACACCAGCACCGCCTTCATAGGCTTCTTTTGGGCTGATTTCTGGATTTGGGTTGGCAAGCGCGAAAATGATAGGGTCTTTGGCCATCCTTTCGATATCGTGTTTGTTTAAAATGTTTTCCACGCTCACACCTACGAATACATCTGCATCTACAATCGCATCCTTTACCGTCCCTTTGATATTGTTTGGATTGGAAAATGTCAGAAGATATCTTTTGAAATCATTCAAATCTTTTCGGTCTTTGTGAATGATACCCTTGGAGTCGCAGATGATGATTTCCCTGACAGGTGTAAACACGTCCGGATCCTGGTCTTTTCCATTTAAAAGATTGGCAATGGCAATACCTGCTGCTCCGGCACCGTTCACTACGACCCGTAGATTTTTAATTTTTTTGTGGAGCAGTTTGCAGGCGTTTATGAGCCCGGCCAGAGTTACAATCGCAGTTCCGTGCTGGTCGTCATGAAAGACCGGAATGCCCAAGTCCTGCAATTTATCTTCTACTTCGAAACATCTCGGGGCAGAGATATCTTCGAGATTGACTCCTCCAAAACCGGGAGAGATGAGCTTAACCGTACGGACTATCTCATCTGTGTCCTGCGTATCGAGACAAATCGGAAAAGCATCTACTCCACCAAATCTTTTGAAAAGCATGGCTTTCCCTTCCATTACCGGCAGAGCTGCTGCCGGACCGATGTTACCGAGTCCGAGTACAGCCGAACCGTCTGTAACTATTGCTACCGTATTTCCTTTGATAGTCAAATCCCAGGCTTTGTCCGGATCATTGGCAATCTGCAGACATGGCTCTGCTACACCGGGAGAATAACACAGCGTCATATCGTCTTTGGTATTCAAATCGGTTTTTAACTCTATACTTATTTTGCCTCGGAGTTTTTCGTGAAGTAGCAGAGATTCTCTGGAGTAGTCTTTCATAACGGTTGAAATTCAAATATAAGATGTTAAAGATACAGCATCACATGAAAAATAGTATCATTAGTGTATCGTTTAATATAAATTTAAAAAGTTTAAAATAAAAAAATTAAGCTGTTGTGTTAAAGATTTTCGTAAGAGATTGTGCAATTTTTTTGTTGACGGAGTAGCAGAATGAATTACGTTTCAGTATGAGATTTCTCTTCGCCTTGCGTCGAATCGAAATGACTGGCTTTTGTTGAGGGGGTAGAGCGGTGCGACACAGCTTGCCGAGCCAATCACTAAAGGCGGACTTAGTTCAGCATGACAGAATGGAATAAATCAGAAAGGCGGGATGGATTAAATCAGTTCTTGGATATAAGTCTTATTTTTAAATTCAAAATACTTTCTTAATGCAATTAGTGGAGTGCATTCCCAATTTTTCTGAGGGGAGAAATCCGGCAATAACCGAAGCGATAGCCCATGCCATACATGCTGTGCCGAATGTATGGCTTTTGCATACGGATATTGGCTATGATGCGAATCGTACGGTATTTACTTTTGCAGGTGATATCCGGCAAGTAGGAGAGGCCGCATACCAAGCCATTCTGACTGCGAGAAAACTGATAGATATGCGCATCCATCAGGGCGAACATCCGAGAATAGGAGCATGCGATGTATGCCCATTTGTGCCGCTGGGTGATACGTCTATACAGGATGTCATCAATCTTACTCATGATTTGGGAAAAAAGCTTGGAGAAAAAGGAATTCCGGTATATATGTATGAAAAATCAGCTCTTCATACAGAAAGAAAAAATCTTGCTGCAATCCGGAAGGGCGAGTATGAATCATTATCTGTCAGACTGTTACAGGAAAAATGGAAGCCCGACTACGGCCCAACTTGTTTCGATGAAAAATTTGGTGCGATGGTATTGGGTGCAAGACCTTTTCTGATAGCCTACAATGTAAATCTGGAATCTAAAGATGTGGAGGCTGCTCAAAAAATTGCTTCTGTCATTCGTGAGAAAAACGGAGGACTGTCAGGGGTAAAAGCTATCGGCTGGTGGATGAAGGAATATCAAAAAGCACAAGTATCTACGAATATTACAGATATTAACCGAACCGGAATAAAAGAGGTGTTTGATGCCGTGAGAGCTGAAGCAGCACGCTATAATATTGAAGTTCAAACATCTGAACTGATAGGATTAATTCCGGAATCGGTTATCCTGAAAGCAGGTAAAGAAATCAGCCCTAAGGAGCAAAACCCCGACACTTTAATTAAAAGCGCATTTGGATATCTTGGAATGACCGGAATAGGAGCGGAGCGCATTTTGGAGAGAAGGCTACGGGAGACCATGAGCAGATAAGTCTATTGACGATATTCTGAAGTGTGTTGATTAAACCTAATAAACTCAATAGCTTCATAAAGAATAAGGTGACTCTTGCAACACAGTGGATATTTAAAAATTGTTCATTTGCTGACGAAGAGAGTCCGGTGAAATAACTGTTACACGCTTACCGTAAGACAGGAGTTTCATGATGAAATCTTCTGTAATCATCAGATGTAGTTGTATTCTCAGTTCTTCCGAATTGTCAGCCAATATTTTCTGTGATTCGTGCAAAGGCAGTGTTTTGATATATTTCCCCTGAAAAGGCTGAAAAGATAAAATCACGTCCACATGCTCTAAACCGTCCGGCCTCATAATGCCGTAAGCATTTTTGAAATACTCTTTGATGTCAAAATCCTTCGGGTACTTAAACTTCCGATTCAATATCTTTAAATTGCTCATCCTGTCCAAAGCGAAAGTTTTAATTCTCTCGCTATCTTCTTCCTGTAACATCAAATACCAACGATGTTCAGACTCCTTAAGAGCCAACGGATTTCCAATGCGTTGCCTGCCGGTATTCTCCCAAAACTTTTTATAGAAAAACTGAGTCTGCTTTTTCTTTTCTATGGCGTGAAGGATATCGTACAGGTACTGAGTGCCGGACATCCTTCTCTTTTCAAAATGGACATATTTCGACAGTCTTTCGGTCAATTCCAGAGCGTTGAGCATGTCAAAAGTTTCCAGTATCCTGCTGGTGGACTCTTCGCTTTCCTCTTCTATAAAATAAACCTTGCGGCTAAAATCATATGATATCTCTATCCTAAAAAGGAAAAGGATATCTTCCAAATCACGCTGAAAAGTACGGCTCGAGATATTAAAATCATAGCCCTGTATCTCCGATTCCAAAGCTAAATAATCTTTTATCTCGCTCAAAGTGGAGGGCTTGCGTCTTAGTTTTTTGACAATCAGATTGTATCGCGCTATAGATTCTCTCTTGGACATAATACCTAAATTATAATGCTAAAGATATAAATCTACTAAGACAAAACATGTCGTAGTATTTTTATTTGTAAAAAGTTAAATCAAGTTCAGTCAACAGTTCCAGCTTTGATTTGTCTTTAAAAACCTCAGTATAATACCTCTTTATCCAGTTGCCGTCTTTATCAAAATCGAAATGATAGTGTAATTCATAAGGGGAATCATCTTCTTTTGATTGTTGAATTTTAGAGATTAGAAATCCTTTCTCATTATAAGAAAGAGATTCATAAGAAGTGTCCCCATCGTTAACAGTCTTTTCTTTTTTGATAGTGCATGAGCCATCAGCTTTGTAGTCATATTGGGTAATTAAAGAACCGAGAATGCTTTCTTCCACTTTTCTTTGCATTCGACCTGTTTCATCATATTCGTAGGAACAAGAAGTTTTATTAAGACCTATTTCCTTTTGTATCAAAAGCCCTACTTCATTATAGTGATATTTTTCAAATCCGGAAATTGTTTGACCATCAGTATCATAAGAGATATATTCAGTCAGATTACCCGACTCATCGTACTCGCAGGTACTTCGTCTCTTTTGTGTACCGTGCTTTCTGCTGTAATTCCAATATTGCTTTTCTGTTATTAGCTGCTTTTCGTTATAAATGATATCGGTTCTGCGGGCAATTTCTCCATTGATAAATTTCTTCCTGCAGTTCACCTTGCCATACTCATTGAAGAACAATTCTTTTTTAGTTTCGAAGAGACTGAGTCGCACATAACGCTTTTCATATTCAGTGTGTTTATGTTTTTCGTAACTATATATTTGGACTGCCGGATAGACAGTTTGGGGAGAATAAACTGTTCTTTTTATTAAACGTCCCTGTCCATCATATTCAAAGGTTACATTTTCGGATAAACTTCCATCTAACATCAATTCTACTGACGTTCCTAAATTTCCTTTTTCATCCCATACAAAATGGTAATCTCTATGATTTAAACCGCTCGGTCTGATATTACCTTCGAGCACACGGGTAAAAGTTCTGGCGGTATTCATCTCTTCCTGCCAATCTATTTGTTTAAAGAAAGGTTTACGGACAGATTGCTCTTCTGCAAAATCTTTTATGTTGGATGAATGAAGCGGTTTTAGGAAGCTGAAATAATCTCATGTATTCTGAATTTGTGACAAAGATGAGGAGAGACTACGTCAAAAGATGTCTTAGGCATTCGATAACTATCGGATGTGCCAGTTGATCAATGTGTCGATTAATTGGTGGCTGAGCGTGCCTTGAGTTTATCGAAAGAGATGACGAAGAAGCGATGCTTGAGGTTCTCGAAAGCAGAGCAACTCGAAGCCACCTTGATAATGTGTCGATTCCACTATAACCGACCATCGAGCGGAGACGAGATGGAGGCTAGAAAATGTATCGGTTACGCAATGCATAGAGGAGCGTTTGAGTTGGATTTTCAGCCACGGATGACATGGATTTTCACAAATGATTATATAGTTTAGCATTTCAAATTCAGGAGAAAAATGCTGTTTTAACAGTCAAAACTGAGAGAAAAGTGTATTTATCTTAAAGAAATGTTGGAGAAAAGTGTATTTTTATAAATAAATAATGAGAGAAAAGTGTATAGGGCAAAGATAATCGCGTTGGGAAAATGGAAAAAATCCACTAACAGAAAGCCCCTTGTATTCCTGGGGGCAAGACAAGTAGGAAAAACCTATCTGTTAAAGGAGTTTGGCAGAATGGAGTACAAGCAGATTGCTTATGTCAATTTTGAACACCCCAATGCTCCAAAAGATTTATTCGGAACAGCATTTAGTGTGGATACTATCATAACGATTTTAAATGCCTATTGCAACATTAAAATTAATGCTGATAACACCTTAATTATTTTTGATGAAATCCAGGTTGCACCCAAAGGAATCACAGCTTTAAAATATCTGTATGAAGAAGCTCCTGAATATCACATTATAGCTGCCGGCTCGCTCTTGGGAGTAAACATTCATCCCGGGGAATCTTTTCCTGTAGGTAAGGTGAATTTCATGCAATTATACCCAATGTCCTTTTATGAGTTTCTGTTGGCACTGAACGAATCAGGAATTGCCGAGTTATTAGAGAATAAAGATTTGGAGCATCTCAACTTTTTTCACCAGCAACTCATCAATTATTTACGATACTATCTATACACCGGAGGAATGCCGGAGGTTGTAAAAGATTTTGCAGAGAACAGAGATTGGCGCTCAGTACGTCATATTCAGGAGCAAATTTTAGCTTCTTATAAAAATGACTTTTCCAAACACGTACCTAAAGAGATTTTACCAAGACTCAATATGGTTTGGGACAGTATGCCGGCACAACTATCAAAAGAAAATAAAAAATTCATTTATGGTGTGATTAGAGAAGGAGCCAGAGCAAAAGACTTCGAAATGGCTATTCAATGGCTGACTGATGCGGGTCTCTTATACAAGGTGTATAACACTTCTAAAGTTGCCCTGCCCCTTGTATCCTACCAAGAATTATCAGCTTTCAAACTTTTTCATAGTGATGTAGGGCTATTGGGTGCGATGTCTCGACTAAATGCTAAAACTATTGCTGAAGGTAATGCCATTTTTACCGAGTTTAAAGGAGCTTTAGCTGAACAGTTTGTTTTTCAACAACTTATCCAAAACGAAAAACTTTCTATCCACTACCATACTTTTAGCAACAGTAAGTATGAACTTGATTTTGTAGCCCAGACAGAAGATAACGACCTCATTCCGATAGAAGTCAAAGCCGGCACCAATTTGAAATCTAATAGTCTCCGTTTGTTTTGTGAAAAAAATCATCCTGAAAAAGCAATTAGAACTTCATTGTCTAAGTACAAGAAAGAAGATTGGATGATAAATATTCCTTTGTACGGAATTAATGTAATTTCAGAGATTTAAAAGTTGTCCTTTCCTAAATATCGTTAACCGTTTGAGTTGGTTTTCAGCCACAAACGACACGGATTGAATGGAAAATGGAGAGTTGAAAATTTAAAATTATGTAATACGAAAAGGAGTGTTTGAGAGGTTTTTTAGCCACGAATCCTGACAGTCCACGATAATTACCGGGATACGAGACAAATTTTCGCAAATGAGAATCTTCACTGCGTTCAGAATGGCAAGAATCCCAAAACTTTTTAGGATTCGGGGAAAGATTGGAGCTGATAATGACCAAAGAATATCGCCAATAAAAAATATCAAATGTATTTCATTATGGTCTTTTGAAAGGAAATTGCTTCTTCGAAATTAGGGTATAATGTTCCTTTATAACAATCGAGAAAAGAGTTTGCATTTTTATGGAAAGCCCACGTTAATAGTTCGTAAACATTTTGTCCATCAGGTAAATACATTCTTTTTAGTTTTTCGTTTTCTTCATCCTGTTGCTTTCCCCACGCTTTTCTGTAATCGTCTATCTCATTACAAGATAATTGAGGATTCGCAACTTTTAGCAAAGTGAAAAATTGATATTGATACAGCACAAGTCCATACGTTTGGCTTAACAAAATTCCGGCTATTTGCGATGGAAAATGATCGGGGAATTGAAAAACTTCGGACAATAATTCGCCTTGTGAATAATCAATCACGTCAAACAGTAAGCAGATGTTATTCAGCTCCGGGGATGGTAATTGGCTTAGACAAAATTCAAACTTCTTGAAATAATCTGTTTGAGGCTTCGATTTTAAATCAAGTGAAAATTTGATAACCTGATCTGTTTCTTTTTCAATAATTGCGTTTACAAGATATTTTTCAAAGTCATCATTGAACCTGTTCTTCAATAAAGCAAATGTGGAACTTGGTGATGAACGTCGGTTAATTGGAAAGTTTCGTACTTGAAAACATCTTTCAAAGATCCATATTTTGATTGTAAGGTCATAACTCGTTTTCCACAAAGTTGATGACTAAAAACGCCAAAACATGTCGGAGTGGAATAGGAAAATAAAAAAGATATAGAATGGCGCAGTGGGCTTGTAGTTTGTTTTTTAAATGAGATTGCAAAATAAATTTCATATATTCAATTATCCTAAATTGGGGTTTGGATAAAGTATTGAAAATAAAGAGAGAGGATGAGTAATGAATGAGAGTTTTAAAAGTGCTGTAAGATTTTTTAAAAAACTGAATGTTGAAGTTTTTGACATAACAACTCAAGTACAGAAAGATAATGGACAGAAAGTTGTTAGAGCAAAATATAACGGATTAGAAACTAAGCCTTTATATTATCGCAGAATCACTACAACAAGTGATACTGTTAAAGCCCCAAATAATTTAGAACAGTATTTTGAAGGCGAAGTATTTTGGTTAGACAACACTATAAATAAATGGCCACGGGGAAGCAATGAATCTGATATCGATTCTTTGATTGTTGATGATATGACGGATAAGAACGAGCTCAGAGAATTTTTACTGACTTTGGCAAATAACAATTCAACAGGCTATATTCAGGAAATAACTAAAAAAGGGAGAACCGCCCAATACTATAGAAACTTTGAAAACAATAACCATTGGCATGATATAGTTCTTTTACTGAAGGCTATAATTGATGGAAAAAGGGGAAAGCAGCTAAAACCTCTTTTTGCACCATTAGTATTCAGATGGAATTCAGGGAAACGAGTATCTCTGTCTCCTGAATTTGGTGGCCGAAAGATAATTACAGATTTAATTAAAAATATTGACGCATACAACTTAATGTATCAAAACGAAGATTATATGCAGGATAAAATAGAACTTCTGAAGTATAAAAAGCAAATTATTCTTCAGGGACCTCCAGGCACTGGAAAGACCAGAATGGCAAAAGAAATTGCAAAAAAGATTGCTGAACAAAATACCATTAACAAAAGCACCTTCCCTGTAAAGAAACTAACTGCAGATTTCATCAAGGAAAATCTGAAAGCAGGAACTCAAATTAAAAGCAGCAGGAGTGATACTATTTATACTGTTGTTGGCATGGACAGAAATAAAGTGATTCTGCAAAGTGAAAAGAGTAAACCCTGGTATCCTTCATTTAATAAAATAATTGAGTCTTTCAACAATGAACTTTGGAATGAGAAGGCAAGACCAAGTGCTTATCAACCATACGAGGATGCAGTAGCAAAGTACATTTACGATAACTTTCGTGATGATTTAAAAGAAGAGAACGTCCCAGAGGAAACTACAAATGATTTCATAAAAACAGTACAATTTCATCCAAGCTATACATATGAAGATTTTGTCAGAGGAATAGTTTCAAAACCAAACAAAAGCGGTGAAGGAGTGATATATGCCGCAGAAAACAAAATCCTAGCCGCTTTTGCAGATAAAGCTTTTGATGACCAAGATAATGATTACATCCTAATCATTGACGAAATCAACCGGGCGAATTTATCTTCTGTATTGGGTGAGTTAATCTATGCCTTGGAATATCGCTATGAGTTTAAAGAAGATAACTATCAGGAAGCTTCCGTAGAAAGCATGTATGAAGTGGATGGAAGTAATCGATTGGTTTTGCCGAAAAACTTCTATATCATTGGCACCATGAATACTGCTGACCGTTCAGTAGGACGTATAGATTATGCTATCAGAAGAAGATTTGCATTTGTAGATGTATTACCTAAGGATTTGTCACCTGTGGCAGAAGTAGAAAAGATTACATTTAATAAGAATCTGTTTGACAAAGTAAAGGCTTTATTTACAACAGATGAATATCAAACATCCTCTGAATACCTATCCTCTGAATTCAAAGCCAAAGACGTGGCTTTGGGACATTCTTATTTCATAGGTGATAAAGAGAAAATGAAAATCAGACTGGAATATGAAATCAAACCTATACTCAAAGAGTATGTCAATGATGGAGTATTTGTAGGTGATGACATCATTGATAAAATCGAAAATCTGTCAGTTTCTTAAAATCTATACATTTGCTGCCAAAAGCATTATATGCACATATCGCTTTCTGAACATAAAATAGCAAAAGTATTTCCTCATTCAGAAGAGGGGAAAGAGGAGGAAATCTATTTTGTCCCTAAAACAGATTTTGATTTATTGCGTGACAGCGGAATCAAAAAAATCGACTCCCAAAAATGCTTTGATAAAACAATCAGAACTGATGCTAACGAAGAATCCGGTTTTATTCAAATTAAAGCTGGGTATTTTATTGGTTTAGATTGGCTAGTAAAAGGCAGGCATTCTATCCAAATAGAGCCTAAGCTCAATGAAAAGCTTACTGAGTATTTTAATAAATCAGTAGAAAAGGAGGATGAAAACGAAGATTCTTTCAAAGACTCAGATACAGACAATGAAAATCTCAGCGAAGTTGATTTTCTGAAAATACTTTTAGAGGTAATGTCTCAAACAAAAACAGCAGCAGAAGCAGGTCAAATTTTTAAGATCTACTGGAACGAGCCCCGTATTTCCATCCCTCAAAAAAATGATCAACTCACGCCGTTTTTAGTTATTCAGTTTCTGCAGCTGCTCAAAACTATAGTCAGAAAGGGCTTGAAAAAATCCTACTACAAACGACAGGAAAACCTTCGAAATCGTGTTAAAGGCAAAATTTTGGTTGGATCACATATCAAACAGAATGTCTTTAAAAACAGATTTACTCATACCCTTTGTGAGTATCAGGAATTTGGTATCGACAATAGAGAAAATCGATTTTTGAAGAAAGTCTTAGTTTTTTGTTCCGCATATATACAAAACAACGCTGTCGCTTTCCACAACAACAAAGCGGATATTGAGTACATCCTGAATTATTGCCGTCCGGCTTTCGAGCAAGTCGGCAATCAATTGGATAATATCCATAACATTCGTCTACACCGAAATCCATTTTTCAAAGAATACGAACAGGCATTTGAAATCGGCCATTATATCCTAAAGCGCTTATCATACAATATATCCAATACCGCCAAAAAAGAAGTTGAACTGCCGCCTTTTTGGATTAATATGCCTTTGCTGTTCGAACTGTACTTTTATGCAAAACTCCTACAGGCAAATCCTGACGCATCGAGTCATATTCATTTCCAATTTAAAACTCATGGTAATCATTTAGACTTCTTAATCAGTCGCAAAGACTATCAGATGATTATTGATACTAAATACAAACCTGCATATCAGTCGGGGCAAATTCATCAAGATATACGTCAGGTTTCTGGCTATGGTCGTTTAATGAAAGTAAGAGAAAAGTTAGGACTAAGTAATGATATTGACACCGTCATCGATTGTTTAATCATTTACCCAACTTTCAAAAATGGATTGGAAGATTTCCATTTGAACAAAATTAATTCTGAGATGAAAAAAAGTCCAATTAAAGCTTACTACAAAGTGTATAAATTGGGAATTGAATTGCCATTGATAAAGTTAGATGAAAACTGAAATAAAATTGATTCGATAATTTCCAATTCGTGAATTGCAAATAGTTCCGCTGCGGCAGAAAAAATTTCGCAATGCGCGGTGGGATGACAGATAATTGATAGTGATTCAAGTATGTGGCTTCGAGTTCCGCTATCGCGCCTCAGCCATCAAGTACTTGTCGTGACGGCGGAGTAAACCGAAGTAAGAAGGAGTCCTGAAGGGACGACATAAAACTGACCGAGCGTGGTGCGTAAGCGCCTCGCGAGAAGTCGAAGAGCGCACTCCTCTGCGCATTGCGCAAATTTTCAATTTTCAACTTTCCATTTTAATTCGCATCATTCGTAGTGAAAGCTCTGCGTTCTCTGTGCGCCCACTATACGTCTTTGCGCGGAATCTCGTGAAAAACAACAATTTGTAGAAATACAAGATAACAATATGATAAAATCAGATTATTAATGCTTACATTTATACATATAAATGTAAAAATTTAATGCGATTTATTTTAGCGATAACGACAAAATACTTTCATCATTACAGAAAATATGCCTGAGAGACAATCGATTTGAGACCATTGAGCTTAGAATAAATTTTTATTACATAATTTAGATTCAAGACAATATTAATCTTACAACTTTGAATGTCCGATATTTTCTACAGAGTCATAAAATCTTTTTGATTGCTTTTGCCACAATATCTTGTGTATTATTTGCTTTCAACCTTGATCATATATATACTATGCCCCACGGGATTCATGAATGGGCAAAGTCAGACCGTTTAGCATTAGCCTATGGTTTTTTTGATAATGGAATGGACTTTTTCCACCCTCACACTTTGAGTCTGAGACCTATTGACGGGATTACCGGAGTTGAATTTCCTTTACAAGCGTATTTGGTAGCCATTGCCGGGAAAATCTTTGGGAGAGAATATATATCATTCTTCTTTCACCTGTTAAACATTCTTGTCGGAAGTGTTGGAATCACTTTCCTTTTTAAATGGGTTTTTGAAGAAACCAAAAATACTGCTTTTGCCATCTTAGGCATATTGCCGGTATTGTCCTCAACTTTCTTCTTAGATTATATGGGAAATTATCTTCCCGACCCTTTTGCAGCTTCTTTAGTTTTCATCAGCTTTTATTATTCGTATTCATGGTTGCAATTGAATAAAAATTATTTATTGGCTACAAGCATCACCATATTGACATTGGCAACTTTAATCAAGACAACTGCCATTGTTTATTTAGCAGCTTTTTGGATAATAGCCTTTTTTGTTACAGTGAATAAGCGTAAAAGTCTTATTCGTATCATATCATACGGTGGCATTGGCATCGTCTTCATCTTGGGTTGGCAGCTCTACAGCAGATGGCTTAATACTACCTATGAAAGTGATTTATTCCTGGCAAGAATCTTCCCTATAGATAATATAGAAGATCTGAAGTTTCTTCTATTTGACAGAATTCCTAACTTATGGTTAAAAGAGTTTTTTACCTGCCCAACCTATTTTTTGATTGTCATTGTCATAGCAGGAAGTCCCTTTTTAATTAAAGACAATTTACTTAAATGGTGGTTATTTCTGACCGCAACTTTTACGATTGTTTTATTGGGTCTATTTAGTGGTCAGTTAATTGATCACGATTACTATTTCATCATTTTGGGATTAGCTTTTATCGTTTTATTGTACTGTCTCTGCATTATTAAAATCGGGAAAAAGTCCTCACTTCCACATATACCTCTGACTCTATTGACAGTAATAATAGCAATAGCTTTACTGTTCCAATCACATCAAAGATTGATAGAAAGAAGAAGTCCAAACTATGCAGGATTTTCAGAATACTATAAGTATAAGTGGATGATAGGCGGAGAAAAGATTCTCAATAAATTATCTATTCCTAAAGACGAGAACATTTTAGTTTTAGATGAATATGCCCCTAATCTCGGGCTTATGTATTTTGGTAGGAAAGGTATAAACTATCCATATTCTAAATGGAAAACCGACATAGGTGTAATAACAGATATTTTAGATAAAAGAAAATGGAGAATAGTGGTGATTAAAAGCCTGACAATATGCGATGATGAAAATATCACTTCTATGGTAGCTCTGCACTTTGAGACATTATATGAGGACGAAAATAAGATAATACTGAAATATAGAGAGACTAATTAACTGTGTTTTATAAGACCATGTGCGACACTGAACGGCACAAAATGCAAAAAGATTACAGTTTGCTTATGTCAGCAATTATATGCGGAACTAACTGATTCAACTTGCTCGAATAAGAAACACTATGGTGTATTTAACCCAGAATGTACATTAGAAAATCTATTCCGGGTCAACACAGATTCAAATCAGTCGTTTCACTGACTTATTCTCTGTAAGAATAGCCACGCTATTCTTACAGAGAATAAATTCCTGATTTATTGCTCTTTTGGCACTCATAACGAAATCGAATGCATAATTCTGAGTAAATCTCTTATCCATTCTTCGAGTCTTTGCTATTCAGGGAGACAGAAGGAGTCAGCGCTTCCATGCTGCACAGCAAGTCATCCTAACCTCTATTAAAAAGTACTTTAAGTACTGCGTTCTGTAGCTACACTTGTAGCATGTAAAAGTGAAATAAAACCTAAAAAAGCACATTCAAGCTTATATTTTTCTGTAGTTGAAGAAAATATTTTGAGATATTCTTTGCGAATGAATTATTTGATGTATATTCGCCAGCATATTACGTCATAGACATCTCAAATTAAGATGTTTTGATTTATAAAGAAGTAGCGAGAGGCAGGCTCAATGACCTACTGGCAACCATCAAAATGAAAAGGTGCCAATTCCTGACTCTGAAAAGAGGAATATAAAAAAAGACATTATGAAAGCACAAAACACAATTCTTAAGTACATTCTCGCCGAAGAGCTAATTGCTATTCAGTCAACTCATTGTTGCTGTTGCAACGTACTTATGTCTATGTGCATGTGTAGCATGATGTAGTTTCTTCCGCATACATATTCTTGTATTTGACACTACAGCAACACCTGTAGGAGAGACCCTTTTTTATTTCATTCCGAGCATTTACACCTATTTATTAATATTTAAACTAAAACAAAATGAAAAAACAAATTCGATTAAATGGATTTACACAAAACAGTGTGGCACCACACTCACCCGGACTATGGAAACACCCTAATGATCAGGGACGACGCCATGGAGACCTTGATTACTGGACAGATTTGGCAAAATTGCTTGAACGAGGTAAGTTTGATGCTATATTTTTAGCCGATGTCTTAGGAATTTATGATGTTGGCGGGAGTCACAGACCGGCTGTAAGGAACGCCATTCAAGTACCACTTCACAACACCTTGCTGCAAATTTCGGCGATGGCAGCAGTTACAAAACATCTCGGTTTCGCACCCACATATTCCGCAACTTATACACAACCCTACAAATTGGCACGAGAGTTTTCAACTTTAGACCATTTAACAAAAGGACGAATAGCTTGGAATATAGTGACCTCTTACCTAAATAGTGAAGCGGTAAATTTAGGTCTGGATAAACAAATTGAGCACGATACACGCTACGAACGTGCAGACGAGTACATGGATGTGGTCTATAAACTTTGGGAAAAAAGCTGGGAAGATGATGCAATTGTTGCTGACAGAGAAACAGGCGTTTATGCAGATCCGGATAAAGTTCATCCTATCAATCATGCGGGAAAATATTTCAAGGTTCCCGGCGTACACCTTGTTGATCCATCCATTCAGCGTACCCCCGTTTTATACCAGGCCGGAGCGTCAAACCGGGGCAGAGAATTCGCTGCAAAGCATGCTGAGGCAGTCTTCACGATAGCCCACAGTGTTCCTGAAATACAAGCATTTGTTTCTGATATTAGAAAAAAAGCTGCAAAGTATGGACGTAATGGTGAGGATATTAAAATCTTTCCTGCGATTATACCGATTATCGGTTCCACAGAAGCAGAAGCGCAGTCCAAATTTGAAGAACTGACCTCTTATGTAAGCTATGAGGGTACGATTGCCTTACTGTCCGGTCATACCGGAATAGACTTTTCATCTTACGATCCGGACCAATACGTGGAGAATATTGCAACCGATGCTTCTCACGGTCTTTTACAATACTATACCCCTGAATATTCTAACAGACGTTGGACTGTGAGGGAGGCGGTATTGCATCATGGCTTAGGTATTGGAGGCGCAAAGATTATTGGGACTCCGGAACAGATTGCCGATAAGCTTGAGGAGATGTCCACAGAAGGTGGTGCAGACGGATTTAACATCATTCAGGCAGTGTCCCCAGGAACATTGGTAGATTTCGTTAACCATGTGGTTCCTGTCCTGCAGAAGAGAGGTGTTTTCCGCAAAGAATATGAGGCCTCCACATTAAGAGAAAACATGTTCGGAGTAGGAAAAACACGTTTGCCTGAAAATCACCCCGCAAGAAAGGTGGTGATATAAAGACCTTGGCAGATAGATTTAGTCTTAATTCCTGATAGCGTAAAGTTATTGATAAGTCTAGTATCTATCTGTCCATTATTTTCAAAAGAAAATGTGGCTGAAATATGATTGGTAAAATGGGTTTTAAAGAGAAAAGCTTTAAAAATGAGAGAAAGTGAAATCACTAAAACCTCATCCACTTTTCCAATCTTCGTTTTTTGATTATAAAAAAATTCAATGTCCGAATCTATTTTTATCAGCCCGGATGCTGATAAAGAAACCTCCTATCGGGAGCTATTACCTCAATTAGAAGCTCTGGTATCTTCCGAAACCGATTCGATAGCCAATATGGCCAATGTCGCTGCCGCACTGAAAGAGGTTTTTAATTGGTGGTGGGTTGGTTTTTATCTGGTCAAAGAGAAAGAATTAGTACTCGGACCATTTCAGGGACCTATCGCCTGTACCCGCATCGGCTATGGCAGAGGAGTTTGCGGTACTGCCTGGAAATCTGCGAAAGGAATACTTGTACCGGATGTCAATCAATTTCCCGGTCATATCGCCTGCAGCAGCGCTTCGGTATCAGAAATCGTAGTCCCTATTCTTGACAGCGAAAAAAATGTCGTTGCCGTGTTGGACGTAGATAGTGAACGACACGATGTCTTAGATGAGGCCGATTTATATTGGTTAGAGCGTATAGCAGAACTTAAAATATTGTAGAGGTAACGTGGTGGTTGAGCGATGTCTTGAGCTTGTCGGAAGGGAAGCAACAGCGTCTCGAAAACACGTACCGGATGCTAATGTCTGCCCCGCTGAAAACGAGTGCCAAGGGTCGATGTGCCAATTTATCAATGCTGTGTCTGCGCAGGAGAGTACCGAGGAGGTGAATAGGTAAGTTGAGGAGAATTGACCTTGAACCACGGACTACATCTACGTCATTTCGCAGAAATCTCATCTTGTACTTATCTCTTGTTTTTTGGCAGATAAATACAATTGCAGATTGAGAGGGACAAATAAGATTTTGAAGAGTACAGAAAATGAATCGTTTTACTTTCCGTTCATTCAAGTAACGACATTTATTCTATATTTGAATCTGTACGTTTTTTAGCTTAAAGTGCGTATAATAGCTTACTTTAAAAGATATCTAAAAAGAAAACAATGAACGAGCCTGAAAAAAGATTTCAATGGGAAAAGACTTACACTTTAGTATTGGTCGCTAATGCGCTCTATATTCTACTGTTTTATTTTCTGATGCAAATCTTTGCTTAAAACAGGAGTATGGAAATTTTAGATTGGTTAGTACTGCTCGGAACGCTTTCTTTTATTGTGATTTACGGTTCGGTAAAAACACTAAAAAGTAAAAATGTTGGTGACTATCTCAAAGGTGGCAGTGAAGCCAAATGGTGGACGATAGGGCTGTCGGTGATGGCGACTCAGGCGAGTGCGATTACCTTTTTGTCCACGCCCGGACAGGCATTTGCGGACGGGATGAGCTTCGTACAATTCTATTTTGGTCTGCCGGTGGCTATGGTCATTATCTGTCTGGTTTTTATACCGCTTTATCACAGACTCAGGGTTTATACGGCTTACGAGTTTTTGGAAAGTCGCTTTGACCGCAAGACCCGAACGCTGACAGCAATATTATTTCTTTTGCAGAGAGGTTTGGCCGCCGGAATCACGATTTTTGCACCATCTATTATACTTTCGGTGGTGCTGGGCTGGAATCTTTTTACGCTCAATATCATTATAGGTCTTTTGGTAATTATATACACCGTCGCGGGCGGCACCAAGGCGGTCAGCGTGACGCACAAACAACAAATGGCGGTCATTTTTACGGGGATGTTTATCGCTTTTTACATCATCGTCAGCAAGTTGCCGGAAGGTATCAATTTTACCAATGCACTCAGTATCGCCGGAGCGAGCGGGAAGATGAATATTCTGGATTTTAAGTTAGATTTCAACAACCGCTATACTTTTTGGAGCGGCTTGATAGGCGGTACTTTTTTGGCGTTGTCTTACTTCGGTACGGATCAGAGTCAGGTACAGCGATATCTTTCGGGAGAGTCTGTCCGTCAGAGTCAGCTGGGGATGATTTTCAACGGTCTGCTGAAAGTGCCTATGCAGTTTTTTATCCTGCTGACCGGAGTGATGGTATTTGTGTTTTTTCAGTTTCAGCAATCACCGCTCAACTTTAATCCTATTGCTCATCAGACTGAGTTGGTTTCTGCTGAGTATGCCGATTTACAAAAACAATTGGATGATAATTTAGAAAAAAAATCTGCCACCGCTCTGGCTTATGTGCAGGAGCAAAATGCGGATGTCAAAGCTCAGATTAAGCAGGAACTGGCACAATTGAATCAGTTTGAAAAAGAGTTGAGAAAAGAAGGGGAAACGATTATCAAGCAGATGAATCCGTCCGTGGAAACCAACGATAAAGATTATGTGTTTATTCACTTTATCCTGCACTATCTGCCACGCGGTCTGATAGGCCTTTTACTGGCAGTAATATTGTCTGCGGCGATGTCTTCTACATCAGCTGAACTCAACGCTTTGGCTTCCACGACCGTAATAGATTTATACAAGAGGAATCACAAGGAAGAGAAAGACGAACAGCATTATGTGACCGCTTCGAGATGGTTTACTTTCATGTGGGGTTTGATAGCGATAACAGTGGCCTGTACCGCCAATTTGTTTGATAACCTGATACAACTTGTCAATATTATCGGGTCAATATTTTACGGCAACGTACTCGGTATATTCCTGCTCGCCTTTTTCATCAAAAGAGTCAGAAGCGGTCACGTGTTTACCGCGGCTATTATTACTCAGATAGTCGTGATTGTCGGTTGGTGGTATGATTGGATGCCATATCTGTGGCTCAACCTCTTTGGCTGCGCTTTGGTGATGGGACTGGCGTGGACGTTTTCTTTGACAGGTGATAAGACTAAGTAGAAGCCAGATTACCTTAGCTTTTCAGAATTTTGTCTTGTACCAAAATATTACTGATATTTTTTTGACGACTTTCATAGAAATCAATTAAATCTCCATTTCCGGTACGTAATCCGGCACGATTAAGTTTCCGGCTGTCTTTTCTTTAATTTCTTTGACAGATACTCCCGGGGCACGTTCCACTAAATGAAAAGCATTGTCTTTTACGTCAAAAACTCCCAAGTCTGTCACGATTTTGGTCACGCATGAAACTCCGGTTAAAGGCAGAGTACATTTCTCAAGTAATTTAGATTCACCAGCTCTATTAGTATGCTGCATAGCCACGATAATATTTCTTGCAGAAGCCACAAGATCCATTGCCCCGCCCATTCCTTTGACCATTTTACCCGGAATTTTCCAACTGGCGATATCTCCGTTTTGAGCTACTTCCATAGCTCCCAATACAGTCAGGTCAATTTTGCCCGCACGTATCATACCAAAACTTTCAGCAGAATCGAAAAATGAACCGCCGGGTAAAACTGTGATTGTTTCTTTTCCTGCATTAATGAGATCGGCATCTACATTCTCGCGGGTAGGATAGGGGCCCATACCCAAAATACCGTTTTCGGACTGCAGCATAATAGTCATCCCCTCAGGAATATAATTGGAAACCAAAGTAGGAATGCCTATCCCGAGATTGACGTAATAGCCGTCTTTCAGTTCTTTTGCTATTCGTTTTGCTATACCTTTTTTATCTAAAGCCATGATGTTCTTTTTCTGTTATTTACAATAAATCTTCAAGCTTAATCGCTTACAGTGATTCTTTCTATCCGCTTCTCATAATCTTTGCCCTGAAAGATGCGGTGTACATATACTCCGGACACGTGTACATGGTCGGGATCTATTTCCCCAGGTTGTACCAGTTCTTCCACTTCTACGATTGTGACGGAGCCGGCTTTGACCATAGGGATTCCGAAGTTTCGGGTAGATTTTCTGAAAACCAGATTCCCCAAAGTGTCTCCTTTCCATGCTTTTACGAGTGCGAAATCGGCATGTAGGGCTTCTTCCATCAAATACATTTTTCCGTTAAATTCACGTACTTCTTTGCCTTCCGCCACTTCTGTACCGTAACCGGCAGGTGTGTAAAAGGCCGGTATACCCATGCCTGCCATTTGTATTCTGGTAGCGAGTGTTCCCTGTGGTACCAAATCTACTTCCAATTCACCACTCAAAAGTTGGCGTTCAAATTCTTTATTTTCGCCCACATAAGAGGATATCATCTTTTTTACCTGGTGTGTCTGCAAGAGTAATCCTATTCCAAAATCATCGACTCCGGCATTGTTGGAGATACAGGTCAAACCTTTTACACCTTTTGTAATTAATGCCTTAATGAGATTTTCCGGTATGGCATTCAGACCGAATCCGCCGAGCATCAACGTGGCGTGGTCTTCTATATCGAAGATGGCTTCATCGGCATTTTTATAAACTTTGTTCATGCAAGTATCCTTATTTTCAGTGACTAAACTACGAAAGTTTTTATATAACCTGAAAAAAGTTTTTACATCAAAGAAATAGGATATGCGTGAAGTTAAGCTTTAGCATTTTTATTTTTCATAGTATTCCCGGCTGAATTATTTTCTGAGGCAGCATTAGTACAGAGTAAGAAGTTTTGCATCGAAAAGATTAGGATGTGTATATGCATTTAATAAAGACAGCTTTTAAAAAAGCGTAAATTTTATTTACCAAAAGTTTTATCTGCTTTGTGGTATTAATCACATTTGACTATTTTTGAGAGAAGTGCCTGAGCATGGTTTATTATATTTATATGATTTTCTGCTTTTAATCTAATGCAGGAGATTTTGATTTCGAAATCTGAATAATATGAGAAAAGTATTATGGCATATTGCACTGCTGATATTTGGTGTCAGTTTAATTACAGCCAAGCCTGTAGATGAACATACCGCAGCATTGGCAGGTCAGACCTTTCTTTTATCAAAAACAACAGAGCCAGTATCCAAACCCTCAGTTGATTTAGAACTTATTTATACAGAAAAGTCTGATGAGATTAGTGAATACGGCAAAATTCGGGATAAGATATTTTATTATGTATTCAGTTCCGGAAGCAGTGGTTTTGTCATTGTCTCAGGCGATGATCAGGTTTTTCCGATTTTGGGCTATTCGGGCGAAAGTGCTTTTGATCTCAATAATATTCCGCACAATGTGCAAAAATGGTTGGAAGAATATAAAATTCAGATACGGGATGTAATTGATCTGGAGATACCGGCCACACCTGAGATAGAGGAGGCCTGGGAGAACTATACAAAAGGAGTTTCGGCAACTCATGCCAAAGCAGCTGGAGTTGGACCATTGGTCAAAACCAAATGGAATCAGGCGCCGTATTTTAACAGCCAGTGTCCCGGAAATTCACCTACAGGTTGTGTGGCTACTGCCATGGCTCAGATTATGAAATATTGGAATTATCCTGCTACAGGATCAGGATTTCATTCCTACAACCATAATCGGTACGGAACGCTGTCTGCTAATTTTGGCAGTACGACTTATCAGTGGAATGCCATGCCTAATACACTTTCCGGCAATAACAGTGCAGTTGCCACGCTTATGTATCACTGCGGTGTGAGTGTGGATATGGATTATAGCCCTCAAAGCAGTGGTGCGTATGTGATATCCGATATGAGTCCTGTACAGCATTGTTCGGAATATGCATTGAAAACTTATTTCGGATATAAAAAATCTATTCGGGGCGTGGAGCGAATAGATTATTCTCAGTCTCAATGGATAAATCTGTTAAAGAATGAACTGAATGCGGGACGACCTATGCTGTATGCAGGATTTGGCTCCGGTGGCGGTCATGCTTTCGTATGTGACGGATACGATAACAACGATTATTTCCATTTTAATTGGGGATGGGGAGGAAGTTTTGATGGCTATTTTCATATCAATGCTCTAAATCCAACCGGTACGGGAGTAGGAGGGGGTACAGGAAATTACAATAATGGGCACCAAGTGCTGATAGGTATTGAGCCCGGGGTGAGCAATGGGGGAGGAACATCAGACAAACCTGTGGATTTGCATATTTATTCCAATTTAAGTTTGCCGTCTGATAAAATATGGTTTTGGGACCCCATAAATTTGTCAGTCGATGTGGCAAATTACGGCAACAGTACTTTTTCGGGACAAATAGGTGCCGCAATCTTTAATAAGAACTACGAGTTTGTAGATTTTTTGGAAGTAAAATCAGTGTCTTTATCATCTATGAAGTATCAGTCTTTAACTTTCCAAAATCCGGGTTCGGCCGCCTTCGTTCCGGGTAATTACTATATCTCTATGTTTTACAAATCAGCGGATAAAGACTGGACGATTGTGGGAGACGGAAATTATAATAATCTGAAGCCATTTGAAATTTATTACGAAACAGATATTGAGGTTAATTCCAATTTTACAATTAAAAATAATGGCGGTAAACTTATCCAGGGCACCACGGCTGAGGTCAACGTGGATGTACTCAATACTTTAAAAAAGGATTTCATAGGTCATTTTCGGGTGAATTTGGCAAAACCTGACGGGAAGTGGGTTCAAAACATAGCCATTATAAGTGAAGACGGAGGACTTGGGTATAATTATCATTATAAGAACGGATTAAATTTCATAGGAGATATCACCGCGGAACCCGGTACTTATTTAATGGAGGTCGCTTTTATTGAGCAGGGAACTTCTAACTGGTATTACGGAGGCAGCGCAAAATTTCCTAATCCCATTTATGTGATTGTGGAAGCACCTGAAATCAAACCGGATAAATATGAAAACAATAATACGGTAAATCAGGCTTATTCTTTGCCGGTTTCTTTTTCGGGAAATACTGCCAAAGCAGGAACTGATGCAGCCAACCTCCACGTAGGAACTGATCAGGACTATTACAAAATTAGTTTACCTCCGGGGTATGGCTATTCCATTTCAGCCAGACTCCACGATTCTTATAATAGTGGTGATGGTAAAATGTATAGTGTAGATGGACTCTTTTCCTATTCGAAAGACGGGAAAAACTGGTCGGATACGTATGACGATGTGATGAGTGGTAAAATTAATGTACAAAATGGCGGAACCGTCTATTTTTTAGTCGCTCCGTACTTTGCCGGAGAAACTGGAACCTATCTTTTGGATTTGAATGTACAAAGAACTCAAGCCACCGGCATTCGTGAAATAGAACAAGCCGAATTGATTCGAATCTTTCCTAATCCCGCAAAAGATTTTGTGACAGTGGATTTTAGTGCAATTGATGAAACAATTTTTAACATATCGGTCTATAATGTTCAGGGACAAAAAATGAGTCAGATGCCTGTGAGTCATTCAGACACGGTTATTGATATCTCTTTGAAAGAAATGCCGGAAGGTCTCTATTTCATCCATATCAGTTCACCAAACGGAATTTTAACCAGAAAAATATTTCACACGCCATGAGTAGAGTAGTACTTATCCTTTTTGTATTCGCTTTTTTAGGCTGTAAATCGAGTAAAAAAGTAGAGAAAAGAACTCTGAAGAAGATTCAATTGACCCCTCTTTTTACGCCCGGACCACCCACATTAGTGTATAAAACTAAAGCAGATTACTACAATTTAGTGCCGGTTTTACTCTCAGATGACAGGAGTGAAATAATTCAATATCCGCATCCGGACGATTTAAAAAGCGGAGAGAATTTTTTGCTTCCCTTAAAACTTAAAAGTGGGTATCTATTAGACAATAAAGGAATTGGTGTCAATGTCGCTTTTCTCAACATCACTTATGAAGAATATGCCAAAATGGAAGAAGTGCCGTCATTAGAAGAATTATACGAAAAAATTTTAGACAAAGACCCACTCGTCGAACTTTGTGACTGCGGAAATCGAACCGCATTTACAAATGAAGTTGAACAGCTTAATAAACTCATTGATAAAAAGCTGTTGAGGAAAGTCTGCGAAATTATTGAGTGAAAGATTCATTTTATTTACTCAATTACTAAAATATTCAGATGTAAATATGACGTTCTGCAAGAGTCTTTGAGATGTGTACTTACTAATTCTTTTCATTTACAGGAATTACAGAAAAATCAAAGGCTACATTTTTTGAGTAATTATTAGAAGCGAAGACTGATATAAAGGATTTAAACTCTTTTAAATATTTGGAGTCTCTTTCATTTTTTTGAGAAAGTATTTCTTCAAAATTCTCCCAACTATCGAAAATATCAACTACAATTCTACTTATGCTGTGTGAATTATGATTGAAAACTTCGGTAGTAATTATTTCTAAAAGAAAACCGTCAAAATCTTTATTTAAAACAAAACTTTTTACAATGTCTTTAGCATCAGAAGGTATTATAGTTGAAGAATCTTCAAAAATAACTCCATCATCTCTTTCTATCCATTTTACCTGTCTATTATTATTGAAGAGACGCCATAAGTTATAATCTATTTTATCAACACTTTCACAATATCGTTTAAGATAATTGAGATTCAGTTGCTCCAATTCTTTTTTATTTAAAATAAATGATTCTCTATATTGCTTGTTTATAGCTTTTATAAGCTTGGATTCGAACTTATATGGACTTTTAGCTTTCTTAAATAGGTTGTAAACAAAATCTTTAAATTCTTTATCTGTTCGATATAGTTTACTTAGTTGAACATTATCAAAAATTAATTTATTAATGAGATTTGAGTAGTCAAATCCAACTTCTCCTATATATAAGCCGTCTCTATATAATAATGACGGTTGCTTTGCTAAATGAAATATTGCCTGAATCACTTTTTCAAAATCCTCACGACTATCAAAAGATTTTATTTCATAAAATCTATTTTTCAATTCTATCTCTAATCCAGTTGCAACCCACTTCGATATTTTCTCATTAAATATATTTTGACTTGACTCCCTAGCCTCTATAAATTCATTTTCACAAAGAGTTCCATCTAATAAATTATAAGCAAAATAGAGATAAAACCTGCTTGGATATATTATTGAGAGATGAGAGGGAGAGTCAAAATGAAATTCATACATCTTTCCATAACTAAATAATCCATTTACAAGACTAAAAATTTTAGGAATCGCTATTGCAGGAATTGATAGCTCTGCGTAATTATGATTTAAAAAACGTTCAAAGTATGTTTTATAAAGTTTTCCTTCATCGCTTATGTCTTTCTGTTCATTTTCAGAAAGAACTTTCAGGCGATAATAGAATTTTTTATCATGATTCTCAGAAATTGTTTCTAAGAAAGATAATGTTTTTCTAAAGAGCAATTCATAGACTGAAGGATATTTTAAACGCAATAATTCAATCTGTATGAAATCTGAAAAATCTACATTTTTATTCAGTCTATTAATATTAAGTGTTATTGCATTTGCTAATCTTGTAACATCTCTCATACTATCTAACCAGTCATCAAGATAAGCGGGTATAGATGCTGCAGAACCTATAATTGCGCTATCAATTTCCAAATGGAATTCATCAGACAATTGGGTTTTAAGTTTTTTAGCGAGTTCATATCGTAAAATCTCTTTTTTGAAATAAGGCAACGTAACTTCCAATTGAAAAATCTTTTCCAAAAACTCTTCTTTCTTGTAGGGGTTATACTCTTTTAAGGCATTTACAACATAGTTTCTATCGTATGCTGCAATAAAAAAGGTATTTCTAAAATTCGCTGTATTTCTAATTAATCTAATTACTTCGATGATTTCATCTGTGTCTAATCTGTCCAAATCATCTATATAGATTATTATTTTTTTGTCAATACTCTTTATTGCTTCATTTATCTCTTTATGTAAACTGCTTATAGATTCAAAACCAACAACAGAAGATACAGTTGCCTGAATTGATTGCGTTATAGTGTTACTATTAATTTCTACTAACTTATTAGAATATTGGATAAGCAATCTTGAGACCGATGAATGATAAGGTCGAATTGCTTCCTGTACAACTTCAAAAAACTCTTTAGTAATTGCTTTTGGTGAATGATAATTCCAGGCATTAAAGTTTATTTCGATAATATCTTCTGGCTTTAATTTTCTTTTTATCAAATTTATAAAAGACGTTTTACCTAATCCCCATTTACCGTTTATTCCTATAGCAAAAGATTTTTTAAAGTCACTTGAAAGTATTTTCTCACTAATGGATTTTGTATAAACTTCGTATCCTAGTCTATCTTCTCCTTTATTGTCTATAGGTACATCATTGAAGAATGGTTTAGCTACTTTATTTTCAGCAGTACGTTTGTTTGACTTACTCCTTGGTATAAATAATAGTAATTGCCCTAGAGAAATTACAAGTAAGATATCCGCGTATTTAATTTTATCCCAAAACCTAATTCCGATGAAACTCCAAGGTGATTCACATATTCTATAAATCAAGTAGAAAGAAGTTGCTATAAATAAAATAGCTGAAAGATTTGTTGATGGAATATAATTTCTAAACCTGAAGCATGTTAAAAAAATAACACAAGTTATAATCAATAAAAAAATGATATCATTATACCATACAGAATCAACATAACTTAAAGCATACTTTACTACGGTACTAGATAAAAACAATTCAATTGGCTTATGAAAAATTATAAGCCCAAAGGTTATTATTGAAATTAATAGAACATCTTTTCTAGAGATGCATCTGTATATTTTTTCAAATACTGTCATCTTTAATATCTTTAAACTTAGGACTTATGCCTATAAGCTTAAAGATAGCAACCCTAAGAATATAACAGTCAATTAGTTATAAACAGTGCGAATAAAAAATGTTAACTTTTTACATAATACGTAGGTTGTAATGAATAGCTTTATCTCAACTCATTAGGTTCAAAAATCAATATACAGAGCTATATCTTAACTCTGTATCTTTGTTAAAGATTATTCTTAATCGGGAAGTCACATTTTAACATTACAGTATATGACAGAAGATAAATATATCAAAATAAATAATGATGTAGTGGCTTTCATCAACAATAGTAAAACTATCGAATATCTTAAACGTAAAGATATTGCATCTAAAGGAATGGCATCATCCATTTTATTTCTTATTGGAGCTTTAGTATTAGTTGCAATAATTTTATTTTTAGGCAAAAATCAAAATTTTGAGTGGAGCTTTACAAATTTAAAATCCGTATTTCCGCCAGTAAGGTTTAATATCAGGTATATTATATTTGACTTATTTCAGTTCGTATTTTATGTATTGCTTTTAATAGCTGGCTCTTTACTCTGGTTTTATTATTTTGCTATTATTGCATTATTATTCTTTTCTGTCCTCTCATTACTTCTTAATCCTATATTTGGATTATTACAAAAATTAATAAAAGATAATTTGGGTACAATTATTCACAATACCAATTTCTTTTTCAAGAATATTATTCAACTTCTACTTTATGGGAAAAATACAATTGAATTTATTTATGAAGAAAAAGATAGTATTATATCACATTGCTTGAATTATATAAATTCAACAAAAGATTATTTAAATCAATGTTCATTATTAGATCAATCAATAATTGATGATATTAAGTTGACGAAAATCACTCTCGAAACAGTATCAAATATTTATAGTGATGAAATATCAAACGAAATAAAGTCACTAAATTATTCACTAATTACAAATAAAGAGAAAGTTATAGTTCCATCAAATCAAGAAGGAACTACTGAAAGCGAATCTTTTGGTGAAAACACGCAGCCTATTAGGAGTGATATTGCCCCTCCTCCCAGAAAATCTCCTTCAGAGAACTTTAAAACTCAAACGAGAAAACCAAAATCATCAGAACTTTCAAAAGAACACATCGGTATAGTAGGCGAAAGGATAGTATTATGGTATGAAACAGAATTAGTTAAGAGTTATTATCCGGCACAACTCAATAAAGTACAGCACGTATCTCAAACACAGGGAGACGGATTAGGATACGATATACAATCTGTAGATGAATACGGACAACTTAAATTTATTGAAGTAAAATCCACTACTTCATCTGATTCTACTAATTTCTTTTTCACCAAAAATGAATACGATACAATGATGGAGAAAGATGCTCAATATTATCTTTATCGCGTCTATAATATAAACCCGGAAACCAATGGTTTTGATTTGAAAATTTACAAAGGAAAAGATGAAATCTTAAAAGCTTTCAACTTTGAAGGTCAACAATACACAGCGAGAGCCAAATAAGCATTAGCGTTATGGAAAAGGAATTAAAGGAAATCCAAAGAGATATCACTCTTCAAATTAGAAGAGCAAAGTTTGCTTTCCCTTTATTTCTTACGAAGACAATTGGCCTTTATTCTATAATAGCTGCTGTAATATTGTTTTTTATAATCAATTTATTAAAAATAAGCTTTACCTATCCTTATGCTTCATTTTATACAGTCCCTGTATCTGCCCTGCTGGCTTATACTTTTATCTATAATTCAAACATATACCGTGTTGATTGGCGAGGTCAATATGTGGACTTAGAAAATAAAGCTAAAGCTTTAAAAGATAAAGTTGAGATTAGTAATGAAACAAGAAAAAGGTTTGAGCGTTATCAGAAAAAAGTTTTAATCGCAGTCAGAAACGAACGAATCAGTATAAAAGAATTGAAAGAAATCAAGAAGATTTATTTCAAACTTAAACAATTATCAAATTATTTTGAAAAAGATTCCAAAGGAATCAGAAGAATTCGGGAGGCTATAAAAGCAAAAGAAAAAGCATTTGCATTACATGAACAATCTCTCAAACTTAAGTCAAAAACAACAACTGATAAAGTTCAAAAGCTAAAGAGTGATGGGGATGATTTAGCCAAAGCAAACAATGAAACTGTATTTCCAACTGCTAAAAACTATAAGTCCGAAGAAATAAAGGATAAAGAAATACCTCCGGAAATAATAGAAGCACAGGAACCTCCTAAAAGTGAAAAACCAGTTATAAAAGAACTAATTGTCAGAGACCCTGTGGTAGAAAAGGTTCAAAATAAAATCAATATTACCTCACTTTTTAGAAGAAACGGAAAATGAAGTAATTGATGTTCCGGAAACACCTGTTGATGAACTACAAATACCTGATACAAGCGAGTTGGATATTCAAGAATTATTTGATATTAAAGAGGAAGATTTAAATGCAAATCCTCAATTAACACTGTTTGACAACAACGAATTAGATGAAGGCAAAGTAACAGATCTAAAGGAAAGAAAACCATTTAGACGCAAAACCAAAACGATTGAAAAAGGAAAAATCCGAAAAATAGTAACCCGAAACAAAGACTATTTAAACTACAATTTAAAAGCAAAAAAAATCGGAGACATAGGTGAAAGATTAGTTTTTGAATATGAGCTTAACAAGCTTCGAGAACTTAATATCCCTAATTGGAACTTTAGGGTCAAACATATCTCAAAAGACGAAGGTGACGGTGACGGTTACGATATTATTTCTGCTGATAAAAATGGAAATACAATTTATATCGAAGTAAAAACAACTACTAATGATAGTGATTTCTTTATAACATCCAATGAGCTAAAAGTAATGGGACAGAAAGGAAATCAATATTACATCTATAGGGTTTTTCTTGACACTATACATAACGATAGCAGAGTAGAAATATATGCCGGAGAGAAGGAAATAAAAGAGTATTTTACTTTTACACCAAACATGTATAAAGTTTCTTTAAGATGATGCTTTTCACTATCTTTAGATAAAATAATATCATGTACAACAACAATACAACTGCTGTTTTATCTGGTTTTTCAAGAGGGCTTTTCGATTTTGAAAATAAGCTGTACAATGCTTCATTTTGTGCAAGAGTTTTTATCGAAGATGAAGATGGGTATGGTATTGGTAATTTAATCTCCAAAGGCAAAGGAAAGACTGAGGAAAGTGCATTTTTCAATGCTTTTGAAGAGTTTTTATCAGGCAATTGTGAACCAGGCAAACCTAGTTCGTTTAATGGTCAAAAATTTAATTGGAGGTATAAAAAAATTAGACTTCCACAGGATGTTCAAACAGTTACCTTTTCTGATAATTTCTTCATAAGATTTCAAAATTTGACCGATAGCGCACTACCATATACTGTAGATGAAATTTTGGAGAAGAGTAAATCTACTCTGGGCGGAAAAGAAGTACAAATTGAATACCGTCCATAGTAATTCAGTTAAATAGATTTATTCACTTAGATAGGGTAGTGTCTGTTTATTCCAATGGTAAAATTCCGAATCCACCGGAAGTTGTGGCAGCCACCACCTTATACTGTTCGACAGTACCAATAATATCACAAACGGGTGAGATTACTTTTGCACCGTGGATGTTGACCATTCCCCATTTTCCGTTTTCTCTGACCGCCGCAAATCCGTTTTTAAAAGGCATGGCTTTTTCATAAATAAAGGGTGTCATAAATGTTCCTCTGCTGTCAATCATTCCAAATTTATCACTGAGTCTGGCCCATGCCCTTCCCTCAGAAAAAGGCTGTGCTTCAGCGTATTGCCAGGGAATTTTTACTTTCCCTCTTCCGTTGATATAACCCCAGTATTGTCCCATTCGCACTAAGGCCAGGTCTTCGTTTAACTGATAGCCCTCATCAAAGGTGAAAGGTATTTGAGTTTTGTTTTGCATGTTGATATAGCCGACTTTGCCGTTCTTGCTGACAGAAGCAATGCCGTTTTTTAAAGATAATGCCTGTTCGTATTGAAACGGTATCACCACTTTACCGTCCTGTCGGATAAACCCGAAAAGCTGATCTTTGACCGCGACCGCATATCCGTATGCATCAAATTCGGAGGCAAACTTATAGATTGGCGGAATAGCTTCTTCACCGTTTGCATCAAGATACCCAAACAGCTCCCGATTATTCATGAAAAGAGCTTTCCCGTGCTCATAATCTCCGAGTAGTGGGTATTTGCAGGGGACGGTTAGTTTACCTGTTTGATCAATAAAGCCCATCAGACCTTTTGAGTTGATAACTTTTGCCCGGCCGGATTTCCACAGTCCCAGAAAACGAATGCCATAATCCAGTTGAAATTGCTGCCGGAGATTTTTATCAAATGCGATAAAAGGTTCTTCCGGATTTTTTTGAATAAATATCAGATTATCAGACGGCAAGCTGACGGAATAGTTTTCCGGAGGGACTATTTCCTTTCCGTTTAGATCCGTGTAACCGTATTTTCCATCCTTTTTGACTGCAATGAGTCCGTCAGTAATATCTCCTGCTTCATCATAGGGGAGTTCCTTATAATTGGATTGCAATAAGTCGATTAAATAATATGTCGGCTTAAGCTCGTAAAACAATGCTTTATCCGTGAGAAAAGTCCGAGCAGAAGTGTCGGAAGAGATTTCCCGAATAATCTGACCTGCATGATTGACCAAAAGCTGCTTGCCTTTTTGTGTGACCAAAAGCTGTTTCGAGTTTAAATCTGCAATTTTATCGTATTTGGGTGACTGTATTATTTCTCCCGATTCGTTTATCCACCCCCATTTGCCGTTCAGAAGAAAAGCACCCGCTCCAAACTGAAAGAAGAGGAGACTGTCGGCCTCGAAAAATATTTCTCCGGTAGAATGCAGATAGACTTCTTTGGAATCTTCTTTTGCTTTCGCAATTCCTTCGTTGCCGAATGGCTCGGCCTTTATAAATCCCCGGCTATTGAGATAATTTAAGGCATAATCCAAATAGTAATGATGATTGTTTCGTCTTACAATGCTGTAGGCACCATCCTGAAAAATTTGTACAGAATCGCAAGGGTGGGGAAGCAGGAGTTTTCCATCTCGATTAATAATCTGCCACTTTCCGTTTTGAAGTTGTACAGGGGCATATTTACCCTGAAAAGATAATGTTTTTTTGAACTCAGGATTAATTTTCCATGTACCGTCTGTTTGTATATATCCGTAAAGATTATTTATGGCGGCAGGAGCCAGCCCGGAATTAAATAGCCCTAAATCTTCAAAATCTTTTTCAAAAAAATGCAGACTGTCGGAATGCCAAATACCCAATTTGTTCTGATGAAAAATAAGATAGGTGTGATCGCCTGAGTGTGAAGAAAGACTGTCGTACCAGTCAGACAGTATCAGTCCGTCATTGGACAGGACAGCAAATTTGCTTTGGTCATTCAAATTCCGCTTGACTCGTGCCCTGCCGTTTTGCATGTTTTGTATTTCAGAAAATTCAAACGGCGTCAAAAGTCTGCCTTCTGCATTTATTAAGGCAAATTTCCCGTTTTCTTTCTGTTGAGCCGCATAATATTTTTCACCAACCGGAATAAAACTGAAATATGTCGCCGGTGTCAGTCTGTTGCCTTTCGTGTTCATCATACCAATTCCGCCCCCTTCGAGATATGCCAAAGCCCATTGATCTATGGGCATAATGATTAATGAAGAGTCCTGTTTAGCGGGTGCCGGCAGATGAATTTGTGCGTTAGAAAGTGTACTAACAAGCAGTAATAATATGAGCTGAAAAACCTTTTGCATAAATACGATAAGCTATGTTTTAATAACATAAGTCTGAGCTATTAAGTCGTGTAATGCTCGTTTTTTCTTGTCAAAGATTACGATTAAGAAGCCTATCATTAAAATAGCAGCAGAAATAATTTTGCCCAAATATCTCAGAACAGAATCTCTCACCTGCATTTTTGCTCCGTCCTGCCGGACTACTTTTAATCCCATAAGCATTTTACCCGGTGTGGCCTGATTCTGAGTCGTCTCGAAATAGACAAAGTAGGCCATTATCAGCAGAAGTGTTACCAGACCTCCCGGACTGTATATGGCTGATAACCAACCTGTATTTGCTTTAATGTTAAACACAAATGATAAGATGCCCAATAGTATGGAAAGAATAATTCCATCTATCAGATGTGCAACTAAGCGTATGCCAAATCCGGCATGGTTGTTCGAGGTTTGGCGATGATGTTTTTTATAAATATCTCTATGTTCCATGTGTATATTTTAGTATTATTGCCGAGTGAGGGATAGAGGCGATATCTCCGCCAAAACGAAGTGGAGGCGGAATACAAGCCGATAGCCCGACTCCGCCTTAGCGGAGACACTCCCAAATATAAAACTTAATTTTCATCAGGTTCGAAAGTCAGTGCTACAGAATTGATACAATATCTTAAACCGGTTTTGTCTTCGGGACCGTCATTAAATACGTGTCCCAAATGTCCGTTACAGTTGCTGCACCGAACTTCCACTCTTCTCATACCGTGAGAAAGGTCTTCGATATATTGCACGGCATCCTTTTCCGTTTCAAAAAAGGATGGCCAGCCGCAGGAAGATGCAAATTTGGAATCGGAAGCGAAGAGAAAACTGCCGCAGCCTTTACAAAAGTACTTTCCGGTTTGAAAAAAGTCATTGTACTGACCTGTATGAGGATATTCCGTACCGTTTTGACGCAGAACTTTATAGGACTCCGGGTCTAAAAGCTGTTGCCATTCCGCGTCTGTTTTGATAACTTTTGGTCTGTTTTTTTCCATTTCAATATTTTGTTTGGGTGTAGTATATGAAAACAGCAGCAGACCTAATATGCCTAAAGTTACTATGCCCGACAGCCATTTCATATTCATAGAACAGCAAAATAAGTGATAAGTTTGACTAAATTTAGGCCTGAAAGTATGACAAGCAGAATTTTGATATTTTTATTGATACTGAGCCTTTTTCTGATTGGTGTATCAGACCGGATTCAGGCGGAAGAAAATCCTGTTATAAATGATACTCTTGAAATTAGTCTGCTGACTTGCGGAACCGGAACGGCAGAAGTATATCAGGCATACGGTCATACAGGAGTCAGAGTGCAGAACAAACAGCAGCGTACAGATATCGTGTACAATTACGGTATGTTTGATTTCTACGAAGAAGGGTTTTTATGGAAATTTATTCGCGGGAAACTTCTGTATTTTGTAGCGACCGAGCGTTTTGATGATTTTATGGCAGAATACCGTTACTTCGGTCGTTCGGTGCGGGAACAGGTGCTCAATTTATCGCCGAAACAGAAAGCTGATTTGGTGCGTGATTTGGAAACCAATGCACTCCCTGAAAACAGATATTATCTGTACGATTTTATTTACAATAACTGTTCTACACAACCGAGGGATTTGATACGAATGTCAATGGGAGAGGAGTTTGATTATGCAGAATTACCTTCGTCCGGGACAGAAACTCTCCGTGAAATGATTGATCGGCATATGCTGTACAACGAATGGCTGGATTTTGGGATAGATTTGGTGCTTGGGATGCGTTTAGACCGTGTGGCAGATACAGAGACCAGGATGTTTTTGCCGGCGGAACTGATGCAGGTATTCGATCGAACCAATCTTCAGGAAAAACCTTTAGTTCGAAGTGCTGAAATACTATATGCAGGTTATGCTCAAAAGAAACCTATGCTTCCTGATCCGACAGTTGTATTTTGGATTTTGTTTGCAGCAGTATTGTGGCTTCAGGTTTTTGTGCAAAACGAGAAAGCCCTCTATACGGTCAGCAGTTTGTTGTTGATTGCTGCCGGAATAATTGGTTGGGTGCTTCTGTTCTTTTGGTTTGGGACCGACCACTATATGACCAAGTGGAATCTGAATATTTTTTGGGCCATGCCATTATATATTCCTATTCTTTTGATAAGCCCGAAAAGGGGTAAAGGTTTTTTTATAAAATTATTTCGCCTGATAAATATTCTTCTGCTGATAGGCTGGTTTCTGTTGCCTCAGCAGTTTCACAGTGCGGTGGTTCCCATTATCCTGATGCTGATATGGGCGTTAGGCATTCAGCTTATAAGAGTTTCGGATAAAAAATAAAGCTGTTTACTGCGGCAGCAAACAGCTTTTATTTTAGTGAAATTTATTTCTTAGAATCTTTCCAATGCGGAAAAGAAGAAGTTGCCTTCAATAGTCGCATTTTCGTCTGAATCCGAACCGTGAACCGCATTCTCTCCAATAGAAGTGGCGTATTTTTTACGAATAGTGCCTTCCGCAGCCTCAGCCGGATTTGTAGCTCCAATCAGCGTTCTGAATGCCTCTACCGCATTCTCTTTTTCTAAGATGGCTGCTACAATCGGGCCTGAACTCATAAATTCTACAAGCTCACCATAGAAAGGGCGCTCTTTGTGCACCGCATAAAATTGTCCTGCCTGATCCTGGGTCAGTCTGGTATATTTCATTGCCTTAATTTTGAATCCTGCGGCGTTTATCATTTGCAGAATATTGCCAATATTATTTGCTCTGATCGCATCCGGTTTAATCATCGTAAAAGTTAATGTACCTGCCATAATTTTTATTTTTTGTGGTGCAAAGATACGATAAAATGAACAATATAATGAAATAGAAACTGTGAAAGGCAGAGTCAGAAAAATAAGCTCTTAGAGTACACTAAGGCAAATACTTTGTAAAAACCTTGATAAATCATTGAAAAATCTTGACCTTCGTGCGCTATGAAAGGCGATATTGCAGCTTTAAAACAGCTTTTATCCAAACCTGTACAAATAACTATTACTGCCCATCAGAGACCGGATGGAGATGCAATGGGTTCGACTTTGGCTTTGTACGGATTTTTAATACAGTTTGGTCATCGAGTTAAAGTAATTTATCCGACGGAATATCCCTCACATTTTGAATGGATGCCGGGAGTAAAAGATACTTTAGTTTACCCTTTACAGAATGAAGAAGCGGATGAATGGATAAAGGCTTCAGATTTGATTTGCTGTCTGGACTTTAATACGCTGAGCAGAATACAGCCGATGGACGAGGTTGTACAGGAAGCGAAGAAGCCTATACTGCTGATAGATCATCATCTGCAACCGGATGAGTTTGAATGGATGCTGCATGATGTAACAGCCTGTTCTACCTGTGAACTCGTATATCGTTTAATACATATTTTAGAGCAGGAATCTGCAATCAATAAAGATGTGGCGCAATGCATCTATACCGGCATTTTAACCGACACAGGCAGTTTTCAGAATGGTGCCACCAATAAAAATGCTTTCCTGATAGTAGGTAACCTGTTAGACAAAGGGTTGGATATCCAGGAAGTGCAGATACAGCTGAATCAGAATGGAACAGAATCCCGGCTTCGATTTTTGGGAAATGCGTTGTACAATAATATGACTGTACTTCCTGATTTGGGTTTAGCTTTTATTGTGGTCAAAAGAAAAGATTCGCGTACTTTTAATCTTCAGGCGGGCGATACGGAAGGGTTAGTTAATTATCCTTTGACAATCAAGGAAATTCAAATCTCTGTGTTAATCAAAGAAGAAAAAGACCTTACTAAACTTTCATTCCGATCAAAAGGCGATATAAATGTGAATGAATTGGCAAGAGAACATTTTGAAGGGGGTGGTCATAAAAATGCGGCGGGAGGAAAATCCATTTTCCCATCAGACTGGCTGATTAAGAAAATATCGGAAATTGTGGAGAAAAAATATAAAAAGAAAAACTAAATGCGGTTCAGATTTCTTACGATACTATTTGCAGTTTTAATAATTACCGGATGCAAAAATAAAAAGTCTTCTGATTCACAATCGAACGAAGCTGAAACAAGTGAGGTTTTTGATGAAGTCAAGTACTTAAACTCCCAACTCAATGAGAGGACTTTGGACTTAATTACTAAATTTGGTTCCAGGGCGGATTCTTCAGTATATGCAGAAGATTTGAATATAGTAGCCGATTTAGTAAAAAAGAAAAACAATCTTGAAAATATTCACTTTACCTCATCAGGAGTAGTGTACATTCTGCATAAGGAAGGAGAGGGAGAGGTGCCACATTTTGGAGACGTTTTGCAGGTACAGACAGAAACAGTTACGATAGAAGGAGAACAGGTTTTTTCGACTTCGGATTTAAATCAGCCGCTTCAGTTTGTACTCGGTACCAGTCAGATTGTTCCGGCCTGGAATCTGGTATATCGTCATATAAAGGAGGGTTCAGAGTTTGAAATAATTTCCCCATCTGCCATGAGCTACGGCAAAAATGGTGTTACAGGTGCAGTAAGCCCGGATGCGATTTTGGTATATCGAATTAAATTTGAAAAAATAATCTCGACCGTTTCGCGTGAAAAGAGTAGCGATGTACCCGGATTGGACATTCAGAATAATCAAAAAGGACAGCCGGAAGGAGGTGTAAAAATAAAATAAAGACGGTTATGACTCTCTTAAGTGTAAATATCAACAAGGTTGCTTTAATTAGAAATTCCAGAGGCGGGAATTACCCGGATGTGATACAAATTGCCCGGGATTGCGAATCTTTTGGAGCACAGGGAATTACCGTGCATCCCAGACCGGATGAAAGACATATCCGTTATGCGGACTGTTTTGAATTGAAAAAAATTGTCAAAACTGAATTGAATATTGAAGGCAATCCTATTGAAAAATTTGTTCGATTAATACAGGATGTAAAACCTCATCAGGTTACTCTTGTACCCGATGAGCCGGATGCATTAACCTCGGATGCCGGATGGGATACCATTAAGCACAAATCACTTTTGACGGAGATAATAAGCGAATTGAAAAAAACAGGAGCCAGAGTATCTCTTTTTATTGATCCAATAGAACAACTCATAGAGGGAGCTGCTGAAGTAGGAGCCGACCGCGTAGAGTTTTACACTGGTCCTTATGCAGAGCTGTATAAGAACAGTCCGGGACAAGCCATTCAGAAATATGTCAAGACTGCCAAATACGCCGATTCAATCGGCCTGGGTTTGAATGCCGGACATGATTTAAATTTGGATAACCTGAGGTATTTTAAAGATAATATTCCAAATCTTTTGGAAGTATCCATCGGTCATGCTTTGATTTCAGATGCCTTGTATTTTGGACTGGAACGGACTATTCAAAAATACAGAGACTGTTTGGATTAGGAGTTTGCAGTTATAACTCGTTATTTCACTTTTAGATAAATTATACCACCGAGCATACCTACCACTACCTTAATCAGGTACATGGTAAATGAAATAATAATAGATAAAGAAGTGGGTACTCCATATAACAGCATTAATCCCGCAAAAGTTCCCTCCCGTACCCCTAAGCCTCCCAGAGATATGGGCAGTACAGTGGCTAAATAGACTAATGGCATAATAAATACAAAAGTGCTGAATGGCAATGTCGCTCCAAGATGATTGGATAAGATATATGCAATGATTATATCACCAAACTGAGCGAGCAAAAGAATTAAAATGGTTTCAGTGATGAATTTGTATGATACTTCTACGTTTTTTCTTTTGAGAATAAATTTTGAAACAGGGATAAAAGCCACTAAGCACAGAAATGAAAGTATGTAAATTACAAATGGAATTTTTGAAATAAACTCGAGCTGTAAAGGATAGTTTTTTAGAAGCAGCCCGACGTTTAGTAAAATTAAAAGTCCATATAGTCCTAATACTCTTTCGGCTATTGTGATTAGACTGGCTTGCTTTATTTTTACTTTAAAGTTTGAAATTAACTTTTGTGTTCTTACTACATCTCCTCCGATAGCACCGGGTAAAAATATATTGAAGAAATTTCCTATAAGGTAATAGGAGTAAAGAGTGCTAATTTTAGGGCGAATGTTTAAGAAATAAACACAGAATCCATACCACCTGACAGACATTAAGAAAATAGCAATTAAGGTAATAATTAGGCACAGAATTAAAAATGCAGATAAACTCCAATCCAGTTTTGGAAGAGTTTCAATATTGATTTTACTAATTAGAAAGCCAATTAAACTTGTCGTGACAATTAACTTTATAAGAAATTTTAATTGAGTTTTATTTGGCTTTTTCAAGATTGACTAGTTAATAAAAAAGATATTAAGATAAATTCAAGAATGCTTTTTTAAGTGTTTTCTGATGAGTTCTACTGTTCGATAAGCTTTTTCTTTATCTATATACTTGTAATTAAATAAATTGACTACTGATTTATGTAATTCAGAACTAACACTCTCAGATGGCACTTCTACATTCGAAAACATTTTTAACGGTGCATAGTGAGAGCTTGCAAATAATCCATTTTTAAAAATGTTTTCTAATAGTAAAGTTTTTTGGTTGACTACAATATTGAAACGCCAATTATCAAAATTAATATTTGTGTTATTTGATAACATTATACTTTTAGGAAGGTTTTCAGAGTAAATCTTATTGATATTTGATTTTTGCAATTGAGCCAAAGCAGTTTCTTCTTCTATGATATTGAAAAATTCAACACGATCATATTTTAAAGAATCATTATTAAGCCAGTTTGAATCTGCATAAGAATAATCAAATTTTATATTATTACTTATACAATACTTATAATATGATTCCAAGCGTTTTACTTCTTCCTCAGCGTAATGAATAGAAGGTTTAAAATATTTATATTCATTGCTTAAGTGTCCAATTCCGCCGTAGCCTATATCTACAGACTTCCCATAACCAGTGCTATACAATGTTAAGTCAAAAGTATCATTATTTAATTTTGGAAAATTTAGACTTTTGTCGGCAATGATTACTAGGCTAGGGTACTTTTTTTTGAATTCTAAAAGCTCATTTGTAATGGTATCATTTTCTATTCCGTATGTATAGATGAAAAGTATTCCAGCAACTTTATTTCGTTTAATAATATCTTCTGTAAGATTTAAATCTAAGCAGTAATTTTTTTTATCTATATCTACTAAAGTAAATGCTTTCTTAGCTTTTAAAAAAGTTATAGGAACTATAGGGCACGCATTTATGGGAATTATAAATTCTCCATCAAGCGAGTTTGCTTTTAAAAAATTGTAAAGAATAGTGCTAGCTCTCGGTTCGATAATTTTCATTAACTAATTTTTGATAAGCTCTCTCTGAAATAAATAAATCTTTCAGATTTGAATTTGAAATATTTTTACTAAATGGGGCATTAAACCTATAATTTTCATCTTCTATATTTTCATCACAAGTGCTATAATCTATTCGAATATCATCAATTTCTATGTCAAATTGTTCCTCATAGTTTTTAAGGTTATATTCTTTCAATTCATTTAATTTATTTTCAAATTCATATCCTAAATATTTCATTTCATGATAACAGGTTTTTTCAATAAACTTTATTGTGTTATCGTTTAGGTGTAATTTGTACTTATTGAAATTGTTTTTATTTATAGTTTTATTATTTACATCACTGTAAACGTTCGAAGAATTTGATTTCCAGACTTTACCATTTTGGTCTAAAATATCTTGTGAAAGATTTTCCTTATTGTAAAAAGTTTCAAGCTCTAAAAAAACTGTGATTTCATTCATTATTTTTACTGTGTTTGACACAAAGTCTTCATAAGATACAAGAAGTAGGTTTTTGTTATCACGTAATGAAAGTCCTATATCAATACTCTTCCTCCAATTTCTAATATGGAAAAGTAGGGGTCTGGTTATTCCTCCATACTCTTTTCCTCGACCTGTATTGAGAGATGATATTATGTCTCTAGGATCTCTATAAATAAGAATACATTTAATGCCATTATTTAAAAATGGTTCTATAAACTCTTCACAATTAGTTTCTTTTCCGCCAATTATATTTTTGTTTTGTTTATTTAACCATGTTAGATAGAATTTATATGTTTCAAAGAAATTACTTGCTTTATATTTTGTAACAACTGAGTCTATATCTTTTATTTCAGTATATGTCCCGGAGAAATCTTTAGACTCTTCGAGTAAGTTTTTAAAACTAGATATATTAATCTTATGGCTTTTTAAAAAGTTATCTAAATCATTAGCTGTATATTCTCTTTCTTTGAATAAATTATTCAGAATATACCGGGTCTCTTTATATTTAATATCTTTAAAAAACATTGTTTTATAATACCTGTACAAATATGGTAAAGGTTGTGAAAAGCAAACGCAACTGGGGTGCATGCTTAATAACTTATCAAGAACAGTCGTTCCAGATCTTGACATCCCAGTAAGAAAAAAGTATGAATTCATCGAATTATTTATTCTGGTTTTTTAATTTATCTCTAATAATATAAGTTGGCTTTCCATCAATCCCTTGTATAATTCTAATTAAATATTCACCAATAATACCCAAAGAAAATAATAATAATCCTCCAATAAATAGAATTGTAACAAATAATGAGGTCCAACCGGTAATATCAATCGAAAGTATCACTTTTTTAAATATAAAGTAAATGGCAATAATAAAACTTAAGACGGATATGGACATCCCTATGTTCCCAATAAACCTGAGCAACAACGATGAATTACTGATCAGGAGGTTGCTAAATAATTTAATCATCTTTATTAAATTATAACCGCTTGTGCCTTCCATCCGCTCGTTGTGATGTACATTGACTCCAACCACATCTTTGGTCACATAAAACATCATAGCAGGAATAAAAGGATAAGGATTATGCATCAGTGGCTTCATTGCATTTAAAATGTCTTTGCTAATTAATCTGAACGGTGAAAGTTGAATATCTCTAGGTTTGCCAAGAATAATATGATCAAAATGCCCTTTTAACTTACTTGTCAATCTTTTAAATAATGAATGCTTTTTGTGCAGAAACTGTCCAATAACTATATCATGTTCTTTTTTGGATAATAATATGGGAATTTCTTCAGGGAGATGCTGCAAATCATCGTCCATTGTAACGATGTAATCTCCGGTGGCTTCTTTAAACCCGCAAATTGTAGCGGCCTGTTGACCAAAATTTCGCATCAGCCTTATGCAGAGTACATTTTTATTATTTTGAGCAATTATTCTAAGCGTTGACCAAGTTTGAGGATTGGGAGAGCAGTCATCAATAAATATAATTTCATAGCTATAGTTAGGAAGATTACTAAAAACAACCGAAACTCTGTCGCTTATCTCAGTCAAAGAGTTAGTACTGTTGAATACAGGAATTACAATGCTTACTTTTTTCATCGAAATATTGTGTTATATAGGTTTCAATCACAAAAATAACATACTTAGCTTATATGCAAAATAGTAGAAACACACTCTATTGCAATCAGTCTAATGTAGATATAAACTTGTATTTTTAACAATAACGCAATGCTTTGTTAGTCTATGCATTATATATCTATTTTGTTATCACTCTGATAAATCAAGTAACCTGATCTATCATTGCTGCTTTTTATATTCTTAAGCTCAGTATTTTGAAGTGCTTTTTTGATGATATAGGGCTTATTTGAATTAAAGAGCGGGAGAAGTCTTTCGTTTTCTTTACTTAGAAAATAGATTCCTGAATATTTATCTAGTGTTTTCACGGGGGGGCGAAATTTTCCTGTTGCAACCTCCAACACTCCTTTTAAAAAATCATAACCGGTAGAAAGAGGCACTAAATCAGAACCTATGAAATCGCCTCCCATTCTTGCTCCGACCTCAATGATATATACATCACCATTAGAATTGATTTTTAATTCTGTATGTCCTGCCCCATATTGAATGTTCAAAGCGTCTAAGGCTTGTATGGTTATTTCATAGATTTTATCTTGTATTTGCTTTGGCAAACTACTTGGCTGATGGTGAGCCAATTCAACGAAATGAGGAGCACCAGTAGTTATTTTATCTGTAATTGCAAGAATATAGTGTCTACCCTCCCAAGAAATAGTTTCTACACTTACTTCATTCCCGTCAATAAATTCTTCTACTATAGCACTTTTATTAATACTTTGTTTCATTGCATAACGAATAGCTTCCGATAGGTCTTTTATATCCTCTACCTTGCTGACACCACGACTTCCAGACATGTCTGTCGGTTTGACAATCACCGGAAAATTAAAATCTGAGTAGGTTCTATTTTCAGATTGTGCAATTCTGAATTTTGGTATTGGGCAATTGTGCTTCGCAAATTGTTCACGCATTTTCCACTTGTTGGTGGAATTGGTAGTTGCTTCCTCACTATTGGATATTAATTCTAATCGTTGAGCTACATACGCTATGGTAGGCATAACGATATCCGTTGCAATAGTTGTAATACCGTCAACCCCAATCCTTTTGCACTCATGGTAAATAGCTTCTTTTTCTAAGACAGATATGGGATAAAAAAAATCGGCATAATTTTTACATATTGCTCTGTCTGCCCATGCAAAAACATGAGTTTCCATATCTAACTCTTTGGCTTTTAAAACTAAGGGCAATTGCAGGTAGCTTGCTCCGATTATTGCTATTTTTTTCATTGAGCTTTTGTATTATGTGCAAGTTAAAGATTATTTCTTATTCTGTATTTAGCGGGATATGATTTGTTTTAGCATTATGATAGATTGTAAATTTATGAATTGAAGATATACAAGCGAAGGACTTGACAGGTTGGCTGCAAAGTATATTTCTCCCATATTACGTAAATGAAAACATCCGGATATCCAAGCCATTACTTACAGGGAAACTTTGATTTTGCCATGTCGTTGTGAGTGTACTCCAAAGGCATAATTCTTTACAGTTGTTTGAGAAATACTAAGGTTTGAGATGCACAATGTATTTTGATTCGAAGAAAGGTTCAGGGAAGTAATTCTGGATTGGAATTATTTTAGTTCTTTTCTTAAATCCAATCAGTTCTTCTTCCAAATTACCACCTTTCAGAGTTAGAATACCCTGAGATTGTGGTTTTAGAATTTTTGAAGACCATTTAGTCAATTTGTCCAATGAGGCCACAGCTCGGGTGACGACCACATTGACCTTAATGTGTTGCTCTTCAGTTCTTCCCCAGATCGCACTCACATTTTTCAATTCTAAAGATTGGGAAACTGCGTTTACTACCTTGATTTTTTTTCCGATTGAATCGATTAGGATAAATTTGACTTCGGGAAATAAGATTGCCAGAGGAATACCGGGGAAACCGCCTCCTGTACCGAGATCAGCTACATACCAGCCTTTTTTGAAGTGAATATATCTCGCCAAAGACAAAGAATGCAGTACGTGACGCTCCATGATTTCATTGATGTCTTTTCTGGAAATCACATTGATTTTCTCATTCCATTCCTGATAAATCTCCGGCAGCTTACTGAATTGCTCAATTTGCCTGTCAGTTAGTTCCGGGAAATAGTGTTGTATTTTTTCAATTGACATTACGAGGTTATATGAAGGTAGATTTTGGATATTTTAATCAAATGCTGCTTTCTGTGTAGTGGTGTAAGATTTGGCTATTAGATTCTAATAGACAGAATGCTGATTGTATATCTGAGCCTGTATTTAAATGACTCTGTACAAATGAATCGTCCAGTAGTATTCGGTTTTTTTTAATGTTTTGACAAGTTCAATGTTTTTATTGTTACTAATAATCGCAGTGGATATTATATAGTTGCCGCCCATCTTTTTGAACTGTTGAAAATTATAATCCAGCGCAATTGGCTTCAGTACTTCAGCATGCCCAAAATTTCGACCGATTTCGGATGAAAAAGCATAACATCTTGATCCCCAATTTTGAAAATAGACTTCTAACTCCTCAGATTTGTTCAGTTCACCCTGAATGATTTTCTTAAACTCATGTTTGTAGCTCAACGGGTAAGCTGTAAAATACCCGTCTAAAGTAGAAAGTCCGTTATATTGGGCTATTGCCGGATGTAATCCGATACTTATAGTTCGATAATCTTTTAAAGGCTCTGCAATTGTATTCTTTATTTCTTCAAACTGTTTTACAGAATAAAACTCTTTGAAAGAAGGTGAGTCTCTGTTCATGATGAGTTCATGTGCTTTGAGATTAAAGAGAAGGCTCGGTATAAAAGCAAGACATAAGATATAGTGTTTATATTTTTTAAACTCTTCCATTAAAATTTCTAAGCTTGTGGCAAAGAGTATTATCCAAAGCATGGGATAAAGAAAGTAAAACCTGTCTAATTGTAATGGTATATAAGAGAACAATTTCTCTAGAAAGGGTAAGTTCTCCCAACCTTGTATGGCATAAAATATAGATGTTGAGAAAATAAACGATAGGATATAAAACATGCGTTTGTCAATCTTTTTATTGACTACGGATAGTATAAAAGCAATTAAGATAAACGGGAGCATCAAGAGATGCCGACTATGCGCATGGTATTGTCCGTGTATAAAAATATCGATGAAATTATCAAACACTTCTTTAGTGCTGAGTGATTCTTTCACAAACTCCACACGATGAAACTGTTCGTTTGAAAATAGAAAAGAATAAAGAATGGGAAAATGACTAATTGAGTAGGCTGTTGTCAAAACAATTAAAGCAATCAGCACACGATAATTGATTTTTTTTCTTTGTAAGAAATCTGCGACAATAATGACAGAGATTAGGATAATAATAAAGATGCCTGACAAAATTAATGATGAAAAAAAGGCAAAAAAGATGATATAAAGCCAATCAATAATTTTACTTCTGTTTTCTCTAATATTTAGAATAAAATAGAACAACAAAGGCTGACCGGCAACTGTAAATGTAAAAGACCAAAATGGAAGCAATGCAAAAAGTAAAGAGCATGATAGTGCAACAAGCTTATTTTGGGTTATATAATTTTTCAATAGTAAATACGTGCCCAAAAAAGCGATTAAAGACATGGTTAATTTACAGATGACGTACCCGTAATATATACCGAAAGAGTAAAAAAATAAATAATTTAAATTGTATGAACCTCTCATCGTTGAGACAGAAACTCCATTTAGTACATTTTCAAAAACAAAATCCGGCGGACTCCAAAACAATGAGTTATCTATAACTAACTTAAGCCATACAATATTTGAGTCAAGATTATCCTGAATTCTGATTGTAGCATTCTCACCGAATAAAAAATATGGAGTAAAGTAAAGACCAATTAAAAGAAGTGCCAGTGCAATATATTTACGTTCAGTTTTATCCATATTAAAATTTTAGAATTGGGCGACGACTCTTTATTAGCTGCAAAGTTTTTTAATACGCAACATCATAATTAAACTTGCAAATACAAAAAATATATTCAATAAATTTCTTTATTCAATTCATACACAAACAGTTGCCTGTCAGAATCGACTAAATTAAAAAAAGAACTATTTACTTTAAATTCACTAAAAAGATAGATGAATTTATACTTTTCCATAAATTCTCGCAAACAGGAGTAGTCATTAAAATCTAACTCCCCGCATTCTGTGAAATATAGACTGCGCTGGCGGTGTTTGTCAATCACATCTCTCTCTTCATTGTTAAATTTTTCTTTTATAGGGTAAGCTGAGGTTATATGTGCAATTTGAACTGAATCGCTTTTCATAAACAGTTCAGGCGTTAACGTGTAGGCGTTTTCGTTGTATCTATAGATAGAACTGACTTCGACTGGTTTATTCAGGTAAATACTTTTTTCGTTCAAGTAAGGTTCAAAGAACTCCAATCTTACTATGTTTTCATCATTAGTAGCAACTCCTCTGTAACTTTGAAATGGAAGGACCGATATTGCGATTAGGATAGTGCCACGCAGAAGTTTTCTTTTTAGTATTAAATGTATGATTAATACAGAAAGAATAAAACTAAACATAGTATTGGCAAATAATACAAAAAGCTGATTGGAGTCTAATTTAAGGTATAGGACAAACCAAAGGAATGAAGAGGTGATATAAATAGATAAAAATGCAAGAATGAATTTCTTCAATCGGGAAAATTTAAAAATCAAGAACAGCAAAGGGATTATCCAGGATACCGGAGTAAGAATATATGCTTTAGTGAACCATGAAATAAAATGGTTGAAATGGGGCAATTGGCTGGAAGGATTGTTTTGTATTTCTGTAAGCCTGCTTTCACCATTTAAATAGTAAAATCCAATAAATAACAGAATGCCTAAAGCCGGGATTAATATGTATTCAAATTGCCCTCTTTTTTCTTTTAATAAAATAAAAATTCCAATAATTAAGGTGGCTGAAATTGTGGCCGGATAAATAGTTAAATAGAAAAAGGAAAACAAAAGTGGATATATAAAGTACTTTTTATGATTACTTGAGGCTAAAAATATTGAGATGCATATAGGGATAACAAATGATTGTTTAATAGCAATGTTTATAGATAAATTACCTGTTTTATTGAAGATCTCAGAAGCACTGAATAAATAAAGCAATTTAAAAATGCCCGTAGAGATAAATATTATCAATATTGCCAATAATGTCAACGGATAGATAAATTTATTTTTGGCCTGAAACAGCTTTTCAAAAACTTCATGAATGCCAAGACAGGATAAAATAATTACTATAGAGATTGATATTACAAATAAACTGGTATATGCATCTGCCTGCGAAATTTTATGAATTAAATTGGCAAGCCAAAATTCAAACCAATGATAGTAAGAAGGTTTGATCCCGGGCTGTTCAAATAAAATACTGCTATAGGAGAAAGTTGATTCCACTCCGGTAGTACCTATAGCCATGACAAGTTTTTTGTAAAAAATATCATCTACAAACGGTATTTTTTTAGAGAGTAGATAGGGCAAGTGATAAAGATAAATAGAGGGAACTACAACTCCTCCGTAGATAAGAGTTCTTTTTAATCCGGTAAAGTCATATGAAATCTGGAAAAGATTATAAAATTTCAGAAAAAATAAAATTAAAAAGAGTATAAATACAGAGTTAAAGCTTGTCGTATAACAAGCATAAACAGCCACTATTAACAGTGTATTTACAGATGCATTAAAAAAAGGACTCTCTTCTTTTACGACTTTAATATTAATTAAAACTAAAAAGAGAATGAGTACTAAAATAAGTGCGTACATTAAAAAGTACTTTTGATTACTTTTAAGATATTTTGCACGTTTTCATTTGTTAGTTCATAGTACATAGGTAATCTTACAAGTCTATCCGATAGAATCTCTACATGGGGCAGAGGTTTATAGTCATGCTTTTCTAAAAAATATTCACTGGCATGAAGACTTTGGTAATGAAAAACAGCACTTATATTATTCTCCTTTAAATGTTTGATTAGCTTACTTCGTTGTTCAAGACTTTCGCATACCAAATAGAACATATGTGCATTGTTAGTGGCATAGTCCGGAATATAAGGCATACGAATATTATTTTTTTGAGTCCAATCTTTCAGCCCGGCATAATATTGCTCCCAAATAGCAATACGCCTGTTTTGTATTTTTTCTAAGTTCTCAAGCTGTGCCCATAGAAATGCAGAGTTCAGTTCGGAAGGTAAGAAGGAAGAACCTATATCCACCCAGCCATATTTATTGACTTCTCCGCGAAAAAACTCTGAACGGTTTGTCCCTTTCTCCCAAATAATTTCAGCTCTTTTGATAAACCTGTCATCGTTAATGGCTAATAGACCACCTTCACCGGATATGATGTTTTTTGTCTCATGAAAAGAGAATGCAGATAGATGACCGATAGAGCCCAATGGTCTTCTGTTCCCTCTCTTGTCGGTATAAAAGCTTTCAATAGCCTGAGCCGCATCTTCCACGACAATAAGATTATATTTGTCGGCAATCTCCATGATTTTGTCCATGTCACAGGCTACTCCTGCATAGTGTACCGGAGCTATTACTTTTGTTTTATCTGTAATTAAACTTTCTATCTTATCCGCATCTAAATTAGGATTGTCATTATAGGAATCCACAAAAACAATTTCAGCACCTTGTCTGATAAAGGCTAATGCGGTTGATACAAAAGTGAAGCTTGGAACAATTACTTCATCTCCCGGCTTTATATTGGCAAGAATTGCTGCCATTTCTAAAGCATCTGTACAAGAGGTGGTCATTAGAGATTTTTTAAAGCCATATCTTTTCTCAAAAAAATCTTGGCATTTCTTTGTGTATTTCCCATTTCCGCTAATCTTACCCGAATTGACAGCATCTTGTATGTATTCCGTCTCTTGTCCTGAGAGGTAGGGTTTATTAAAAGGAATACTTTTTATCATCGTAATTGCAGTTGGTTTGAATTGTTTATGTATTTATTTTTCTATCAAAGATAGGTATTCGTTTTATTAAATATAGGTTTAAACTTTTTATGAAAATGAATTTTACTGATAGTAACCCGTTACAAATATTTTTAGTACGTACATACATCCAAAAACAAAGTGCATCAAAAAAACAGACTGAACTAAATTTAATTTCTTGAATGAAAAAGACTGTATTTGTGGTAAGAGTTGTTTTGCAATGACCATGAAAAAAATATAAAAAGATGGAAAAATTTGCCACTTAAAATTTCCATGTCTGAGCCTGCTCTCCGTTTCTGTAAATAAGTTAGCTATTAATAAAGCAGCTATAACTGCAACCAAAGAAAACACTATTTCAGGATTGTCTTTAATTTTATCTTTCAGGAAATACATACCCACTATAGGAAACAGCAAGCCTGTAACTATATTTATCAGCACCCAAATACCGGCTTTCCAAAAGACAGTGTCAAGATAATTAATCGTTTTACCCAAAGGATTAATGATGATTTTTAGTCCTTCCCCGTCTCCGCCTTGCATTGTTTCAGGATTGCTTTGTATTAAGAACTTCATTGTGAAAATTAATATGGCGGCAACGATACAGGGAGTAAGTTGCCTGAGCCTGTCCGTCCAATCTTTCTTGTAAAGAAAAACAGTAATTGGTAAGGCAACTACGTACACAAAAAGATAATGTGGCTTTGCAAAACTATTCAATAAAATAAGGATGAGTATGATCCATAATCGTTTATGCGAGTATGAATTTAGCTGTTTCATACTCGACAAAAAAAGGAGTATAGCAAAGGGCATTAAAAATATTGTAGTGGAGTTATGCCATACATTTAAAGTATATGTTTCTGTATAAAACCTTCGAAATAAAAGAAGATTTGGCAAATAAATTGCGGAAGAGAATACGAGCATTAACGTGGTAATCCCATTTGCTACAGATGGTTTTTCATTATTTTGAGTCAAATAATTATAAGTTAAATTAAATTTGAATAACACAAAAAGACTCAAAACCAATATAGATGCATATTTTAAAAGTTCCACTTTCCCAAAACTGGCAAGATAGATTGTGAAATAGTATAGAAAATTAGAATTATATGCTCTTGTGCCTTCAATGTAACTTTGGGCAACTGCATTAGCATGGCCAATTAAATCACTATGTATGTACACCCTTTGAAAAATCAATGTGCTTATCAAAAACAAAAATGCATACAGGAGAATTGTTATAGCACTTTTTCTTGCTTCCATATTGTTTATGTTTTTTTTTGTTCGGCTAAGGTAAGTAAATTTTTTTTTGATGAAATCTATAATACTTCCCAAAGCCCAGCCCATAGACTAAGTTGGAAATATATTTAAATTTAGCTCGTAATATAAAAAATGCTTCAATTTCTATAAATGTTTAGCCAATTATTATCATGAGGAAAATAAAGCTTTTAAAGAAAAGTTCGGAAGATATAGTGGTAAATGTTAAAGCGTATCTTAATATAATACATCAGATTATATAGATTCTAAAAGCCATAATCAGGGCAAAGATTATAAGCAGCATGCCGCCAAATGCCCGAATATAGGATATGTATATTGGTTTCAGCTTAATCGCAATCTTATCAGTGATAAAAATTTTTAAAAGATCTCCCGCAGCGATAGTGCAAAATAAGGAGCCGTAAAATAATCCCATGCTCAAACGCGATGAATAGTTAACCTGCGTGGCGACCGCCAACCAAAATACCACCATGAAAGGATTAAATGTATTGACCAAAAAGCCTTTGGTGAACAGGTTCCCGATTTTGGAAAAACCTGCACCGGATTTCTTTTGAAAGGTGTTTCTCGTTTTGATTGCTGTAATGCCGGCTATCAAAAAAATAAAGACAGCTACATACCCCCAGTTATAATTGATTTCTCTATCCTTCAAAAAGGTGTAAACTCCAAAATGTGCTATAAGGGCAAATGAGAAGTCGCTTAACCACAATCCTGACGCTAAGATTACGGCGGATTGTTTGCCGCGACGGATGGTTTCTTCAAGCAAAAGAATGAAAACCGGGCCTACTAAAAAGAAAATAATTATCCCGAGCTGTATTCCGTGTATTAATGCATTCACCCGGGCAATAATACAAATTTCTGCTTCTGATTTTTCTTCTTTGAAAGATTTTGTGAGATTTGTGTACAGATGAGTGCAAAATCTGATTTGGAACTATGGGCTGTGGAACTGGGTTTTCAACAGATTGGTTTTGCCCAAGCAGATTTCTTGGAAGATGAAGCACCGCGTTTAGAATCCTGGTTAAATAAAGGATACTATGGCCAGATGCACTACATGCAAAACTGGTTTGAAAAACGTTTAGACCCAAGATTATTGGTAGAGGGAGCCAAAACAGTCATGGTGCTGACATATAATTATTTTCCGGAGGAGACTCAGAGAGTATCAGATGTCCCCAAAATTTCTAAATATGCATATGGTACAGATTATCATTATGTCATAAGGGAAAAGCTCAATGAAATTATAGCAAGAGCACAGGAAAAATACGGTGATTTTGCGGCAAGAGGTTTCACAGATTCAGCGCCGATCTTGGAGGGTGCCTGGGCTCAGAGAGCCGGAATTGGCTGGACAGGAAAACATACCCTTCTGATTAACAAAGACAGAGGTTCGTTCTTCTTTTTAGCCACGATAATTATGGATTTGGATGTTGAACCGGATAATCCTTTTAGAACAGACCACTGTGGCACTTGCACCAGATGTATTGATGCCTGTCCGACAGATGCCATTATCGGGCCCAGACTGTTGGATGCCAGCAGGTGCATTTCATATCTCACGATAGAGCTGAAAGAGGCTATCCCTGAGGAGTTTAAAGGGAAGATGGAAGACTGGGTCTTCGGATGTGATATCTGCCAAGATGTATGCCCTTGGAATAAATTTAGTACTCCGCATTCTGAACCTCACTTTGCGCCCCATCCTGACCTGTTGAATATGACCAGAAAGGACTGGGAAGAGTTGAGTCAGGAGACTTTCAGTCAGGTGTTTAAAAAATCTGCTGTAAAACGGACAAAGTATTCAGGGCTGATGCGAAATATCAGATTTTTAAAGGAAGATTAACTTTCTGAAAAAACAATGTGCGGCAATCTTTCTCTGAGTTTTCCTCTTTGGTTTTCGTATCTTTGCACAAAATATCTGAAGATACATGATAGCTGTTAATAATCTGTCCCTACAATTTGGAAAAAGAGTTTTATTCGATGAGGTAAACATCAAATTTACCAAAGGAAACTGTTATGGAATTATTGGTGCTAATGGAGCAGGAAAATCGACTTTTTTAAAAATTTTATCCGGAGATATTGAGCCGACTACCGGCAGGGTGGAAATAGCACCCGGCGCCAGAATGTCGGTGTTAAAACAAGATCACTTTGAGTTTGACGAACATCCCGTAATTGAAACGGTGATTATGGGCAACGGTATCCTATACAATATTATGAAAGAGAAGGATGCGATTTACATGAAAGAAGATTTTACGGATGCAGACGGTATTCGTGCCGGAGAACTGGAAGCCGAATTTGCCGAAATGGACGGATGGAATGCCGAAAGCGATGCCGCAGAATTATTGAGTAATCTTGGGGTCAAAGAAGATTTGCATGAAGTGCTGATGAAAGACCTTCAGGGAAGTGATAAGATTAAAGTGTTACTGGCTCAGGCTCTGTTTGGAAATCCTGATATTTTACTTTTGGATGAGCCTACGAACGACTTGGATATCAATACGATTTCCTGGTTAGAAGATTTCTTGGCGGACTTTAAAAACACTGTAATTGTGGTATCTCACGACCGTCACTTTTTGGATATGGTCTGTACGCATGTGGCGGATATTGATTTCAAAAAAATTACACTCTTTACAGGAAACTACAGTTTTTGGTATGAAACAAGTCAGATTCTATTGAGACAGAGAGCGGATAAGAACAAAAAAACGGAGGCAAAACGGGCAGAGCTTATGGACTTTATAGCCCGGTTTAGTGCCAATGCGTCCAAGGCCCGTCAGGCCACTTCCCGTAAGAAAGCTTTGGAGAAACTCAATATTGATGAGATGCAGCCGTCTTCAAGAAGATATCCGGGAATATTTTTCAAGCAGTCCAGAGAAGCAGGTAATCAAATTTTAAGTGTAGAAGGACTGGGGTTTAATTATGGCGATGAGGGCGTGATTAAAGATGTGACGTTTACGGTCAACAGAGGAGATAAAATCGCAGTACTGAGCCGGGATCATCTCGCAGTATCTAAATTTTTATCCATACTGGCCGGGCAGGAAAAACCAAATTCCGGAAAAATAGAGTGGGGAGTTACGATTACCAAGTCGTACGTTCCAAACGATAATTCGGCTTATTTCCAAAATGACGACAATCTGATAGACTGGTTGCGGCAGTATTCCGACGACAAGGATGAAACTTTTATCAGAGGCTTTTTGGGGAGAATGTTATTTTCGGGAGAGGAAACCTTAAAAAAGTGTACAGTCTTGTCTGGTGGTGAAAAAGTCAGATGTATGCTTTCTAAAACCATGCTTGAAGAAGCTAACTTTTTGATTTTAGACGAGCCCACCAATCACCTTGATTTGGAATCGATTACTTCGCTCAACAATGGGTTGATTGATTATAAAGGGACTATCCTGTTTACTTCACATGACCATACATTTACACATACTATAGCTAATCGCATTATAGAACTGACACCCAACGGAATACTCGACAAGCTGATGACTTACGACGAATATCTGGCAGACGACAGAGTGATATCTCAGAAAGAAGAAATGTATGCCTGAGATTATGATATAAAATAATTCATCCTACAATGAACACTTGGGGTGCCGCACGGCATTCGCATTTAAACTTTTAGGATTTCCTCTCTGTAAGTGTCGTAAAACA
>CAZZEH010000019.1:0-70457 GCA_964653095.1 uncultured Chitinophagales bacterium
GTTATTCAACTTTTTTCAATTTAATTACCTAATTCTGATTAGGGTTTGGGATTAAATAAAGAAGCATTGGGAATAATAGAAATAATCCTACCCCTAAACCGACACCAAGAACTTTTCCTTTAATATCTTTTGGACTAACTTCATATTTCCCATTTAGCTTAATAATATTACCATTCACGTCTTCGACGGATATTAAATTAATTAAGATTTCACCAGATTTTCCGACAGATTTTTTCTTTTTTAAATTAACATCTGCAAGCACTTCTGTTCCTTCTGGAATAACAATCTTACCATTTGAATCTTTAATATCTTTATCTACAAAAAAGCCTGCACTTTTTTGTTCTTTACTACTTAGATCTTCATTTAATCTAACTGGGATTGAGGTAGTTCTTTTCAAAAGAGCATTTGAATATCCTATATGAGTAATAAATACAAGTAGGAAAAAGGTGGAAATCGTTTTTTTCATAATTTGCTGGTTTTTAGAAAGTTTAAAAGTAGTTCAATAATTTTCATGTTATTTAGTGTGTGTTTTGCAAGGCTAAATTAAATAAAAAAAGCGTGTAAACAAATCTGATTACAAGATAATGTAAATAATTATCAATATTTCAAATTTAGTTTTGAAAAACAAAGATGAGATATTGAAATCGTTAGGAAACCAGATAAAATTTATCAGGGAATTGAAAGGATTATCTCAATCTGATTTAGCAAGATTAAGTGATAAAGATCGCCAAAATATTAACAGATTAGAACGTGGTAAAGTAAACCCTTCTATTTATTTCATATATGAAATAGCAGATGCTCTAGAAATCAAATTAGATGAATTGCTAAAGGATATTTGATTTTTTACAGCAACACAATATTGTCTGTATCGGCTACAATTACTTTATGTTCTTGAAATAAAATATCCTCGGATTTAATTTTGGCCAGTGCCACTGCAAAAACCCAGTCTGATTCATCCACAATATCAAAGACTTCACCCTTTTTAAAATCTTTTACGACCTCTGTTACCCCAACTGCGAGAAGGCTTTTTCTGTTGAGAAGAGCTTTTTTTGCACCACTGTCAACTGCTACGCGCCCGTAAACTTTCTGCCCGGAAGCCAACCATTTTTGACGGGCGTTGGCTGTTGCTTTTTTTGGTTTACAGACAGTTCCGTTTTTACCTTCGGTTGCGAGTATGATTCCGTTTTTACTTCTTGCTCCAAAAATTACGGTTTGAATGCCGAGACTGGTGGCCAGTCGTGCTAGTGTAAGCTTGGAAATCATACCTCCGAGTCCCAATGAGGTTTTATCTTTTCGGGCATAGCCCAAAACAGTTGGAGTAAATTTTTCTATGATTGGAATGAGCTGATTGTTTTTGTCCAATACACCGGGGACGGAAGTCGCTATCAGCAGATATTTTGCACCAAATCCGACTGCTAACAGAGTCGCAAGTTCATCATTGTCCGAAAATTTTAGCTCTAAATTGCTGACCACATCATTTTCATTGGCGATGGGTATGATTTTGTGTTTCCAAAGTTCCTGATAAGTTTCTCTCAGTTGTAAAAATTGATTTCGGTTGCTGAAATGCTGACGTTCACAAAGATTTTGTGCAATGTGAATCCCGTATTTTTGGAAGGCCTGCGCATATTTTCTGACTAGTATTGGGTTGCCAATTGCAGCCGCAGCTTTCCTTTCCCGTATTTTCCCGCTGTATCCTTCTATAAATTTCTGTCCTGTTCCGACAGCACCGGAAGATACTATGACCACATCATACTCCGCATGTAAAACAGAAATCTGAGCGGCGATATCGTCTAAAAGCTTTTCGTCAATATCACCATTTTCGGTAGTAATAGACGAAGTCCCTATTTTAAAAACAATAACAGCTCTGCTCATAATGTGCAAAAATAAGATAAACTGCTGGAATACTGCCGGGCGTACATGATTATATGATAAATATAGTACGGTGCAATTTATATTCGGTACCGAAGCTGCACTTTAATTTCTGATCTCGTGTTTTTGGGCAGTTCTTCTAACCCGCTGCCCATGACTTCTACATCATTTCTAAACATTTGGGCATAGCGAAGCCATAAATCCAGTTTTTTATATAGCTTAATTTTAGTTACTAAATATGCTCTGGAGCCGGTTCCCATATAGGCAGGGATAGAAAATGCATATAGTACGTCATTTTCGTAGGCATAGATTCGGGCATCGTAATCATCCACTTTGAATATTGCATATCGCGCGGTCAGATTCCACTTCCCCGAAGGGTGTTTGTAACTGATATCCTGATATAAGAGATAGCCTTTCTTCAGCTGGTTATATCCGTCGTTAAAGAAGCTGAGTTCTGCTCTGGATTTAAATATCCAACTGTCAGAAGCCATATAATTTAATTGAAATCTGAGAGAAGATTTTTTAGTGTGGGCTACATTTCTGACCGGAGAATCATCTGTTATATTTCTTGCTTTGGATTTATATCTGAACCTTGTATAAAACTCTAATTTTCTGCTTGCTCTGTACTGCCATTCATGAAAAATATCATAGCCGAAAGTATTGGGCTGGTCAATCCGATACTTCATCCATGGGAAGTAAAATATATCTGCAAAATTATTGACCGTAACTTTTGGGTGAACCTTAAACCGTATTCCTGCATATAATCCGTGTTCATTAGTGGGATTGGTATTAGTACTTTCACCGAATGCTCCTCCCGATAAGGTCTGGTAGTTTTTGGCATAATAACGGTGTACAATGCTTAACGTAATGCCCGGGACAGGCCGGCTGCTGAGTCCGTGCAGAAAAGCAAATCCTCCGTTATCTGAAATGGCACTTTCTCCAAAGAAATTAAATTTTTTACCTAAATAATTATAGTTTAAACTACTGCTGAGCAAAGAATTTCCATTAAATGAATATTTTTTGTAAAGGTCTGTGGAAGGAGTAAGTTCTACGTCCAATTTGTGATATAAAGCATTCAGATATACAGAGAACAAATGTTTGCTCCAGCCAATACGACCTCCAGTGCTCCAAAGTCCGGTATTAGCTCTGTTTTTTAATTCTGATTCCGTTCGGTGCAATCCACTGGTTTGCAATGATCGTACCTCTGCATTTTCATTTGTAAGGGTATCGATTGCAATGCTTGACCCGTCTCTCCTTCTGTAGGACAGAAATCCGGTCACTTCTATCCCTTTTTTTTGAAAAGTTGCTCCCGCGCCCCGATTGAAGTTGTCTTCTACTACAGATGTATGTGGTCTCAAAACATCTGCCGCTCTTTTTATGCTATTGACAGAAACGGATTTTCCTACGCCGAAACTTTGCCACATCAAAAGCCCCTGCCCGAGATTTACTTCAAAATCTCCGAGAGCTACATATCGAAACGGTCCTTTGTCTTCCATAAATAAATGTGCGGAAATGTAGTCTATTCCAAGTTTGACATTGTCCTGTATTAATTTTTCACCCGGGTCTTTCTCCAAAGTCAAACCATAACTGATACCTCTTAGAAAGTGATAACGATATCTGAAATACTGTCTGGTACGGTCTCCTGCATAACGGCTCGTCCATCGGTTTTGGTACCATTCGGGAGTAGTATAACCTTTTGCTTTTTCAATAGTCTGCTGATAGCGATACATAAAAGTATGTCTGCCCTTGGTGAGTTGGTCTTTCCAGCTGTAGCGCAACCCTTTCGGATCTGCGATCTGGACAAAAGGCAGTAGTTTTTCAATAGTAGCTTTATCCAGACCGAGTACGCCTTTGAGTTCGTATATGCTTTGAAAGTCTCCGTAAGTTCGAACATAATTTATGATGGAATAGGCCTGCAACTCAGTTAAAACGGTGGTCTGCATGAGCTCATCTACGGTAGTGCGGTTGAGATTGATTTTGTATATACTCAATAGCTCCAAATCTTCCAGGAAAGTATTATGATCAAATTCACCGTCTTCACTTTCGGCCTGCTCCGCAATATCTTCCAAAATATCTGTTGGAATATCCTGTTGCAGAGAATCAAGGTTTTGCCCCGAAAGTTTTAAAGAGGAAAAGGAAAAAAAGATTACAAGTATTGTGAGGTATCTAAAAGACATACGACATTCCTAAATGCGGGGCAATTCCTGTAATTTTCTGATAAGCTCCGGACAATTCTAACCTTAAACTTTTATATGCCAGTCCTACGCCTAAAGTTCCTGTGAGCGGATAGGTAAGCATGCCTGCCCGAACGAAAAAATAATCATTGATCTTATAATCTATACCTGCTCTGAATGCAAGATTCATATCTAAATCCTGTTCAAATTCTCCGGTTACCCATATTCTATCATATTTGGTATAGGTCACGCCCAATCGGAAAACTGTAGGAACTCTTTCTTCGGTATCTTTACCATATTTTACCCTTGGAGGATTATAGACATGCGCTCCAAGCTGTATGTCCTCGTTTATTTTAAATAGAGTTCCAAACTCAAATGTTACGGTAGAATTGGAGCCGTAGCCCGGTATCCTGTTGTTCAAAAAGTCTATTTGAGCTCCAATAGACACAAATTCAGCCAACTTCAGACCGTATGCCACCCCTATTTTTCGGTCGCTAAATAAAGAATAACCAAAATATGAACCTGAAAAACCAATTGTGCCGCCCTTTTTCATTTTGAACTGGCCGAGAGCCATGAAATTATTCACACCTTCTGCAATTCCGGTATGAGCATAATATAAGCTGACAGAAGACTGTTTGGCAAAACCCATAGCTGCCTGATTACTGCCGGGTGAATATTCTCCTATCACACTGACACCTCCTAAACCCGGTAAAATGAGCCGGGTACCGACATACCTGTACTCACCAGCTGCAAAGCCGTTATTGACGTGCAGAAAGAGGATGAGGATTAAAAGTATTTTGGAAATATGTTTCACGAAGTTAAAATAAGCGAAAAAATCAACCTTTAATAATTCTTTTAAATTAGGAGTAAATAAATTGAGACATTATATTTGTACAATTACCAAAAGCAGTTTTCAATATGAATTTTCTGAAGCCGTATATTTTATTTTTTGTATTTAGTTTTTCCTTTTTATCTGTATCTGCACAACAGGACCCGGAGAATCTTTTTTTAGTGGATTTGGAAAATATATATGAGGTGTCCAAGGCCGGAAAAACTCTTGACCGACCGAGCGTGGGCGATCGTTCATTAAGTGCCGAAGAAGTATTAATGTATGAAGTTTTAAACAGTAAACTCGAAAATGGAGCGTGGGTGAGATATACGGCAAACCCTATTGGAAAAGGAACAATAAAAGTGGGGCACCCGTTTTTGGATAAGCAGAGGAAACGAATATTTTTTGTATCAGATATTGGAGGAGGAGCAGGTGGCTTTGATATTTATTTTTCTGAGAAAATTGACGGAGGCTGGTCTGACCCTACCAACATCGGATTAAAAGTAAATAGTCCCGCAGATGAATTGTTTCCATTTGTGACGGACGCCGGAATTTTGCAGATATACAGAAATTCTGTTCAGGTAAATTTTGACTTGGCAGAGGTGCTTGGAGTGCCACCGATTACCCAACCGGTTCAAGAGCCTAAACCCCAACAGTCAACAACTCCGGTCACCGAAACAAAAGAAACTGAAAAAGGTAATGCGGAGGTCGCTCCTGTAAAAGAAGCAGAAGAAGTAATCCAAAAACCTGTTGTCTCAAGCACGTCAGAAGTTGAATACAGAGTTCAGCTGGGAGCTTTCAGTAAGCCTAATTGGGAGATATTAAATCAGGTTAGTGATTTAGGTGAAATGCAGACACTCCCGACTACCAATGGACTGATTTGTGTGCATTTGGGAGCTTTCACTTCATTGGAAGAGGCGAAAAAGTTAGCAGACAGGGTTAAAATGAGACCCGGATTTGGCAATGCTTATGTGGTATCTGTCCGGAATAGCGCAGTTATAGCTATTCACCGTTAAGCTTATTTTCGAAAATTTGAACTGATTCTATCCAGCTTTGGGTAAAAAGAAACTAATTGGATTTTTCCGAAAGTACTTCCAAATAGACTGGACAATATACCTCAGTTCTAAAAATGAAATATTTCTGGAACGAAGTGCCAAAGTCAGAGACAGGCTGAAACTGACAATAAAATTGACAAAGCCTATAATCCCTATTCCAAAAATCCCCCAGACAATTACTGATGTTGGGATGTCAAAGTTTCCACCATACAGCCCTAACGCTAAATTCCCGCTTGCAAAAGTGATGTGTCTGATATCCAGATTGAGTCCTAAAAATAAACCTATGGAAGCAGTACTTCCCATGAATACGCCAAACCAAAAGTTAGAAGTAATTCCGGCTCCTTTGCTTTCATAATAGTTGGAGATTCTTTGAGTTCCGGATCTTCCCAATACTCTCTTGAGTAAAGGATGCTCCTGTATTCTGAAGTAGATATGATTAAATTTATTTCTGTTATTCACGGCACCTTCTATCAGGCCTGATGCAAATAAGAAAAAACCGGCGATAGCGGCATGATATACAGCAGGTGTTTTGTTAGGGTTTAGGTCATCTAACAGAGCTGTACTGCTGCCTTCTGTAATATTTGTGCTGAATATTAAATCTATAAGCCAAATCAATATTAAGGCTACAGGGAAAGCTAAAAAAACGTTTCCGACAAATGCAATAAACTGTGAGCGGAACACTCTCGAAAACAGTCTCGCGAATATTTCATATTTGTCGTCATTGCTGATATCTCTGTTTTTATTTCCTGCTTCTAAGGCTTTGGCTAATGCAGAAGCTGTCATGGCTGGCTGCTTGGTAGCCAGTGTAAATCCAAAAAGGTAAATGGCAATGAATCCCATAGCATAGTTCATGCTGTAGAGAAAGGCAAACCCAAATTCACTTGCGTCAAGTTTGGAAAGAAGGACTTTGAATACACACAAGAATCCGACTATCAGTCCACCACCGCTGGCAGCCCGGAGCATTCTGTAATATTCACTTTTGGTGTTGGTGATATAATGTTCTCCTGTTTTTGCAGCATGCTGAGTAATCTCGTACGAAACAGATTGGGTGCTTTCTTTTATCAGGTTACTTATGTTGGCTTTCCCACAGTTGTACTGAATCAGCAGTATGGCGAGCTCAATAGTTCTTTTTTGATCAGAGTCTTTCGAATCAAGCACACAGAATTGCAGCACTTCTTTCAAACGCTGCAATTGCTGTCGGATTCGCAACAAAGATTGATTAACGTGCATGGAAATCCCAAATTTATGGGAATTGTTAAAAGCAGTGTCAATGTATTCCACACACTGATTATGTAAAATCAAAAGCTGTTTGTAGATTAAATTATCCGGGGTGACATATTTCTTTTCTGAGTTGAAAATAAGTTCATTAAGCTCAGAAAGCTCTCTCTGAAATGCGATAAACGGACTGTCAAGATTTTGATATTCGGGTACCATTCGATTCACATCTGTTTCCAAAACTCTTCCCGATATTCTCAGAGCAAGGATTTCCATACTGTACAGAATTTCTGAGATTTCAAAGTGCTGATTGATTTCACTTTTGTAGATTGTTCGGGCCTGTATCAGATTCATGATGCCCTGAATTTCGGATACAGGTATTTTTTTTATCCATGCCGGATCGGAACTTTTATGGAAAACCTGATTTAAAATAAACTGAAGAGTATGTTTTTTGGGCTGATTGGGCAAAAACTTTTCGACGACCCGCTTTCTGAGTTCATATATAAAATCACTGTCTTTAATAATACCAACATCTGTGAGAATAATGTCGAAGTCTCTTTTAATCAGAAGCTTGTAAATGTATGTGGTGAAAAAATCGAGATATTCGGGATAAGTCTCCAAGACTTCTTTAAGCGGCGAAAGACTGATTTCATTAAACCGGTCAATTTGTTTGGGGCGAAATATCTCGACGAGTTCGATTAAGAATGACAATTCGTCAATCTCTATTTCTGATAAGTTTTTTGTATAAAAAATTTCGAATAAGTGAATTATCCGATCTTTTTGATTTAAACCTTTGTGCTTGACTATCATGAAAGTATTTCTGACCACAAAGAAACGTAAAATATAGGAAGTAAAGAGAATTGTCGTTTACAAGGTGGTGGTATAATCATAAAACAAGTCTTGCCTGCGTGGTATGAAAAGTGATAAAATTGTATCTTTCTGAAAATATACAGGTTTTGAAGAATTGGGAACAGATAGATTATCGTCGGTTTGACAAACTGGACATTATTGCAAGGCAGGTCGTAGAAGGTTTTATAATAGGTCTGCACAAAAGTCCTTATCACGGCTTTTCTGTTGAGTTTGCCGAATACAGAAGCTATAATCCCGGAGATTCTATACGTGATGTGGATTGGAAAGCTTATGCCAAGACGAAGAAAATGTACGTAAAAAAGCATGAAGAAGAAACCAATCTTCGCTGTCAGGTTATTATAGATATTTCTTCGTCCATGCGATATCCCGAAACAACGTCGAAAGTACAGCTCAACAAACTTGAATATTCCTGCGTTTCTGCGGCTGCTTTGTCCTACATGCTCAGAAAACAGAGAGATGCTATGGGCTTGACACTTGTCAGCGATAAAATAGAAGTACATACTCCTGCAAAAACCAACGCTGCCCATCATCAGATGATTCAAAACTACCTTTATCAGACTCTTCAAAATCGGTCGCTTAATCCTTTATCAACAGACCTGTCTGTTTGCCTTCATCAGGTGGCAGAACTGATTCATAAACGTTCTTTAGTTTTTGTGTTCAGTGATTTTTTGGAAAAACCGGATCAGACGGAAAAAATATTCAGTGCCATACAGCATCTCAGACATTACAAAAATGAGGTAGTAGTATTTCATGTACACCACAAAAAAGATGAAACGGATTTTGAATTTGAAAACAGACCGTATCAGTTTATTGATTTGGAGAGTGGAGAATCTGTCAGGTTATTGCCACATGAGGTAAAGAGCTTTTATAGAGAAAAAATTTCAGACCACCATAAAAAAGTAAAAAGCAAGTTCATTCAATACGGAATTGATTGGGTAGATGCAGACATTCAGCAGGATTTTAAAACGATTCTTCAGACCTATCTGATTAAAAGAAGGAGAATGAGAGTATAGTTTTAGACAATAAAACTTACAGTTTCGTCGAGCTTTGCCTGCTTTTCTGTTATTTGGAGCTTTCCGGTTCGATTTTTAAGGATGACCGTATGCGTGCGTGTTCCGTAGATGGGCGATTGTATGCAGATTGGAGACAAGGCCCTTTCCCAATCCAAACCAATTCCGGTATTGGGCAAGTCAACGTCAGGGTATCTTTCATGGTTGGTCAGTAAGCGGAATAGATTTTTATCATCCACCGCATTCTTGTTTAGCATCTCTTTTAAATCGTTTTTGATTTGGATTACTTTTGGCCATGGGGTATCTAAAAGCGCATTGCTGATGCCGTAAATACCGGTTATTAATTCAGTAGTCTGCTGAGTGATGTTAGAGTAATGAAAAAATCTGATTCCGTCGTGATAAAATAAGTTGAAGCCGTTCATTTTGCTCCATAAGGAATTGTTGGTATTTGCGTATTTGCTAAAATCATCGGGAGAATCTTTCAGCAGATTGACCGGAACTGCCCCCCGGCTAGGAGCATTTGGATTGTTATGTGTTGGGTCTCTGTAATTTGTGACGGCAGCAATTTGTCTTTTTGAATTAACAGCCAGCCATGTTCCGCCGGCTTTTAAATCTTTACCTGCCAGTATATCTTCATCTTTCCACCAAAACATGGACTGAGTAGGTCTTTGAAAAAACTCATCTCGGTTGGAAATAAATATAAACGGATAATTTTCATCCAAATTAATAGCAAGAGCAATCAGACACATATATCTCTTTTAGAAGTTAATTGAAAATAGAGAAAAATGTTCTGAATCCTGAAGCTAAAGCCCGTCATTTTTGTTTAAAAGAAACGCTATAATAGGAATTGTAAAAACACTGCTTTAATCTTTTAAGATTATGAATAAAGCTTTTATGCAGTCCATATTTCCCATGCTTTTTCTGCCTGTAAATGCAGCATGTCCAATCCATTTTTTACTTTAGAATTTTTGTCGATTCCTTTTTGTAAAAAGGCAGTGAGCTCAGGATTATACACCAAGTCGTATAAATAGTGTCTTGCGGTAAGTGCTTCGTAGGGCAGTTGTGGCAGTGTTTCAGTTTTAGGATACATTCCGAGAGGAGTTGTGTTGATGATTACAGAAAATTCTTTTATTAATTCAGGCGAAATGTCTTCGTAGGTTAAAAAATCTTTCTGCTTTGTTCTCGATACATATTTATATGAAATGCCAAGCTGATTCAAAATATATACTACCGCTTTTGATGCTCCTCCCGTCCCTAATATCAATGCTTTACGGTGATGTGATTCAAGCTGAGGAATGAAGCTCTTTTCAAATCCGTAACAGTCTGTGTTATAACCTGTTTTAATTCCGTTTTGGATTTTTATTGTATTCACAGCTCCAATTTCTGATGCGGTTTGATCCAATTGATCCAAATAAGGAAGGACGGCTTCTTTGTACGGAATAGTTACATTTAAACCAATAAGATTTTTTGTTTGAAATAACTTCTCAATCTGTTCAATGTTCTCCAAAGGGTAAGTGTCATAAATAAAACCCGAAATATTTTCTTTTCTGAATTTTTCGGCAAAATATCCTTTTGAAAAAGAATGACTCAGCGGATATCCGATAAGTCCGAGCTTTTTAGTCATAAAATTCCTTTAAGATAGCTTGTATCTGTACATCGTCTGACATTTCCGGACAGATAAGGAACATAAACAACTCTTTTCCCGAAGACTCGGTATGAATATGTAACAACTTATTGATTGCCTCTTTCTTTTTTCCGATAAAGTACAGAAGTCCGACTCTGGCATAAAGTAATTCTTTTGCAGACTTTGTTCGTATAATTCCGGTCTCCAATACTTCCAGGGCGATATCGGTATCATTGATAGTAAGAAGTATTTTGACAAGATATAAATATGCTTCGAATCTGGACTGGGTAATATCCAAAGCCTTTTCGGCAAGGTGATATGCTTTTGTGATATCGTTATTTATCAATGCAGATTCTACGGCTTCTATGATATAGTCGTAGTTATATTCTGCAAATTCGGCTGCTTTGAGGAAAAACTTATAGGCTAACTGCCAGTTTTCTTCTAATTTATAACTCTCTCCGATGTTGTAGTAGGCATCCGCAAGATTTGGGTGAAAATGCAATGCCCGTTTCAAATAATATCTTGCAAGCTTGTATTCTTCTTTGTGTATATAGCAGCGCCCTTTTAAAACCAGTATATTTTCATCCGGCTTAAACTTGCTTTCATATTCTGTAATCTCTTCGAGTGCCTTCTCAAACTGATTGTTTTCGATATAGAGTCTTATCAGGTGAGGATATCCGTAATCCAAATTATCGTTTATTGCCAGCATGTATTCCAAAGCTTCAATAGCTTTATCCGTTTTATCCATGCTTTTGTACACTATATGAAGATTGTACCAGGCAAAATCGGAGTATGGATCATCGTTAATTATATCCTCAAGAAGATTGGCGGCGTAATCGTATTCTTCCGTAATGACCGAGCAAAAGCTGACACGACTGAGGGCTTCCCCATTTAACGGGTCTATTTTCAGGCATTCTTCGAGACAGGAAAATACCTGTTTATAGTCTTCCTGGTCTTCGTATATATCTGCCATTTGAAGAAAAATTTCTGATTTATCATCGTCATCAGAAAATTCCAGTCGTTCACGTAATACATCTAAAGCCTCCTGATGCCGGGACAAATAAATCAAAATTTCAGAACGAAGAAGGTAAATTTCAAGTTCGGAGCTTTCTATGGATTCTGCTTTTTCCAGGCATTCCAAAGCATCAGAATATTTCTTTAAGTCAAAGAGAATTTGAGCCTTTTTAATAAGCAGCATGGCTGAAAAAGGATAATTGTCTAATGCCTGATTAATGACCCTTTCGGCCGTGTTATATTGCCCTTTGAACTCGTAGAAGTCAGCTAACAGTTCGTATGAAGAAGAATCGAGGTATAAGGATATATTTTCCCGAACGGAATTCTCGTATTTTTCAACAATATCTTGGATAAATTCATCATATTCAAAGTCAAAATCAAATGGATCCATTCACACCTCCTAGTTACAAAGTTAATACTTATCTTGGCTTAATTTCACAAGTTAAGTTATCAAATGGTATAGATTTGTTTCGGGAAAGATATGAACATGTGATATGAAGTTGGGGAAAAGTATGAATAAGTGCATTTTGTTACTGACTTTTGTTTTAACGCCTGCGCTATTATCTGCATCTGACAGGTATAAAATTCAGGCAGAATTGGAGCCGACACGGAGAACTGTGAAAGGGCACATCGAAATGCAGTTTCACAATACTTCTCAGGACACCTTATCCGAGCTGCAAATTCATTTATGGCCCAATGCTTACAGCGGCCACCAGACTCCTTGGGCAAAGCAGATGATTAAACTTAACAGACTTGACTTTCACTACGGTAAATCCTACGGCTATATTGACAGCCTTAATTTTACACAACAGGGAAATTATCTGACTTTGGTGACTTCGGAATCCCAGCCCGATATAGGTCTGATTTTATTAAACAATCCCGTTCTTCCGGGTGATTCTGTAACTGTTCAGACGCCTTTTAGGGTAAAACTTCCGAAGATGTATTCCAGAGGCGGATATGAAGGGTCATACTATGCGGTGACTCAGTGGTATCCAAAATTTGCAGTATATCAGGACGGGACTTGGCAGTCTGTATCTTATTTGGATCAGGGAGAGTTTTTTAGCGGTTTTGCAGATTATGATGTAAGTATTACAGTGCCGTCTGCCTATCAGTTTGCCGCGACCGGGTACATTTACGCACCCAAAGACACCATTCCGGAAAAGCAGCAATACAGCATACAGTTGAATAATGTACATGACTTTGCCTGGTTTGCCTCCCGAAAATTTACTGTGAAAAAACAAAGAGTGATTCTCAAATCCGGGAGAGAAGTGCAGGTACAGGCATTTGTGCATTCTGAAAAGCATCTCGATAAAATTCTCGAATATGCTTCGGATGCATTGGTGTATATGTCTGATTATTTGGGAGAATATCCGTACAGTGTCTGTTCGGTTGTGGAAGGCATGGGAGATGCAGGAGGCGGAATGGAATATCCCACTATTTCAACTGTATCGGGAGGTATGACACTTCGGCAGCAGGTGGTGCATGAAGTCATACACAATTGGTGGTACGGAATTTTAGCCAATAACGAACGAAAAGAACCCATTCTGGACGAAGGGCTGACATCTTATTATGAAAACCGAATTATACGTGAAAAGGGCGGAGGTGTACTTCAGCTGAATGAAAATTCGCCGAAATTTAAGAAAATTCAAAAACTGCAGAAATATTTTGGATTTAATCGGCAACCCAAAGATTTTTTGTCCAAAACAGCGACTCTGATGCAATACAGAGCCAATGTCCATCAGGCTTCCAATTTGCCGGCAGAAGAATTTTCGATGCTGAATTATTATGCCATGATTTATGCCAAGGGCGCACTCGACTTTGAAAATCTTGAAAAATATCTCGGCAGAAATGAATTTGACCGCCTGATGCAGTTGTTTTTTGAGGAATATAAGTTTAGACATTATTCTCTGAAAGATTTTAAAAACCACTTTATTTCACATTCACCTAAAAGTGTCGAGTGGTTTTTTGATGGCGTTTTGTCTTCGACAGCATTATCTGATTTGGCAGTGAAAAAAATAAGCAGAAACGATAGCCTTTTACAAATCACGCTTGTCAATAAAGGCAGTTTGCAAGCCGCATCTGAATTGGCATTGGTGGATAGGAATCTGAATATTTTGGAGTCTGTCATGATAGAACCTTTTACAGGGAAAATACAAACAGAAATCGAAATAAAACCCGAAACTCATGCAGTGTATGCTGACCCTCAATGGCTGTTGCCCGAGAGAAACAGGAAAAGCAATTTTGCAACCCTGAAAGGTGCGCAGAGATTTAATCCACTGCAAATTAGAGCGATAGCAGCCTTGGAAGATCCTACTAAAAATCAACTTTTTATCACTCCGTTGCTGGCCGGAAATAAGTATGACGGTTTCATGCTCGGAGCCGCAATTTATAATCGGGTTTTTCCGGCAAAAAAGCTGGAATATACATTTGTACCATTTTGGGGTTTCCGATCCAAAAAGCTTAACTGGATAGGTAATATGTCTTATCATATTTTGCCCAAAAAGCAAAGGCCTGTGGATATTGAAATAGGGGTGCATACCAAATCTTTCAGTAAGAACAATGTGCCTGTTTTATTGAGATACATCAAGTTTCAACCGTTTATAGAAGCTACTTTTTACAACTTATCGAACGACAGGGGAATGGTGCATAAGCTCGGTTTCCGAAATGTACAAATTTGGGAGGAAAATTCATTTCTGAAAGAAAACGATACGATTAACCAGATAAGAATATTTGGCAGGGAAAAAGTGGCACATAATACAAGTGAACTGTGGTATTCGATGGAAAACAACCATGTATTGTACCCGACTGCTCTTAGTTCAGTGCTTCGTTTCAATAAAGATTATGTTCGTCAGGCATTTGAATTCAATCAGAAGTTTCGGTACAGAAAAAACGGTGCATTCTTTAGTATGCGTTTGTTTGCCGGAGCTTTTTATTACAGAAATTCAAATTATAATTTCAGATTGTTTCCGGCTCCGGGTTTCAACATAAGCGGTGTAAACGGTAAAAATGACTATCTGTACGACGGTGCGTTTTTTGGACGAAACATACAAGAGGGATTATCTTCCCGGCAGATGATGATGAGCGAGGGAAATTTCAAAGTTATCACGGCAATCCAGAGACCGAATGAAGGAAAAACAATAAATGGTCTGTTCGCACTTAATCTTAAGATGGACGCTCCGGTCAAATGGCTTCCCGTACAAATATTTTTTGACATGGGGTACAGTATCGACAGGCATTTGAATACGATAGAATTATTGCCGGCAAAGCAATTTCACTATGACTTTGGGTTTAATATATCTTTGTTTGACGAAGGAGTAGAGGTGTATTTTCCTTTGCTGATGTCCGATAATTTTAAAACCTACTATAAATCCAATCTTCCAAAATTCGGACAAAGAATCACGTTCTCTATTCAAACGGAAAAACTTAATTTTCACAGACAGGCCCGGCGAAATCTTGTGAAAAAGATGTTTTAGTTGAGGAGACTGTTTGTCGATGTTTCACATACGAAATGGTCCGATTTGTATGAAACGCTATGCCAATGATATCACCTGTTTGTCAGTATCGGTGAAAAATATTTCACAAAAAACGCAATATTTATTTTCTTGGAAATTTCATTCGGTAATCTACATCTACGTCGCCTTTGGTTATTTTTTTCAGTTTTCCCTGCAGGAGTTTTTTCTTTAACGGAGCCAGTCTGTCTGTAAAAAGAACACCTTCTATATGATCGTACTCGTGTTGGATTACTCTCGCATTAAGATCGTTGTATGATTCTTCCTGCCATTCAAAATTTTCATTCTGATATTTTATGATTAAGTCCGGCAGCCTATAGACATCCCCCCGTACGCCCGGTATGCTGAGACAGCCTTCTTCGTATTTCCATTCTTCTCCGGACTCACGAATAATTTTTGGATTGATAAAAACTTTCCTGATACCCTTAAACTCCTTGTTCTTATCATTTTCCAGTTGAATCGTATCTACGATAAATAATCTGATGGACAGCCCTATCTGAGGAGCTGCGAGACCGATGCCGCTTGCATTGTACATGGTGTCAAACATATTTTCGATTAATTCCTTCAGTTTTGGATAATCGGGAGGTATATCTGCACTTTTTTTCTTTAAAACAGAATCGCCATAAGCAATAATCGGTAATGTCATATCTGTAATTTTTCAAGATATTCCTGCAGCAGAATGGTGGCACTGACCGTATCAATCAAACTTTTATCCTGCCTTTTTTTCTTCTTCATTCCACTTTGTAGGATAGCATTTTGTGCCATCTTGCTGGTATATCTTTCGTCTAACAATTCAATTTTTATGTCAGGAAACCAATGGTGCAGCTGTTCTTTGAATTGGTACACCATCTCAGTAGTTTCGCTTATTTCATTATTCAGTCTTTTGGGTTCTCCCAAAACTATAATCTCAATTTTCTCTCTGTCAATAATTTGAGTAAGAAAACTTTCCAGATTTGGAGTATTCACAGTACTGTGACCAAAAGCAAATATATTGGATTCGTCGCTTATTGCGACCCCTGTCCTTTTTTTGCCGTAGTCCAACGCTAAAATTTTGCCCACTCCGAATATTATCGGTACAAAGTTAGCAAAACAAATGCCTTAGTTATGTCAGTCGTTTGGAATAACTTTGACGGAGAAAGAAACTTTTGTCACGGACGGATTGGTATTGGCTATAATTGTAACTTCTTTGTTGTTGACACCCAAACGACCCTTGGAATCAAATTCTATATCTATGTAGCCAAATTCGCCCGGAGCTACAGGAATTTTGGAATAATTTGGTACCGTACAGCCACAGCTTCCTTTGGCAGACTGAATAATCAGCGGTTCGTGTCCGGTATTTTTAAATTCAAACGAGTGCCTGACTTTATCACCTTCTTTTGCTTCGCCCAAGTCAATCTTTGGCTCGGAATACGTAATTCTCGTAATCGGCATATTGGTCAATTGTCCATTGTCCAAGATTACCTGTTCGAAAGTATTTCCATTCTCATCTGTAAAAGATTCGCCAAAATCACTCCCGGTAACTTTTTTAATAATATCGGTTTTTTGACTTAGCTTTTCATCTTCCTTGCATGAAAACACTGAAATAAGTAATAGAAAAATGCAGCTTACTGATATTAGATTTCTCATTATTCTTTTTTTGTAAAAATAATACTGTGTCCGCAATTTGCTAATTTATTATAAATATTTTACAGATTATATGAATGTAAATCAAAATTTGAGTGGCTCTTAACCGTAAATCAAAAGCAACCAGAGTCCGGAAGAATAAAAATCATTTAAAATTTACAGCGGTTTTACATTCATTTGAGTAGTTTTATTGCAAAATAACCTGTCACCCGCGGGTAATATTGATTTAAATGAACAGAGAAATTATGGACTTTATAAAACCGACGATAGAGCAAAACAAAGACAGATATATTCATGAACTTATAGAATTATTGAAAATTCCATCAGTTAGCGCAGATCCTGCATTTAAAGAAGATGTACTGAAGGCAGCTTCCTTTGTTCAGGAGAAATTAAAACAGGCAGGACTAAATAAAGTGGAAATCTGTCCTACCCCCGGCCATCCTATAGTATATGGTGAAAAAATAATCGACAAAACGCTTCCTACCGTATTGATATACGGGCATTATGATGTGCAGCCGGCAGACCCGTATGAGTTGTGGGATTCTCCTCCGTTTGAACCGATTATCAGGGATGGAATTATTTATGCCAGAGGAGCATCTGACGATAAAGGGCAGTTTTATATGCATGTCAAAGCGATAGAAATGTTAATTGCACAGAATGCATTACCCTGTAATGTAAAATTTATGATTGAGGGAGAAGAAGAAGTCGGTTCTGCAAGCCTTAAAGGATTCCTTCAGGAAAATAAGGAAAAACTGTCGTGTGATGTGGTGTTAGTGTCTGACACTTCCATGATAGGCAATGACATTCCGTCTATTACGGTAGGATTGAGAGGCTTGTCTTATATGGAAGTGGAAGTGACCGGTCCAAACCGAGATTTGCATTCGGGTGTTTACGGAGGGGCTGTCGCCAATCCGATAAACGTATTATGCAGCATGATTGCAAAGCTTACAGATGAGGAAGGGAGAATTACTATAGATGGTTTTTATGATGAAGTAGTTGAATTGACTGATGAAGAAAGAAAAGCCATTAACAGCATACCTTTCTCAGAAGAAGCTTATGCAAAAGATTTGAATGTGAATACAACCTGGGGCGAAAAAGGATATTCTACTATAGAACGTGCTTCGACCAGACCCACATTGGATGTAAATGGTATTTGGGGCGGATACATAGGTGACGGAGCTAAAACTGTGTTACCGTCCAAAGCGTATGCAAAAATTTCCATGAGATTGGTTCCTAATCAGCAATCCGAAAAAATTTCAGAATTATTTGAGAAATATTTTAAAGCATTGGCACCAAAAAGTGTGAAAGTAAAAGTCAGCCATCATCATGGCGGAGAGCCGGCAGTGGTTCCCGCAGATTCCAAAGAATATCGGGCGGCAGAAAAAGCAATGGAAACGACCTTTGGCATTCGACCGGTTCCGCAGCGGGGAGGAGGCAGCATCCCGATAGTAGCTTTATTTGAAAGTATATTGGGAGTCAAAACAGTTTTGATGGGTTTTGGCCTGGATTCGGATGATATTCATTCTCCCAATGAGCATTACGGTATTTTTAATTACCTCAAAGGAATTGAAACAATACCCTATTTTCTGAAATATTATTCGGAGGATAAAAAGTAAAATATTCATCTGCTTTTTGAATGCACGCATTCTTTTTTGTGAAAAGAACCTTTTCTAACGGTTTTCGGTTACTTTTTTTCAAAATATGAGTGATTAACGTTTCTTTTTTTATTTCTAATCTCTAAATTAGTGCAAATTAAAATAATGAGAACACGCAATTTTTACATTTTACTGCTTTTAGCAATTTTTTTTCTTCCTCAAAAATCACAGGCGCAAATAGGTGATGTCGATGGCGAAAATACTGTCAGGATTATGCTTGTGGGGGACAGTTGGGCTAACTTTATGTGGACATACCGATCCATGACTCAGGCATTGATCCAGAACGGCTTTGCCGATATAAAGGATAATGGTCAATATACTGCTATTGTGAGCATGCAGGCAGAAACATGGGCTTCTGAAGGCTGGATTGATCTTATTAAAAGGCGAGTCAGACAGTTGACAGATGTAGATGTGTATGTCATCTTTATAGGCGGCAATGATGTGGTGTGGAAATGGCGGCGGGACCAGCCTGCAGATATATTGCTTCCGTATGCGGATGAGATGCTGATGTACACAGATGCAATTATTGACACCATACTCTCTATGAGTCCGAATGCTCAAATCGTGATAGGAAGCTATGATTATGTAAATTTTGCAGAAAGCATGCAGGTGGACTGGAATCCATACTACGAACAATGGGAGAAATTTGGTTTTGCTCCGCCTAAAATGCTTAATGAAGCATTGAGATATTTTGAAGATTACAGAACGGAATATTATCAGCAGAAAAACAATCCGAATATTCATTTTATCAACAATCTGGGCGTGCTGCAGTATTACGGAGGTTATCCGACACCTTCCATTTATGAGCCATTTGGAACTTTTGAGCCTAAAACTGTACCGTTACCTTATGGTGACGACAGATATCCGAGTCATCCTAACTATATGAGTAATTACTTGGATATCGTTCCGGACGCATTCCATTTGAACGATATTGGTTATCAGTTTATAGGGCATAATATGATAAGAACATTTATCAATGATTATTTGAGAAAGGATTTTAATTATTCATTTACCACCAAAGGAGATAAAGATGGCTGGGTTTCGCAAAACGGTTTGGCAGAGCAGGGAAATGGAGGAAGAATAGGAAAAAAGGATAAAGATCACTATGCAAGTATCTTTACTTTTAATACCAGCAATTTTCCGGAAGGTGTCACAATTGATAAAGGTTCTTTGTACATAGCAAGGCAGTTTGGTGAAAGCCGATTGAGTGAAAGCGGGGGAGACAAGATTACGATAGAAATGAAAGTTGGACACTTTGGCTCAGGTACATCAGTTAAGCCGGAAGATTATTCTGCACCGGCCGATTTTACAGAAGTTGGAAGAATTGTTGGTAATCTCAATCGGGACGAATACAAGCTTAGAGTAGATTTGTCACCGGAAGTCTTGGAAGCCATAGCTTCGGCAGAGCAAATACAGTTTAGAGTAAAAGCAAATTTCGCTAAAGAACCAAGTAAAAACAAGTACTATGATTTGTTTGGGGGCGAAACTGAGGACAAGTATTGGGCACCAACTTTGGATTTGATTATGTCAGAAGTACCTACTGTTTCGACCGGTATTAAAAATGCAGAAGTCAAACCTTTGATGATTTACCCGAACCCGGCTTCAGATATGTTGAATGTTGAATTACCGAATGAATTCGGACAAGGACAGCTTAAGTTTGCTCTGATCAACTCTTTGGGCAGCGTGGTTAAGTCCTGGACATCAGAAAAAGTGAATGCAGCAAGAGAAGTTATTAGTTTGGAAGGCATCCCGGCAGGTGTGTATAATCTGTCGATTACGGACGGAAAACTAATGAGAGGAGCAAATCTGATAGTACACAATTAAGTATCTCTCGTAGTTAAATTACTGTTGTGAGTACTTACGAGTTTTAAAAGTTTCTAATAGCCTAAGTTTTGTAAAACATTTTCAGTCTGTGCCTATAGAGTGAAAGTAATTTGCCGTAACTTTTTTGCGGTCATCATATCTTTTCAGGCTCTGTACGAGTGGAAAGAGATGTTTGAATGACAGATTGAGCAGGAAAGTTGAAGAAATAAAATCAGCAGACGTTGAGGATATAAAAATCTGGTACCGAAAGAATAAAATTTACGTTCGTACTGTCAGATTATTTCAGTACGATAGATAAGAATTACACTTACCCTCACTTATATAGATTGAGTATAAAGAAGGGTTTGAGGTGGTTTTTTTATTTGAAATACTCATAAATTCCTTGTGGAAAAGCTAACTTTGTGCCGTCTTATAAAGAATTCTCAATATGGCACATACAAATTTTCTTACGTCTGCAATTGGCAAAAAAATTATAATGGCTGGAACAGGCCTTTTTTTAATTCTCTTTTTGCTTATCCATTGTTATGCAAATTTTCAGATTTTTTTACCTGACGGAGAAGCCAGGTTTAATGAAATTGCACACTTTTTAGGAACCAATTTGGTCACAAGGCTGGCTGAGATTGGTCTTTTTGCTTTTTTTATCATGCATATAGTTCAGGGAATTATGCTGGAAATTCAAAATAAAGCGAAACGCCCGGTGAAATATGCTGTTATGCCGGGGAATAAAAATTCAAAATGGTATAGCCGTTCAATGGGACTTTTTGGTTCATTAGTATTAATATTCCTCATTATTCATTTAGCTCATTTTTGGGTGCCAAACCGCGCTTCACAGCTTACGGGTGGAGGTGAAATTGATTTGTATTCCAGAATGAATATGATTTTTCAAAATGGACCGGTCGTCATTATATATACTCTGGGTTGTATAGCATTGGGCTGGCATTTAGTGCATGGATTTTGGAGCGCTTTTCACACTTTAGGACTGAGCAGTATTAAGTACAAACCATTTATTCAGACAATCGGTTACGTAATTGCAGTAGTAATACCATTGGCGTTTATCTCTATGCCTGTCGCATTTTATTTTGGATGGGTAGAATCTATTCAGGTATTCTTTCAGTGGCTTTCATAAATATATTAATTCAACAAAATAAAATTAGACCATGACTTTAATTTCAAAAGTACCTGCCGGACCTTTAGCAGAAAAATGGACAAAATATAAGGAGAGTGCTAAATTAGTTAACCCGGCAAATAAGCGTCGAATTGACGTGATTGTAGTCGGAACCGGTTTGGCAGGTGCCTCTGCAGCAGCGAGTTTGGCAGAAATGGGGTATAATGTAAAAGTGTTTTTTTATCAGGATTCGGCGAGGAGAGCACACTCCATTGCCGCTCAGGGCGGCATCAATGCTTCCAAAAACTATCAGAATGACGGAGACTCCGACTATAGGCTTTACTATGACACTCTAAAAGGAGGAGATTACCGTTCACGTGAGGGCAATACTTATCGATTGGCGGAGTTGAGTGGAAATATTATTGATCAGTGTGTGGCGCAGGGAGTACCTTTCGCGCGTGAGTACGGAGGGTTATTGTCAAACCGTTCATTTGGCGGGGCGCAGGTTTCCCGCACATTTTATGCAGCCGGACAGACAGGACAGCAATTACTTTTGGGAGCTTATCAGGCGATGGAAAGGCAGGTAGCTCTTGGAAAAGTGACGTCTTATGCCCGTCATGAAATGATGGATTTGGTAGTTGTAGATGGCAAGGCAAGAGGTATTATAGCAAGAGATATGGTTACAGGAAAACTGGAACGTTTTTCAGGTCATGCGGTGTTACTATGTACCGGTGGATATGGAAACGTATTTTTCTTATCGACTAATGCTATGGGATGCAATGTATCCGCTGCTTGGAAAGTTCATCAAAAAGGAGCGTATTTTGCTAATCCTTGTTTTGTGCAGGTGCACCCAACCTGTATTCCGGTGAGTGGTGATCATCAGTCTAAATTGACTCTGATGTCTGAATCATTGAGGAATGACGGTCGAATTTGGGTGCCTAAGAAAAAAGGAGATTCCAGAAGAGCAAATGATATACCGGAAGACGAAAGAGATTATTATCTGGAGCGCAGATATCCGGCATTTGGAAACTTAGTGCCGCGTGATGTAGCAAGTAGAAATGCAAAAGAAAGGTGTGATGCAGGTTATGGTGTGGGGACATCCAAACAGGCAGTCTATCTGGACTTTGCTTCGGCAATTGTCCGTTATGGGGCGATGGAGTGCCACAAACTTGGCATTCATGAGCCTACAGCAGAGCAGATTCGAAATGAGGGAGTAGAAGTAGTTCGTCAGAAATATGGGAATCTTTTCGAAATGTATGAAAAAATTACCGGAGAAAATCCTTACGAAGTACCTATGAGAATATATCCGGCCGTGCATTATACTATGGGGGGCATTTGGGTGGACTATGAACTGATGACCACTATACCCGGATTATATGCATTGGGAGAAGCTAATTTTAGCGATCACGGTGCCAACAGACTTGGTGCGTCATCACTCATGCAGTGTCTTGCCGACGGATATTTTGTAATCCCCTATACAATAGCAAATTTCCTCTCAAATGAAATCAGAACGGGAGCTGTTCCGACAGATTTACCGGAGTTTGAAGCGGCAGAAAAAGAAGTAAGTGACTTCTTGGATAAACTCTATAATATAAAGGGAAAACATTCAGTAGATCATTTCCATAAGCGTTTGGGTAAAATAATGTGGGATAAATGCGGTATTGCCAGAAATGAGCAGGGACTCGCTGAAGCCATTGAAGAGATTCGGGCTCTGCGCAAAGAGTTTTGGCAGGATTTATTTATACCGGGCGACAGAGATGGTATGAATATAGAGTTAGACAAAGCACACAGAGTAGCAGATTTTATGGAGTTGGGAGAACTGATGTGCATTGATGCACTTCACAGACAAGAGAGCTGTGGCTGTCATTTCCGTGAAGAATCACAAACCGAAGAAGGAGAAGCTTTGCGTATTGATGAGGAGTTTTCTTATGTAGCTGCATGGGAGCTTACAGGCGAAAATGAATGGGAAATGCATAAAGAAGAACTGATTTTTGAATTTGATAAACCTACACAAAGGAATTATAAGTAATTAGCCATGGAACATTATAATATGAATCTGACCCTGAAAGTATGGCGTCAGAAAAATGCAAAAGATAAAGGGCATTTTGAAACATTTAAAGTTGACAGCATTTCTTCGGAAATGTCTTTTTTGGAAATGTTTGATGTTTTAAATGAGCGCCTTATTTCAGAAGGGAAAGACCCTGTAGCTTTTGATCATGACTGTCGTGAAGGAATTTGCGGAGCATGCTCAATGTATATCAACGGACAACCTCATGGCCCGTGGGATCGTACCACGACCTGTCAGTTGCATATGCGGGCGTATAGAGATGGAGACACAATAGTAGTAGAACCATGGAGAGCAGGCGCATTCCCTGTCATTAAAGACCTGATGGTGGATAGAAGTGCGTTTGACAGAATTATTGAGGCTGGTGGATACGTTTCAGTTAATACAGGTAATGCGGTAGATGCCAACTCTATTCCTATCGAAAAACAGATGTTGGATAATGCATTTGACGCTGCGGCGTGTATTGGATGCGGGGCATGTGTGGCGGCCTGTAAAAACTCATCAGCCATGCTGTTCCTGTCCGCAAAAGTTGCTCAATTGGCACAGTTGCCGCAAGGTGAACCAGAACGCCATTCCAGAGTAATTAATATGGTGGATCAGATGGATAAAGAAGGATTTGGAAGCTGTACCAACACAGGAGCCTGTGAGGCAGAGTGTCCAAAAGGGATATCTATTCAAAATATTGAGTTCTTGAATAAAGAATACAGAGGAGCTGTTTTGGCGAGAGATAAAATGGCAAAATAGTCATACTCTAAAGTAATCTGTAAAGCCTTTGTCGCAAATTGTAAGATTTACGGCGAAGGCTTTTACATTTTAAAACAGGAAAGGTAAAAATTAGCACAAATTATTGAATTGAATTGGCAGTAAAAGATAAATCTTAAGCATTTTCTGTATTTTACAATTGATTTTGAAAGAATTTAAATCTTAACGCATATAATGAGAAAGTTTCTTTCTGTTTTTGTTTTTGCGATTCTGATAATTTCTGAATTGTATGCTACTCATAACAGAGCGGGGGAGATTTCATACAGGCATCTTTCGGGGCTGACTTATGAGTTTACAATTACTACTTATACCAAGGCAAGTTCTGTAGATGCAGACAGAGATGATTTACAGATTTTTTGGGGAGACGGAACCACGAGTATTTTGCCGAGAACGACAGAAATAATTTTAGAAAATGATATAAAATTTAATCAATATACAGGAGTACATACATACAGCGGACCATTTAAATATGTGGTCTATGTAATTGACCCAAATCGGGTAGAGAGCATTCTGAATATGCAAAATTCAATAAATGTTCCTTTTTATTTGGAAGACACTCTTAATATCATTGACCCTACAATATACGGTACTAACAGCTCACCTGTTTTATTGAATCCACCGATAGATTTTGGTAATGTAAATGAAATTTTTGTGCATAATCCCAATGCATACGATCCGGATGGGGATAGCCTGTCATACAGACTGATCCCGCCCAAACAGAGTGTAGGATTTGATGTGCCGGGTTATGTGTCTCCGGACAGGATTAATCCCGGTCCGGATAATGTTCTATCGATTAACCCGCAAACCGGTGAGTTAAGATGGGAAACCCCCAAGCGTCAGGGAATATACAATATTGCAATTTTAGTGACTGAGTATAGAAATGGAGTGATGATTGGAACAGTGATGAGGGATTTGCAAATCATTATTCAGGCAGCCCGCAATCAGCCTCCGGTGATTGAAGGAAAGGACGAGATTTGTGCAGTAGCCGGTGAAATAATTGACGAATTGTATCTTGCCGAAGACCCCGATACGCACAATGAAATTAAACTGATCTCCAATGGTGCACCCTACCTGACTCCGAATAAAAAGGCGCAGTTTAATGTGCTTTATCCCGGAAATCCCACTGAGGCGCAGTTTTACTGGGAGACCGATTGCAGTCATCTTAGAAATACGACTTATCAGATTATTGTAAAAGCACAGGACAATGCTCCTATTCCTCTCGTAGATATCAAAACAGTGCAAATCAGGGTTAATGCTCCGGCTCCGAGTAATTTTGAAGGCGTTTTTGATACACTGAATGAAAGAGTGATTTTATCTTGGGATGAATTTTATTCTTGTGCAGGGTCAGATAAATTTCAGGGATTCTCTGTTTGGAGGAAAAATGGCTGTGGCTATGTGCCGGATTCTTGCCAAACCGATTTTTTAAGCCGGGGATTTGTCAAGTTAGGGGAAACCAAAAGCTTTACTTGGGCGGATTCTACTATAGAAAGAGGCTACAGCTACAGTTATATTGTAGTAGCAGAGTTTGCCAGTAAGAGTCAGATTGGTATGCTGTATAATAAGTTTTTAGGGATATCAACGGAGGAAGTCTGTGTGAAGTTGCCGCTTGATATTCCCGTATTTTACCACGTAGATGTAAAAGAAACAGACATCCGGGACGGGCAAATTTATATTGAGTGGTCTAAACCTCAGGCGGACGCATTGGATACACTTTTAAATCCCGGTCCATATACGGTCAGATTGTATAGGGTGAGTGAGGGCAATAAAAGTTTCCTGCAGGAGTTTACAGCGGAATCATACTCCTCGGTATGGGACACTTCTTACATGGACATTCAGTTAAATACTGTCAGCAGTCCATATAGTTATGGACTTGAGTTTTATTCTGCGGGAGATATATTGATGGGAGAAGCTGCTCAGGCTTCGTCCGTGTTTTTGGATATAATACCTTCTAATCAGACCCTGCAGCTTAATTGGAGTGCCGATGTACCCTGGGAGAATGAGATGTATTATATTTATTTGCAAGATACGAATGGAGATTTTGAGATAATTGACAGTACCCGTGAGCAACAATTTGTTTATCGGGATTTAAATAACGGTGAAGAATATTGTTATAAGATTGAAAGTTTTGGCAGTTACAACAGGGACGGGTTAAAATATCCGATTATAAACTTTTCTCAAATTATTTGTGCGGAGCCGGGTGATACTCTTCCGCCATGTCCGCCTGTTTTGACAGTAAGCAATCGGTGCAACAGTATTAATTTAGATGAGGAAGGTTTGATAAACTATTTAAGGTGGTCATTTGACAGAGAATGCGAAGACAGCGCGGCAGTAAAATTTAATATATTTTTCAGGGAGTCTAATGAGTCCGACTATGAATTATTAGACAGTGTTCTTGGAGGAAATACCAGATTATATAAACATGTGAAAGAAAGCACATTAGAGGGCTGCTATCAGATCGAAGCTGTAGATGAACATGGAAATGTGAGTCAGGCTTCCAATGAAGTATGCGCAGAAAACTGTCCGGATTACAGACTTCCTAATGTATTTACGCCCAATAACGACGGAGTGAATGATTTATATACCCCAATTATACCTTATTCCGGAGTGACAAGGATAAAGATGAAAATATATAATAGGATGGGTAATTTGGTTTTTGAAACGGAATCTCCTGATATTGAATGGGATGGGACAGACCAGAAAAATGGCAAAGCTCTTCCTTCAGGAACATTTTACTATATGTGTGAAGTATTTTATCAGAGTTTGGAAGGCGAAGTAAAACAAGATAAGCCTTTGAGTGGTTATATACATTTAATACGGGAGAAATAAATGTTTACAGGAATAATTGAATCTCTGGGCCGAGTATCAGCTATACAAAAAGACCATGAAAATCTGCATTTTTTTATTGAAAGTGCTATCACAGAAGAACTGAAAATAGATCAGAGCGTGGCGCATAACGGAGTATGTCTGACAGTTGTGGGAATACAAAATCAGATATATCAGGTTACTGCTGTAAAAGAGACTCTTGAGAAAACGAATCTTGGGAATCTGAAGCCCGGAGATTATCTCAATTTGGAAAGAGCCATGAAAGTCGGTGACCGGCTTGACGGACATATTATACAGGGACACGTAGATACTACCGCAGAACTGATACGTATTTCAGATGCGGAAGGCAGTACCGAATTTTATTTCAGGATAAGCGGTAATACTGAGTTCTTTTTAGTTGAAAAAGGCTCGGTATGCATAGACGGGGTCAGTCTGACCGTAGTATCCGCCGACGAATTGTTTTTTCATGTCGCGATCATTCCCTATACGATGGAACATACCATTTTTCACAGTTATGAAGTCGGTAATATTGTGAATATCGAGTTTGATGTAATGGGGAAATACATTCAGAGATATTTGAAGCAACTTAACGTTTCAATAGGGCGTGATTAATTAATTTTTATCAGGTGATAATCTTTTTTCCCTTTTCTTGCGACAATATATTCTCCTGCAATGACATCTTGATCTGAAATAGCATAGTCTTCCGATACTCTTTCCTGATTTATGGAGACGGCATTTGCTTTTAAGGCCCTTCTTACTTCACTTTTTGAATTATAAACAGAAGTGTGTACAGATAGAAAGTCAACTATGGAAATGTTTTCAGTTAATGTGTTTTTGGAGACATGATGCGAAGGGACACCTTCAAAAATTTCAAGCAGAGTTTTATTATCCAGATTAATCAATGAGTCTTTTGTAGATTTCCCGAATAAAATTTCGGAGGCTTTTACAGCATTATCATAGTCTTCCTGAGAGTGTACCCGTATTGTCAAATCTTTTGCAATGGCTTTTTGAAGGGTTCTCAGGTGAGGAGTTTCCTGATGCTCGGCAATAAGTTTTTCGGTCTCTTCTTTTGTAAAAAAGCAGAATATTTTAATCCAGTTCTCAGCATCTTCATCCGCTGCGTTGAGCCAAAACTGATAAAATCGATATGGAGAAGTTCTGTTGGCATCCAGCCAAACATTCCCCTGTTCTGTTTTGCCGAATTTTGTACCGTCGGCTTTTTTAATTAGCGGAGATGTGACAGCAAAAGCTTCACCTCCGTCTATTTTTCTGATTAACTCTGTACCTGTGGTAATATTTCCCCATTGATCGCTGCCACCCATCTGTACTTTTATTCCGTTATTTTTGAATAAGTGGTAGAAATCATATCCCTGTATCAGCTGGTAGGAAAATTCGGTAAAGGAAATCCCCACATCACCTGTAAACCTTTGTTTCACAGAGTCTTTGGCCATCATATAGTTCACTGTGATATATTTCCCAATGTCTCTTATAAATCCAAGAAAAGTAAAATCCTTAAACCAGTCATAATTGTTGACCATTTCAGCCGGATTGTTTCCGGTTTCAAAGTTTAAAAATTTACTCAGCTGTCTTTTTATTCCGTTTAAGTTTTTTTGAATATCCTCGGTAGTAAGAAGATTTCTTTCTTTGGATTTTCCTGAAGGGTCGCCAATCATTCCGGTGGCCCCGCCAACCAAAGCGACCGGTATGTGTCCGTGCCTCTGCAGGTGTACTAAAATTATAATCGGCACTAAACTTCCAATATGCAGGCTGTCTGCTGTAGGATCAAATCCAATATATGCTTTTACTTTTTCGCTTTTGAATAATTCTTTTACTCCCGGAGTCATATCCTGAATCAACCCCCGCCATTCCAATTCCTCAATAAAGTCCACGATTTGATTTTTTACAGTGCAAAAATATAATCTATTATATAGTTTAGCGTTCTTTTTTAGAATTAACTTTTACTAAGATGCTTTAAAATATAAACAGGATTATGAATTTTACATTAACTTGTGGAAAATAAATGGATAATTAAAATCCTAAACGAAGAATTAAAACTTTTAAAATAACTTATGCACAAAAGTAGCAGATTATTTTTCTTGCCATTTCTCCTTTTGGCTTTTTCTGTCAGTGCACAACCGGCCAAATACAGTAATGCATTTATGGATTTAGGTGTGGGTGCTCAAAATCTTGCTTTAGGTAATTCGACGGTGGCGGGAGTATCAGATTTAAGTGCCGGATATTGGAATCCGGCAGGGCTGATTCATATTCAGGAAACTGCACAGATAGGATTTATGCACTCCGAACATTTTGCCGGGATAGCCAAGTTTGATTGGCTGGGAGGGGCATTTTCTTTGGATAGCGGTAAACATGCCATTGGGGTGAATATTGTACGATTTGCTGTAGATGACATCCCTTACACAATTGATTTGATTGAGCCGGACGGGACGATTAATTACGATAATCTGCGCTCATTTTCAGTAGGGGATTATGGATTTATGGTGTCTTATGCAAGAAAAATAAAGAAGAATCTTTCAGTTGGCGGTACCGCCAAAATAATTTACCATAAGGCAGGCTCCTTTGCCAAATCATTCGGATTTGGAATTGATGTGGGAGCCCAGTATCAGCTCAAAGATTTTAAGTTTGGAGTGAATATAAGAGATATTACAACTACATTTAATGCGTGGAGCTTTTCATTTTCCGACAGGGAGAAGCAAGTTTTTGAACTCACTGATAATGAAATCCCGAATAATTCTCTCGAAGTGACTTTGCCTAAGATACTGATAGGTGCCGGATACTATAAAAAGTTCAATAAGTTTGAACTGAACACAGAGCTTGGTATTGATATTACTACGGATGGTAAAAGGAATGTACTCATACCTTCCAAGCCGTTGAGTTTTGACCCTCATTTAGGATTGGAAATCGGTTTTGCTGAAATTGTCTATGTCAGAGGCGGTGTAAATAATATTCAAAAAGAACTTGCAGAGAATAATAGAGACAGGAAAGTTACCGTGCAGCCAAATATAGGAGCAGGGCTGAGATTTAAAACAATAGCGGTGGATTACGCATTTACTGATGTTGGAAGCAAAGAGACATCTACTTTTTCTCATGTAATTTCCGCAAGAATTGGATTTAACAAAAAGAAAGCGAATTAATGAGAAGGTATTTATTTTTGATTTTTGGTTTTCTTATACTTGTTCCATCGGTTAAGGCCGAAACATACGGCAATGAATGGATTGATTCTGATTTGGAATATTACAGATTTAAAATTGCAAAAGAGGGATTATACCGAATTTACAAGAATACACTAATCAATGCCGGTATTCGGGAAGGTGCTATTATAGGCAAAGATGTAAAACTAATTGTAAGCGGTGAAGAAAAACCTGTTTACGTGTCAACTGCCGATAAATTTGAAGAAGACGATTACATAGAATTCTTTGGGCGAGGTAATGATGGCTCTTTAGATCGCCAATTATATATTGTACCGGAATATCAGCCTAACAGACATATCAGCCTTTTTACCGATTCTGCTGTATATTATCTTGCTTTTAAGCCTGATGCGGAACATAAAAGATATGTTCAGGTTGAAAATGTGTTGGAAAACTTACCTCCCAAAGAAGAGTATTTTTATGAAAAAAGACTTTTGAATACTACAGTAGCATTCCGATCCGGAATGAACCCTAATCAGTTGCTTAGTAATGTATTTAGTTCTGAATTTGATGTAGGGGAAGGATTTTCAACTAATGCTTTAGATGGTTTTTACAGTAATCCAAGAAGATTTGGTGTTTTGCGCAACTACACTGGGGATGAAAGTTTAGTTTCTAAATTAAGAGGTTGTGTATTATACAGAGTCAATGCAAACCATCAGTTTAGAATTACTTCGCAGGATTATGAATTAGGAAGGTTTTCATCCAATCAGGCAGGTATAATGGAGTTTGAAGTAGATGTCCCTTTTCATAGCCTTACCAACAATATTTTTTTTGAGGGGTTAAATGAAACAACCAGAATGGCAATATATTGGTCAGAGCTGGTTTTTCCGAGAGTTTATGACTTGTTTAATGGGAGAGAGATAGAGTTTGCGGTACATAAAAAGCGAAATGCTTATGTGGAAATAAACAGAGTAAGCCCGGCTAATAGTAGGAATACGGATGTTGTAGTTTATGATTTTAAAAATCTTCACAGGTATATTGGTGTTAGAGATGGAACTCTGACAAAATTCCATTTTATTGAAACAGTCAATGATAAAGACAGCCTGTATTTATGTGCTCAGGATTCTGTGAGCATAAATACAGTTGAAAAGTTAACCAAAGCTGCTTTTTCAGATTTGAGAACTGATGCTGACTATATCATTATTACGACAAAAGAGCTGACCAACAGTGATGATGGTGTCAATTATGTTAAAGAATATGCCGATTACAGAGAGTCAGAAAAGGGCGGAGCATTCAAAACAAGTGTGTACTACATTGATGAATTGGAAAATACTTTTTCATATGGAGTAAAAGGACATCCGGTATCGATAAGAAATGCTGTTAATTATCTGGTGGATAACGCAGATGAACAGCCTAAAATGTTATTTATCATAGGAAAAGGTCTGAGCTATAACAAACACAGGAATACAGATATAACTTTTGTTCCGACATTTGGTCATCCGGCTTCAGACAATCTGTTAGCAGCGCGCAACAATGAAGTTCTCTATCCTCAGGTCGGAGTAGGAAGACTTTCTGCCAGATCATCTCAAGACATAAAAATCTATTTAGACAAGGTTAAATTGTATGAAGAAGCTCAACAGTCTAATACGAAAGAAGATCAGACTTTGGAAAATAAAGAATGGATGAAATCAATACTTCATCTTGGAGGCGGTAACTTTTTGGATGAACAGACTGCGTTTGCGAGATATTTGGAAAGTTATAGAAGGATAATCGAAGGACCCCATTTTGGAGGTAATGTACATAGTGTGTATAAAAACTCATCCGACCCTGTACAAGTTGCCCAATCCGCTATTATTGATTCTATGATCGTACACGGAACTTCGCTCATTACGTTTTTTGGACATTCATCTACGTCCACCGTCGATTTTGATATAGAACCGGAAAACTTTAGAAACCCGAAAGGTAAATATCCTTTAATGCTGACAAACGGATGTTTTGTAGGCGATATATTTGAGAATTATACTTCATATAGTGAGAGGTTTGTAATAGCACCTGATCGGGCAATTGGCTATGTCGCCCCTATGACTTATGCGATAGCTTATTCCTTGAATCAGTATGCTAATAATTTCTATAACCGCGTGGGTGTGGTAGATTATGCGAAGCCCATAGGAACCATACTTAAAAATACGGCTATAGATGTATTAGGGAGTGATTTGGAGTCCGACAGATTTTTGGGCCAGCAAATGATTTATCATGGAGATCCGGCAATAAAACTGAATTCATTTGATAAGCCGGATTACATTATTACAGAAAATCAAATATCGATTAATCCTGAAATTGTAAATGCCAGCGTAGATACTTTCCAAATTGTAATCAACCATAAAAACATTGGGAAAGCTATTGATACCACATATAAGGTTTTTATAGAGAGAAGTCTGCCAAACGGTGAAATAGAAGTCTATGAGCAAAGAGTAAAAGCTCCTTTATATTCTGATGAAGTCATTGTGTCAATCCCTACTAATAATATCAACGGTCTGGGTGAGAATAGTTTCTACATTAAAATTGATTCAGACGATGAAATAGATGAGCTGTCAGAAGATAATAATGAGGTAAAAATAACTTATTACTTTACTATAGATGACTTGATACCTGTCAGTCCTGCTGAATTTGGTATCGTAAATGAGCCGGATGTGGAGTTACTGTATTCTACTGCGAATCCGCTTATAAGTTCACGACGATATCTGGTTCAAATAGATACCACTGAATTTTTTAACAGCCCGATTTTGCAGGCGGAATCATTAACAGAAGCCGGCGGAGTTGTCAGATGGAAGCCGACAATTCCCCTCATAAATAATCAGGTGTACTACTGGAGGGGAAGTATGGATACTATATATGATAATAGAGCCAGCTGGAATAAAAGCTCATTTCTGTATAACAGCAGTTTGTCCGAAGGATGGAATCAATCTCATTACTTCCAATTTATCCCGGATGTGTATGATAATATGACGTTAAAAACGGACCGAAAATTTAGTTTTATAGATCACATACGCTCCATCAAAGTTTTGACAGGTACGGATGCAGTCGGCTATAATGATCGTGTACTTTTTGCAGATAATAATCTGATTGCAAGAAACTCATTTGCCAGAGCTGGGTTTCATTTTTATGTACTTGATACTAAGACTGGAGTACCAATGTCCACTTATATGATTGGGAATACGGGCTATGGGGAATACGGCAATATAATTGTCACTCTTCTTACAGATGTGAAAATTATTGAATTTGAAACGGTTACTCAAAAAGGTCGCTATGCCTGCTACAATTTCTTGAAAAATATAATTCCCGATCAGGCGATTGTTTGTGGTTACAGTTCACAGAATCCTTTTTATTCACTGTGGGCAGCTGATGATTCTTCAGCTTTCAATGGCGAAACGCTTTTTGACGCATTTGAATATATTGGAGTTTCTGAAATTCGAAATATACAGGAAATGAATCCTTTCGTGTTTTTTACACAAAAAGGAAATCCTTTTTTTGAAACACAACAGATAACTGTGGACAGATCTGAAAAATTGGAAGTGGAATTCTTTTATAACGGTACTGCCAATAAAGGAAGAATAAATTCGCCGTTGATAGGACCTGCTCTTAAATGGAATACGATAGATTATAATTGGGAATCCCTGGATAATCCGGTAACAGATGAAGTAGAGTATAATCTTTATGGTTTTTCTTCGGAAGGAGTTAAAGAGAAATTGTATGAATCTCTGCCGAAAAATGCAGATATCTCATTCATAGACCCGGAACAATATCCTTATTTACAATTAGAATTTAAGGCAGAAGATGAAAAAAACTCTACATCGCCTCAATTAAACTATTGGAGAATAATTTATGAAGATATTCCGGAAGGAGCCGTTAATCCAAAACTGCATCTTATTCATTCTGGCGATACAATTTCATACGGAAGCACATTTAGGGCTGAAGTCGCTTTTGAAAATATCACGGACATAGATATGGACAGTATATTGGTTAAATACACAGTGAAGGATGCAGGTAATAACACGTATGTATTTTATAAAAGATATGCCCCTCTGCCGGGCAATGAATATTTGGTCATAGATTTTGAATATACTTTTAATAAACCATCACATCAGGGAGTCAATACAATCATATTTGAGGTGAACCCGGATGATGATCAAAGGGAGAAATATCACTTTAATAACTTTGCATTTTTTACCGTTACTTTGGAGAAAGATATACTGAATCCTTTGCTTGACGTTACATTTGACGGTCGTCATATTACAGACGGAGAAATAGTCTCACCAAGTCCGGAAATCTTAATCAGACTGAAAGATGAAAATAAATATCTGGCTTTAAATGATTCTCTGGCTTTTAAAATTTTTCTTAAAAATCCGGGAGAAACTAAACCTGTACAATTAGAACCAGGCTCAAATGAGTTTACTTTTATCCCGGCTGATGAGTCTAAACTGGAAACTTTAAATGAGGCTAAGTTATTTTATAAGCCTGAATTTTTGGAAGACGGTCTTTATGAACTTAGGATTCAGGCAGCAGACAGAAGTCTAAACGATGCAGGTAAAAATGAATACAGAGTGCAGTTTCAAATTGATACCAGACCAGCTATCTCTAATATTCTTAATTATCCGAATCCGTTTTCGACCTCTACCCAGTTTATATTTACACTCACCGGGGTGGAGGTGCCGACTGACCTTAAAATACAGATTATGACTATTACAGGCAAGGTCGTTAAGGAAATCACTGCAGAAGAATTGGGTTATATTCATATTGGCGAAAACAGGACCGCTTACAAATGGGACGGAACAGATATGTACGGAGATAAGCTGGCCAATGGATTGTATCTCTATCGGGTCACAGCAAGACAAAACGGCAAGAAAATGGATATGATTGAGAGCTCAATGGACAAATATTTTAAGAAAGGATTTGGCAAAATGTATATTGTGAGATAACCTGTCTAATCTTAAAATAAGATTTATCTCAGTATTAATTTCTTTTGAATTAAATCATGCGGTTAGGTTTTCGACAGGATAATTTCTGTCAGTAAGCCGGCAAGATGGTCAAAAACAGAGCATTAGATTTTTAGCAGATATTCTTTAGACTTAGCTAAATCGTCAATGGATTTGTTTTTAAACATGTCCAGCAGGTCTTTCTTTATATGCTTATAAACATGATGCATGGAGCATGGACTTTGTTCACCGCAGTATGCAAATCCGAGTACACAGTTTTCGATAATATGGCTTTCGCCCATAATTTCTATTACGGTATAAATAGATTTTTGCTTGTCCTCTTCGTTTATATAAAAGCCGCCGGAAGGTCCCGGAGTGGATTGAATCAGTCTTTTGTCTTTAGTCAGATGTTGCAGAATTTTTGCAGTAAAAGACCTTGGAGCACCAATCCCGTATGCAATATCATTAATACTGACTTTCTTTTTATCAGAAGACATTCGGGCTATATAGATTGTCGCTCTTAAAGCATATTCAGTAGATTTTGAAAACATAACGACACCAATTTATATGGTTATGAATTCTTCACAGTTTCATTGACTTTGTCTGCTACTTTTTTTGAATTAATCCCGGTGCCTTCTTCCTGTAAAATCAATTCACCGTCAGGATTAAATATAGATATTATATTGGAATGTGAGAAATCAATCGGTGAAATTTTCTTATATTTCATGGAGAGTACGTTTGCCAGTTCCTGCGTGGCGGCATTATTGCTTCTGAGCATAATCCAGTGAGGATCTGTCAGGCCTCTGACTTCTGCAAATTCTTTTAAGACCTCAGGGGTGTCAATTTCCGGGTCAATGGTAATAAGTACCAAGGATGTTTTATTCAGATACTTTTTGTTTATCTGCTTTTCTATTTTTTGCATATCTGCCACTAAAATTGGGCAGGCGACCTGGCAGGAGGTGTATATCATCACTACTACAAGTGTTTTGCCTCTAAGGTCATTTAGTTTTAAATCTTCACCATTTTGATTCTGCCAGTCTGAACTCAAATGAAATATAGAGTCTGATGGTAGTTCGTTCAGGTCTTTTGTGCTTTTGTTTTTGCAGGAAAAAAGCAGAAAGGAGGCGACTAAAAAAAGCAGCAAATGTTTCATTGTGTGTTTATTATTCGTTTATATAATCTGTAGCGCATCTGAATCCAAGATTCCCGATGGCATAATGAGCTTTGAGAGATACCCGCATACCGAAACGCATAAATGCGGCATAGTTCATGACATCAGTCGAGCTGGTCGCTCCTCCTGCGCACACGAGGTTTTTATCACCATAATCGCCGGTTCTGGAATCACCGGTTACAAGGACTGAATTAAAATCATCGGTCCATTCCCAAATCAAATCAAACATATTATAAACACCCCAAAAGTTTGGTGGACTTTGTTTGACGGGATTAAACTGTCTGTTTTTGATTAAGTAGAGGTTCAGAATTTTATTTCTGTATGTTTTTTTGTCTCTTGCATCTGCATTTTCTTCGTCCGCTCTCGCCGCAAACTCCCATTCATCCAAAGTGGGAAGACGTTTACCGGCCGCTGTGGCATACGCTTTGGCTGCAAACCATGAGACATGTACTATCGGAGCATCCGGATGACTACCTTCGGGCAATTCTGTATCGGACTTCCAGTATTTAAGATAAGAGCTGTCGGCATATATTCTTTTGACACTGGAACGCTGCCATTGCGGATTCTTTAACACAAAATCCAAAAATTCCTGATTGGTCACCGGCTTCTCGTCAATCAGATAAGGTGCTACATATACCAAAGAGTCATCTGCACTGTAAAACGGAAGATAATATCCGCCGTCCACTTTTACCATTTTTACGTCAGGATTGATCGAAACGGACTCGCTGTACTCCCGGGTACTGTGCGACAAAGAAGCGGACTCCTGCTTATCACAGGAGCCGCCACCAATTGCAAATACATATAGAATGAAAAATATATGAGCAATTCTTTTCTTCATCTCTTTTAAATTAATCCACAAATTCACCGGTTTTGAATACTCTCGGATTGTCATCTCCGGTTACTTTCAGCTGACCCAGTGCCCCTTTGTTGAATGTACGGGAAAGTGAGTGATCCACGATGTTGTAAACTCCCGGGACATCCACTTTAAATTCCACGATAACAGCTCCTCCCGCAGGGACAAGAGTAGTCTGAACGTTTTCGTTTATAGTCTTTCCGCCTTCAACGTAAACTCTGTCAAAAATTTCACCGATTACGTGGAAAGATGATACTAAGTTTGGACCTCCGTTACCCACAAACATACGGATAGTCTCTCCAACTTTTGCCTCAAGAATATTTGCGCCGAGCATAGACCCTTTCTTTCCGTTAAATAGTACGTAGTCGGGATTTTCTGCATTTCCTTTGTCGTTGTCAAACTCCAGGTATCCTGCATCTGTAGCTTTAGTGTAGAACTCACCCTGCATGATGTAGAACTCTCTGTCCACTTTTGGAAGTCCTCCGGCAGGTTCTACAAGAATAAGACCGTACATACCATTACCAATGTGCATAGGTACCGGAGGTGCCGCACAGTGATATACATACAAGCCCGGATTTAATGCCTTAAAAGTAAAAGTTGCTTCCTGTCCCGGGGCGGCAAAAGTAGCTTCGGCACCGCCACCCGGTCCGTTTACAGCGTGCAGGTCAATGTTGTGAGGCAACACGCTGTTTTCATCATTTTTCAGGTTGAGCTGAATTTCGTCTCCTTCACGTACACGAATAAAACTGCCCGGTACAATGTCGTTGAATGTCCAGAAAGTGTAATTCTTGCCGTCTGCAATTTCTGAAATTATTTCAGTCGTAAGAAGGTCCACAATCAGCTTTTTAGGCCCTCTGTCTCCAACAGGAGCCGGTACGTTCGGTGCCGCCGTGATCTCGGCAACTTCAGGTTCGCCCTCAGTTACCATATCAATGGCAGATACCTTTGCAGGACCGCTTGAGTTGTTGTTGCAAGCCCCGAAGAATAGCGCTGCTATCAGCCCGGGAATAATTAATTTGCTTTTCATAATTAAAAAATGTTTGATAAAAAAATGGTTTAGTTTTTAAAGTCAAATAATTTAGGATTGATGTTTAAACTTAACCAGACCCAGTGTTGTCCGGTTTTTGCATTCGATACATCTTTAATCAGTTTTGTGGTTTCGGAAGCTGTATAGACCGAATAACCGCCGACCAGACCGGCATATTTATTGATTTTGTAGTTGACCGTAAAGTCTATCTCCTGACCAAGATTTTTAGTCAGTTTTTTGTGACCAATATCTAATTTGTTTGGAGCAATAAACTGGTGAAAGACTGCTGACAGGCGTAAATTTTCGATCGGACTGAAAGCAGTACTCAAATACACATCGCCCAACCCGATATTGCTGTGTCCGTTGCCGGCATAGTAGTAGTCCATAGCTCCGTAGAATTTATGGTTGGTGCCGAAATATGGAATGAAAGCGTTGTTTTTCTCTTTTGTTGTTTCTCCAATATTATTTCCGCTCACTATATCGGCCGCCAGACCCAGGTCCCATTTGCTGTTGATTTTTCTTGTAAATCCTGCTGATGCGAGGTAAGCGTTTGTTTCTCTTCCGGAAGCATTCTTTCCTGTCTGAAAATAGACGGAAGCTTGTGCTTTCCAGTCAGAACCGGTATGAAAATAATTCACTCCAAGGGTAGGGGTGTAGTAAGTCTCAGCCTTATCCTCTATTGCATCGGCTGCGTTTTGAAAACCTACATTTGAAATTAGGGCAGAAACTGCATTTTTGTCACTTATGTTATATCGTCCCCAGACAGTTTGCATCCACTTGTATGAGGCGGCTCCCTTTGGAGAAAAATGTGTGCCTGAAACGTTGCTCAGATTATTGCCGTATATTTCTCTGTAATTTTGGTTGAAAGCAAAGTATGCTTTGAACTCGCCTTTAGGTTTTTTGTATTGAAATGAAACAGCGTCATGCGATCTCCCGCCCTGCGCCCAATCCAGTTCTCCGAAGAATCGCTCATCATCTAATGAGATGACCTGCCGACCAATCAGAAATCCGGCATTTTCATTAATATTCAGTTGCCCGTAAGCTTCGAAAAATGTCAGAGCATTGCTCACTGAAGTTCCCTGGTTCATGTTTTCCTGCCCCCAAACACTAACCATCTGAGGAGTCAGTTTTACTTTTAATAGATTTTTGTACTGATAACCAAAAGTAAGCCTGGTTCTCTGACTGATTAATGCGGCAGGTTTTGAATTTCTGGGAAGAGGCTGAAATGCTCCGTGCCGAAATTCAGCTCTCGGTCTGAGCTGCGCTTCAATGGAAAATTGATTTTCCGGTGTCTCTGTTTCCTGCCCCTGTGCTGGAAAATATAAACCGGAACATGTCAGGAAAGAGGCGAATAATACTTTTTTGAAAGTTTTCATACCATATCATTTTAATGATGACATAAAGGTATGAAGGATAAAAATATAAGGACAGGCTTGTCTTTAATTAAATTCTTATCTAAGTATTAAGTAAATGTAAGGTACATTATTTTGTTTATAACATATTGACTATCAATATATTGTAAGTAAAACTTGATAAGGATTTCGATAAAAAGAGATTGTGCTGACGAATTTGAAATACTATATAGGAATATTTAGTCCCCATTTGTGCATATCAGCCATTTCGAAGTCCGGTTTGTATTTTTCCAGAATTTCACCTTCCCGCATAGAGCCGGTTTTGACGGAAGGGAAAATCTCTTCGTAGGTTTTCATTTTATTCAAATCTACTCTTCTGTAGATATGTGAACGTGTGAGATCTCCGGTTTTTTCCAATCCCGAGGCGCCCAAAAGCTCCACCAGATTTTTGATGGTACCTTTATGGTAATTTGCCACCCGCACTTTTTTATCGTCCACTACCAGACCGACAGTAAGGTTCGGGTCATGGGTAGTAATTCCCGTCGGGCATCTGTTTGTATTGCACAGGAGTGCCTGAATGCATCCCAGAGCCATCATCATTGCTCTTGCAGAATTACAGGTGTCGGCTCCGAGAGCCATCGCACGTGCAAGATGAAAGGCGGAGGTTATTTTACCTGATGCAATTATTTTAATATGCTTTTTAATATCCAATCCACGCAGGATATTGTCCACGAAAGCCAGACCGTCAAGCATAGGAGCGCCTATATAATTTGAAAATTCCTGCGGAGCGGCTCCTGTACCTCCTTCACCACCATCTACGGTAATAAAATCCGGATAGATATCAAGGTGAATCATAGCTTTGCAGATAGAAATAAATTCTGCCTTGTGTCCGATGCACAGTTTAAATCCTACAGGTTTTCCTCCTGACAACTCTCTGAGTTTACGGATGAACTGCATCATTTCTAAAGGAGTATCAAAAGCGGAGTGATAAGGTGGTGATGCTATCTTTGTATGAGGTTTGACATGTCTTATTTTGGCAATCTCTTCAGAGTTTTTAGCTGCCGGTAAAATGCCTCCGTGTCCCGGTTTTGCTCCCTGAGATATTTTGAGTTCGATCATTTTTACATTGGGCAGTTTGGCATTTTTTGCAAATAAATCCTGATTGAAATTCCCTTTTTCATCCCGACAGCCAAAATATCCCGTTCCAATCTGCCAGATTAAGTCTCCGCCGTGTTTGAGATGGTAAGGGCTGATACCGCCTTCACCTGTATTATGGGCAAATCTGCCAATAGCTGCACCTGCATTAAGAGCTTCTACGGCCTGCGCACTGAGAGCACCGTAACTCATGGCAGATACATTGAGTACGCTGGCAGAGTATGGCTGTTTGCAGTCTTTGTTGCCAAATAAAATTCTCGGATCCTGATCCAAAGTGTCAAATGCTTTTGGGGACATGGAGTGACACATCCATTCATAGCCTTCTTTATACACATCTAACTGTGTTCCGAAAGGGATGGTTTCAAGTTCTTTTTTGGCACGCTGATAAACGGTCGAGCGATCTACCCGGTTAAACGGTCTGCCGTCGATATCAGACTCAATAAAGTATTGGTATAATTTAGGTCTCAAATCTTCCATCAGGTATCTGAATCTGCCAAGCAGCGGATAGATTCTTCTGATAGAATGTCTTTTCTGAAACATATCTATATAACCCATAATAGTCACGCCGAGAATAATCACAAATACGACACTCCAGTTTTTGTCCATTTGTGTGAGTCCAAGACCAATAATGAGTGCTATTGTAGAAAAAACTACAAATTGTTTACGCATAATTAAAATCTTTTTGTTGAAAAGAGAGATAAATAACCAATTTAGAAAACTTTTTAAAAACTCTGCTAAAATCAATTGTAAAATTTACTTTGCAGAGCAGTCTGTTCTGTAGTTATTGTGAAGAAAATACAAAAACGGGCTATTTCAAAAAGAGGAACTGCTTTGATAAACTATTGTTATAATCGTATGGCTCTTTTGAAAATCCGCTTAAACACTTACGGCAGAAACTTTCTTAAACTGAGATATTAAGAGCAAGACAGAACTTATGAGAAGAATGACAGCCGCCACAAACAACAGCTCATTGATTAAAGGTATAGTTATATACAAAAAAGCCGCAAATCCATGAACTGCGAGAAAAAACTCATTTAAAAAAACTCCCGCCACAAAACCGTATGCCGATAATTGAGAGAATCTGCTCACTGTCAGATGCCCTCTGTAAAAACCCATAGCAAGAATAAAGATACTGTACACACCGAGTAATATCAGATGCAGGTACGCAATAACTATAGAGCGAATACCGAAAACGAGTTCGCTTAGAGACGGAATGACCGAAATAGCCTGAAGTATAAATTTGATACTTACCGCAAAACCCGCAATATAAAAAAGTACATAAATCCATTTAGGTTTAGTAGAATCCGGGCTGGGTCTGATTTTGACTGCCCGTGCAAGCAGTGTAATCCAGGCGCCAAATTCCACAAAGGTTGCGATTACAGTAACGATATAAAGCCATAAGGGTAGGTTAGTCCAAAGCAGTGACAGGAATACGGTGGGGATAACCGTTACTGCAAAGACAGGAAAATATTTGCGAAGGTTCAGAGGACTGTCCTCCGGAAGGATAGCTGCGACAACAGCCATAGCTGCAAAGAAGAACCATCCGTTATACTGAAAATGAAGGAAATAGTACAGTGCGCCCAAGTACCTGAAGTAATTTATATTTCCGTCCATAATCATATAAGCCATATAAAAAGGACCGAATGCCGATAAAATACTCATTATCAGTCCGGTAATTGCCCACGGCTTGCTTCGGTGTCCTTTTGGTAGTTTTTTTGAATCCTGAATGAAAGCCCAGGTATATGCAATACTGACCACTATGGTTAGGGTAGAAAATATTATGGACACCATTTTATAGCCCTGAATCGTGAATGAAACGAGCATTCCGTATGAGGCGATAAGATTGAGAGAGAGTAAGATTTTGTATTTCAGATAATTAATCTGTTTGACGTTTCTTTGTAAAATCGCCGCCAGTCCCAAATAAAGAACATGAGTCACCCAGCCGTTAAAGGCAAAATGCGAGTGAGCGTGTAAAAGATATTTTTGTTTGAGAAAAGGAAAGTTAAAAGCAATTTTATATCGCATCAGTGAACCGTACACAGCCACGATTATCAGGCTGACTACACCTATTAAAAACCAATTGCGAGTTTGTAATTTTGTATTCATCCGGGATTAGAATTTACGATAAAAATTTCAGTTTTGAACCGCTTGAAAAATAAGGAAAGTGCCGACAAAATGCTTTTTATTTTTTATTAAATAAGAAATAAATAAACGTTACTTCCTTTACACTATAATTTGGAGTCTTTTATCCAAAAGTCAGATAGGTGTTTCTTTAAAAGAAGATAGGCTATCACACATTGCTGAGCGATAGCCTATCAGTTAAGATGTTATAATCAAATTACTCTACAATAAATCTTCCGTTCATCAAAGCAGAGTGACCAGGGAAAGAACAAAGGAAAGTATAAACTCCTGCAGCCGGAGCAGTAAATTCTACTTCTGCAGTTTCACCGCCACCGATAGTAGTAGTGTGTGCAATTACTTCATCTTCTCTGTCTGCAGGGATATAGTCGTTTTCTTTAGCGCCAATTGCATCGATAGCAAATTCTGCCATATCCGCACCTTTAACTAAAAGCACAAAGTTGTGTCCCATTGCATCTACGCTCATTTCACCTACGTGCTCCAAAATGATTTTTACCGGCTGACCTTCTTTTACAGTAATTTCAGCAAGATTAAATTTCATGTTGTCGTCGGCCTGAATAGTAATTTCTACAGCTTCCAATGCAGCTGCTTCAGTCTGAATGTCAGTATCGGATACATCGTTAGCTGAGTTGTCGTCTGAACCTCCGCATGCTACAAAAAGAAATGGCAGAGCGAACAGCAAAAAGAGTGATTTTTTCATAATCGTTGTTTTTTTAAATGTTTTTAAATTTAATTCGGAGCAAATTTACAAACTAAATTTTCTTTATTCAAAGGCATTGCTTAATGAAAATGTTATCTTTTATTCAATTTTAATGTGAATAATTTTTGCTTATTTGTGGTCTCTAAATTACTACAGATTGCTTTTTCCTTCAGGCCCGGAATAAATGCTATTTTTTTAGCTTCGGAGTATGTCTGTCCATGATAAGATAATCTGAAAGTATTACTTAATAGATGTATTGTGTGCAGGCAGCCTTTTAATGCTGTGCTCAATCATAAAGTATAACCACCGTCTGCTGTATAGACTGATCCGGTGATATATCCCGAGGAGTCGGAAGCGAGAAAGTAGGCGAGTGCGGCAATATCTTCCGGGGTACCGATACGCTTGATGGGCAGTTGACTGATGAACCGACGTACCCATTTTTCGTCGTCCCAGAGTGCTCTGGAAAATTTGGTTTTTATCAGACCTGGGCAGATACTGTTCACACGTATGTTAGCATCTCCCCATTCCTGCGCACAGGTTTTGGTGAGCATATTGAGGGCGGCTTTGGATACGGAATAAATCCCCATGCCGTCATGCGGAGTGATGCCTTCGATAGAACTGATGTTGATAATAGAACCGCCTCCCTGCTTTTTCATAATCGGATAGGCCAATTTACTGAGTTCAAAAGGAGCTTTGACGTTGATATCCATAGTCTTGTCATAGGCCCTTTCGTCGCAGCCGGTGATAGGTCCATAATATGGATTAGTCACTGCGTTATTGACTAAAATATCTAAACCGCCAAAGTCTGAAACCGCTCTTTGGATTAGATCCTGCCGGTCTTCAGGTTTACCCACATTTCCGGCAATGGCCGTGATACTGCCTCCAAATTCCAGGATGGAAGCCACGACTTCGTCCAGGGCATCCTGTTTTCTGGAATTGATGATTACATGTGCCCCACCTCTCGCAAAATAGCGTGCGATGGCTTCACCAATACCTTTACTGGCCCCGGTTACTATGGCTACTTTCCCTTTTAAATTTTGTATCATACGGTTAAGTTAAGACAAAGTCGAGATTTTATCCTGTTGTTTTGTTTTTTCTTTCGTATTCGGCTATTGAAATATCACAAACTGCTTCTGTAAAACAAAATTTCGGTGGTGAATCTGTACCACGTATGTTCCGGCAGTACTGACAGTCAGCGGGATTTGTGGTTCGCCCGCATGTAGTACAATTTCTTTGCGGATTACTTCTCTGCCTATTTGGTCGATTATCCTTATTTCGTACTGACCTGGATGCATGTCTGAAAGCTTAAGAGTAAAAGTACCCTGGCTGGGATTTGGATAAAGTAAAATATCGGCAGACAGGTCCGACGATATCGATGTAATCACAAGGTCTTCGCCATTACAGTCCTGATCGATTCCGTCATTGGGAATTTCGGCTGCGCCCGGATGTACGGAAGCGTCGCTGTCATCGCAGTCAAGATTATTGTCTGTATAGCTTTCAGGCATTTCGCAGTCCCAAATAAAATTATCGGGATCTCCGTAACCGTCGCCGTCTTCGTCCCGGTACCAGATGTTGGCGTTGTATTCTTCTTTTACTCTCAGAGCAGCACTGTACAAAGTTTTCACAGAATTTTGACTTCTTGTAAATGCAGGCAGAGTTTTGGAGTTATAGCTGAAAGGTATTCCTGTCCCCGGCCAGGGGGATTCGTTCCACCATACGGGTTTGTCGCATAAATAATATGAGAGGTCTTCCAAATCTCCTGTGCCGGACGGTCTGATATTATTAGCACCCCGAACTCTGTTGCCGTATTCAAAATTATTGCTGCCGGTAATCGTATAGTTTCCTTTGAGCAGTCCGGTGGACGGTATATCATTACCGACAATGTTGGTTTCATCTCCGGCACCGTTGTTCATAATAAATCCGTAATCCTGTGCGGTGTTTCTGAAAAAAGTATTGTGAGGTCCATTTTTTCCGTGTGTATTGTCGATTACGATATTGTTGACAAGATTGCCCTCAAAGAGATTGGCGTAAGGGTAGTTACCGTGCAGCACCAGTTCTCCGGCACTTGCTGCCGGAGAGACTACGCCAGTCCAGTGCGGATTCATGGAATAATTATAGGCAATGACATTTCCGTTGACACCGCATTGCAGCAGAACTGAATGCCGTAAATGACTGAAAATATTGTTTTCAATCAGACACTCGCCGGTAACATATTGAAATACTACCCCGTATCCCTTCCCGCCGTTTCCGTATTCATGGGCTTCCATGAAGTGGTTTCCTCTCAGAGTTATATTGGAGGCGTATTCCAAAGATACATGAGCAAATACACCATTTTTGCTTTCCACCCCAATAATCCAGGAGTTGACGGCTCTGCTAAATAGGAAAGTGGACACCTGCAGATTAGCATTGTCCTGCCTTTCGACGTATAAATTTTCCACACCGGTATATTGACGGGGAGTTATTTTTTTTAGTCTTGGTTTTTCCGACAGAGGATAATCTCTTCTCAACGGACTTTTGAAAAAGAGCGTATCTCCGTGAATCTGCTCAATTTGCAGTATTTGACCTCCGGTTCTGAATGCCCATTCGTTGTTCATAAAGGCTTCATCATCACTCAGCAGTTGTACCCAATTTCCGGGAAGGAAGTGATTCTGGTGATTTGCAATTGCGTAATTTTGATTTTTACTCAATGCAGATTCAATTGTCTTTTCTTCTGCTTCTGTTTGACCCTGCGCCAAAAAGAGATTTCTGTTGAGGCCATTCAGATTAAATATAAATCGGGTTTCATTACCCTCACCTCTTAAAATTACGCTGTCTCTGAATAGATGCACAATATTATTAAATACATAGTCCCCTTTTGGGAACAGAATGACAGAGCCTGATTCTGCTTCCAGCATGACGTTTTGTAAAATGATGGTGTTATCGGTTTGGCCGTCATTTATTCCGCCGGCTTCCAGAAAGTTGATTGTATTTGTAAAATCAGGAATATTTGTCTGCACTCCCGCCTGATGCCATCTGACTGCTCTTTGTTCAGGGATAATTTTAGAATGAACTGAAATGTGGATTAAAATCAAAATGACTGTAAGTGCTTGTTTCATAATGTGTCTTTAAATCTGTTTCTTTTGTGTAAAAGCGTATTTTTAATCTAAACCTTGCGAAGGTTTAACAATTCTTCTGCCTTTTCGAACATAATACCAAAAATCTTCAGCATCCTTTGGAATTTCGATTGTTTTTTCAGAGGAATCGGTATTTCCAATCTGCCCGGCAATAAAATGCATCAGGTCTTCTGTATTAAAAACCTGTTTGAACTCATCTCTCAGCTCCTGATTGTTTTCCGCAAAACATACTCTTCCCGGACTGTTTTCAAGTGTAAACCGGAGATTCAGGGTCTTTGATATTTTATGGGCAAGATTTTCAAAATTCTTTTCACTGAGATTTGTTTTGTTTAAAAACTGTTCGATATTTTTCATTGTAAAAGGCTTTACTTAATCCAAACCGGAGTAAAGTTTATTGAAATTACTGATATTTTGATGAATGATGCATTAAGTTTTTCAGACAGACAGAAAAAAAATAAACAGATATGTGTTCCAATATTGAAATTATAATATCTTTATCCGCGACTTTATAAAAGTATTCAAACCAAGCATTGATTCATGAATATTTATGTGGCAAATATTCCTTTCTCTGTGAGCGAAGAAGAGTTGAGGGAGTTATTTGAAAATTATGGCAGGGTAGAGTCTGTCCGAATTATTTTAGATCGTGAAACACAAAAAAGCAGAGGCTTTGCCTTTGTTGAAATGAGTAATGACGAAGATGGGCAGTCTGCCATAGATTCTCTGAACGGAAAAAATCTTTCCGGGAAATTATTGTCAGTAAGCATTGCGAGACCGAGAGAATCGGGTTCATCGCAACATAAAAAGAGCCGGGACAGCAGAGAGACAACACCTCCTTTGATTCCACAGAGCGGTGTACCCCTTCCTTTAGAAGATATAGAAAATAAAGGCAAAAAACCTGTCAAGAAAGTAAAGATTGAAAAGAGTAAAGACCGGTTTGATTCAGATCGGAAAATCAGAAAAAATGTAAAAAACGACAGAAAATACCGAAGGTTTGGAGATGATGAAGATTATCAGTTTAAGCTGGGTAAGAACTAATCGGCTAAAGGCATTTCCGGAACTTTTATAGGTCAATTATTTCTCATTTGATGACATCAGAGTTTTTTAATTCAATTCAGAGTTGTGTTCTAAACCTGCTTTCTGCCAAAAGTGGCATACAGTGTCAGTCCGGTCATTAATATTCCTCCTGCTATATTGCCCAGAGTAGCCGGTATCTGGTTCCACAGCCACCAATCCGAAACAGTAATCTGTGCTTTGAGGAGAATAGCTGTCGGTATGACAAACATATTGACAACAGAGTGTTCGAGTCCCAAAGCAAAAAACAGAAAAATTGGCAGCCATATGGCTACGATTCTTCCGACAGCAGAAGTAGATGCCGTACCCATGACTCCGCCCAACGTGACCATCCAGTTGCAGAGAAAAGCTTTAATAAATACGATTATAAGTCCCGTGCTTCCCAATTGTTTGTACGCTATGGTCTTATCATGACCTACTGCAATAATCTTGTCAATGAGGTCCAAATCAAAATATAATCCCATCCGGGTGATATACAGGAAAAATAAAAAACCAAAAAATAAGCTTCCGGCCAAGTTTCCCATAAATGCCCAAAACCAGTTGTACACAAGGTCCCTGACCGTACACTGTCTGTCCATGTACGCCATAGGTACCATTGCAAAATTACTTGTGACCAATTCGTAGCCCAACAGGATGATAATGGCAAATCCTACGGGGAAAGCCAGTGCGCCCAAAAAATACATACCCGACTGAACTGCAACAGTAAATGCAAGAACACTAGAGATACCGAGCAGAGCCCCGGACTGAAATCCTCTTATCAGAATATCTTTTACGGGAAGTTTAGATTTATAAGCACCCATTCGGACTAAATCCCTGACAATTTCAACAGGCTGTTTGCTGTCCATATAATAGATTCTTGCGGTATGTGTGATTAATTTTACAGAAAGTTACTACAAAAAACAGTATAAGTGAATGATTTAACCATATATAGAATATGTGTAAATAATGCAGATACAGATATCTATTATTTATATGCAGTCTTTTTAAAAACAACAGATATATTCGGCTAAAATGCTGCAGACAGAATAAGGAAAATAAAAATAAATTTATTGGTACAACTATTACTGACAAGTCAAATTAATACAATTACTTTATGGGGTGATTCTTTACTGACTCATTTTCTTTTGACCTCATCTGTGCTGTTTCCTCCTCTGTATGGTCGTCATAACCGCACAGATGGAGTATTCCGTGTACCATCACTCTTGCCAATTCTTCTTCCAGATCAGTATTAAAATCTGCAGCATTGTCTTTTACTCTGTCCACACTGATATAAATTTCGGCATCAATTATTTTCTCCTGACTGTTTTCTCTCAGGTCGAATGTGAGAATATCCGTTAAAGTATCGTGATTTAAGTGGCGGATATTAATTTTTAGAAGGCTTTCATCGTTACAAAATACGTACGAAAGGTCTTTTGTAACGTAACCTTCTTTTTCTATCACGGCATTTAACCATCCTGAAACTTCTTTTTCATTCCAGTCAAATTTATCCGTATTCATAAATACATAAGCAATCGGAATCATAAGAGTATTCTGTTTGGCCTTTGGAAGTAATTAGGAAAGGAAAAATGTCATGTGTATGCAGGAACCGTTGTTTTCGAAAGTGACCTCGTCTGCGAGATATCTAATCAGGAAAACTCCCCTGCCGTTAAGCTGTTTTTTGTTTTCGGGGAGGGTCGGGTCGGGGACTGATCCCAAATCAAATCCGCAGCCTTCATCCTGTATGATAAACTTTATGGTTTTTTCATCGCGGACACTTTTAAAGACAACTTCTTTGTTTTCGTCAGACTGATTGCCGTGTACTATCGCATTGGTAACAGCTTCCACGACAGCCAGATGGATGTTTCCGTAAATACAATCTTTGATTTTAAGACTTGTTCTGATGTGTTCAATATAATCTTCTATCACGTGAATATGCTGTAGTGAAGAAGGAATTTGTATAGAGTTTTTCATTCAATAGATATCAAAAATGCTCTGTAATTAAAACGGGCTAATTATTTGGAGTTATAGCTATTAACGAGTCTTTTATAAAATGGTTTCAATTCGGGCGGAAGATATTTTAGAGTATTCAAATTATTTTTCCTGTTTTTAATGAATTCTTCAAGCTCTTTTGGAGTGCTTTTGGGAAGGTCTTTGCCGGTATTGGCAGTTCGGTCGTCTTTATCTCCCTGTTCTCTTGTGGCTTTCTCCAGTTCAAGCATTTTTGTTTCAATGTTTTTTTGTCTCAACAGAGTCTGTTCAGTAATTTTTTTGTTTACGATATCTTTTTCGATTTTGTCCAAGTCATCAATTATTCGGTCTATATCAGATTCTTTTTTCTGTTTTTGTGACATTTCTTCTCTCATCTTTCTCAATGCTTCCCGAATTGTGGCCTGTCTTTGAGCCATTTCGGCCAGTTGTTTGTTGACTTCTTTTCCTGATTTTCCTTCTTTTAGCTGCTGACCCATCTCGCCCAGTTCGTGTCCCAGTTCTTCCTGCAGCTGTTTTAGTTCTCCCGGGGTCGGTACCGACGGATTATTCCCGTCCGGATTGTCGCAGGAACCGGCACCTGCCATATTCGGCATCTGCAACTGCATTTGGTTCATGGTTTCGCTGAGCATCAGAGCGAGATTATTGGCGCTGGTCATAGCGTATTGTTGTGCGGCAGTGGCCGGTCCCCGTTTCTTTTCATCCAGTAAGCGGGTTGATTTTTTCAGGTCTCTTTTGAGCTTGTACAACTCGTCAGTAATGAAGGTTTCAAGCTGAAAGACTCTTTTCCCCAAAGCAGTCAGACTGTCCTCAATAAGGATTGATTTTTCGTCTAATCTTTGCTGTTCCTGAATCAGCTTAAAGTATTTTACATCGGTCTCGTGAGTTTTTTTGACTTTCAGCATGAGTTCCTCCTGCTCCATGGAAAGATTCAGAAGGTTGCTCAGAAGTCTCCGAATGGTATTGATATCTTCCATGTGCTGTTCCATTTGCATTTGCTGCATTTGCCCTCTGATATTTTGAGCCATCTGCTGCATGCCCTCACCAGCCTTTTGCTGTTGTTTTTTTGCCGGCGCAGTTTGGTTCTCTTCCAGATTTTCTTTAGCCTGTTGCATGTTTTCCCGGATTTCTTCGGCTTGCTGTCCGGTTTGGTTGAGGTTTAGTTTCTTTTTTTGTTCTTCATTCAGCTTCTCAAGTTTTTCAAGGTCTTTTTTCAATTCATCAAATTCCTGATTCAGTTTTTCCTGCTCAGAAGCATCTTTCTGTCCCATAAGCTCTTGTTGTTTTTGAGCCAGTTCTTCGAGTTGTTGGGCTATTTCGCTTGCTTTTTGTTCAAATTCCAGTTTTTTAAACAGTTCAAGAATTTTATCGAGTTCTCTGTTGAGTTGCCTGTTGTTCATTTCCATATCCTCTAACTTGTCAAACATGTCGCTTTTTTGCAGTTTTTCCATCAGTTCCTGCAATTCACTCATCAGTTCCTGCAGCTCGGGACTCAGTAATTCTTCCATTATCTGATTCAGCATTTCCTGCTTTTCCAGAATGTCCTCCTCCAAATTCTTAAATAAATCCTGATTTTTAAGATTTTCATCGTATTTGCTTTTTATGTCCTGAAGTTCGTTTTTGAGCTTTTCGTGTTTCTTCAGCAAATCTTCTGTTTCTCTTTTATCCTCCCAGGTCAGATTCTTTTTTGTCAGTATTTTTTCTTTCAGAGTCTGTAGATCCTGTGCAAGGCTTTGAGCTTCTCTGTTTGCAGACTGCAATGCAGATTTGATGTTTTCATTATTGTCACTTTCGATTTCCTTTAGTCTGTCTTTGTCCGGGACTGTATAAACAAAGGTATTGGAGCGGGTTGATTTGCTGCCGTGTACTGCGTCGTTGTCCCAAACTGTGAAAAAGTATTCGGCTCTTTCACCTGACTTTAAGTTTAACCCGCTAAGAGCAAAGTGATGGGTGAAATCTGCCCATTTTGAAGGTGATATTTTGATATTTTCCCGGATGGTTTCTGTAACCTGCCCTTTTTCATTCTTTGAGGAAATATGGAAAGTGATTTTACTGATGCCGTAATCGTCGGAGGTATTTCCCATGAAAAACAGATACTCCAGCTGGCTGCTGTCTGTTACCTGGCTCACCTGAATATTTGGCAACTCATCTTCGATAACTGAAATAGAATAGAGTACGGAATCACCGAGACCACTGTTTTCATTAAAAGCATAAAGTTTATAATTGGTTTCTTTCAGTATTTTTTTGGACAGATTGTATTTCGACTGCTCTTTTTTAAGAAAAACAGTTTCTTCGCCCTCGAATTTTACGCTTAATTTTTCGGTATTCTCAGCAGAAAGTATCCATTCGACCCGGGTTCCTGCCGGAACTGTGATGTCGCCCGTGTTTTTGATGGTTTCACTTTTTAGCCCGGTGTATTTAGGATAATTTAATTTAATCTGCATGGAAGAAACTATTGGCTTTTTAAGCACTTTCATGTGATACTCGTCAGAGATGTGATTATGTGCCGATATTCGAAAATCAATGTCATTTTCTATATTTAAGACGGTATAAGAAAAAGTATTGGCATCAATCTTTTTTACTGGGAAAGACAGACCGTTTTGTATCCATTCCATTTTGTCCGGCAGCATTTTTCCTTTTACTTTAATAAAAATGTCCGTATCTGTAAACTGACTGACCTGTAACTGCTTCGGGTCAATTGAAATGGTAAAAGGAGCCGGTTTGAAAAATGTTTTGGAGGGCTGACTCAATCTGGCATTGCTCTCGGTCAGCACATTCGGAGCCAGTAGGATAATGCTTAGAAGCAAAATCAGGGGCGGAACGGTATATCTGAGAAATTTTTTATTTTCACCGAGGTCTATTGCATTTGAAAACGGTACCCAGCTGATTTGCTGTATTTTTTGTTGTATTCCTGCTTCCGCCAGCTCGGTACTTCCTGAAGCCGCCCGGTCTGATTTGAGCTGCAGGATATTGAGCAGTTTATCCTGTACTTCCGTAAAATGACTGCCGATAATTTCGGCTGCCTGTTCGTGCGAGAGAGACTGACCAATCTTAAGATATTTGCTCAAAGGATAAATTATCCAGCCAAACAATGCCGCAAGGGTTATAGAGAAAAATGAAATGACGAGAAGCCACTTGAACCATGAAGGGAAATAGAAAGTAAATTCTCCCACACTCAGCAGTATATACAGACTGACTACGCCGGCAGTAAACAGAAGTGTTCCTTTCAGAATCTTACTGAGATAGTATTTTCTGATAAAACGGTCTAACTGCTGCAAAAGAGATTCGTAGGACGTAATCATAGTTTGGTTTGAAATCTTTTATCTGATTGGAAGATATAAAATTTTGAAAAACACCGGAGGTAAATATCGTTTTAAAATGTTAAGCACCGATAGAGTTACTACTTTTGCAGATTGTGAATTCACCCGGTTCTAAAAAAGATCCTACGGTACAAAATAAACGGATGCATAATCCCGGTATTCCATCGCATTCTGATGAAAATTTCTAAGGTTGGGCTGCAACAGCCTGTGATCCTTATCATAAAAAAGTGGCAGCACAGGGGCATCATCTGTAACGATTTGGTCTGCCTCGGCATACAGACTGTTTCTCAGACTGTCATCGACGGTACGCAAAGCTTTTTCCAGCACCGCATCAAAGTTTTTATTTACGTATCGATAAGAATTTATGTACGTTTTTTCATTTATATCCTCTGGAACATATTTGGACAAAAACAGATTGAGAAAATTTTCGGCTTCAGGATAATCTGCTACCCATCCCAACCTCCAAAAAACGGCTTTTGCGGATTCTACTGCCTCAGTATGCTGCGCCCAGGGTACAGTCAGAAGTTCGACCTGTATATTTAGCACCTCGTCCAGCATTTTTTGTATTGCTTCAGCTATTTGGGCATTACGCCCTCCGCCACTGTTAAGCTGTAAAGTAATTTTCGGAAAATTTTCACCGTTGGGATAGCCGGCTTCTTTTAATAACTGTTTTGCTTTTTCCGGCTGAAAATCATATCCCTTCACCAACTCGGCGTGATAAGCACCTGTGCCGGGAGGTACCATACCATACTTTGCGGGAGCACCGGAATTTCTCAGAGTGTACGTGCACAGTCTTTCGCGATCAATCGCATAGCAAAATGCCTGTCTTACTTTTTTGCTGCTGAAAATCGGATGTGTATTCAAAAAGCCGTAGTACTGAAAAGCCATCACGGGAGCAGACTGTAACTGATATTGAGCGTATCCCTCTTTAAGACTTCCGTCGGGATTGAGTACTTCATCTACCATATCCAACGGGAATCTGTACAGAAAATCCACCTCACCTTTCTTAAAAGACAGGAGTTCGGCTCTTTTTTCTTTGACAAATGAAATTTTGATATAATCGATGTACGGCAATCTGTTTCCCCATTCATCCTTTCCCCAGTAATTCTCATTTCTTGTCAGGAAGGCTATTTCGTTTTCTTTTAAGAGTTTGAGTTTATACGGTCCAGTACCCACACATTTTACTCTCATCTCACTACCGTACTTTTCGACGGCTTCTTTGGGATATATTTTGGCGAAAATCAGACCGAGTCGGGACAGGAATACTGAAAAAGGAGTGTATAACTCTACGCTCACTGTACTGTCATTAATTACCCGTACACCTTCTACTCCCGGTACGGAGTTTGATTTTTGGGCAGTGGCTTCATTGTACTCATTGGCACCTTTTACGACATCCTTAAAAATCCAAAATCCCTGATTGTCTGCAGGATTGTGATAACACAGCCTGTCAAAACAATATTTGATGTCATGTGCAGTCAGTCTTCTTCCTTTTCCGTCAGCGAAGCATGAGTCATCCTGAAAGAATACATCTGTCCTCAAATGAAAAGTGTAAAGCGTGCCTTCTTCGTTAACTTCCCAGGATTTGGCAAGGGCGGGCTCTATAGTGAGTGTTTTTTGGTTAAATCGTACAAGACCTTCGTAAATCTGCTCAGCGATACGGTGCCCTGTTACTTCTGTAATATTGAGCGGATACAGACTTTTTAAAAATTCTTCCTCATTGTAACGCAAAGTACCTCCATAATATCTTTCGCCTTTTGCTTCTCTCAGCCTGTCTTTATTGGAAACAGAGTTTTTGCATGAAACCAGAAACAGGAACAGAATCAATATGCATAGAGAACGCTTCACTTTTCTTTAAGTTTTAAACGATTTCACCTTTGACTTCAAGTAAGATTGGACAGTGATCGGAGTGGACTACTTCGGAAAGAATGGAGGCAGATTTTAGAAAAGGTTCCGCAACTTCCGAAGCTGCATGATAGTCTATTCTCCAGCCTTTGTTTTTTGCTCTGGCTCCCGCACGGTAGGTCCACCAGGAATACTGATTCGGTTCCTGATTAAAATATCTGAAAGTATCAATAAATCCACTGGAAAAGTATTTGGTCATCCATTCTCTTTCTTCCGGAAGGAAGCCCGAAGAATTTTTGTTTCTGATCGGGTCATGAATATCAATCGGATGATGTGCAATATTATAATCGCCGGAGGCAATGATGTACGGCCTTTCCTGCTTCAGTTGCTGGATATATTCATAAAAAGTATCTAAATATTCCATTTTTATGGCTTGTCTGATATCGCCTGTTGTGCCCGAGGGAAAATACGAATTGATAAGGGTCAGCCTGCCAAAGTCCAGACGGATTAATCTCCCTTCTGAGTCAAATCGACTGTCACCGATTCCTTTGATTATCTGCTCAGGTTCTGTTTTATATAATGCGGCCACACCGCTATAACCTTTTTTCTCGGCAGAAAACCAAGTATGACGATATCCTAAACTGTCAAACACATCGTAGGGTATCACACTTGCATCTGCTTTTATTTCCTGAAAAAGAATTATGTCGTAATTATGGGCACTTATCCACTCGGCGAGTCCTTTGTTTAGTGCAGCCCGCACTCCGTTAATATTGTATGAGATAATTTTCAAATCAGACATGAGTGCTAAAATAGGGAAATCGTTTGGTTTTAATTCTGAATTGCTGTGTATTTGAAAATTAAAAGTCCGGACTCGGAAGATAACCGTCCAAACGATAAGATTAAGTATGACTAAACTGACAGAAAGTCTCGAAAAATTCTGAAATCATCTCAGCGGATAATTTACAATATTAAGACAATTATAATTTTGATGTTTATTTTTAAAATTATATGAACTCAATAGTAAAATATATATCTTTGACAGGATTTAAAAAATGTAAAATGAAAAAAACAACGATTATTGCTTTGTTATTTGTGCTGCCTTTTTTGTACGTGGCATGTGGAGGAAATGAGAATGATAATTCGCAATCTGTAACTCCGGCTGATGATTTGGTTGCTGAGGAACAGGTAGAGGAAGAATATGATCCGACTCGCGGACATGGGGAGTACGATGAAGATGACTTTGACAATTTGAAAGGTTTGGACGCCGCTTTAGCTGAAAAAGGTAAGGCCATTTCTACCTCAAAATGTTTTTCATGTCATAAGGCCAATGATGAAATGTTGGTAGGACCGGGATGGAAGGGAGTGACTGAGAGAAGAACATTACATTGGATTATGAATTTTATTTCCAATCCTGATCCAATGATTGACAAAGACCCTGAACTTCAAAAGCAACTCGAGCAGTGTCTTGTACGTATGCCTAACCAGTTTCTTGATCATGATGATGCAAGAGCTATCGTAGAGTATATGAGAGAGAATGATGGGGTGAAGTAATAAGAAGTATTTATAAGTTAAAAGGGCAGCAGTATCAGAAACTGTTGCCCTTTTCTGATTAAAGTACAGCAGAATTGAAATATATTGCTTATTATTGAGTGGCACAATCATATGTTCATTTAATGGAAGAACGAAGTAAGTTATTAATCGATAGAAAATTACTGCTTGGATTAACGGTTATAGGTTTTGTGTTGGGAATAGCAGGTGCTTTCATAAAATATCATACAGGTTCATCACTCACAGAGGTCTCTTCACCCACTGCCCTTAAAAATATCTTCTATGAGATAGGGCTTATTTTTTTGGTAGTTGTATGGACAGTAGTCTTTATAGACCTTGTAAGAAATGATATCAGAAATAAAGTCTGGTGGTTTTTAGGAATGGTTCTGCTGATACCTATTATTCCGGTCCTGTATCTCCTGACCATTAAAAGATAAAGACATTCGGCGATTGTTATCTTGCCTGAAATCCTCTTTTATTATCGACTTCCTGAAGCACTTCTGAATTTGATTTTGATTTTGATAGATTGTACAGATACTGATAATGCGCTTTGTACAGACTGTACAAGGTAGGATATTCAATGTAAGGATAATTATATTTTTTACATAAGTCTTTCACGATAATTTGAAACTCTTTCACGTTCTCTGCCGGAATGAAAGCGTTTAGATGGTGTTCAATTTGCAAGTTAAAACCTCCTGTGAACAAAAACCAAAACATACTGTCCGGTTCAAAATTGGTAGTGTTGTTACACACATAATAGGCAAATTTGTTTTCCATTTCTTTTGGAATTTTTTGATTTGCCTGAGGGGTAAAATGACTTATTGCAGCACCCATGTAGATGAAAAAGAATAAAACACATTGGAATAAGCCGTACAGAAGGAAAAATTTCAGCCAATTCCCGTAGATTAATGAGGGAATAATAATATAAAAAGTTACAGTAAATAAAACGGATGAAATATGTATTAATTTGACTTTCTTTTTGTGAATATCCCAGTACGGAGTAAAAATGCCTCCGATTGTAGTAATGATATTGGCATAAAACATATACCATAAAAAAGCAATTCTGTGCTGAATTTTGTGAAGAAATCTGTGCTTAACCTCACCCGAATACCGAATAAAATGCGAAAATCCCATCACTTCATAATCATAGACAGGGTCGCCTATTTTGACATGATGGCTATTGTGTTCATAAATCAAAGCTTTTCTTGTGATAAATGGCCAAATTAATGGCCAAATCACAATTAAGATTCCTTTTAGAAAAGCGTTTTCCGGTAAAGGGCGATGTGTATGCTCATGAGCTATAATTCCAAATAATGAATTTGCAGTCAGACTCTGAAGAATGATTAGAGGAATAGAGACTGTCAGTGGGAGTTGTGCATAAAAAGCCAGTAAAGCTAAGGTGAAAAACAATAACACGAGAGAAACCCTTATCGTGTTATACTTTCTTTTTCTGGATTTACTGGGAGTATATAAATTTCTTTTTTGGCATATTTTTATCATTTCGTCCAAAAAAGGCTCATTAAAGGCTTCTTCATTTATTTTTTCTTCTTCATAGAGCTCTCCTATGCAATATTGTTCGAGTATTTTTTGAATACGTTTCATATTGCCGTGTCTTGTCTGAAAAAAACTGCTGGCGTCTTCACCTGCACGGCTAAGTAATATTTCAGAACCCCCGGGGTGTTTATATACAAAAGATGTGATATCATATACCTTATTAAATACTATAATCCAGCAGTCTTTTGCGGTGTTATGCTTAATAATTTCTGATTTGTAATATTTCTTCAAGTTCATCACTCACATTTTTACTTGAAATTAATGTTAATAAACGTAAAGCAGGAAGTTGTGACTTTATATAATTATTAACAGCTAATCAGAGCAACTGTCTGAATAAATAAAAAGAGGCTGCCTGCATAATGCGACAGCCTCCGAATACAGAATATAAAAACCAATTATTTTACCAGAACAAATGAACCAATCTGCACCTCTTTTTCATTCTTTATACTTAAGATATATCTACCTGACTGCAAGTTGCCCGGCAACATAATCTGCATATCAGAAATAACTGATTCAGAGGAGCTGTAAACCTGAACTCCGGCGATATTATAGATGCTGACCTGAGCCTTTCCTGATTCAAAGCTAGAGAGTTTTATATTTAAAACACTCCCTGAGGTTGGGTTTGGATATAAAACAATATTCTGATTTCTTTTGTTGTTTCTGATAAAAGTTGGAACCACTGTTTCTGCAATATCTATAGCTTCATATCCATAGGAGATGACCCCATCACATTCAAAAAATGGAAGTGCAACCAAAATATACGGATGGCCTGCTTCTAAACCTGTTATTTCTCCCTTAGGACTCGTCCCTATATATCCTATAACCGCATCTCCAATCGGATCGCCTATTCTGTATTGATCTCCGTCTTCAGGAAAAACAATCTCATAATTTTCATTTGTCATAAGCTCTTCCTCGTCTATCAGTATGACCACATAACCTTTCGCATCTTCTATTGGTAAAAGCTCAAATTCAATTTTGTCTTCATGAGGAGTGATTTTATTGAATTTAGTCTCTATAAAAAAGTAAATGTCGCAAGTCTCCAGCGTAAAGAAACTGATGAAGTCATCAAATCCGTAAAAGATAGACTCTTCACACTCATAAAAAGGAGTTACAGTTATATAATAAAATCCACCTGGGTTCAAATCTGTGTATAAAAATTTAGTGTTGGTAGTAATATCCACGACTTTTGTGTCTTCGATAAAATCGCCAACATTATAATATTCACCGTCAGTCACGTAACCAAATTCATGATCGTCCATTACATCATCAAGCATAATTATATATCCGGACGCTCCCGGTACAGGCTCGAATTCTATATCAACTTCGGTCATAGTCTTCTCCATTGAAATGATGGTCGCTGTTGTTTCCTCATCAAAGTTACATGGGACCGAAGCATTACCCTCGCCAAAACTAACTGCCAAATCGTCAATGCCCAAACCGTCTCTTGCTCCCACTATATCTCCGCCTCCGGTCTCTCTCGTGTAGGACCATCTGATAAATAAAGTTTCTCCCTCATGGACTTCCAGATCAGTTTGTTCGGAAATTATTCTGCTGTTGAGACCATTATTGCCATCAAGTTTTGTGGGAGTCTCCAAAGTAATGGGCGATATGAAGTTTAGTCCTTCTATACTTTTCCAGATTGCATCAGCATCACCTACGGAAGTGGCGTTTAAGCTGTATTCAAAATGTAGCGTGTCCGCCAAAAGTTCTTCTGTATTTTTGTCTTTTTTATCTGATCTTCTCCACTGTTCTCCTTTATACTCTACTGTGAATTTTGTTAGAACATTCTTAGATTCATTTCTAAATGAGGTGCCCCAATACAATGGAGAAGCTTTGGAAGAAACAATACCCCCCAATGCTCTGTCACTGCTTTCTGCGGAGCCAAACGAATAAACCGCTCCCTGATTATCAGCTCCGTCACTGACTTTAATCTGGTCATCATTAATTTCCCAATTGTCTAAGTTAAAATCAACAAACCCGGAACCCGAAACGGGGAGAGAATTAAAATTTTGTCTGTAAGTGTAATCGGGATTATCTACAATATTTTGAGCATTTAACCCGAAGCATAATCCTGCAAACAGCAGTAGAAGAGATAAGTAAATTTTTTTCATGATTTAGAGTTTGACTAAATTTAGTTAAAAAAATTAATAGTTGTATAAATTAATGGAAATTATATTGTAGTGTTCCCGCTTAAACTTTATTATCTTTAAGCCGTGGTCGGACACTTATACATTGTGCCTACACCAATAGGTAATCTGGAAGATATTACTTTACGCGGATTGAGAATTCTGAGAGAAGCGGATTTGATTTTGGCAGAGGATACCCGCACAACTAAAAACTTGCTTCGCCATTTTGAAATTCAAAATCAGCTAAGAGCCTACCACATGCATAATGAACATAAAATTATAGATGAACTGATCAGTCAGCTCGCCAGCGGCTCTGTCTTTGCGTTGGTGTCAGATGCCGGAACACCTGCCATATCCGATCCCGGTTTTTTATTGATAAGAGCCTGTATAGAAAATAATGTTCGGGTAGAATGTCTGCCCGGAGCTACAGCTTTTGTGCCGGCTTTGGTTGTTTCGGGATTGCCGTCAGATACTTTTGTTTTTGAAGGATTTCTTCCGCACCAGAAAGGGCGGCAAAAAAAAATTGAACGCATTTTAAATTATGGTCCGACAATCGTACTTTATGAGTCGCCATACCGAGTCGTAAAATTTTTGGAACAGCTGAAAGCTGCCGGAGCATCCCAAAGAAAAATAACGGCAGTAAGAGAAATTAGTAAAAAATTTGAATCGGTAGTAAGAGGAAGTGTGGAAGAAGTATTGCAACACTATAAAGAAAATGAACCTAAGGGAGAATTTGTTTTTGTATTGGAAGGCCTTTCATCCCTAAAAAAAAGTAGAGAAAATGATGTTGAATAGCTACTTCGCAGAATCTGTACGAATTGTGGCCGAAAAAGCCGCAAATTTTATTTCAGAACATTACGGGAAAGTTAGTCAGGATGAAATAGTAACGAAAGACCTAAATAGTCTGGTAAGTTATGTGGATGTGGGTTCAGAAAAAATTATTACCGAAGGTTTAAGCAAGATTTTACCGGACAGTTCATTTTTAACAGAAGAAGATACCATACAAACAGAGGATACAGAAGTCAGGTGGATTATTGACCCTTTGGATGGTACCACAAATTTTCTTCATCAAATTCCTGTCTTTGCAGTATCTATTGCATTGGAAGTACAGGAAGAAATTGTTTTTGGACTGGTATATGAAGTCAATCGAAAAGAGTGTTTTCACGCTATAAAAGGTAAGGGCGCCTTTCTCAATCATAAACCTATCCGGGTCAGAAATGGAAGTTTTTCGGATGCATTAATAGCAACGGGTTTCCCTTATTATGATTTTAGCCAAACCGATGAGTATTTAGATGTAATCCGTACGGTCATAAAAAGTACAAGAGGAGTCCGTCGTATGGGCGCGGCTGCTGTCGATTTGGCTTATACAGCCTGCGGTAGATTCAGCGGTTTCTTTGAATACAGTCTGGCTCCCTGGGACGTAGCAGCCGGTGCTTTGATAGTGCAGGAGTCCGGAGGTATAGTGACAGATTTTAAAGGCGGCAGCGACTGGCTTTTTGGGCAGAGTATTGTATCCGGCAGCCCCGAAACCTATCAGGCATTACTAAAATTGATACAGGAAAAATTTAAAGATTAAGCCAATCCAAAGTAACTTTTGAAGTTATTATAAACATCCTCCGGATATTCTATCATAGCCATGTGTCCGCACGGACTGTATATGATTGACTGACTTCCCGAAATGTCTTGGTTAAACAGTTTTGCGTGCCTGACCGGAATGATAATATCTTCTTTACCCCAGAAAATTAAAGTGGGGACAGATATTTTTTTTATGAGTTCAGGGTTGGGAGCCTGTGAAGTATTGGATGAAAGTCCGGCAATTGTTTTTAAATTACTTTCCCGATTAATCAGATAATGAGCATGTAACAGCTCTTCTTGTGTGACCTTAGACTTGTCACCAAAGAGTCTGGGCAAAAAGTTGTAAATAAGAAACTTAGGAATGCCTTTGTTTAAAACCGGAGCGAACCAGGACCAGCGCAGCGGACCGGCCGCATGTTTGATGACTTTTTCGGATTCATACCCCGCACTGTTAAACAACACTAAACCTTTTACTTTTTCCGGATAGGTCTCGGCAATCATCCACGCCAGCATGCCGCCAAGCGAATTGCCCATCACGTAGAATCTTTCAAGCTTAAGGGATTCTATGAAAAAACTAAAAAAATCAATATACTCTGCTGTGAAGTTGGTGTTTTTATTTAAATGTCTGAAATCAGACATTCCCATGCCCGGGATGTCCGGTCGAATGATATGAAAATTATTTTTCATGATATCTTTCAGCCCCTCGAAGTTGTAGAAAGAACCGCCCAGACCGTGTATCATGATTACAGTGTCTCCACGACCTTCTTCTGTATAATGTATGTCATTCCCTTTCCAGCTTATAAACTTAGATTCGGGAGTCAGAAGCTTTGACTTTACAAACTCTTTTGATAAAATCTGATTTGGTCTGAAAATCAGAAAAACACCCAGCAACAGACAAATACTGAGGAGCAAAATAAGCATGACGTATAGCATAATATATTTTTATCTGAAAAGTAAAAATAAAAGTATTCTGTTTGCCTTGTTTTAGTATTATGAATAAGATAAATCACACAGCTCCTGTTTTATAGGATTTTGTATAACTTATCTTTGCAGAAAATATTTTTGTAATGGAAAGGAAAACGGAAATTAAATTCAACATAACGCTCGACGAGAACAGTATGCCTGAATCTATTGAGTGGTCCGCAACCGATCACCCTGAAGATGGGATACAGAGGAGTAAAACGCTGATGCTGGCTCTTTGGGACGGAGAAGAGAAAAACACACAGACGATAGATATTTGGACTAAGGACATGCAAATTGACGAGATGCACTCTCATTTTTTTCAAAGACTGTTGACTTTGGCAGAAAGTTATTACAGAGCGACCGGAAATCCGTTTGTAGTGAATGAAATGCGTACTTTCTGCGAAAATCTCGGTGAAAAAACTCAAGTCTGGGAAGAAAGAGGTAGAAGTTAATGCTCCAAATTTCTAATCTGTCTATATATTTTGGCAACAGAGTCATACTTGAAAAAGCCGGCTGTACACTATCGCCCGGAGACCGAGTAGGTCTTGTCGGGAATAATGGTGCCGGTAAATCTACTTTGCTGAAAGCTATCAATGGAGATATCTCTATAGATGGAGGTCAGATTGTATATCCCAATGACTATACGATAGGATTTCTAAAACAGGAGATAAGAGGGCATCGGTATCCTACGTTATGGGAAGAAGCCCGGTCTGCTTTTCGACATGCTATAGCACTGGAAGAGAAGCTTAAAAAAACCGAGCATGAAATGGAAACCCGAACAGATTATACCAGTGAAACCTATATGAAGCTGACGCAGGATTTAGTCGATTTACATGCAAGGCTGGACTATCTGGAATATTATAATATAGATGCGATAATAGAAAAAATTCTGACCGGCTTAGGCTTTGTCAGGACAGATTTTGGAAAAGCACCTTCGGCTTTTTCGGGAGGCTGGGCAATGCGAATTGAGCTGGCAAAAATTTTATTGGCAAGACCTGATTTACTTTTGTTGGATGAACCGACCAATCATCTCGATATAGATTCGATTTTGTGGTTAGAACGTTTTCTCTCTTCTTATGAAGGTGCGGTGCTTTTGGTGAGCCACGACAGAACTTTTTTGGATAATGTAACCAATCGTACGCTGGAAGTTGAACTCGGTAAACTCCATGAGTATAAAGCATCGTACTCAACATATGTCGTGCTGAAAAAAGAACGTCAGGAGCAACAGTTGGCGGCCTATCAGAATCAGCAGGATGAAATTCGGCAAATTCAAAAAAATATTGACCGATTCAGAGCCAAGGCCACTAAAGCATCTTTTGCCCAGAGTCTGATAAAAAAATTAGATCGAATGGATTTGGTGGAAGTGGAATTACAGGATAATCGGGCCATGAGGTTTCAGTTTCCGGTAGCTCCTGCTTCAGGCAAAGTAGCCGTGGAGGTAAAAGATGTATCGAAATCTTTTGGAGAAAAGAAAGTTTTTGAAGAAGTCAATATAGAAATTCTGAGAGGCGAGAAAGTGGCATTTGTAGGAAAAAACGGAATGGGGAAAACCACTTTGGCACGAATAATTTCAGGAGAACTTCAGGCGGATTCCGGAACTGCAGAACTTGGATATAATGTTGAGTTAGGATATTTTGCTCAACATCATGCCGAAAACCTGCCTAAGAAAAAATCCGTTTTAGAGCACATGGAGGATGAAGCTCCTTATGATATGGTCAAAGCATGTCGCGGCATTCTCGGAGCTTTTTTATTTTCGGGTGAAGATGTGGACAAGAAAATATCCGTTCTGTCCGGCGGCGAAAGAGCGCGGGTGTGTTTAGCTCAGATGCTCCTGCAACCTACTAATCTGCTCATATTGGATGAGCCTACCAATCATCTCGATATGAATTCAAAAGACAGGTTAAAACAGGCAATATCGGATTATAAAGGAACTGTAATTATCGTATCACACGACAGAGATTTCCTGACAGATTTGGCAGATAAAGTTTTTGAGTTTAATCAGGGAACAGTCAAAGAATATCTTGGCGGAATGTCAGATTTCTTTGAGAAGAAAAAATTAGAATCTTTCCGGCAATACGAAAGTGAAGGAGCAGATACGGATAGGGGCGGGAGCACAGAAGTGAGGGAAAGCAAACTTTCCAATGAAGATAATTTATCGCAAAAAGAGATTAAAAACAGCATAAAGAGGTTGGAAGACGAAATTGAGAAGCTGGAAGGTGAAATTCAAAAAATCAAAACAGATTTATCCAATAATTATACGGTAGCCGATTCCAATAAGCTTAAAATGAAGCAGGAAGACTTAGATGAAAAAATGGGAGAGTGGGAGAAATTCTTGTCATAATTTGATAAATGGCAAAAAGTACGTATAGATTATTTATTACCTTTATAGGTAGTTATAAAAATAATCTTTTATGTTAAGAACTTTGATACCTGCCTCATGTCTGCTTTTAGCTTTTGTTTTAGGTTGTGAGAAAGAGAAAAGTTTATTTTCTGATATTTCTTTTCCTTACACGGATACCTTATCTGTTTTAACCTACAATGTAGCCGGTCTGCCGGAGTTATTGTCCAGCAGTAATCCTGAAAGAAACACTCCCGAAATTGGGAATAGAATTAACCAATATGATTTAGTCGCAGTTCAGGAAGATTTTAATTACAACCATCTTCTTTATGCCAAATCGACTCACCCGTACAAAACAGAATGGATGGGACCGGTACCTGTGGGGGACGGTTTAAATCTTTTGTCCAAATATCGTTTGCTTGACTTGAAAAGAGTAAAATGGCAAAAATGCAGCGGCACTGATTGCCTGACTCCCAAAGGGCTTACTTATTCAAGAGTAGAGTTGGCAAAAGGTGTATATATAGATGTGTATAATAATCATACGAATGCAGGTGTGCAAAAAGAAGATACGGATTCGAGAAGAGCGAATTTACTACAGCTCTATAATTTCATAGAACGAGAGTCAGCCGGTGAAGCCGTGTTGATTTTGGGAGATTTCAACAGCAGATATACTCGTATGGCGGATACGCTCGAAGTTTTTTATCTGCTTGGATTTTCTGACACTTGGGTAGAGTTTTCCAGAAATAATATTTTGCCTGAAAAAAATGACCAGTCTTTGATGGACTGCGAACACCCGTCTTTAGGCATTTGTGAGACAGTAGATAAGATTTTTTACCGTTCAAATGAAAAAATAAAATTTCGGCTTTTGGATTATCAGAAACCGGAAACAGAATTTCAGCGTAACGGCAAAGATTTATCTGATCACATACCGGTATATTCCCTCTTTGAGGTGACTATTCTTAATTCAAACTAAGTAGGGCTTCGTATCGAAAGCGAAAAGATGCGTTTCCTTTTGAAACTAACTTGAAACGCCTTAGTAAATAAATTTAATCATAACTTCAGACCGTTTTGACACCCGCACATCAATCCATTTTTGGCAAAAGCTGTTGTGTACTGAATGTAAAACTTTTCCAGAATAAAAGAATAATACCGTTTGGACAAACTAGACCAATTTCGATTTTATCTCATTGTTCTGTATTGTTTATAACCACGGCATAATACCAGAATAAGGTTTCTACTTTATCGGTCTGTTTTGAATTCCAAATTGGTATAAGATGATAGTTCAGGGTTATTGACTTTAAAGATAAAAAGGAAAGGTTATTTTCTACTTTTACACCAATGATTGAAATTAAAAAAGGTAGCCCGATTATTTTGGGCTCAGGCTCACCAAGGAGGAAAGAAATATTAGAATTGGCGGGAATAGACTTTGAAGTAAAAGTGCCGAATGTCGAAGAAAATTTTTCTGCAGATATCAACCCGGAAGAAATTCCTGTTTTATTAGCGGCGAGAAAGGCGAAGGCAGTTCAGACCGGAATCAGCGACTCTGAAAAAATAATTCTGACCGCCGATACCATAGTGATTATTGATGGGGAAGTGCTGGGCAAACCATCTGACTCTGCGGATGCCGTAGAAATGCTGAAAAAACTTTCGGGCAGGACACATCAGGTGATTAGCGGAGTCTGCATTTTAAAAGGCAGCCAGGAATTACTGATTCAGGACGAAACCTTAGTAACTTTTGACCACATGCATGAGGACGACATCATGTTCTATGTGGACACTTATCAGCCTTTTGACAAAGCCGGTGCGTATGCCATTCAGGAGTGGATAGGCGTACGGTTTATTTCCAAAATTGAGGGCTGTTATTATAACGTAATGGGTCTGCCCCTTTCCAAAATTGTCAGGAAGTTAAATTGGGAGCGATAATTCGGGTTTAATCTTCTCTGCGGGCAAGTTTCTGAGCAATCATACTGGCAGCAATCAGTTGCAGGGTATGATACACCATCAGCGGTAATAAGATAATGCCGATATTTGCGCTTCCTCTGAAAAATATATTGGACATCACGGTTCCGTGCACCAAAGATTTTTTTGAGCCGCAGAAGGCTGCTGTGATGGTATCTTCAACAGGAAATTTGAGCATAGTACAGATTTTTGTAATGGAGAAATAAGAAGCCAAAAATAAAACCAGCATAGCTACCGTGACGATAATCAGCATTTCTGTATCCACCTGTGCATAAAATCCTTCTTCAAAAGACTCTGCAAAAGCCATAAACACTATCAGCAGAATGACGGACTGATCAAATCGGTTCAAAAGTTTTCCGGTTTTGGCCACGAACTTTCCAAAATAAGGGTAAAGCAGTATCCCCAGTCCGACAGGCAAAATCACCTGAACAATCAAATCTATCGTGACCTGTTTTAAATCTAATCCTGCACCACCGCTTGTACTCAGGAAAAACTCCATAATCAACGGAGTCATCAATACTCCTATAAGAGCAGAAATGCTGGCGTTAAAAATAGCTGCGGGAACGTTTCCTCTTGCCATATTGACCATCACTACCGAAGAGGAAATGGTAGATGGCAAAGCTGCAAGCAGAAAAATTCCTGTCCAAATTAAATCTCCCGGCTCCGGTCGTAAGATGAGCTCGCCGGTCCATACTATAAGCGGGAAAATAATAAAAGTGGAGATTTGTACGATAAAGTGCAGCCTGACATTACTCAGACCGGATCTTAGCTTTTCGGGACTCAGTTTCAATCCGTAAAAAAAGAATATCAGCGCAATCCCCCAGTTGGATATCGTACTCAGTGGGAGAGGAGAGGACTTAGAACCCCATCCCGGCTGGAGATAAGCAAGTAAGACGACTAAAAACAAGCTAATGATAAAAAAATCAATCCCAATTCTCGACAGACCGTTTTGAATGGTTTTCAGTAAATTCATAAGTTGTAAAATACGTTATTGAATATTATTCAATGATAGAAATTTATTATTTGAATTTTAGAGGTATATAAAATTAACTACCGGAAATTTTTTCCATGATAGCGAGATAAAAACCGTCTCCGTTGAGTTGTTCCGGTAAGATGTAATCTGATTTTAAAAGTTTAAACCCGGAATTTTGCTGCAAAAACTTTTCAATTTGTTTTTCGTTTTCCGATTTAAGTATGCTGCAGGTCGCATATACCAGTTTCCCGCCTACACGAATTAAATGCACAGTTTGAGCCAATATTTCCTGCTGAGTTTGGATAAGTTTTTTCAAATCCTCTTCCTGCAGCCTGAATTTTATGTCAGATTGTCTTCGTATCGTACCCGTCCCGGAACAAGGGGCATCAATAAACACCATGTCCGCATGAATATTGTGATACTTAGACAATTCCTGACCTGAAATGATTTCCAGATTCTTCAGTCCGGCCCGCTGAGACCTTCTCTTTAAATATTCCAAACGGGAAAGGTCTGAATCGGAAGCAATCAACCGACCTGTATTTTGCATCAGAGCAGCAATTTGCAGTGTTTTACCGCCCTTTCCGGCACAAAAATCTATTACTGTCTGTTCGGGCCTGATGCCCATCTGCAGAGTCACAAACTGTGAACTGACATCCTGAAATTCAAAAAATCCCTCTTTAAAAGCCTTGCTTCTTCTGAGCTGATTGTTGCTTTTTATCTCGACTGCGTGTTTTACTTCCGGATGAAAAAGATATTCTAAATGGGTACGTTCCAGTTCCTGTCTGACTTTATTTGAGTTTGCCCTTAAAGTATTGACTCTGAGATATACAGAAGCTTTTTTATCCAAGAATTTAAGTATGATTTCAGTTTGTTCACCCCAGTCTGACCGGATTACATCGTAAAGCCATTCCTGAAGACTGTATTTCAGATAGTCCGGTAAAACAACGGATGTGATTTCCGATTCAAATTGAGGAGTCCAACTCAGATATTTCTGCAAACTCTCTTCATAAAACAGAGAAAGAGCAATCAGGACATCCATTTCAGAATCCTTTTCCGAAAAAGCTTTTTTGCGGAGATATGAGTATTTTAGAAAATTTCTGGTGATATCGTAAATGATTCCAGCAGCAATCCTTCTGTCTCTGGAACCCCAGAGTTTTTGCTCTTTGAGAAGGGCGGCGACGGCTTTGTCGGAATACTGATTGTTGTATATGATTTCACTCAGGCACGACCGAATTCCCTGCAACAGGGCATTGGGAAGCTGAATAGTATATTTGGAAATTGGGCTCATTGTAAAAGTTCCGCAAAACTATAAACTTTCAGCGAATCCCGCCTTGATTGCATAGCCTTTTTGAAAAAAGTTGAGGGCTTATGCCGTCTGTACGAACGGAATGGGTCACTGAGTCAGAGTCGAAGTGACATTCCAGGCTGTGTTTCTGACTGTATTCTTATGAGCTTTTATACCAATTCTCGGGTAATGAAATAGTCTTGTCAGTGGTATTGTTATAATCCAACCTATGAGGGAAATCTACTGCGAACGATTTCGTTTTTACGCGGTCTTTTCTGATAAAAGTAAACTCGGCTACTCTTGGAATTTTAACTCCATATCTTAAATCAATGCCACAACAGTTATTTGGATGTATATGCACACAAATATGAGTTTGCAAAATTTTGTCGAATACAGTTTGATTTAAGTCGTAATAGTAAGGATTCCAAAGATCATGTAAAGAATGAAACTCTATAACCATAATTCTGAATCTTTTTATCAATGAATCTGACATATTTATAAGAGCATTATATTCCCCTCCCTCAATGTCCATTTGCAGTAATAAATCAGAACTGTCTGATTGGCATTTTGATTTGACCCAATCATCCATAGTAATAAAATCCTCATTATTGGTACACCCTACGTACTTCCTGATAAAATCATATTTGTCTTTTGGTAAATTTAAATTTGGCTGCTCCACAGATTTATCAGCTAAGAAAATCTTCATATTATGTCTTAAGCAATCATATTCAAAATCGCTGATTTCACCTACGCCGGGGGAAAAACATGCTTCAATACCCTCTAAGTCATTAGGGATTAAATAACCACCATCTCCATTAGGCCCAAGCCTTATCAACTCTGACTGAGTTTGATAAGGATGAAGTTTCTGAATAAGGTTGGTCACTTTCTCTTTTTCTGTGGCATCAAGATGCAGGGTTCTTTTTTTTACAAAGAAAGGGGAGAAAATTCTTTTTATCATTTTTATTGTTTGTTATTAAAGGTTGCTGTTTTTATGTACAGCTGTCGAAAGGGGGGAAAGTATAAAATTGCTGGTAAAACTGCTATGGCTTTTATAGTTAGTATATGAAAAATCTTGCTCATACAGTAATCTGAAATATGTTTTCCCAATCGAAGGTAACCATCTTTGCTGTGAATTAATATCGGGATACAAACCCAAATTCTAAACTATAAGAGGTTTTTGACTCGAAAGGAGTAATAGTTGTTTGTAATGTACCTGTATTGGCCTAAAGTTATTAACCCGACACTATAATACCGATATTACGCTGCATAATTAATACTTTCGT
>CAZZEH010000020.1:0-15300 GCA_964653095.1 uncultured Chitinophagales bacterium
TATTAAAAATCAAATGATTACAAAAAATGTGTGTGTTTAGTGTCAAAGTCAGGAGAATTAGCTCAAAAAATTTACGAAAAAATATCTTCACCAGCTTAATCTCCTCACCCCCAGTATTCCAAAAAATATTAGAAGCGCAATAGCCCACCAATATTCGGATAGCACAGGTGTGGCCAACTTCAAATCTTCGCTGTCTCCCTGCAAGATAATGCCTGCCCAGTAAAATTGATCCGATTTGTATTTATCGGAGCTATGGATAAAGTCAATCTTGGCCTGGCGGATGGCCTCCTCTTTAGAATAGCCTTTCGAGAGGTACTTATAAAAAGATGATGTAATCTGATACATGGTTTTATCTTCCACATTCCATAATGTCATCAATATATTTTCACAGCCGTTATAACTGAAAGCATCTGCAAACCCATAAATTCCTATCAGCTCATGTCCTGTACCTTTGGAGTCACAGGCACTCAGTGTGACCAAATGAGTACGCATGGGCGTTCCAAAAATGTCATGAGCATATAAGATTCCGTCTTCTTCTCCATTTTCAGAGGAAAGATAAAGTTTGCTCTTTAGAGGGTTTTCAGAATTATAACTAATGTGAGAGGAGATATGTAAAGCACCAAATGAGAGAAGATTTTTTTTAAACTCTTGAATAGTTGCATCCTGTTTCAAAAGAGTTTTTACAGTAAAGAAACGCTTAATCTCATCCGCTTCTTTTTTAGAAAACTTTAATGGGGGCAGTTGAAATGACTCGAAATTTACAGGAGCAACTGCAAGTACTTTACGGTTAATAAGCGTTTTCTCCCGATTCTTCCTGAAGTAATTATTCAGTGAGGTGTTATAAATAAAGCTCAGATGTTCAATAAGATATTTATTCTTATACCTGAATGCTTCGAGATTGACCCATTTGACAGAGAAATCAGGAATTACGATAAACTTACTCACTCCGTCTTCCAACAATGTGCGGATTACAGGTTCATATGCTTTTTCTTTCAGGATAGATATTTCTGCTTTTTTATCCGTAATGACAAAAAGATATTCCTTTTTTCCTATAAAAACAGAGAGCCAAACAGCTTCTTTTCCGGACAAATTACTCTGAACATTTTTAAGGCTGAGTGGTCTGAAATTGTATTTAGCATTATAATATTCAGGGTGTACTTTTTTGAGATTGGAATAAAATTTCTGCTCTTCTTTAAACAGTCGGTACAAATTTTCAGAGGCCATTTTTTGCTGTGCCTCATTCCCTTCATCCGCCACAGTCTTATAATAAAGAATGTCTTTTTTCAGTTTGTATTCTTTTCGAAGCGTAGTTTCCGGCAGATTAGAAATTTTATGCACATCCATTCCGTTGAGCAGTTCCATAGAATGGTTGTTTTTGATTCTTTCTGCGTATTCAAAAGCTGAATTTAAGTAAGAAATATCTTTCGTTTTTGTCCACAAACAGACATACGTTTTCAGTGCTGCTTCATAAAAATTTTTATACAGAATGCTGTGCTGCAGACTAAAATCATCGGACGTTCTCCTCTTTTGATGCACCCGAATTACATCTACTACAGACTTAAAAATATTCGAGGTTTGGATTAACTCTTCGATTTTATCTTCGTCCCCCGCTTTTTCGAATACCAATTCAGTATAGAACGTAATCGCACTTAAATATTCAGAAATGTATTGAATCTGCCCGGGTTTTATAATATCTTTTTTGCTCCATTTTGCACCTTTTCTGAGAGAAGACTGCAAAGCATTGACAGTATAATCAAGACTTTTTGAGTATTTGTTTATCTTATTAAAAAGTTTTGCTCCCGCTATAAAAGTGTTCACGTGAAGCGGATGCGGCAGGGATGGCATAATCTGATTCCCGACACTTTCGGCTTTTTTCAGATAAAACTCCGCTTTGTCATAATCTCCTGCCTCAGTATTTTTCTCAATTAGGTTCAGCAATATTTCCCATTTCCAAAAAGTAGCATTGGGAGAGACTTTTTTTTCTGTTTCATAGGCTTTCTCTGCAATTTGAACGGAGAGCTTTGTGTCCTGCTCAATTTGAGATAAAGACAAAAGCAAACTTGATATTTCCATATGCGGTTGCTGATACACTCTCTCCCGAATATTCAATGCCTTTAAAAACATTTCCTTGGCGATACTGTCTTTCCCTTCCTCCTGAAAGACTCTTCCAATATTCTCATATCCCCAGGCAGCCTCAAGATGCTCATCCCCATATATTTGTCGGGATATCTCCAAATCTTTTCTGAAATAATACCTTGCTTTTTCCAATTCCAGTCTTTTCAGATGAATGTTTCCGAAAGCACCATAAATTTCGGCGATATGCTGATGATATTCTCCATAGATATCTTTGTAGATGTCTAAAGCTTTTTTATAAAAATACAGAGCATCTACCAGGAGTCCTTTCATATCCCGCACTAACCCCATGTTGTACAATGCTCTTCCAACATTGACATTTTCCGGATATCCCGACATGATGGCATACGTTCTGGACATATCATAAGACCGATATGCCTCATCCATATTTCCTTCATAAAAATGGATGACACCAATGTTGTTATAAATGGTACTTAGCTCCAGCGAATCTATTTGAGACGGCTTGACTGTTTTCAGATAGGACAGAAGTTCCTCGTAATGTTTTTTTGCTTTTGAAAGCTGATAGGAAACAATATAAACTCTGCCGACAGAATTTTTGAGCTCAATAATTTTTTGCTCGGCATCCTCCTCTTCCATTTTTTTAAAAACAGAAATTGCCTGCTCTAAAGTTTCTACGGCTTTTTGGTATTCACTTTTTTCAATCAGGTACATTCCCAACAGCCGATAATATTTCCCAAGAATCCTATTTGTTCGGAAGTTTTCTGGTGAAGGATATTGATTTACCTTTTGACTGATATGTGCGATAACTGAGTCGGATTTTGAAATTTCCCCGCTTTCCAAATACAGCTCTCCAAGTTCGAACTGTAAATCAAGAATGCGAAAGGATTCGTCTGTGCGTTCAATTTGCCGAATAATAGAATCTTCCTTTTTGTCAAATCCCTGAAACGACGTACAAAAAGCAGAGATATGCAATAAAAACAGGGCTGTAAAAAACAAAAATCTCTTAAGCATTTTCTCTCTTCCTTTTGAAAGTCTATTTGAAGTTAGGATATCTTTTTTAAATAACGCTTTTGTAAGTTTGCACTTTATCAATTGAATTTAATAAATATGAATAAGAAAATAGCAGTTTTACCCGGAGACGGCATTGGTCCTGAAATTATAAACGAAGCGATAAAGTCTCTAAAAGCTGTAGAAAAAAAATTTAACCATCAGTTTGAGTTTAAAGAAGGTTTAGTCGGTGCGGCTGCTATTGACGCGACAGGAAATCCATATCCCAATGAGACTCATGACATCTGTTTGTGGAGTGATGCCATACTTTTTGGAGCTATCGGCGACCCTAAATACGATAACGACCCATCCGCCAAAGTCCGACCGGAACAGGGACTTCTCGCCATGAGAAATGCCTTGGGACTGTATGCCAATATTCGTCCTGTAAAAAGTTATGACAGCTTATTGGACGCTTCCCCACTAAAAGCAGATATCATAAAAGGAGTGGACTTTGTGGTCGTGCGAGAATTAATAAGCGGAATATATTTTGGCAAACCGAGAGGACGGAGCGAAGACGGTACTCATGCATTTGACACTTGTGAATATACTTCTGACGAAATTCTAAGAATTACTGAAAAAGCTTTTCAATATGCCAAAAACAGAAAGAAAAAGGTTACACTTTTAGATAAAGCCAATGTTTTGGCTACATCAAGACTGTGGAGAGAGGTAGTAGGAAATTATGCCAAGCAGCATCCGGACATTGAATTGGAGATGGCTTTTATAGATGCCGCGGCGATGCAAATTATTCAAAGACCCAGGCAGTATGATGTAATCCTGACTGAAAATATGTTTGGAGATATTATTTCAGATGAAGCTTCGGTAATTACAGGAACTTTGGGACTACTGCCGTCCGCATCCATCGGTGAAAAATCTGCTCTGTACGAACCTATACACGGCTCATACCCTCAGGCAAAAGGAAAGAATATAGCGAATCCAATGGCGACCATTTTATCGGCTGCCATGATGTTAGAATATTCGTTTGGATGGTTGGAAGAGGCAAAGGCTATTGAAACAGCAGTAGAAAAGGCTTTGGCAGAAGGTATCGTTACTGAAGATATCAATCAGGGGAAATACTCTACTTCGGAAGTGGGAGATGCTATTGCTGCAAATATCTAAGAACGCAAGCCGATTGCTGAATAGGGATTTGCTTTTTTGTGAATACATGGAAATACCCTTGTTTCAATCTGCTTTCCACAATGGTTAAACAGCGTAGCTGTTCCCTAATTGTTGAAAGCATCATTAAAGCCGGCATTGACTCCATATAAGGGTAGGAAATTTTATTTTTATTTACCAATGTTATTTGGATAATAAGATGCTTCCAGCATGACATTGATTATCTAAACGACATTGATTTGCTTTCTTCAATTAGGTGATTCCTTTGGAGTTACACTATTGCAATTAATTGCAAAAACTTTCAACAAGAAATTTCTTAATGTAGTTTTTGGCTAAAATTTTCAATAAGAATATTTTTAGTGAAGACTTTGACATTAAAAACCCCTAAACTTCAAAAATAAAGATTCCAAGTCTTTTCACTTTGAAAAGGAGTAGAAAAACAGCACAAAAGAGTTTTTAGCTTCTCTGATGTGGAAAAAGTAAGGGTTCGTTACATACTGAAAAAACAGTTGCGAGAGCTCGTTTTAATTCTAAGTAAGTACGATTTTGTCAGTCGCTGATATTACAGCTTACTTGTTTTTAAATAAGTCAATGTATTCCTGAAAAGCATATGATCTGTTTCTATCATCGCCGGTAATTTCTTTTAAAATTCCCATTTTTTCAAACTCATTCAATAAGTTATAAGCAGTCCGGAGTGATCTTCCTACGATTAAACCGACCTTTTTAGCATCAATTATTGGATTCTGATACAGATGATCTATTAGTTTTAGTCCATCTCCGCTTCTGGCGCCCATATCGTTCAATTTAATTTCAATATTTTTTTGAAGCTGCAATATTCCGTCAAAAGTTTTAATTCCCTTTTGTGCGGTTTCTATCACACCGGTTAAGAAAAATTTAATCCACTGCTCTATATCATGATGCGTTCTAACTCTCATCAGATTATCATAATATAAGGTGCGATGTCTCTCAAAGAAATCAGACAGGTAAAGAATAGGCTGCTTTAAAATTCCTGTACTGACCAAATATAATGTGATTAATAATCTTCCGGTTCTCCCATTTCCGTCTAAAAATGGATGGATAGTTTCAAATTGATAATGTATGATAGCAGCTTTGATGATATCCGGCAGCAAATTAGACCTGTCGTTAGCAAATTTTTCCAAATCAGAAATTAATTCTGGTATCGAACTGTGGATCGGAGGCACAAAAACAGCATCGTTGATAGAAGCTCCGCCAATCCAATTCTGGCTTGTCCTAAACTCACCGGGCAATTTATGCATACCACGTACTCCCTGCAACAATATTTTATGTGTATGGCGAATCAAACGTGAAGAAAAGGGAAGGTTTTCCAATGCTACAACTGCACTTTTCATCGCAAGTATATAGTTCTGAACTTCCTCCCAGTCATCTCTCTTGTCAAGATGTATTTCTTCTGCTGTCAGAAAAGCTTCTTCAATTTTAGTTTGAGTACCTTCAATTTTAGATGATTGAGTAGCCTCTTTAACTAAGTGCATTTGAATGAATAAATCAATATTCACATATTCTGAATACATATCCAACCTACCCAATTGCCTATCCGCTTTACTAAGCATTTGGATGATTTCCATATTATCCATTTTCCATGGATGGTGTATAAAATTGGGCTGAAAGCTTTTATAATAGCTTTGCTGCTCGTATCTGCCAGACTTAAATTCTTTCACTTAAATTAAGTTTGCTGCAAAAATAAGACTAATTTTTCAACAATATACCTTTTATTGAAATTAATTGCAAAAATTTTCAACAAAAAATTCCTTATTGTAGTTTCTGGCCAAAATCTTCAATAGAAACATTTTTAGTGAAGACTTTGATATTAAAAATCCCTAAACTTCAAAAATAAAAATTCCAAGTCTTTTTACTTTTAAAAAGAGTGAAAAGCAGTATCGGCTTTGAGAAGGAAAGTGACGGTTCTGTGAGATGCTTAGCTCTGTTCGACATGACGATGTAGGTATAAAGGCAAACAGCGTAGCTGTTCCCCAATTGTTGAAAGTATCACCAAAGCTGGCACTGACTCCATAGGAGTCGCCTAATTAAAATCGATTTTCAGTTCTAACAAAAACCTCTGTGTAAATAGAGAGGTGCCATTTTAGATCCAAAATATCAAGTTGTCTCAGTTACTGAATATATAAAAGGAAATTACATTGCTTACATACAAAACTTTGGTGCTGTACATTGTGACAAGTAAATCAGGAGAAGTTATTTTTTAATTTGAAGTCTGAATTCTAACCATCAATTAGCAAACAACTGTACCTTTCTTTTTTTACTGAAATCCGTATTTTAGGAAAAATAAAAAAGGCTTTGATGTAACCTTCAGGGTTATTATGGGTTATATCAGTAAGCAATATGGAACTTCAGCACATCAAACAACTTTTAAGCGAAACACTGCATATATATAATGCCTCTGTGAATGAGTATGCATCCGAAGAAGCTTTGCTCGTCTGGCTGACCGGATATGTAGAAGAATTGGCATCCAACGATTTCGATGCATTATTGTTATTGCTGTACAGAATAGATGTAAGTGAAGAAAAGGTTCGGGAAATGTTGAGTGAGGGAGACGGGCAAGACTCCTCGAAAATTATTGCCCGACTGATTTTGGAAAGGCAAAAACAAAAAATATTCTGGAGAAATAAGTTTAAAAATCAGCAAACAGAAACGGATGATGAAGAAAAATGGTAAAATAAACTCACCCAAAAACACAAAGGTACCTCAAAATGCAGAAAGTCTAAAAGGAAAGTCTAAAAACAAGCCTGATGAAACGAACCTGTTGGAAAACGAGGAGTATCACTTTTCATCTTCACTGAATGAGGAACTGAATGAACTGCTTGAGAAAGACTCCAAAAGATTTTTTGGCGGATGCGGAGGATAATTTTTCGGCTGGTCAATGCATACTTACCGAAACAAAAATTGCGCAATAAAAAAGGGCCTGCAAACAGTGTTACAGACCCTTCATATCATTAAAATAAACTGTTACAATTCTGCAGGAGCAGCTTTTTCAATTGTTTTTTCCATTGAATAGGATAATCCTATACCAATCACATCTCTAAACTGAACCTTTCTTTTGGTTACAGTCTCTTCTCTCTTTTTGTCATAGACCGGAATTAACTGGTCGTAATCCCAGATAAGATGAGTAAAGATTGCAGCAGATAAAAATTTGTTCACTTTTAATCCGATAGCAGTTTGCCAGTCCACATCAATGTTTTGTGCCGGGCCGTTTTTATAATCTTTAAACACTTTCAATACAGACTGTACGTTTACGTTTTTCACTACTTCCTGCTTGTAGGAGAAGATCGCAGTAGCTCCCACTTCTGCTCTGAAATTTTTCCCAAGATTACCGTGTCTGTCCTGAGCAGCAATTGAATCATTGGCTACAATAGTCATTTTCGCAGCTATTGGCGATAAGAACATGGAGAAATACTGATTCGGCACATAATCCATACCAAGCGCACCGTCAATAATCATCGGACTTGCAAATTTGGAAATCATTAAAACTTTGTTTCCGTCACCGCCATACTCGTATGTAGGTGTCATCAGAGTTCTCATGTTGGCATAGGCTGACACATACCATTTCTTTGAAACTGCATAACCATATTTTGTGAATAATTCCAAGCGGTCAGAGTTTTTACGAATAGGTTCTCCTTTAATTTTCTGAGTTCCGTATTCAATTCCCAATCTGTTTTGCCACAAATGCTTTCCAAATTTATAGTCCGCATAAGCGTTTACCACACCGAGCAAAGAAATGGATGGATCTCCACCCGCTGACCAGTTCTTAAGGCCTACCTGATTAAAAGTAATAGAACCCGTTCCACCCAGTTTCCATCCCTCCGGGTTTTCAGAAAGTTTTTTCTCATCATTTTCCTGTTTTGCCTTGTTTCCATCGGCTACTTCCTCTACCTGTTGAATATCGTCAACCGCTTGCACCTGAGCATATACATATACAAAACTCATGGCCATAAAAAATGTAATCAGTTTTTTCATATCACTAAAATTTTGTGCGAAAGTACAATATAAAGAACAAACTTAAAGTGAAAGGTATATTACTTTTCTCTTAATATAGTGGAAATTATTTTAATGTGATGTTTTGAAAATTACTTTTTCTGTTCTTTTTAATGCACTCATAAACCGCTTTCTATAATCCAATTTTCTATTATACTTTCTTTTGCACTTCGTTTCAACAATCATAAAAACGATTTCAGAAAAGTATAAGGACTGTGTATAAGCTCTTTGTTTATACAGGCATAAGAAGACAGATTTTTCGTATCTTTAACGAGTTAAATTTTAAACAGAATTGATTTATGTCAGAATTGGAGGAAAAGTCAAAACATCAGGATAATAACGCCCAATATGGAGCAGATAACATTAAGGTTCTCGAAGGACTGGAAGCAGTAAGAAAGCGCCCGGCCATGTATATCGGAGATGTCGGGACAAGGGGCTTGCATCATTTGGTTTATGAAGTCGTGGATAACTCTATTGATGAGGCTCTTGCCGGTCACTGCGACACCATCACGGTCACTATTCATAAAGACAACAGCATATCGGTACAGGACAACGGAAGAGGTATTCCGGTAGCCATTCACGAAAAAGAAGGTAGGTCTGCTTTAGAAGTGGTGATGACTGTACTGCATGCCGGAGGTAAATTTGATAAAAACTCTTATAAAGTTTCCGGAGGGCTGCACGGTGTCGGGGTTTCCTGCGTAAACGCACTATCCTCGCATCTTGAAGTCACCGTAGAAAGGGACGGAAAAAAATATTTTCAGGAATATTCCATCGGGGTCCCAAAATACGACGTAAAGGAAGTAGGCGAAAGCAGCAACCGGGGCACTACTGTTCGATTTTTGCCGGACAGGAGCATCTTTACCCATGTAGTTTACAGCTATGAAACACTTATGGCGAGAATGCGGGAACTTGCTTTCCTGAACAGAGGTATTACCATATCCATCAATGATGAAAGGCAAAAAGACGAAAACGGAAATATCAAATCCGAAACATTCTACTCCGAGGGAGGAATAAAAGATTTTGTAAAGTACTTAGACCGCACCCGAACTCCAATTTTGCAGGAACCTGCATTTATGGAAGGGGTAAAAGATATGGTCACCGTAGAAGTGGCATTCCAATATAATGACGGAGAATACAATGAGAACCTCCACTCATACGTGAATAATATCAACACCATAGAAGGCGGTACACACGTTTCCGGCTTCAGAAGAGCACTTACACGAGTTTTCAAAAGCTACGGAAATAAAAATGGTCTTTTTGACAAAGTAAAAATGGAAATCAGCGGGGATGATTTTCGGGAAGGAATTACTGCCATTATTTCTATAAAAGTTCCTGAACCGCAATTTGAAGGGCAAACCAAAACTAAGTTGGGCAATGGAGAAGTACAGGGTATTACCGAATCTATTTTTGGAGAAAATTTAGAGTATTTCTTAGAAGAACATCCCAAAGAAGCCAGGCTGATTATCAATAAGGTTATCATGGCGGCTACTGCTCGTCATGCGGCCAGAAAGGCTCGGGAATTGGTTCAACGAAAAAATGTGCTTGTCGGCTCTGCACTTCCGGGAAAATTGGCGGACTGCTCCGAAAAAGACCCGGAATTGTGTGAGTTATTCCTTGTGGAGGGAGATTCTGCGGGAGGGACGGCCAAACAGGGCCGCGACAGAAAAACACAGGCAATTCTTCCTTTAAGAGGAAAAATTCTGAACGTAGAAAAAGCGATGGAGTATAAAATATACGACAACGAAGAAATCAAAAATATTTTTACAGCCCTTGGAATTTCAAGAGGAAAAGAGGATGATGACAAAGCACTGAATTTAGACGGATTGAGATATCATAAAGTGGTGATTATGACGGATGCCGATATAGACGGAAGCCACATTACTACTTTAATTTTGACCTTCTTTTTCAGATACATGCGTGAAATGGTTGAAAGCGGATATATCTATATTGCCACACCACCTCTATATTTAGTGAAGAAAGGACAGAGAAAAACTTATGCCTGGACTGAAGAAGAAAGAATTGCTGCGGTGAAAGAATTGGCGGGAGGCGGGAAAGAAGAATCTGTAAATATTCAGCGATACAAAGGTTTGGGAGAAATGAACGCCGAACAGCTTTGGGAAACAACCATGAATCCGGAAACAAGGACCTTACGACAAGTTACCATTGAAAATGCAGCCGAAGCGGACGCCACTTTCTCCATGCTGATGGGCGATGAAGTTCCGCCAAGAAGAGAATTCATCGAAAGAAACGCAAAATATGCAAAAATAGATGCATAACTAAAACGTTAAACTATAGAACAGCCTGCTCTTTTGCAGGCTTTTTTATTTGAATTCATTTCTCCTTTTTGTAACTTTAGTAAAAGCCTTTCTCATGACAAGAATAAAATTTTGGAGCTTAATTTTGTTATTGCCTATCGTTTCAGGATGTAAAAAAGAAACTGTAAAAACTGATGAGCAATCTTTCTTAAATATTGAAATTCATTCTGCATTAAACGGAATTCCCTTAAAGGAAAATACTGCCCTGTCTTTTGATAATTCCTATGATATGAAAATTGATGAACTCAAATTTTTCATATCCAATCCGGCACTCATCAATGATGAAGGAGATACTGTATGGGCAAAATTTGCAGCATATCCGGAATCGGTTTTTTTATTTCACCTCAAAGAATCCAAAAACTTTCTTGTCAACGTGCCTGAAGGAACTTATCAAACTCTGATATTTGATGTGGGGCTGAATCCGGAACTAAATGATATGAATCCGGGTAAATTTGACTACCCGCATCCGTTGAGTTGGGAGCATGATATGTTTTGGGATATGCTTAAATATCGCTTTTTTATTTTGGAGAGTGCGGTAAATTACCCAGACACTTCAGATTTTACACATGTAATCAGTTATCATTTGGGCGGAGACGATTATTTGAGGAAAGTAGCTCTTCCGGTCAGTCTTAATATTCAGCCCGGGACATCCGAATTAGACATTGAATTTAACTTAGATGATATTTTTAAAGAAATAGACTGGACCACTTTCTTTAGTTTTCACAGTGAAGGAATTCAGACAGAAATTGGATTAAAAATGATGGACAACGTCGGTAAAAGTTTCCGATAATGAAACGTTTTTGCACACTGCTGATTTTATCTTTTGTCCTGCTCGTTCAGTGCAAAAAAGACAGTGCAGAAAACACCGCATTTCAGACTACGCCTTATCCATTTCCTGAGATTAATCATTTCAGACCATTTGCAGATGATCCCGAAAATCCGTTGACGGTAGAAGGTGTTAATTTGGGGCATTACCTGTTCTTTGACACCAGACTATCCAAGGATTTTACCATGTCCTGTGCGAGCTGTCATCTCGCAGAACACGGCTTTTCAGATCCGAACCGATTTAGTATCGGTGTGGAAGGACTGCCCGGGGCCCGGCACTCCATGTCACTGCTAAATCTTGCATGGAGTAAACAGTTTTTATGGGATGGAAGAGCTGCCACTCTGAGAGAACAGGCACTGGGCCCGGTGACCGACCCTCTGGAAATGAATAATTCCTGGGACGTAGTGGAAAGCAGAATTCAGTCCATTCCGGCTTATACAGAGATGTTTAAAAAGGCATTTAATACAGACGTTATCACAACAGACCTGATTACGAAAGCCATAGAACAGTATGTGAAAACTTTGGTGTCTTTCAATTCAGATTACGACAAGTACCTGAGAGGGGAAAAAGAACTCAGTGCAGCAGCCATGCAGGGACTTAAGCATTTTAATAATGAAACCGCCGATTGTTTTCACTGTCACATTACTCCCGAACTTTTTGTACATGCTTCCAAAACTTTTATGAATAACGGCATGGACTATGAAGACGATTTTACCGATATGGGGGTGGGTGGTATTACCGGAAATCCAAAGGACCGGGCAAAATTTAAAATCCCTTCTTTAAGAAATGTAGCTGTAAAAGCTCCTTATATGCATGATGGAAGATTTGCCACATTGGAGGAAGTCATTGATTTTTACAATGAAGGTCCGAAGATATCTCCCTCTTTAGAACCTATTATGATAGCCGAAGCCAACAGGCGAGTATTACAATTTAATCATTGGGGACTAAATCTCTCCGAGCAGGAAAAACAGGAAGTAATTGCTTTTCTGCATACACTTACCGATACATCTTTTTTGAATAATCCACATTATCTGAAGCCGGATAACATGCCGTAATCCGGGCTAGACTTTAACAGAATAAAAAAGGGCTACCATTAAGCAGCCCTCACAAACACTACGAACAGATTAAACTAAAATCTGAAAATACCGTAAATCTGAAAACCGGTATTGGTCACATGTTTCTTATCTGCCGGAAAAATTAAACCGTCATTTTCAGTAAGAGCTCCTTTGTATTTGTTATTGGTCAAATCTGTAAATCCTTTCTGAACTCTTGCCCCCACACCAAAACCACTGTTAGTAATGACTTCGAGACCTATATGCCCTCCAAAATCAAAGCGCTTTAATGGCAGTTCTCCGTTTATATCTTTATAATCATCGCCATACCAGTTACCGCTCTGCTTATCTGTCTTTTTATCATTAACCGTGTTTTTTGATCTGGCATTACCACCCATGATATACGAAAAATAAGGCCCGGCGTAAAAATTAAAATTGTCCCCTAAGTAAACCTTTACAGACAATGGAATATCCAAAGAGTAAAGGTTTCCGGTTAAAGTCCATTTTCCGTCTTGTGCTAAAAGCGTATAAGGTATTTCTCTTTTCACTCCTTTATTTGTGATAAGAGCTTCTACATCTATTCCGATAATTTTTCCGACAGTAGCTTCATACGAAATACCCACCAATCCGCCTACTTTCCATTTGTTATTACTGTCCTTAATTTTCAAATTATCTAAGTCTTTGGGGTCTCCAAAACTGATAGTAGAAATTCCTATACCGCCTTTCAGACCAAAACCTCCTTTGGCAAATGTGGTAGTTGTCAGCCCTAAACTTAATAGCCCGGCAATCAATAATTTTCTTAGTCTCATAAAATATATTTTGTTTTTATGCTTTTATTTCCGCTAATATCATGCCACAGATATGCGATTTAATGATTTACGTCATCCGATTTGGCGAATCTAAAAGCAATTCATTTTGTTCACTAAACGACATGGACTCATAATTTATAATTTTCCCTTCATCATTCTTTTAGTCTGTTCTTCTGAAGCCTGAAAATATAAAGTGCCGTTAATATTTTGAGAGATAATGAAACTATTGTTATTACTTGGAGTATTTTCTTCTTTTATATCCAAGAGTCTGCTGACAGGAACTTCTAATATCTCGGCTATTTTGTACAGGACGTTGATAGTAATCTTGGTTTTACCATTTTCAATGCAATTATATGCATTCACACTGATATCCAAGGCTGCTGCCATATCCTTTTGATATAGCCTTTTTCGCTCTCTGGCTTCCATAATCCGACGAGCGACCAATTCATTTTTATCCATAAATGTAATTACTCATATCTAAAAATATAACAAAATTTTACAAATCCCAAAATTTGGGATTTGAATCACATAAACAGTTGCTTTATTTAAAAAATGAGAAATACCTTTTAAGTCTTAAAAAATAAAAGTTATGAAAAGTTATACTCAACTGCACACACTAAGCCTGCTCCTGACAGCCCTGCTTCTGTCTTCCAAACTTACTGCACAAACCTTAGAACCCGGGTGGCCTATCCCTACTAGTGGGACTGTGGAGGCAATAGTCAAAGAAGGTAACACCGTATATTTGGGTGGAAGTTTTCAGGGACTGTATTATAATATTCAAAATGGAGCAGTATTGGACGAGACTGATGGCGCTCCGACTTCTCCTTATCAAATTCCTAATAGTACCGTCCAAACATCTATACCGGATGGTCAGGGTGGCTGGTATATAGGAGGAGCTTTTACGGAAGTGGGCGGACAGCCGAGAAGTGGTTTGGCCCGAATCAATGCCGATGGAACGCTGAATTCCTGGAATCCGATTTTAGACGGAACGGTGAGTTCTTTGGACTTGCACAACGATACCTTATATGTAGGGGGAAGTTTTTACAATGTGAACGGTAAGCTAAGTCCGGGAATTGCGGTATTTAATATGCAGACCGGACAATTGTGTCCATGGGAAGGCTACCCCTCTTCATCTGTCAATACGCTGAAGAGAGAAGGGCAGGTTTTGTATGTCGGCGGTAATTTCACCACGATAAGCAATGTATCTATTGCCCACGGAGGAGTATTTGACGAAGATACCGGTCTTCCGGATGATTTCCCCTATATTAATGGGCCAGTTCGCACATCTATCTCGGATGGTAATGGGGGCTGGTATATAGGAGGTGATTTTACGGAAGTAGGTGGGCAGCCGAGAAGCTATTTTGCCCGAATCAATGCCGATGGTTCTCTTCACCCCATCAGCTTAAATTTTAATGGAGGTGCCTCTCAAATGGTACTCAATGGAAATATTCTGTACCTGGCAGGAGCTTTTAATCAAATTGATGGGCAAAGTAGAAATTATCTGGCTGCTGTAGATGTCAGTACCGGACAATTGACTCCTTGGAATCCCGATGCTGATGGTGCTGTCTATTCCATTGCCGTGAGTGGAAATACGGTCTATGCCGGAGGGCAGTTTACTTCTATAGGAGGTGAGAATAGAAATTATTTGGGAGCAGTGGATGCCACCACTGGCTTGGCGACCGCTTGGGATCCTAGTGCAAATAGTATAGTCTATGCTCTTGCCGTGAATGGCAATACCGTATATGCCGGAGGATACTTCACTTCTATAGGTGGTGAATATAGACACTACTTGGCAGCAGTAGATGCGACTACTGGTCTCGCGACCGCTTGGGATCCTAGCCCTAATTATTATGTGACTAGTCTTGCCGTGAATGGCAATACGGTCTATGCCGGAGGATACTTCACTTATATAGGAGGTGATAATAGAAATTATTTAGGAGCAATAGATGCCACTACAGGTTTGGCGACCGCTTGGGATCCTAGCCCTAATTATTATGTGACTAGTCTTGCCGTGAATG
>CAZZEH010000020.1:15400-67000 GCA_964653095.1 uncultured Chitinophagales bacterium
GCGACCGCTTGGGATCCTAGCCCTAATTATTATGTGACTAGTCTTGCCGTGAATGGCAATACGGTGTATGTCGGAGGATACTTCACTTATATAGGAGGTCAATCTAAGTCTTCCTGGGCAGCCATAGATGCCGAGACAGGTAGCATGTCATCATCAGACTTAAGACTAGACAACTATGTGCAGACAATATCTTTCAGCAGTGGCAGAATGTTTGTCGGAGGCTATTTTACCTCTGTGGGGAGCGAGATCAGAACTTATTTGGCAGCTTTGAATGCTGCAACAGGCTCGGTGACAGCTTGGGATCCTAATCCAAATTATTATGTCAATACCCTCGCTGTGAGTGGAAATAATACGGTGTATGTAGGAGGAAGTTATAGTTATATAGGAGAGGAGTATATAAATTATTTGGCAGCAGTAGATGCGACTACCGGACTGGCGACGGCTTGGAACCCTAATGCTGATAACACGGTCAATGTCCTTGCCGTGAATGGCAATACCGTATATGCCGGAGGGTACTTTACTTCTATTGGTGGAGAGAGTAGAAATCGTTTGGCGGCCATAAATGCCACTACAGGACTGGCGACAGCTTGGAATCCCAATGTTGACGAAGGAGGAGCCTATTATAATGGGGTCTATGCCCTTGCCTTAAATGGTAATACGGTGTATGCCGGAGGATCCTTCATTTCTATAGGAGGTGAAAGCAGAAATAATATTGCAGCCATAGATGCCACGACCGGCTTGGCGACTGCATGGAATCCCAATATAGACAGTTATGTCTTAACCCTTGCTGTCAGTGGAGACAAGGTGTATGTCGGAGGAAGTTTTTATTCTATAGGCGCTCGGGATATCAACTATTTAGCGGCTATTGACGCTACTACCAAAAAAATAAAAGCATGGAATCCAAATCCTGATAATAGTGTCACCACTCTTGCAGTGAGTGGCAATACAGTATATGCCGGAGGGCAGTTTACTTCTATAGGAGGTGAGAATAGAAATTATTTGGGAGCAGTGGATGCGACTACCGGGCTAGCGACAGCATGGAATCCAAATCCTGATAATATTGTCACCACTCTTGCCATGAGTGGCAATACGGTATATGCCGGAGGAAACTTTACTTCTATAGGAGGTGAGAATAGATATTATTTAGCAGCAGTAGATGCCACTACCGGATTAACAACAGATTGGGATCCTAATCCAAATCATTATGTCAATGCCCTTGCTGTGAGTGGCAATACAGTATATGCCGGAGGGCAGTTTACTTCTATAGGAGGTGAGAATAGAAATTATTTGGGAGCAGTGGATGCGACTACCGGGCTAGCGACAGCATGGAATCCAAATCCTGATAATATTGTCACCACTCTTGCCATGAGTGGCAATACGGTATATGCCGGAGGAAACTTTACTTCTATAGGAGGTGAGAATAGAAATTATTTAGGAGCAATAGATGCCACTACAGGTTTGGCGACCGCTTGGGATCCTATCCCTAATTATTATGTGACTAGTCTTGCTGTGAGTGGCAATGCGGTGTATGTCGGAGGGCAGTTTATTTCTATTGGCGGTCAAAATAGATATGGCAGTGCAGGTATAGATGCTACTACCGGTCAGGCGACGGGTTGGAATCCGTCAAACGGATATTCACGTGTTTTATATATTAATGGGGATCGATTATTTACATCGTTAGGTGGTTTTTCTGTCTATCAATTAGGGGATGATGTAAAGATCTGGTACTTGGATGCGGATGGTGACGGCTGGTACGCAGATATGCAGGAGGCTGTATCTTCTCCCGGAGAAGAGTGGACGGATATTCTGCCATCCGGCGGGAATGGAGACTGTGACGACAGTGATCCGGATGTTTGGAGAGAAGCCCTTCTCTATGCGGATGCAGACGGTGATGATTATTCGCCCGATATATATAGCGGAGGCCAGATAATCTGTATAGGAGCCGATATCCCATCGGGCTATACGGATGATCCGTATGGCTATGACTGTGATGACGGTGATCCGAATATCTGGAGGGTGGCTCACCTATATACAGATGCCGACGGTGACGGCTACTCACCGGATTATAATATAGGTGGTCAGCCGTCGTGTGTGGGAAATACCATCCCGGAAGGTTATACAGAATCTCCGTTGGGAGATGATTGTGATGATCAGGACGATACTATTTATACAGGCTGTGTCGGTATTACTTGTAACACTCCGACAGGCTTACAGACCTCTGTTGATGGTCAGAGTGTTACTTTTAGCTGGAGTTATACCGGAGCAGATATACATGCTATTCAGCTTTTGAAAAAAGAAGGCGGGTATTCTAAAGCTTATTCTAAAGTTGAAAATAGTTTTACAACAGATGATATCCCTTCGGGAGCATACACTTGGATAGTGAAGGCTCTCTGTGAAACTAAGACTAAGGTAACAGGAAATTCGTCTGAGTGGATTGAAGGGGGTGAGTTTAAAGTATCATAGATGTAAATAAACAGATATGATATATATTCAATTTAATGATTAACAGTTAGTCTGTTTTCTATGATTATTATGATAGAGCAATAGGATTTTTAAATATTTCTTCAATCGTAATTGAAACTTTTGCAAAATACCGGATAACATTCAATCGTAATTGAAACTTTTGTAAAACATTGAATAACCTTCAATTACAATTGAATTTTCACCTCTATTTCCCTACACTTACTCTCTGCCCGGCAGACTGGAACCTAAATTCCGGTGCATACAGACATTCACCTGTGGTCACGCCGCTGCTGTAAACTCCGGCCATATTGACAAAAACGGTGTACTCAAAAACATAGGTTCCTTTATTGACTCTGTCCATATACCAGTGCGTAGCAGCATCTCCGGTCACTTCATAATATCCCAAGCCTCCCTGATATTTGTAACGGGACAATACACTCACCGGCTCAAAACCTGCACCTCGTGTATCCTGCAAATGGAAAAACTCTACATCCCGATCAAACTTCAGCTCTAATTTCACTCTGACCTTTTCACCGACTGTCAAAGGTGTGTTTTCGTTGATTATCTGTAACTCTTCACCTTTGGCGGTATTCACCACTCTGTAAAGGGTTCTTCTGACTTGCAGATCTTTGATGCTGGCCTGCACTTTATCGATATCTTCCCAGTACTGATAGTAAACAGAGCCCCATGACGGACCTTTGGTTTTCTTCTTAATGCTGATTTTATCAGGGGCATCTTTGATTTCCCCGGCAGTCCAGGTGGTCTTGATATAGCCGGTACCTGCAGAAGCTGTGCTCTTATCTATTTTGGTCTTGTCAAACTTTATCTTATCCTGCTTTTTGCTGCTTTTCCAATCACCTCCGGTCAGCAGTAGAGCATAACAAGCATCAGCTGTAGCATTGGGCTGTACCCATCTAGAAGTCTTTTTTTGCGTCATCAGCCAGATTTTCAGTTCATCTGCAGTTTTGGTATCACCGTTCACTTCTTCGAAAGCCTGAATCGCCAGAGCATGAGTCTCTATGGGTGCCTGATACCAGAAGTAAGATGTACCGCCTTTCCAGTACATCCCTAATTGGTCAGACTCCACGGCAGATTGTTTGAGGGAGTAAAGGATATCTTTTGCCATTTTTTTATCACCCATTCTGTTGAGAGTCAACGCCAGAGCTGCTTTAGCATAATTATTTTTGTCCAAAGCATATTTCTGTGCCTGCTGATAGAAATACTTTTCTGCATCGTTCAACTTTTTGCCATTGAGATGAGAAATTAGCCACAAATACTGTATCTCTATATAAGAAAGATGGTCGTGATTCAGATAATCGTTGTCATTCTTTTTGATTCGCTCAAAAGATTTTTGCGCCTCATATTCTAAATATTTCAGTGCTCTGTCTATCCAGGCATTGAGTTCTTTGTCAGATGAAATCTTAATCATACCCAAGTGCTGCGATCTGTATAATCCAAGAACGATATTTTGAGTCATATACCTGTTGGCTGGCATACCCGGATACCAGGAAAGACCTCCACTTTCATCCTGCAGCTCCTGCAGTTTTTTCAGCAAAAGTTCTTTGCCGAACTCATTCTGTGCATCGTCCAACAGTCGGAATAAAGACTGCATCTGTTCAGTTTCATTTTGCGCATCGCGCAACCACGGTGTCGCTTCCAAAGCGACAGATTTTAATTCCTGATTTTTCTCCAAAGCAGATTTTAGCGAACCTTCTTTTTTCCATGCTTCTAACAATTTCTTGCTCTCCGGGACAGACTTCAAAATATAAGCTGCCATAGTATTGGCGTAAAACCTATTGAACAGAGAAGTCGCCGAAGCATCTTTGTTTTCATTGAGATAGGGCAGAGCCGTCAATACCTGCCATATCGGTTGAGAACTGTATTCAAAGGTCAAAGATTTAGCTTCTGCAGTTTTGCTGTCGCGAATAATCTCTTTCAGGTTGATTTCCTCTTTACCTTTTTTACGGATAAAGAAAGGATAAGATTCGGTCAGCAACATTCTGTTTTCCAATACCGGAATCATATCGCTTTCTCCGTCGGTCTGGTTTCCTGCACTTGCGGTGACTTCATAAATCAGCCCTTCGTAATCACTCGGAATATTGATTTTCCACTCTGTATGAGCGTTATTTCCGGCTGCAAGATTCACTTTCATTTCTGAACCGGACTGCAAGATTTCTTTTGTTACATCTTTATTGGTCTGTGCATCTCTGAAGGTGATATTCACTGTGGCTTCCATTGCGTTTTCGGTCAGATTGGACACGCGTGCACTCAGATATAATTCGTCTCCCATTCTGACAAAACGAGGTTTATTCATCTGTATCATCAGGTCTTTTTGAGACACTACTTCTTCCTGAATGATGGTATGTTCCAAACCTTTTGTATGTGCTACCGCTAAAAATTTCCAAGTCGTCAGTGCGTCCGGCATGGTGAATTCAAAACTGTAATTACCGTCCTTGTCTTTTTTTAGTTGAGGATAAAAGAAAGCTGTCTCGGCAAAGTTTTTACGCAAAGCAATATTCTGAGCAGAAAAAGCATCTTCTTCCACCATCACTTCACCCATTACTCTGTCCCCGTCAGTCACAGATTCTTCCATCGCATAATTAGCAGACTCCTCTAAGCTCTCTTTTGCTGCAGGTGCCGGCATTGCATCTGCTGCCATAATCTTTTGCAAAGCCATGCCACCAGCGGCGGATCTCATATATATCATATTGCCGCCATAACGGTAAGGAACTATATTGAATCCGAAATAGTTGAGCTGCGGATAATACAATCCGGGATAAGAATATGACTGATAAAAACCCGAACCGGTATAATTTCTGACCAGAGATGTCTTGAAGGAAATATTCGTTTTGACCACTCCCGAAAAAGAATATGTCACCGGATAAAACAATCTGAATGAATATCCGTGCGGTAGGAATTGGTCGAGCGACGCATCGTACATGGTCGCCAAAAGTTCGGCATCTGCAAGTGTTTTATTTTTGTCGAAAATCTGTAAACTCCAAGTTTCTTTTGCGCCCGGCAACAGCTTATTTCTGAATGTCTTCCACTGATAAGTCAGCTCACCCGGCATTTCATAAGGAATAGAAATCGTCTGACTTCCCGAAAAATCTCTGTTTTGTGCCGAGACTTCATAGTGCAGAATGATATTACCACGCATGGATTCTTCGATAGGTAAAGTCAGGTTTTGCGCTGCTCCTTTCAGATGTATGACGGTGTCTTTTAGGATATTATTTTTATGAGTGAAAAATACATGCACATACGCTTCCTGCAAATCGGATGCAAAAGAAATTTCCAAAATCTCTCCCGGGTTGTAAGAGCTTTGATTAGCTGCTACTTTGATAAAGTCAGGCTTTACGGAGGGTGTCATTTTTTCTTTGACCTCAAAAGTATTTTCTAAACGTATTGTATCTCCTCTGTCCAAAATGACCGCAGTGATTTTATACATTCCGGCAGAGAGATTTTTGGGAAGAATATCCAATATGGAATCTCCTGATACCTGTATGGTTTGTGTCCATATATTTGCTCCGGCTTTCCACTCGGATATCGGCATCTCTCCCTGATAATTATCATAAGGGAACAGTTTGTTGTACTCGGCTTCTGTCATAGAAAACTGATCCGGCACTGACCAATATCTCTTCTTTTTGGGTTGGGATGGTACGGTCAGTTTTTGTATGGATATTTTAAATGAAGACTGCACGGGCTGATTCTGTAAGTTATTGGAACTTACTTTGAGCGTAGAAGCTGTATTAGGTGTCCATGCGGCATCTACCGACATTTGAGGTTGCACACCATTTTTGCCCACCCTCACCAAAGTCTGAGTGCTTCTCACTTCTCCGGTCATATCCTGCACATCAACTGATATGTCATACTGATAAGAATTGAGCTTGTTTTTATCGGCTTCTGCAATAAAATTAATCTCGTAATTGCCTTCCTCATCGGTCATGACTGTGCCTGTCGCCATGATAGTTGGCTGAGCATTATATGGTGGCCAGATTCCTCTGTAGAAATATCTCCATATCGGAAAGTATCCACTTCTTTTGATCAGATATCTCACTTCTGCTTGGGTGATTTTAGCACCGCTGTATGCGATGGCTGTACCTTTGACAGTGATAGTATCTCCCAATTGAAAATCGCCTTCCACTGGTAAAGTTTTCACTTCAAAAGTCGGACGTTTGTATTCTTCCACAGCGATGGAAGCAGAACCAAAATCAGTTTCTATTCTGAAAGAACCATTGAGTCCGCCTTCAGGGATTTTGAAAAACCCGCTGAAACTGCCAAACTCATTTGTTGTATATGTTTGAGTGCCAATATTTTGATAGTTGGCATCTAAGAATCTGACTTGTACAGATAAATTATTCAAAGGTCTGACCGTATCTGTTTTGGACTCTATGGCTATTCCTTTGAAATAAACTTCCTGTCCCGGACGATAAATAGAGCGGTCAGTAAAAATCTGTATACTTTTTCTCCATTCCGGAGTACTTTCTTTATACTTATAATTATAAAAATACTGGTCAGAGGTCTGATAAACATTGCTGCCATTTTTCACCTCCACAAAGTAAGTAGCACTCTGTCCCAGCGTTTTTTTGGAGAGGAATATTTCACCTTTTTCATTTGTAAACCCGGATAGTACGTTTAAATCCGCCCGACCTAAACCCTGTCTTTTACCTACGGAAGTTTTGATATCATTCAAAGGTTTCCCGCTGGTTCTGTCCTTTACAGTAATGACAATATCGTTTTCCGTCTCTCGTAGAGAAACCGTCAAATTCGACACGTAAAAAGGTGCTATTGAAAACTTTCCGCTCTGAATATTCTTTTCCAAATCTTTAGTAAAAACTACCAATGCATACTGCCCAAACGGCAGTTCTTTCATAGTAAATTCTATACTATGACTTTTTAAATCTTGAGAAGACGGCAGTTTGAAAGTCCCGGTACGAACCGTTTTCTGTTTGCCGATTGCTGACCAAACCTCGTCAATTTTATACGGAAGATCTTTATTGAATGCATCACTCCATTCTATGATTTTAAAAGAGGCTTCCGATATATTTTTATAAGAAACCTGTGTTTTAAAAGGTGCTTTGGAAGGCACTGCTTCTTCCAGATTCACACTGAGTTCCTGACGGCGCAGCGAAGTCAAAAGATTTTGCATCAGCTCCGCTCCATAGGTATCGGGATATTGTTTTATCAATTTCTCTGCTTCGGATACCAACTGTACCGGAGTCTTTCCAAACTCGTCGGACTGATTATTCCACAGCAATATCTTTCTGGCTTCAAAGAGTGATTTGGAATTTTTGGTAGAGTAATACGCAGCTGCTTTTTCCAATGCAGTTTCATACAGCTCGGCTTTCTTTTCACCGACATATCTGTCATATACAAAACTCAATCTATAGTCATCGATAAAGGCGGACAACTCCGAATTCTCATCATTGTCATGGAGAGCTTGCCACTGCTGTATATACTTTAAAGCTCTAAACAGATAAGCATTTTCATCTTTGGCTTTTAGTTTTAATTCTGTGAACTTTGGCGCTTCTGAAAAATATTCCGGCAGATTGATTTCAAATTGACCTGCCGCATCTGTCAGTCGAATTTGCTCCGAATTATAATAGCGAACTGCTTCATAATAAATAATGTCCTGCAAAGAACCGAAGTTGACCTGATAAGGATTCTTTTTATCTAAAACCAAAATATTGGTGTAGCGATCCAAAGGATAGTTTTTCAGTGCCTCGCCCTGCGATAAGGCATCCTGATACAAAGCATCTATTTGATTTTTGAATTGGCGAGCATCCCACAATGTGAAATCATCTGCCAATTCCTGAGAATAAGTTCGGTCTATGATTTTGTACTGATTGCCGGTATAGTAGGATTGATATGCACGTGCCAAGAGAGTTTGCAAGAGCACTTTTTCATCAGCTGAAGTGGCTTCCTCAATTTGAGTTTTCAAATCATCGACGATAAGATCTTCGCTATTCTCTTCGACGACACTTTTGTTTTTATAGATATGTATCAGCGCTTTAAACTTCTGCTCGGTATTTTTATCTTTTACCGAATTGTTAAAGATTTTCTGAGCGAGTGCTAAAGCATCTTTATAGCTTCCTTTATTTTCCAAAGTTTGGTATTCCTTCCACATCTTATCGTATTGAGAGTTGTCAGCATATAGATTTTGCATACCCGACAAGGCAAGGAAAACCAACAGACCTAATGATTTTATATAATTGGGCATAATATTTATTTCAATTTAGATATAGTCCCTAAAAAAGTGCCAAAAGAGGTTTTTATTGCGTAGCAGCATTCTGAACTGCCTTTTCTAAGTTAATTTAACAAAAATAACAGCAATTATCCTGAGTTGTTGCAGAAGATTTGGGATTTCAGATTCATGAAAATTGGAATATTCAAAATTTTGCTGAAATACATATCTTTAACAATACTATGAAAAGTACCTCCACTATCAAATTGAAAGACGTCCTAAAAGTCGCACTAAAACCTACTTGGGAGAATTTCGGAATCTGGCTGAGCAGTATCATTTTGCTGACAGGAGTTTTCTTTTTAGGCTGGGATACCAAAGTGATAGTTTTGGCTTATGCATTGGAGACCATTGTCATCGGTGTCATCCATGTTTTCAAGATGATTGCTGCTGCTTTTAGCGCAAAAGATCCGGGCTGGGAAGAGTTGAATAAGTATTCTGCTGTTTTTCTGGTTGTATTTTTCTGTTTTCACTACTTCATTTTTGTTACCATACAGACCGGTTTTATACTTAGTTTTTTCAACTACAATTTTTCATTTTTCGGAAACAGTCTTTGGGAATCTCTTTCAACCCTGTTTGCTGCCACTGAGATGAAAGGAGCTTTTTTGACTATCATTCTCAACAATGTTTATGATGCTGTCCGAAACTATTTCCTGCCCCGTAAATATAAAAATGTCGATATGTCCTGGCTGATGTTCCAGCCTTATGTTCGCGTATTTGTACAGCAGTTTGTTGTGATTTTTGGCGGTGGAACTTTACTGATTACCAAAGCAGTTTCAGCTCTGGCTTCCATACTGATTGTTATCCGTGCCTGGGTAGATTTGGTCGGCGTGGCTATCACAACTAATTCTGATTTGAGAAAGAGACTCTTAGATAGAATCACCAAGGATGAGGACAATCCCGAGAAAAAGAAGAAGCTGAGAGAGATGTTGGAAGATATGATGGAGGGGTGATTTTTACGTTGGGTTTTCATATCCGCCGCCACGGACTCAATCAATAGTTATAATGCCCTTTCGGCTTGGCTCTGCAATCATCACTCATATTACGCTCACTGACTTCAAAGCCATCGGTGGCCGAAGTCAAGATGAGCGGTTCGGCTGACGCTCACCGCCCACAGACTCGTCCGACCATCAAGCGGAGTCGTCCGGTCATCGAGCGTCAGTCGAAATGAGCGGTTCGACTAACGCTCACCGCCCACAAACTCGTACGCCCATCAGGCAAAGTCGTCCGGTCATCGAGCGGAGCCGAGATAACATTGTTTTATGGAATCTTTAAAGTTTATGTGTCTTATAGATAAATAAATGTTCGATACCCATGAAAGGATATACATACATACTCCTCTGCAGTGATGGAAGTTTGTACACAGGCAGCACAAAAAATCTTGATTTGCGTTTGAAGCAACATCAAAACGGGGCAGGAGCGAATTATACATCCAAAAGACTTCCGGTAGAACTGGTTTATTACGAAGAATTTCAGCGAATCGATAAAGCTTTTTATAGAGAAAAACAAATTCAAGGTTGGTCAAAGAAGAAGAAACAGGCGCTGATAGAAAGTGCTTACAGTAAATTGAGAGAATTGGCTGAATGTAAAAATGAAACAAGTTCTAAAAACTATAAGAAATAATTTGAGATTTTTTGCTGGGTTCCTTCGGCTAACGCTCAGGGACCACCATTGACTAACGTTCAGTGATTATCTATTGGCTAACGCTCAGATACCATCTGTTGACTATCGTTCGAGAACCATCTGTTGAATCTTCCTTCAAGTCTGTCATTGACTTTTTCGGTGGCTGAGCGTCAGTCGAAGCCACACTATTTAAATTTATTTTTTGATGTGTCGGTTTGCCATATAATAATCGGATCATCGAGTGCCATCGAGCAAAGTCGCTCGGTCATCTCGACTCCGCTCGATGACCGGGTTTGCATATGTTCACCGCCCACAGACTCGAAATCTCATACCAAAATTGATTCGTTAATTAGTAGATTTGATATTTATAGTCTTGTCTTTAATTTCAGGGCGTGAACTCGAATTTAAGAAGAATTAGAAATGAAAATTGTAACTATATCAGACACTCACGGAAATCATGCGGCTCTGACACTGCCGGAGGGCGATGTACTGATACATGCCGGGGACATCAGCAGAAGAGGCAGAAGAGAAGAAGTGGAAGATTTTTTGCAGTGGTTTTCCCAGTTGGATTTTCAGCATAAAATTTTTATTGCGGGTAATCACGATTTTTTCTTTGAAAAACGTTCGGCTAAAGAGATTAACTCCATAATTCCCGATAACGTAATCTATCTGAATGACAGTGGTATTGAAATAAACGGAATAAATTTTTGGGGTTCACCTATTACACCCTGGTTTTTTGCCTGGGCTTTTAACCGAAGAAGAGGAAAGAAAATTCAGGCTCATTGGAATAAAATACCCAATAGGACTAATGTACTGATTACACACGGACCTCCGGAAGGAGTGCTGGACAGAACAAAATTCGGGAACAAAGCCGGATGCAAAGACTTACTTCTGAAAGTGCAGGAAATCAAACCTCAATACCATATTTTCGGACATATACATGAAGGTTATGGTCAAAAGACTATTGGCGAAACGACTTTTATAAACGCCAGCGTGATGGATGTAAGCTATAATATGATAAACGCTCCGGTCATTCTGACTTTATAAAATCTCATACTTATTACTGGCAAATAAATTCTGTCGCCTTTCATGCCCTGAAAAGGTTCTAACATATTTTAACCCGACCTGAATTTTAAGTGTAAGGGTAATCCGTATTTTAGCCACAGATAATCTTCTTTTGTTTTAAGTAAATCGGGTATGAATACAAATCAATTGGAAGCTGCAGAACTTGCTGACTTACAGCAAAGAGTGCAAACTCAAAGCATTTTCGTCGAAACTCTGAGAAATGAATTGTCCAAATCTATTATCGGTCAAAAGCACATGTTGGACAGATTACTTTTGGCATTGCTGACCAACGGTCATATCCTGCTTGAGGGAGTGCCCGGACTGGCTAAGACTCTGGCTATCAAATCGCTTGCAGAAGCCGTTTCAGTGAAATTCAGCAGAATACAATTTACACCTGATTTGCTGCCCGCAGATATTGTCGGCACGATGATTTTCCAGCAGCACAAAGGTACTTTTGAAGTCAAAAAGGGTCCAATCTTCTCAAATTTTGTATTGGCTGACGAAATCAACCGGGCTCCTGCCAAAGTCCAGTCTGCCTTGTTACAGGCCATGCAGGAAAGAATAGTCACTATCGGAGAAACCACTTTCTCGCTGCCCGAACCTTTTTTGGTCATGGCCACACAAAATCCGATTGAGCAGGAAGGCACTTATCCGCTGCCCGAAGCTCAGGTGGACAGATTTATGCTGAAAGTGAATATCGACTATCCTGAATACGAGGAAGAAAGGCTGATTATGCGAATGAATACCACGGAAGACGTACCCGAAATAAAACCCTGTGTGAACAGTGAAGAAATTCTAACAGCAAGAAATCTGGTTCGGAGTATTTATATGGATGAAAAAATAGAACGCTATATTTTAGACCTTGTTTTTGCAACCCGCCAACCCGAACCGTACAGACTTTCGGAACTTCGCCCCTATATTTCATACGGTGTTTCACCAAGAGCATCTATCGGTCTGGCTCTGGCAGCAAGAGCGTATGCCTTTTTGCAGCATAGAGCGTATGTCATCCCGGAAGATATCAAAGCGGTGGCTCCGGATGTACTCAGACACCGAATCGGGCTGACATTTGAAGCCGAAGCCGAAGAGATTAATTCCGGACAAATCATTGATAAAATTATTCAACGAATAGATGTTCCGTAATGGATATTCAAGACATCGTACAACAGGTCAAAAAAATTGAGATTAGGTCAAAACTGCTCTCCAGTCAACAGTTTGCAGGAGAATATAAAACGGCCTTTAAGGGAAGGGGAATGCAGTTTAGTGAAGTCAGAGAATATTCATACGGAGACGATGTCAGACATATCGACTGGAATGTATCTGCACGCATGCAGCATCCTTATGTCAAACTTTTTCAGGAAGAAAGAGAGCAGTCCGTATTTTTTTTGATTGACATCAGTCCGTCGGTGCTGACTTCTATCGGACACACCGACCGAAGAACACTTATTGCCGAACTGGTCGCCACGCTGGCTTTCTCTGCCGGAAGAAATCAGGATAAGACCGGGCTGATGCTGTTTGACTCGACTGTCAGAAAAGTTATTCCTCTGTCAAAGGGTTACGGGCATATTCTGCAAATGATTAGAAATATAATCACAGCAGAGAGTCAGGCTGAAGGCGATATAAACATAGAAGAAGCTGTACAATATTTCAGAAAGCTTTATTCGGGAAATACTGTAGTGTTTCTCATTTCCGATTTTCTGACGGATAATTATAAAAATGCACTTAAAATCCTGTCCGCAGGAAATGACCTGATTGGCATAAAAGTCAAAGACCCTTTGGATGATTTACTCCCCGATTTGGGGCTGATTCAAATTAAAGATTCGGAAACGGGCCGGACAGAATGGGTGGACACCTCTTCTAAGTCCTACCGAAAATGGTACCGGTCTCAGGCAGAATTCAGACGAAAGTATTTTATACAGTCATTCAAAGAAGTCAGAGCATCCGCAATAGAACTACAGGATAATGAAGACTTTATCAGAGTGCTGCAACGTTTTTTCCGACAAAGAGCTAAAAAATATTAGAATGAAAAAAAGTCTGCTTTTCTGGTGTTGGCTTATTCCGGCTATGCTTTCGGCTCAGGACAGTATAAGAGGAAGTGCATACATTCAGGGAGACGAATTGTACCTGGGGAAAGTATTTTTTTTGGAACTGGAAGTTTCTGCTCCTAAATCTGTTCAGGTTTTTCTCCCTGATCGGCAGCCTGAAATTGCAGGAGTAGAAAAATACGGGATTCCTTCTAAAACTCAGTTTACCGAACACGAATCTATCATTATTCATCAAAAGAGATATCCCTATATAGCATTTGACAGTCTCAGCGGAACTGCCGGACCTTTTGAAATTACTTATACAGACCATCAGGAAAATAAAAAAACGCTCATTCTTGATCCGATACCTTTTAAAATCCAAAGAATTCAAGCAGACACCACCGATTCTTTACGTGCGGCTTATGGTCCAATAAATCAGGAGGAAAGAAACGCCATGAATGCATTTTTTACAATTTTGGCTGTATTGATTGTACTGATACTAATGGTACTTTTCATCAAATGGAGAAAAACAAAAAGTCAGCTTTCTATTCCTGAAAATATCGACCCGACAGAATGGGCTTTGGGACAGCTTGAAACAGTAAAAGCAGAAATACCGTTTGCCCGGCACAAAGAATCCTGGACTCATCTGTCAGAGATACTGAGGCTGTTTCTGGAAAAGTCCTGGGGCCTTCCGGCACCTTATTTTTCTACCGGAGAATTGTTGGAAGCTATTGCCAAAAAAAATGAGTACTCTTCGCAGTTAGAGCGTGTGTCTGAACTGCTGTCATTTTGTGACGGAGTAAAATTTGCCAAAAAAATATCTACGGAGGAAGAGCAGATTAGTGCTTTAACACAGGCAAGAAAAATTATTTTATTTACTCCTGGGCCGGAGGGTGAAAACTAAGAAGAGATACCAATGAGTCACATTTCACTGTTACATCCCTGGTTTTTACTTCTTTTAATTTTGCTGCCTTTTTTGTGGCGGCATTACAAAAAGACTGAAGATAAAATTGTGCCAAAAATTCGCGTTCCTTCCTTAGGAGTCAGCACTTCACCTCCTGTGAGCGGAAGGGTGCGTTTCCGTAAGGTTCCTGTTTTTTTGAGATTTTTGTCTTTGGCCGTATTGATATTTGCCCTGTCTCGCCCGCAAAAACCTCTCGGCAATATTCCCTTAAATATTGAAGGTATTGACATCGTGCTGTCATTGGATATTTCCGGCAGTATGCTTGCAGAAGATTTAAGTCCTAATCGGATTCAGGCAGCTGTCAGAGTAGCAAAAAATTTCATCGGCCAGCGTCCAAATGATCGAATCGGTCTGGTCATATTCGCCGGTGAAAGTTTTACTCAAAGTCCTCTTACAGTGGATCACAATGTATTGGGAGCACTGTTAGACAATGTAAATGTGGATGTACTGGAAGACGGAACCGCCATTGGAATGGGACTCGCCACTGCGGTCAACCGCCTGAAAGACAGTGAGGCCAAATCAAAGGTTATCATCCTAATGACAGACGGAGACAATAATTCCGGATATATAGACCCGCATACCGCTCTGGAAATGGCAAAAGCAGAAAAAATACGGGTTTACACGGTCGGGATTGGCAGAAACGGTACCGCACCTTTTCCGGTACCGGATCCGTTTACCGGAGTTACGATTTATCAGGATGTGGAGGTCAGAATTGATGAAGCTCTTTTAAAAACAATATCGGATGAAACCGGAGGAACGTATTACAGAGCCGAGAATAATGAAGACCTGAAAGAAATATACCGCGAAATAGATGCGTTGGAGAAATCCAATATTCAGGTCAGTGCATTTACACCAAAACAGGAGTTGTTTTTCCCGTTTGTACTGGCCGGATTAATGCTCATTTTGTTTGAGTGGATGATCAGCACTTTTTACTTAAAACAAAATATCTGACATGTGGCGGCTGGAACATACAGAGGCTTTGTGGTGGCTCGGTCTGATTCCGGTCATGTTGCTCTGTATCCGGTATTTGAAAAACAAGAGAGATCAAAAACTGCAAAAGATTGGGCAGATAAAAAAAGTTACCGCTCTTATGGAATCTTCTTCTTTCAATCTTAAGATATTCAAACGGAGTTTGTTTGTTTTGTCTGTAGCTCTATTACTTCTCGCACTTTCCAATCCGCAGGCCGGAAAACAGGAAGAATCTGTCAGTCAGCGAAGCAGTAATGTGGTTATTGCTCTGGATTTATCCAACAGCATGCTGGCAGAAGATATCGCTCCCAACAGACTTGAAAGAAGCAAAAAGTTTCTGACTCATCTTGTTCAAAAACTCAGCGGAGACAAAGTGGCTTTTATCGTTTTTGCAGGTAAAGCATATATTCAAATGCCTTTTACTACAGATTATGCAGCTTTTAATATGCAGTTACAGGCAATCCATACAGATATGATTCCTTATCAGGGGACAAATTTAAGAGATGCTGTAACTCTTGCGGAGTCCATGCAGGTCCGGGACAAAAGCGAAGAGAAAATTTTAATCCTTCTTTCAGACGGTGAAGATCACGATAAGAAAGCAGTTTCTGCGGCCAAACAGGCAGCCACTCACAATATGACCATATTTACTGTGGGGATAGGAACTCCGGAAGGCGCCCCAATTCCCGACGATTCCCGATATAAAACCGATGTGTCCGGCAATATTGTTCAATCCAAACTGAATGAAAATGCTCTCAGAGAAATTGCCGAAGCAGGAGGCGGACAATATTTTAATATCATCCATGAAAAAAAAGCACTCCGCGAAATTCTGAGAAATGTCAAATGGGCTAAGAGCACTACAGCAGAAGAACGGACTTATACCAGTTATAAAAGCTATTATCAATGGCTGCTTTTCCCGGCAATAGTTTTACTGATGGCAGAACTTGCAGGGATACCTATTTTTAATTTTAGAAAAAAACAACCGGCTCTGATACTCATTCCTTTAATTCTGATTACAGGAAGCTGTCAGCAAAGGGTGCACGAAATCTCAGATTTTAATCCGGAAAATGTCCAGCGATATTTCACTGCTTTACAGACAGACAGCAGTGCGGTCAATTTCTATAATTTGGGAGCTTCTTACCTGAAACTAAATCAGCCGGACAGTGCCTATATTATGTTTAATCAGACATTAGAGTATCTGCCGGACAGTACTATATCCGCCCAAACTCATTTTAATTTAGGCTGCATTTATTTTAATCAAAAAAACTATCAGGAAGCAGCAGAAGCCTTTAAAGAAGCTCTGAAATTTCAACCGGGGAATTATCGTGCACAGCATAATCTGAGTCTGGCTCTGGCTCATATTTTCCCGCAGGAAGATTCGCCACAGAAAGACAATCCGGACCAAGACGGAAAAGATGAAAACTCCGACGATAATCAGAAAGAAGAGCAGTCAGAGAGCGATAAAAAAGATGAAGGAAAATCTGATGAACAGAAAGAATCCGGTCAGGACTCCGAAAATGAGCAGGAACAACCTTCGGAAAACAAGCCGGAGAATTCTTCCAAACAGGAATCAGAAACAGACAGCAGACTAACTCCTTTAGAATTACAAAAATTGTATCAATCTTTGGATCAGCAGGAAAAAGTCATTCAGAAACGAATTATGACTCAACAGGAAAAAGATAAAAATCAACCGTATATTGAAAAAGACTGGTAATGAAAAGTTATAAAATATTACTCGCTTTCTTTCTGTTGCTTTTGACACAAAAAGCCCGGGCACAAAGTATTTCTATCAGCGTGAGCGAAGATGAAGTGAGTGTCGGACAACCGTTCCTTGTGACTTATACTTTGGAGGGCAATACAGAAGATTTTGAGAAACCTGAATTTAAAGGGTTTAAAATATACCAGAGCGGCCAGTCCACGAGTACCACCATAGCCAATGGGAAAGTGACAAGGAAAATATCTTTTAATTATACCTTAGTTGCCGAAAGTGCAGGGACTTTTGAAATAGATCCTACAAAAGCAGTCATTAACGGGAAAGAGGTTAAATCTCCGTCTTTTACCATAGTCGTACTCAATAATTCAGGAGGAGCCAGATCGCAAAACCAACCGAATGCGCCTGCGCGTTCTGAACAGCAATATGCAGATGCAGCCTCTGACAATCTGGAGGAAAATATTTTATTACTTGCCGAAACAGATAAAAAAGAAATCTACCTTGGCGAACAGATTACCATTACATACAAACTTCTGAGGAGAGCAGATATACAGTCCATAGAAGTATCCAAAATCCCGGTTTTTAACGGCTTCCTGTCAGAAGAAATGGTCATTCCTGAGCACCAGACAGAAAGTATTATATCCTATAAGGGAAAACGCTACCACTCCTATGCTTTCAGAAAAATGGCACTCTTTGCCAGCAAATCAGGTGCGCTTGTGATTGACCCGTTAGAAGCCAGAGGTACGGTTTTGATTCCTGAAAAAGACCCTTTCTTTGGCACTACTTTTTTCTCTTCGATGATTCCTAAAAAATTTGAGATTTCGTCTAATAAACTAACCATTCAGGTACTTCCGTTACCGACACAGAATCGTCCGAAAAATTTTTCTGGGGCGGTAGGACAGTTTTATGCCGGCAGAACTATTACACCAAAACACATTTACGAAAACGAATCGGCCAAAATGAATGTCACAATAAGCGGCTGGGGCAATCTGAAAGCTCTTGGCAGTCCGATAACAAAGTCCATAAACGGTGCGGATATATACGAACCTGCAATAACAGACGAAGCCAAAACAAATGGAGAAATATATGGCGGCAACCGAACTTTTGAATATAGTCTGGTCCCTAAGAAAGACGGAAAACTGATTGTCCCTGAAGAAGAATTTATCTATTTCGACCCAAACAAAGCAGCATATATTTCTCAAACCCTGCCTGAAATAACTCTTTCAGTACAGAGTGCAACTGCACAAAATGAAGCAGACCACGGAAGCCCGGTTTCATTTGAACACACGCTCAAAAACTCAATGGCTCAACATGATTCCGGCATATCTTTTCCACTGGCAATTGCAGTAGTGTCGGGATTGCCTTTTCTTGCCTTAATAGGTGTCTTAGCGTGGAGAAAGAAGAAAATTGATAACAGCAAGGTACCCGAAGAAGAGTTTATTTGGCAAAATTTGGAACAGCATTCAGAAAAAGAACAATATGTACTTTTAGCCAAAAACTTAAGAAAAAATTTGGCGATATACTTCAATCTGAAAAATGGATTAGACAAGGATATTTTGGAAAAGATAGAGGATTCTTCTTTGAAAAACCAGGTAGCTTTTATTTTATTGTCCTGCGACAGAGCCGTATTTTCTCCAATGGCAACAGCTTCGGTATCCCAGCTAAAAGATTTGGCAAAAGATACTTTTTCTAAAATAACCCATTCCGCCCTCACATGAGAGAACTCCTGTTTACAGCTGCTTTTTTAACTGCTTATTTTATCGGATACGGAAATGAACAGGATTCCATATTTGCAGAAGCTTCCCGCATGTACGAAAATGAGAACTACGACAAAGCCTTTGTATTGATGGACGGACTGATTCAGGAAGGTTTTAATTCTTCTGCTTTGTATTATAACTACGCCAATGTCTGTTACCAAAAAGGGGAGTATTCCAAAGCGATTGCCTTCTATGAGAAAGCTTTAAAATTAGACCCGAATGATCAGGAAATATTATCTAATCTGAATTTTGTCAAAAACGAATTAAGTATTAGTGAGGAAGAATCCAGAACAAAATCAGGACTGAAAAATCTGAATTATTTATACGCAGCTGTTTTTATTCTATTTTGGATGACAGTTTTATATGCAGCTTATGTGTTGCTTTTATCCCAAAATATTTACAGAAAAAAACATCTTTTTGTGCTGTCTGTATTTATCCTGATTACATTTTTCACGACTTTTAAAGGAATCCGGTCATATATCGACAATCATGTAAAAATATATGCGATAGCACAAAAGGACATGACTCTTTACAGCCGGCCTTCACATTTCAGCACAGAGATTTACGAGATATTCAATGGTCAAAAAATAGAAGTTTTGCAATCGAATCAGGGTTGGACTAAAATTCGCACTCAAAATCAAAAAGTGGGATGGGTACCTTCTTTTATGCTGATTGAAATTAACTTTAAAGGAAAATAAATATTATTGAGTAACCAGAAGATTTGTAATACAAAAAATAAAATGAATAAATTACCCAGAGTCAGTAAAGTATGTACATTTTAGGAATCAACGGAGGAGTAAGATTGGGCTACAGGGACGCATCCGCTGTGTTGGTTAAAGATGGGGTAGTCGTAGCGGCAGTTGAAGAAGAGCGGCTCAACCGTATCAAATCTTCACCTCATCAGTTGCCGGAATTGGCGATTCATCAGGTGTTAAAAATTGCCGGAATCTCTATTCGGGAAGTTGAGACTGTAGCAACTCATGGAAGCACTTGGGGAGTTCAGTATGAAGAAGTTTTAAAAAATTTCTTTGAAACAAACTTTGGTTATTCTCCTGAAATAAAACGCTTTCATCACCACGATTGCCACGCAGCCGGTACATTTTTTTCGTCAGGCTATGACAAAGCCCTAATCTTTACTTTTGACAATTCCGGAGACGGTGTCGGCACACAGATAGCCATAGGAGACGGCATGAACATAGAAGTCCTGGAGCGTATTCCCCGTCCCAACAGTTTGGGAATGTTTTACGGAATGGTGACTCAATTTTGTGGTTTTGTACGGGACAGTGATGAATATAAATTGATGGGATTAGCGGCTTACGGAAAGCCGGAAGTTGATTTATCCGATGTACTGGAAATAAATGAAAACGGGTTTACATTAAACTTAGACTACATACAGAAAATTGAACCCGGACAACCTCAGCCCAGCGTACAACAAGCTATTTACAGTGAAAAATTAACTGAAAAGTTTGATCCTGCCCGACTAAGAGATACAGAATTTAATGAGTTCTATAAAAATTTTGCCGCTTCCGCACAGAATCAGCTTGAAAAAGCAATGGTTGCAATTATCAGAAAGTATATATCGCAGACCGGAATAAAAAAAGTGTGTATTTCCGGCGGGGTAGGATTAAACTGTGCGGCTAATAAAACCATTATATCCATGCCCGAAGTGGAAGCACTGTTTGTGCAGCCCGCTTCGGGAGATGCCGGGATCTCGCAGGGCGCGGCGTATCTCGCAGGCATAGAAAAAGAAATAAAACCCAAGTTTGTACACAATGTATATTGGGGGAAATCTTACTCTGATGAAGAGATTTTATCTGTTGCACAAAAACTTGGAGTACACATCACTCATATTGAAGACCCTGCTCTGACGGCTGCAAAACTGGTTGCTGAAGGAAAAATTGTCGCCTGGTTTCAGGGAAGAATGGAGTTCGGTCCCAGAGCCTTGGGGAACAGAAGTATCTTAGGCAATCCTGCCATAAAAAACATCAAATCTATCATCAATCAAAAGATAAAATTCAGAGAAGGTTTCAGACCGTTCTGTCCTTCACTCTTGGAAGAGGATTTTGAATTGTATTTTGAAGGGAAACAGAAAATTGCACCTTATATGACTATCAATTATGCCGTAAAAGAACACGTGAAAGAAATATTGCCGGGAGCGGTTCACGTAGATAATACGGCGCGCATTCAAACAGTAAACAAGATGCAAAACCCTTTGTATCATGAATATCTTCAGCATTTGAAAAAGCTGACCGGTCATGGAGTTTCTATCAATACCAGTTTTAACGTCAGTCATCAGCCCATTGTTGAAAATCCCGTTCAGGCAATCTCGACTTTTTACGGATGTGGACTGGATGCTTTGGTCATTGGGAAATATTTGCTATTGAAATAATAGATTTAATTGGTTTTAAAATTTTATAAAGTGAGTGTTTTATATCAGGCAAGTATAGTAATACAGATAACTGCATTCTGCTTGTTAGTTCTTACCTCTAATTCATGTCAGATAAATAAGAAGTCTGATATAAATGAGGAATTAAGAATTTATCAAAATGAATCATACTCAGAAACTATACAGTCTTTAGTTATCGAAAACCCCAGCAATCTTCCTGTATCATTTAACTTAGAAATCAATAATGAATTTCCATTAAAAATGACAGATATTCTTGACAATGTTAGAAGTCTATCTGCTCATAAGAGTATCCCCGTAGAACAAGCTGCATGGGAATACGTTTTTTTTCTTACATTCCATTCTGACCCATATACAGAGGAAAGTTGGCAACATGAACCATTAATATTTCTAAATTCCCTTGGTGGAGGATTTTGTGATGACAGAGCTTCTGTATTAGCTAAGCTATGGATGGAATTAGGTTTTAAAGCAAAAATAATACGTCTGGAAGGTCACGTTGTTCCTGAGGTTTTTTCTGGAAACAAGTGGAAAATGTATGATCCGGATGAAGGAGTATATTATTTAAATGATAGAAATGAAATTGCATCTGTAAGTGAATTGGAGAAAAATCCGCATTGGATTTCACATCCTCAAAAAAACAAGGTCTTTTCTTTAAAACCAAATTTGTCTTTAGTGGGAGAAATAGCAAAAGAGTTCGCTAACTTTTATAAAACAACATAGGACAATATTGATAATACAGTAAGTTTCTTGGAGTATAACCTACCGGAGTCTTTATTCGTGCTGCCGGGAAATTCTTCTCTTATCCTAACCAATCATCCCGAAGGAGTTAACTTGAAAGTTATATTAAGTGAATCTTCAAAAGGAAAACTGCAAATACCATTTCGCTTATATTCTGTAGAAGGGGAAATAAATTATACAGTTAATGATGAAAATAGTAAGATATACTTATTTGAAGGAAACAAATTGACAAACCCTGCCTTAGATATCAAAACCATAGATATCAAAGAAGTAAAAAGGAAAACTATTTTGCAATATATGGTAAATCCCCTACTCCAAGTATTTGACAAAGAAAGAAACTTTTTAAAAATTGAATCCTCTGACAGTTTGAAAGTTTTTAAAACGACAAATAGGGACGATTTTAAATTGCCGTTTTTTAATGAAAGTGTTCTGTTTTTAAACAAAAAACAAGTACAGAGTGGTTATTTTCAAATGGAATTGGAAAAAATTGAAAATCATGATATAAGTACGAAAGATATAGAAGAGCTTTTTAGTTTTCTCATTGACAGTGATTCTTTAATAGAGGATATACAGGCTTTGTATAAAAAATTTAACGATTTCTACCATGAATACTTAGACTCTTCTTTACTTAGAAAAATAAATTTGTATTACCCGAAAAGCATTTTTGTTGTTTTCACTGCAATAAGATTTGATGAATTAAGTGAGATGTTAGACTAAATAAAGATATTATATTCGACCTTACATAATTTCTCCTTACCTTAATGCTGTGGCAGTATTGAAACCCAAGATAGTCGTTTTCCTAATTATTCTACTGCTGTTAGTACCAGTGTTAGCTCAGTCTGGTTTGTGCCCCGAACTTCAGGAAAACTTTGGAAATAAACCCATATCAGAAAATGTCCGTGTGGTCACTCAATCATTCCGTACAGCAAAAGATTACAGCGGGAAAGAAGTCAAACTACACGCTGATATTTATCAGGCGAATGTAAACCGTCCGGCTTCCTGGCTGGCACAAAGACCGTTAGTGGTAATTTATCACGGCGGAGGGTTTAAAGCAGGTGACCGAAACAGTGGGGTAATGAAACTCATAGCCACTTACTTTGCTCAGAGAGGATATGTAGCGATAAGTGCAGATTACCGCATCGGTTGGAAAGATTCAGACAAAGGGCTGTGCGGTGGCGGAAGTCAAAAAGATTATTTAGATGCACAATACCGAGCTATGCAGGATGAGAGAGCTTTAATTCAGTATTTTAAAAATCAGGCAAAAACTATAGGATTTGACACCTCCCGTATATTTTTATTTGGGGGAAGTTCCGGGGCTACTTTAGTCTGTTCCAGGCTGGAAGACCAATGGATTGCTCAGACTGATGAGCGTGAAAAACGCTTGGGACCACTGGAGGTATTTGAAGGGAATAAAAATTACAGTACAGCAGTGGCAGGCATTATGAGTTTTGCCGGTGCAAATGTTTCTCCTGATATTTCAACTGAATACAATACGCCCATTGCTTTTTTTCACGGGACCTGTGATAACGCCGTACCGTATCGGGAAGAATATCTTGCAGGCTGTCAAAATATGGGATATTATTACGGACCTGAAATTTTGACTCCGCTTCTGAAAGAAAAAGGAACCTGTTATCGGTTGTACACCTATTGTGGTTTCGGACATGATTTGGGTTCCACTCTTGATACTCCGACCACAATTCCACATGTTTTGCAGGATGTATTTGACAAGTCCATAGAATTTATGCAGTCTGTTATGTGCGGTCAGTGTACCTCTTACGAAGAAATTTCCAGTGAAACCATTCATGCACAACCAACTGCGGACTGCAGTAAAATCATGTTTTCGGACATTTGCGGAAATGACCATGCAGAAAACTCTTCCGAAGTCAAACTTTATCCCAGTCTGATACAAAAAGACAGAATGGTTTACATCCATTCAAATTTAAATGAAGTCAAAAATGTACTTCTCAATATTTATGACATGAGCGGAAAATTGGTGTTGTCCCGTCCTGTGTACTTGCCGGAAGGAAATTTTACACGACATATCCAACTTGAAGTGTCACAAAACGGAACCTTCCTGTATCAGTTTGCTGAAAGGAAACGAATACTTTCGAGCGGTAAGATCATTCTGATGTGACAGATTTTTGGGAGCCTCCAAACCCCAATTAAGCCTGAAAGATTTTTATGGTATTTCCCCGGGAAAGAGATGCCGTTTAGGAATATCTGAAAAACTGAAGCGAATAATTTATCTTAGTACTGTTCATGAAGTCGCCTTTAGACATATTGAAAGAAGTCTGGAATTATCCGCAATTCAGATACCCGCAGGATGAAATCATTACCGCTCATCTCGAAGGAAATGATGTGTTGGCATTGTTACCCACCGGTGCCGGGAAGTCTGTTTGTTATCAGGTACCGGCTCTTTTGCATGATGGAGTGTGTTTGGTCATTTCACCGTTGATTGCTCTCATGAAAGATCAGGTACAGCAACTCAAAAAAAGAGGTGTGCGGGCAGAAGCTATTTTTTCGGGAATGAACGGATATGAGATTGATCGGATTTTGAATAATTGTGCGTCCGGTCATACCAAAATTCTTTATGTATCGCCGGAAAGGCTGGAGTCTGTGCGATTTGAAACTGCTTTAAAAACTCTCCCGGTTTCTATGATTGCAGTGGATGAAGCACACTGTATCTCTCAATGGGGGCATGATTTCAGACCAAGCTATAGAAATATTTCCAGAATAAGAGATTTTTTCCCGGAAGCTAAAGTGATGGCATTGACCGCAAGTGCTACTCCGGAAGTCCAAAAAGATATCATACAATCTTTAGAGCTTGGAAAGGATGTTCGGATGTTTTCTTCTTCTTTCGAAAGACCCAATATCTCATTTGTGGTGCGGACTCATGAATCTAAGCCGGAAAAGCTGTTGGAGATTATTCATAAAGTACCCGGTTCGACAATCGTCTATGCTTCCAACAGAAAACGGACGGAAGAAATAGCCAAATTCTTAAACGAAAGAGCTGTATCTGCTACTTTTTATCATGCAGGTCTGAATACGGCCGAACGCAATAAAAGACAGGAAGAGTGGATTGTTGGCCGTCACAGAGTGATGTGCTGTACCAATGCATTCGGAATGGGGATTGACAAATCAGATGTGCGGTTAGTCGTCCATACAGATGTGCCGGAATCTTTAGAGGCCTACTATCAGGAAGCCGGCAGGGCGGGAAGAGACGGGAAAAGAAGTTATGCCGTCCTGCTGTACAACGAGAAAGACAAAAAGAAGCTGTTGGAAGCGGTGGAAGAGAAATTTCCGGATTTTCAGTTTGTAAAATTAGTCTATAATGCGTTGTACAATTATTTAAACATCGCCTTGTCAGGAGGGAAAGGTCATAGTTTTGAGTTTAATCTCATCCTTTTCTGCAAAAAATATAAATGGGAAACTTTAAAAGTTTTTAATGCTCTGAAACTATTGGAAAAAGCCGGATATCTGACTCTCGGAGAAGCTTTTTACCTGCCTCCAAAAATCAAAATTGAATACGACCGGCTGGAACTGTATAAATTTCAGGTGGCCAATCTGAAATACGACGGACTGATTAAAGCCATTCTCAGGACTTATGAAGGTGTGCTGAATCATATCGTACCGATCAATGAATCAGATTTGGCAAGAAGAGCCATGTTACTTCCGGCAGACAGTAGCCGAATGTTGAAAGAACTCGCCCGAAAAAAGGTAATTACCTATATTCCAAGTTCGGACAAACCGAGAATATTTTTCTTGGAAGAACGGTTGAGAGATGATTATTTAAGATTGGATTTTGAGTTCATCCATTTTACCAAAAGTCAAATGAAAAAGAGAATTCAGGCCATGGCAGACTATGCCGAAGCCAATCTGAAAATCTGCAGACAAGTTTTTATAAGAACCTATTTTGGAGAAAAAAATGCGGAAAAATGCGGCACCTGTGATAATTGTCTGAAATTAAAGCAGCTTCGCAATGCCAATCCGGAAGAGATTCGTAAGAGATTGTTTAAAATGATACAACCCTACGGAAATGACGGAATACAGATTCAGGAACTTTATTCCAAGTTCGGAACTTCTTTGGAAGAACAGTATCTTGACATGCTCAGAATTCTGATAGATGAAAAGCAATTAGTTTACACCGATTCCTCTCATGAATACATTAAACTCAGGATATAAAATTATTTGTACAGTCATTAATGATTTGACAACCGATCAGAGAATGCACAGAATCTGCCGCACACTCTGTGAGGCCGGCCATGAAGTGACTTTGGTGGGACGTATTTTGCCGAATTCAAAACCTCTGCAGGAATATAAATTTCACCAGAAAAGACTGAAGTGTATTTGGAACAAAGGTTTTCTGTTTTATATGGAATACAATATACGTCTGACCATTTGGCTGATGTTTCAAAAAGTAGATATTCTCAATGCAATCGATTTGGATACCATACTGCCCTGTTGGATAGCTGCACGTTTGAAGGGCAAAAAAGTAGTGTATGATGCCCATGAATGGTTCCCTTATGTGCCGGAAGTTATCAACCGCCCGAGAGTGCATAAGTTTTGGCTGAAAATGGAATCTTTCTTTGTCCCTAAAATGGATGCGGTTTATACAGTCAGCGAAAGTATTGCCAAAGAATTTTCTGCACGGTACCAAAAAAACGTTGTCGTGATTCGCAACATGCCCAAAAGCATTTCGGTCAAAAAAGAAGTCAAAGAGAAATATATTCTCTATCAGGGCGCACTAAATACCGGCCGCGGACTGGAAGAGCTGATTGATGTCATGCCGGATTTAAACGTATCCTTATACATTGCAGGCGGTGGAGACATAGAGAAAGAACTTCGGCAAAAAGTACATACTTTAAGTTTGAAAGACAAAGTCCAATTTTTGGGAAAACTCACACCCGAAGAACTGGCAGGATATACCCAAAATGCTTACATAGGAGTTAATCTGCTACAGAATCTCGGACTCAATTATTATTATTCGCTTGCCAACAAATTTTTTGATTATGTACAGGCAGAAGTCCCGCAAATCTCTATGGATTTCCCGGAATACAATAAAATGAACAGCCGGTTTGAAGTGGCCATATTAATTCCTAACTTAGACAAGACTGTACTAAAAAGTGCTTTGGAAAAACTGTTAAATGATTCGGATTATTACAATCACCTGAAAAAGCAGTGCCAAAAGGCCGCAGAAAAATGGAATTGGGAAACAGAAGAAAAAAATCTTTTAGAGATTTATGAGCAGCTATAAAAACAAAGAGATTCAAATTGTAGCTTTCGCTTCGCCATATCCGCCAAATTACGGAGGAGTCATTGATGTGTATTACAAAATAGAAGCCCTTCACAAAGCTGGGGTCAAAGTACATTTACACACCTATATTTATGATGAGCATCAGCCGAGTAAAGAATTGGAAAAAATATGTGCCTCTGTACACTATTACAAAAGAGGTAATACTTATAAGTTTTTGCAGGGGTGGCCTTATATCGTATCAAGCAGATACAATAAAACTTTGGCTGAAAATGTCATCAAAGCGGGATACGAAGTGATTTTGGAAGGACTGCATACTACTTTTTTAATACCACTTTTAAAAAATGCCGGAATCCCATTTTCTATACGAATGCACAATATAGAGTGGAAATACTACTTGTTTTTGGCCGAACTGGAACCTTCTTATATGAAGAAAAAATATTTTTTGGAAGAAGCCAGAAGGTTGAAATCCTATGAAAAAATTATTGAAGGCTGCAAAATACTGTCCATCTCCAAACAGGACACCGAATACCTGAAATCTGCTTATCCGAGTACTCGGGTAACAGATGTGCCGCCTTTTCACAAAGAGGCTCACCCCGACATTAGTTTTGGGAAAGGAGAATATGCCCTTTTTCACGCCAACCTCTCTGTCAATGAAAATGAGCAGGCTGCCCTCTGGCTGATAGAAAAAGTTTTTCCAAACCTAACCTTCCCGCTGATTATTGCCGGTAAAAATCCCGACAAAAAAATTGAGCTGGCCGCAAATGCCTATCCGCATGTCATATTGGAGCCCAATCCTTCCGAAATGCGAATGAAAGAACTCATGAGAGAAGCGCAAATTCATCTGTTGCCTAACCGACAGCCAACCGGTATGAAAATTAAGTGGATTAATGCACTTTTTACAGCCCGGTTTGTTATCGCCAATCCGGATATTTGTCCTTATACTCAGGAAGACTGCGGACTGTACACGGCCTCAAATGAAGAACAATTTATACAGACCGTTAGCCGATTAAAAGACTTACCTTTTACTCAGGAAATATTCCAAAACCGCGAAAATTATCTCGGAAAAACTTACAGCAACCAGAAAAACATTAAGTTGTTATTTTAGCTGTTTGAATCGGAAAATATTCCGCATTTAAACTATATAGTTTCCATATCCCTATTACACTTCAAATGCGACCAGTCGGGCTTGCGAATTATGAATTTGTATGAGCAGCTGTTTGTTTTCTTTATTCGTTCGGATAGCAGGATTTTACCTTATCTATTTACATCCGTTTTTCAAATATCAGACCACAAAGCACTTTTTGAGGATGCAGGGAAATCCTGCGTGGAGGTTTTTCATTAAACAAAAGCTTTTTAACTGCATTAAGTAACAAAAGTAACTTTCAAACCGGTATGCAGTATGTAACTTTACTGCTATCCATTAACAAAACAGATTTAATTATGTCGTATTATTTTTCAAAAACACTGAAAACCGACTGGCAAAGCGCAAGAGATAAAGTCACTGCTGCACTGAAAGAAGAAGGTTTTGGAATTCTGACCGAAATAGATGTAAAAGGGACTCTCAAAAACAAATTGGGAGTAGATTTAAAACCATATACAATTTTGGGTGCCTGCAATCCGGGATTTGCATATAAAGCATTAACTGCCGAAAAACATATTGGTACCATGTTACCATGCAATGTAATCATGCAGGAAGATGAGGATGGGAATATTGAGGTATCTGCGGTTGACCCGATTGCTTCCATGCAAGCCATTGAAAACAGTCAATTAGGCGATATTGCAACTGAAGTCCGGGAAAAATTGAAGCAGGTCATAAACAGTCTGTAACAGACAAAGGTTTTCTTGAAATATAGCTTTCAGGGGTAAACGTATTTAAGAAAAGTCCACCTGTATATTTTCTCTGTCTGAGGTATCTACTTCAAAAAAATCAAAGTGTTTGTACCCGAAAAGTCCGGCGAACAGGACACCCGGAAAACTTTCACCATAAGTGTTGTTTTCCCGAACCGAACTGTTGTAATACCGTCTGGCACGTTCCAGCAGTTCTTCAATTTGTGTCAACTGATTTTGCAAATTCAAAAAAGAGGTATCTGCTTTCAGATTGGGATAAGCTTCTGCGAGAGCAAAAATACTTCGGAGAGCATGCTGTAACTGATTCTCTGCCTGTATTTGTGAATTTATATCACCCGAAGTAGCGGACATTGCAGAATTTCTTGCCTGTATGACCCGTTCCAATGTTTCTTTTTCGTGAGCCGCATATCCTTTGACAGTATTCACCAAATTTGGAATCAGATCGTGTCTCTTTTTCAGAGCGACGTCTATATTGCTCCAGGCATCTTTTACCACGTTACGATTTTTTACAAATCGGTTAAAAACGGTTATCGCAAAAAATACTGCGACTAAAAGTATTATGACTGCAAGTAAAAGAGGACTCCCCATAATGTATAAGTTTAAAACTTAAAGTTATTCAAAAAAATCAGCATCAGAGATATAATACCAATTTGAAATTAAAAACAGACCGATAAAGCGAAACTTTATTTTGGTATTATGCCGTGGTTACAAACAAATAGAACAATGAGATAAAATCGAAATTGGTCTATATTGTTTGTCCAAACGGTATAAAAAATGCTTCCCGAAAGAAGCATTTTATCGCAACACACTAAAAGTTTTTCGTAGTGGGAGCCTTTTAAAAATCTACACCTATTTCAGTTCTTCTTTTTAGCGGGCTTGAATTACGAAGGATTGTGCAAAGCAAACATATATTGTAAGTTCCTTTACTCAAACGTGAATTTGTATCATTTTCAGGAAATGAAACAAGCTTTTGTCCTCAAAACATAAAATTTAGAGCCAGTTTGATGATTAAAACTGTTTAGTTAACGAGGAAGGATCAGTTCCTTCATATTTTTTGAAAGCTCTGTAAAACGAGGCTCTGCTGCTAAACCCCACTTCATACGCGATTGCTTCAATAGTAAACGGGCAGTTTTCATCTGTCAGCAGCTCCCGGGCTTTTTCTACTCTCAGCTTTCTCATCAGCTCATAAAATGTAAATTCGTTTCTTTTGATGCAGTAGGTGAGTTTATATGCCGGGGTATCCAATTCTCCGGACAATATTTCCAATGTCAGATCGGGGTTTTTGTAAAGCTTTTTTACCTCAATCACTTCCAGGATTTTGTGGAACATAGGTTCTTGAGACAGCTCATTTTCTCCTATATTTTCTTCTTTAATTGCCGGTCTTACGACTTCGAGAAAATGTTCGTATTCTTCTTTGTTAAAAACAGCATTTTGGTTGAAAGCGTAATAAAGAATGAAAATAAATATTGTAACCATGACTACCGGGAGCCCGATATATTCCACATAAACGGTCTCAATCGTTGCATACAGAATAACTGTCAGAAAAGTTAGCGACCATAGTAAAATCACGAAGTAAAATAAATAATTTAGTTTGGCAGGAGACAAGTTGGAGTATTGCCCCATCATATTTTTTCTGTATCTCAGAACCTGAAAAATATTTGCGGTGAGATAGATTAACTGATGTGTAAACAGTATGGCAGAATAAATAATCATATCTGCCGGATATGGTCCCTTCATTACTCCGGTCATGTATGCGGAACGATCACCTGCATTCATGAATAAAAACTGAATTGTAATGTATAGTCCGTACAGAATTATCAGACCTGTAAAGCCGCTTAACCAAGGAAATGCTCTTGACTTGCGCTGTCCGGTCATCAGGAGGATATAATAGTAACTGAACGGAGCAAATAAAGTACCCGTGATTTGCACGAAAAAGTAACTCCATGGGAAAATATAAATCAGCTCATTCAGTATAAAAATGTTGTTGATAAAATTGAAGCCGGGTACAAGCAGTGTCAGTGCCAAAATTTTATTTGGAAGTGAATTGTCTTTTCTGAAAAAAAGAATTAAAAATATTACAACTAATAAAACAGAAGTAAAGATGTTTAATTCGAGCATAGTGAACTATAAAATATTAATGTGTACATGAATAATCCCTAATGTGCTAAAATATAACTTCCACAGATATATCCTTTATTCCATGTATTAATTATTGCCAAGACACGAATGTTATTTAACAAACTCAGTATAGTTACCAACTGCTGCCTCCGCCCCCGCCAAAGCCCCCGCCGGAAGAACCTCCGCCAAAGTTTCCGGACTTGCTGTTGGAAGGTGCACTGACCATGTTTGATTGCGTTTTGGACATACTGCCGGTAAAGGATTTTGCAAATTGATTGAGGGTGCCGTTAAAATTTGTTCCCGACAATCCCGGATTACTGTACCAGTTTGGAGGAGGAATATTTAATTTATCAAATTTTGAAGCCCAATTTTTTAACAGACCAAAAGCAAGAGCATAACTCATGGTTTTTTCAAAGTATCCTGGATCTTCATCTAACAGGTGTCTGATTTGATTGGTTTTTGCGAGCTTAATGAACTGTCTGAAACCTTTCAGTTCGGAAGAAGCCCGTGTTCCGATTTTATTTTTCTTTCGCATGAAAAAGCTCATAGCCATTAAAAAAACAGATACTGCTGCAGAAACTCCGGCAGCTATAAAGCCAAAAAAGAATAGCAATAGTGGAGTCAGGACGAAGAGCGATAAGACAGAAAAAGTAAAAGACCAGAGTTTTGCTTTCTCTCCCGAAGGCTCATAATATTTTTTAGCACTTTTTCTTAGTTCAGTTTTAGCCTCTGCCATCGTTTTGTAAAAGCTGTCTTTCAGGCTGCTTATGAGAACAGAATCTTTTGTTTCATTGCCATCACTGTCGAAAATATTTTTCAGGAGATACAATGTCTTTTTCTTCTCCGCAAACAGTCCGTTGAATAAAATTCGTTCATACGCGGGGGCATCTTTAGGGAGTTCTCCGAGCTTAGTTAACTTAGTATCTGCCCGGCTAAAAAAGCCTTTTTTGGGAATTTCCTCAACTTCTATCAGACCGTCGTACCCCCATTTCGGAATCAATGCAACCAAGTCAGAGGCATCTTCTCTTTCGTTGATAAGGTATCCGGCCATTGCCGGGTCAACACCATCAGGCGGAAAATAAGAAGTTAGAGAAATAACCGAATCGTCCTTTCCGAATCTCAGCCATGTCAGAAAGAAAGCAGCTGTTGTAAAAAGTAACAGAAAAATCCATATAAAATCTTTTGGTTCTATTAAAGAGGGAGGAGTTATGGCAAACAAATCTGCAGGGAGTTTAATCAGAACTGTGACATTTTCTCCACGTTTGGAAGACCACCCCGGAAGGCTGGAGCCGGAATAAATACCGTTTTTATACTGAAAAATGAATTCTTCTGTCGGTTTTGTAATGCCGGAAAATCCGGAATAGGTAAAGCAGTTGTCAGATGAAAGTTCTGCTCCGTCGGGAAGAATAACTCTGAAATTGATTTGTTTGAAAACTGCCTGCCATTCCGAAGCTTTTATATTCCAGTAAAATTGTACAATGCTGTCGTTGCTTATCATTGCATTGCGGACACGATACTGAATGTGATAGCTTTGGTCGCCGCTGACTAATTGCTTAGGGTCTCCGATTTTTATTTTTTCATAGCCGTTAAGTGTTTGCATGAATGCCGGAGAAACAGAAAACTTATGATTAAGTACTTTTATTCGATCGATTTTCAGAGTTCGTTTTTCTGTGTGTTGAGCTTCATCCTGAAAATTGTATTTAGTCACAATTTCTCTGATAATACCGTGCTTGGACTCAAAGAAATTTATATCATATTTTTCAGAAACATCTAATGTTCCGTCTGCATGCACGTGTATTTCAGCATTAAAATGATTTACGTGAAACCCCTGCCCTGAAGTTCTGAGATAAAGTGTTAACGACAGTCCCAGCAAAAAAAATATTTTACCATTCATAGCGGCTGCAGTGTAGAATGACAATATACTGAAAATGCCTTAAGCCCGCTATATGTGACCTTGAGTTTTAAAATCAAAAAAGGCTGTCGATAATTGAACAGCCTTCTTGAATGTATATATTCCTGAGGAAAATTTAATTTATTCTTGCTTTTTCAAAAGCAGCGATTCTGTCCCGTATGCTTAAAAGATAATCGATGTCGTCATAGCCGTTAATCAGGCAATTCTTTTTATATGGATTAATCTCAAAAGTTTGCTTTACTCCCATATCGGGAATTTCTAAAGTTTCATTTTCTAAATCTACTATAATTTCTGTTTCGGGATGTGCTTCGACCTGAGCTAAAATTTTCTTCAGTAAATCGTCTTCCACTATTAACGGCAAAAGTCCGTTGTTGAGTGCATTATTCCTAAAAATATCTGCAAAAAAGCTGGAAATAACAACCCTAAAACCATAATCGGTCAATGCCCAAGCGGCATGCTCTCTGCTGCTCCCACAACCAAAGTTTCTTCCTGCGATTAATACCTTACCGGAGAATTTACTGTTGTTCAGTACAAAACTTTCTTTCGGAGTATTGTCTGAATTATATCTCCAGTCCCGGAACAGATTTTTACCAAATCCGTCTCTTGTAGTGGCTTTCAAAAATCTTGCAGGAATAATTTGATCCGTGTCAATGTCTTCAACAGGAAGCGGTACGGCTGTGGTTTTTAAATAGTCAAACTTTTCCATTTTTATCTTTTTTGTTTAATTCATTTAATCCATTAGCTCTCTGACATCTGTAATCTTACCGGTAATAGCTGCTGCTGCTGCCGTCAGAGGACTTGCCAGAATTGTTCTTGCTCCCGGTCCCTGACGACCTTCAAAGTTTCTGTTGGAAGTGGATATACAATATTTCCCTGCCGGAACTTTATCTTCATTCATTCCCAAACATGCAGAGCAACCTGACTCTCGAAGCGCCATGCCCGCATCACGGAGGATTTTATCTATTCCCTCCGCTCTGGCCTGCATTTCCACCTGTTTAGAACCCGGCACAATCCATACCGTCACATTATCCGCTTTTTTCTTCCCTTTTATAAGGCTTGCAAACATCCTTAGGTCTTCCATACGTGAGTTTGTACAACTTCCCATGAATACATAATCAATAGGTTTTCCCAACATGGGCTCACCTTTTTTGTACCCCATGTATGCCAATGACTTTTCAAGACCTGCATCGTTCTCATCCGGTATGGTTCCATCTACTTTTATACCCATTCCCGGATTGGTTCCGTATGTCACCATAGGAGCAATATCATCGGCATCAAAAGTGTATTCTAAGTCAAAAACCGCATCTTCATCGGTGTATAATGATTTCCAGTATTCTTTTGCCTTTTCAAAATCCTCTCCTTTCGGTGCAAACTCTCTGCCTTTGATATATTCGAAAGTAGTTTCATCCGGAGCAATCATTCCGCCCCGCGCGCCCATCTCAATACTCATATTACAGATGGACATTCTGGCTTCCATAGACAAATTGCGTATTGTGGATCCCGCAAACTCTACGAAATGACCGGTACCTCCACTCGCGGTAATCTTGGAAATGATATAGAGAATAATATCTTTTGATACGACACCTTTTCTCAATTTACCCTCTATGTTGATTCGCATTTTTTTTGGTTTGGACTGCAGAATAGACTGAGTCGCAAGAACCTGCTCTACTTCGGATGTACCGATACCAAAAGCCACTGCACCGAATGCTCCGTGAGTAGATGTGTGGCTGTCACCGCATACAATAGTTACGCCCGGCTGAGTAATCCCCAGCTGCGGACCTATCACGTGTACGATTCCCTGAAACGGGTGTCCCAATCCGTATAACTCTATTCCAAAATCTTCGCAGTTTTTGATAAGAGTTTCTACCTGATGCCTTGACAGAGCTTCCTTAATGGGCAAATGCTGGTTTATAGTCGGAATATTATGATCTACCGTAGCTACAGTGCTTTCAGGTCTGAAAACCGGAATTCCTCTTTTCCTTAATCCTGCAAAAGCCTGAGGAGTAGTGACTTCGTGAATAAAATGTTTATCGATGTAAATGACTTGCGGGCCGTCCGGAATGGATTCTACCACATGACTGTCCCACACCTTTTCAAATAATGTCTTTCCCATAAATTAAGGATTTTTAAAAACCGCAACAATTCTTTGCAAAAAAGAGAAGCTGCAGATTTTTAACTATAAAAATTAAAGTTTATTAAGTGCGTCTAAATAAGCTTTTACTGATGCTAATACAATATCGGTATCTGTGCCAAAACCGTAGAAAAATGCTCCGTCTCTTGAAATCTGAATATGTACTTTACCCACATCATCACTCCCTCCGGTAATGGCCTGTACAAGATATTCTTCGAGTTTAATTTGTTTTTGTACGATGCTGTCAATTGCTTTAAATGCTGCATCCACAGGACCGTTTCCATCAGCTTCTGCTTTGAATTCTTCTTTGTCTTTTACCAAAGTTACAATTGCCCGGGAACCTGAATCTATTTTGCTGTGTACATCCAGAGAATGAAGTCGGTACATAGTATTGTCTTTGCTGTGTCCCAGCAAGTCTAGCAAATCTTCGTCATAAACTTCCTTTTTCTTGTCAGCCATTTCCAGAAACTTGGTATAAATAACGTCCAACTCTTCCTGTGGCAAAGGAAAACCGATTTGCTCAAGTCTGTATTTCAGTGCGGCGCGTCCGCTTCTTGCAGTCAGTACAATCAGAGATTTAGGTATTCCTACATCCTGAGGGTCAATAATCTCATAGTTTTCCCGATTTTTTAATACTCCGTCCTGATGAATTCCGGAAGAATGTGAAAAGGCATTTCTTCCAACAATTGCTTTATTAGGCTGAACCGGCATTTTCATCAGACGTGTAATCAGCCTGCTGGTTGGGTATATTCTTTTAATATTGATATTGGTATGGAGTTTAAGAGTTTCTTTGTGTGAACGCAATACCATGGCTACTTCTTCCAAAGAAGTGTTCCCGGCACGCTCTCCGATACCGTTTACAGTGACTTCTGCCTGTCTGGCTCCGGCTCTGAGTCCGGCGATTGAATTGGCTGTGGCAAGTCCCAAATCATTATGACAGTGTACAGATAGAATTGCCTTGTCAATATTAGGCACATTATTCATCAGATAGCTGATTTTTTCATAATACTGCTCAGGCAGGCAGTATCCGGTAGTATCCGGAATATTGACTACAGTAGCTCCGCTGGCAATAACTGTTTCGACCATTTTTGCGAGAAATGCCAAATCTGCTCTTCCGGCATCTTCACAGAAAAACTCTACATCATCCACAATGTTTCTGGCAAATTTTGCTGCCCAGGCAGCTCTTTCCAATATGTCTTCTCTCGTGGTTCTGAGTTTATTGACAATATGAATATCAGAACTTCCGATTCCGGTATGGATTCTTGCTCTTTCCGCAAATTTCAGAGCATCCGCTGCGCATTCAATATCTTTTTGAACTGCACGGGTCAGGGCACAGATAACAGGTTTGCGGACAACTTTTGAAACCTCAACAACTGAGTTAAAATCTCCGGGACTTGAAATTGGAAATCCGGCTTCGAGAATATCTACACCCAATTCCTCTAAAGCCAGTCCGACTTCAATTTTCTCCACCGTATTTAATTGACAACCCGGAACCTGTTCTCCATCTCTCAGTGTGGTGTCAAAAATGTATATCCTGTCACTCATTATTTAGCCTTTTCGATTTAAGCAAACCCATAAAAATAAAGCTTTTAAGCTATTGAAAGTTTATTTACAGGTCTTAATTTATTGTAAATTTGATATTTAAGAAAAGAAAAACTAATTTCTGAAATTGTTTTCAGAAATATTAGATGTGTTTTCAGAAATCTTTATAATCCGTTAATAGCGAATCCGATTGAGAAAGGAGTCATTTTTGGACCTTTGTCGTTAAACACTTCTGACAGCGAATAATATGCAAATAAGTTCCAAATACCGTATCCGCCTCTCAGCATAACTCCGTATCTGAATTTGTTGAGATGTTCGATATTATATTTCTTAAACTTTTCTCCATTCCCAAAATCATCTCCTTTGTACTTCCATTTATTTTGCACCATATATCCCACTTTGAAGCCGGCAGCCAACTTCCACGAAGTACCTTTTTTATTAAGAGGCGACCGATATCTGAGTTCTACCGGAATATCAATATAGGATAAGGCAATCTTAGACTTCTTTACTTTTATTCCCTCCTCAAATGAATTGAAATGTGTACCCAGAGAGTCAGAGCTAATATGGTATTTCATGAAATAATTATTGTTCCCGACTCCTATTCCGGGAGCAATACTGAATCTTGAATGACCCAACACAACGTCATAAGTAAAATAGACATTAGCTCCTCTTGAAAAGCCCTTAGTCTTAATACTGTCCGGAAGATTTAAAAGCATATCATAAGACAATTCTACTACTAACCTGTCTGAAGATTTGTTGATGCTTTTCTTAAACTCTATAAAATCATCTGATGTCTCCAAAACTGTTTCCTGAGCAGTCAGAGTATGAGATAATGTTATGATTAATAAAAGAGGAATATATATTTTCTGCATAATTGTTTTTTTCCTGATAATAATTCTGTCAACAAAAGTAACACTTTCTTTAAAGTATTCTTCTGTCAGAAATGAATTGGGACATCATAATAATGATTAAATAGTCTGGTATTGAGTCCTATACTGAACAATTTTGTGTCTAAAGAATTAGGAAGATTGATATCTGTACTGTATTTTCTTATCTGAATTTTTGCTTCGAGCAACATATTTATTTTTGGATTTAAAATATAGCCAAACGAAAATTCTCCATTTAATACTTTATAGGCCAAAAGCCCTTGTCCGATAGTTACTTTGTCCAAATAAGCCGCCTCATCTTTTGAAAGCATAATGTCTGTCCCCACATTTAATTCAGTACCGTCCACGGAACTTCTCCCTCCATTCACTTTGAGTCCGGCAACAAATCTTTTATATCTGTAATCTGCCAAAAACAAAAACTCATCAAATCCTGCTCCCATAGGATGAGCCAATGCCTGATTGTAATGAGAGTAATGCAAAACGGAGTCAGTCGCATTTTGATAACTGTATGGACGGACAATATTATACTCTGCCTGGAGGTTTAAATTTTTCACTCCGAAGGCATCATAATATTTGGCACCTGCCTGCAGACCTGTACGATTATCTACTGACCTCAGATCTCCGGAAAATTCATTCACCATAATTTGTCCGTACAGCACGATATGTTTAGGCAGGTTGATGCTGGCATTAAAACCGTACAGTTTATTTGCATCCAGATTTTTTTGCAACGCCCGAATACCAATGATTGGATTTAAATAATTGGCATCAAATTTTTTCTTTCCGTCCCAAGTGGTACTTCTCCATATCAGACCCTCAAAAATTCCGAGAGACAGCCAAGGTGCAGCGGCAAAACTCAGATAATTAAAGTTGGCTAACTTTTTAGGAAAGCCCAACGTAAAGTCAGTTTCTGTGCGGATATCATTGAGAAGTTCCGTATAAATATTTACATATTTCAATCGCCAAAACTGTGTCGAAAATTTGATGTAGGGATATGAAAATGAGTTATCACTCAACAATAAGGAACGATACCCATCACCAATAAAATGCTTGCCATGACCCAATTCTACATTAAAATACCGGTTTGGGGCAAAGTGTATATAACCTATTGCCTGTGAAAAATCAAAGCCGTTTTCTTTGAAGTTTCGAACTTTTCCCTGTCCGGGTGCGGTTCTCGTTCTTAAAATAAATGGACGAATATACTGCGGAAAAACTGCCTGAGTTTCCAAGAAAGCAGTATAAACGGATACTTTGCTTCCGATATTTGCTTTAATCTCTACACCTCTCAGGTTATACGAATATTTATTTTCAGCATTCCCTTTACCAAATGCAAAATGCAAGACAGGATTGGCAGCAATGTAAAATTTTCTCTTGTGGTATGAGGTTTCGGTACGATTGATTACTATGGTATCACCATCTTCCTCAATGATTTCTACAGGCTTTATAAAACCACTTTCATCAAATCTTATCCAGTCCTCATATCCGATTAGATTAATGGCCTTCTTAAACCCGTTTGTCGGACTTTTCTTTTGAAGCCCGTATGTCGTATCAGGAAACACAAATTCATAAACCTCGGACTCTATATAAGGCTTGACCGAAGTATGAAAAGGCTTGTTTTTATCAGTCTTGTACAAATATTTTTCATAATTCAGCCTGTGTGTTCTGTTTACAGGTAAGTTTAGCTGTTGGGCAATTAATTGCTGAGCGGAACAAAATGCCAGCATTAAAATTATGAGGTTAATAAGCTTTTTCCTGTCCACGAATCATATTGAAAATAGTCAAAAAAATTATCCGAATATCCAATAAAAAACTCCAGTTTTCCAGATACCAAATATCGGCGCGTACTCGGTCTTCCATATCTTTCGGATCTTTTGTTTCCCCTCTGAAACCATTCACCTGAGCCCAGCCTGTAATGCCCGGCTTGATAAAGTGGCGTACCATAAACTTATCTATTATCTTGGAATACTCTTCTGTGTGCTTTAGCATGTGAGGTCTTGGTCCTATTATCGACATCTGCCCCAAAAGTACATTGATGAATTGAGGTATTTCATCGAGATTGGTTTTTCTCAGAAAAGACCCCAGTGGCGTAATACGAGAATCATTTTTAGTGGCCTGCAGCACATCTGCCTTATCATTGACGTACATAGTACGAAATTTATACACCTCAAAAGGCTTGTTTTTAATACCGGTTCTTTCCTGAATGAAAAATACCGGTCCTTTAGAAGTCAGTTTAATCAGCAAAGAAATTAAAGGGATCAGCCACCAAAGGACAGTCACAAAAACGAGTAATGTAAATATGAAGTCAAAAGCTCTTTTCACTAACCTGTTCAGAAAGTTTTCCAGTGGCTCTTTCCGCATCATCATGACCGGATATGTGCCGTAATAATCAATTTCTACCTTGTGCAATTGGTTGGTGAGAAAATGACTGAAGTCAGGGACAATTTTCATCCTGATAAGCTGCTTATCTGCAAAGGATATTAAGTCTTTTATTTTTTCTTCCTGCTTGTAAGGAAGTGCGCAGAATATTTCATCCACGTGATGTTCTACTGCAAATTTTTTGCTGTCATGGACATTACCGGCTATTAAATTCTGTACTTCCGGGAATCGTTCCGGTTCATCGTCAAAGAAACCGAGAAAATTTAATCCGTATTCTATTTTGTTGTCCAGCATTTTCTTGAATGCCTGTCCTGTCGTGCCGGCTCCTATGATAATAGCTCTTCTGTTATTGTAGCCCTTTGATCGGTAAAACCGAACTATCTTTATAAATCCAAATCGCCAAGTTGTGGAAAGAACAAACATCCCTATGTAAGTGTACAGCAACACTTCCCGGGACAGTTTAAATGTATTGTTGAAGTCTTTGAAAACTACGATATAAGAAAAGACAAGGACTACCTGAAAAAAGAACAGTTTGAGCTGAATCAGTAAAGTGGTTGCAAATCTTGTATTGCGGTACATGCCAAACATACCGCTTAATTTTGCAGACAGCAGGTAAATAAGGTTTAAATAGACAAAAAGCTGCTGGTACTTATTGTCTAAAAGGTAATAGAAGTTCCCGGTTGATAAGTAGATTGCAGACAAATAGCTTAACAGCAGGAAAAATATATCCCCCACAGAATGAATAAAAACATACAGGTTGGTTTTTCTATTTTTCATCACCTCAGAACCTTTTCAAAAAAGCGGAGTTTATATAAAGCATGTAAATTTAATAGTTTATATACATTTAATTACCTTTTGGCTAACTTTACCTGTTTACTTTGGCTTTCTTTCCAAAATAAATATGTGAAGGTAGGATAAAAACTAATATATTAACAAACTTATTAAAATAAAATATGGCTGCAAATAAAGAAGATAAGCTCAAAGCACTTCAACTGACGATGGATAAGTTGGATAAATTATACGGAAAAGGCGCTGTGATGAAATTAGGCGATTCATCAGTTGTAGAATCTGACACCATTTCAACTGGCTCACTCGGATTAGATTTGGCGTTGGGTATTGGAGGGATACCAAGAGGTAGGATAATTGAAATATACGGACCTGAAGCATCCGGGAAAACTACTTTGGCGATACATGCCATCGCAGAAGCTCAGAAAAAAGGCGGTATAGCGGCAATGATTGATGCCGAACATGCTTTTGATAAGACTTATGCGGAGGCATTGGGTGTGGATGTAGATAGTCTGCTGATTTCTCAACCCGACGACGGTGAGCAGGCATTAGATATTGCAGAACATCTTATCCGATCAGGAGCGGTAGATATTGTGGTAATTGATTCCGTGGCAGCTTTAGTTCCGAGAGGAGAGTTAGAGGGTGAAATGGGAGATTCGAAAATGGGTCTTCAGGCCAGATTGATGTCTCAGGCAATGCGCAAACTGACAGGTGCTATCAACAAAACGAATTGTACCTGCATTTTTATCAACCAGTTGCGGGATAAGATTGGGGTAGTTTTTGGCAATCCTGAAACTACTACCGGCGGTAACGCACTTAAATTTTACGCTTCTGTCCGTCTGGATATCAGAAGAATCGGACAAATAAAGGACAAAGACAACAATATAGTTGGAAATCAGACCAGAGTAAAAGTGGTTAAAAATAAATTGGCTCCTCCTTTCAGAAAAGTTGAGTTTGATATAATATACGGACAGGGTATTTCCAAAGTAGGTGAACTCATAGATATGGGAACGGATTTGGGAGTATTCAAAAAGAGCGGAACTTGGTTCAGTTATAATGATCAAAAGTTGGGTCAGGGGAGAGAAACGGCCAAACAGTTCTTGATTGACAATCCTGAATTTGCCGAAGAAGTAGAAAATATTATTCGTGATAAGATTAAAGCACAATAATCATTTTTCGGATAAATTCCGTTATGAATATATGGCTTTTGGTTAGTATCATATTTAATTCAGCAAACTCAAAAACGATATGGACCAACTAACGGAAGAGCGTCATATTGTAGAAAAATTCAGAGAAATGGTAGCCAAACGCTACGTATTTGAAAGTCTGAGAGAAAGATTTGACTTACCGCCGTCTATTACTCCGGATGTAATAAAGGATGTGGAAGCCTATTTCTTGGAAACGATATATCCTGAATATGAGGAACGTCAGAAGTTGGAAGAAGCCTTTGGAGATTTAGCCGGATATATTCGACAACCCAAAAAGGTGTGGGGTTTGTTTGGGAATATGGCTTCTGCAGTGTTTAAATTCGGGAAACATTTTTTTCAGGCATTCAAAGCCGGACTGGCCTCTTTGGATTCATTTATTGGAGCCAAGAATTTTGAAAAAAACATGGCCGTTATTGCCAATAAAAACGGAATAACGCCACCCATTTCTGATCAGGAATACGAAGAGTGTTACTACCAGCTTGAAAGGAGAGAAGTCGAGCAATTTATTGAAGATGTAAAGTCTCTGTTTGCCGCGATGGTGAATACTCCTCTTCTGACCAAAACAATTGCCATACTGGATAGTGTGATTGAGACGATGCAGCACAAACCGCATATCTATCAGCAAAAAGATGTGGAAGGAATAAAGTTGGGGAGAGGATTACTTTATAAAGGATATGAACTGTTTTCAAAGTATGATGAAGAAACGAAACAGCAAATGGTGGAAATTATCTATAAAAACGAGATGTGGTACGTAGAAAATATTTACAGAAAAAAGGAAGAAAATGGCGAAAAGAATAATCCGTACTGAGTACGCACCGGAGCCCATAGGGCCATACAGTCAGGGTGTTTATGTGAATAATATGCTGTTTGTTTCCGGTCAGATTGCATTAGATGCTTTTTCAGGAACGTTGATTACTGATAATATTGAGAGGGAAACAAAGCAGGTGATGGAAAATATTGGTGCAATCTTAAAAGCTGCAGGAATGGATTATTCCAATATCATCAAGAGTAGTATTTTTCTTAGTGATATAAATGATTTCCCGAAAGTGAATAAGATTTATGGAGAGTTTTTTGATGAAATTCCTCCGGCGAGAGAAACTGTAGAAGTATCCCGCCTTCCAAGAGATGTCCATGTAGAAATATCTGTTATTGCTTCGAGGTAACTGCACAATACCTTAAAACGGTGTGTGGTATTTTGCAGAAATCAGATATGCTTATCATTTGTCCCAATTCATTCCATGTACTATTTTCATGTATCTTTTTAAGAAAGCGCGTTCCTCATCAGAAAACAAATACAGAGCTTCCGGGTCATATTTTTCTATAGCCGACAAAAGTGAGGTGTAATCTTCCGGGTCACAGTTTAATTCTTGTGTGAGATAAGTCTTATAAGGCTGAATCGTGTTGAAGGCGAGATTTTCTACGATAAAGATTTTCTTATTCTGAAATAAATCCATCTTTTGTAAAGGGCGGTATGTCTTTAAAATCCTTTCTGTATATGTTTTAGACAGTACAAGAGTTTGCGCATGCTCAATTTGCGGATTATTTAAAATTAAACTTCTGCTTTGTTCGAGTTTAATTTTATGCGTTTTTGATATTTCGGTGCAATGTTTAGTGATTAGAGCAAAAAACAATACAAAAAATGAAAAAGGTGCAATTACACTTTTCTCTTCACCGGATTTATATAAATTAATTACAAAAAAATGATACATCATACAACCTGTGAGTAATGGAACGGTAACTCTATCGGTAAATTTAAACTGTACGGCAATTGTAATTATCAAAAGCAGGGACAATGCCTGATATACAAGTAACCAAATTTTAAAACTTCTTTTTAACTGTGTCCTGATGAAAAGGGAATAAATTATCAATAACAAAAAAGCAAGAAGGTAAAATTGATAAGTTGTGAGAAAAGCCTTTAATAAGTTGAAATATTCACTTTTTTCCTTCAGATAAAAAAAAGCTCCTTTTTGATTTTTTTGAATTAAAGATTTTAAGAATTCTGCATCATTAGTTTTGGCATCACCCCAAAGTCCTTTTATTACTGCCTGATATCGCATCGAATCAACCGAGCTCTGCATTTCCGAGATAGGGATTACATTCTGTTTAAACATAATTTCTATTTCACATTCCGGTTCAATTTGTAAATAAAACTCGTTACTTTTTTCTAACTGAGTATGAATGTAATTACTTATTACAAGGAAGGAAACAGCACTGAAAGACAAGAGAAAATAATACTTTATGTGTAGTTTCCATTTATAATCAACATGTACTAAAATTAGAAAAACTCCAGCAATCAGACATAGAATGACTCCCGCAGTTTCTACCCGGGTAAAGATTCCCAATGTCCAAAAAAATAGAAAAATGAGAGTATATCGGGAAAAAAAGGGGCTTTTGTTTTTTACAATATAAATGAAGTAAAGTCCGGAGGTTAGTAACAATAAAAGAGAAACCCTTGTTGAGTTTAATAAAATATAATATTCTAAAAATACTGCTGTTAAAAAGACTAGTGTAAAAGGATTAAAGAATTGAGTTTTCTTTATAAATAAATAGAATATGGCTGTAGTACTGATAAAAATGTAACAATATTCTATTACGCTCAGGATTGGAAAATTTCCGAAGAGGTGAGCTATATGGGCATAAAGCGAAGCTAACCCACCGAGATGCATCATGTAATACAGATGAGTATATATCATTCCGGGAGTCAGCACATTTGAGAGCAGCGCTGTAAAGAAGGTCTCGTAATCTTCATAATAAAACCCAAAAAATACTTTTGCCAGTAATGGAATAAAGAGTGAAAGCAAAATGGAAGATATCTTTGGATATTTCTTAATATACAATCCGAAGTCCGAAATCATTATTCCTCAGTTTTTAAAATATATTTTGATACCAATAAAGCTTTTTCTCTTTCTCCCTCCACAGTGAGGTGGCAATCGTCCACCCAGTATTTTGTATTAGTAACAGATGCATATTGAAAAGGAATCAGCGGAATATGCATCTCATCCGCAATCTGTATAATCAGTTGATTGTTTTGTTCGATACCTTGTTGGATTTTCTCCATTTCGTGCTTTTGATAAAACAGTGTGTCAAATCCAAAGGTCATACTTAGAACCTTAGAACCACTCATCAGAATATTTTCTACTAATCGTTTGTGGTTGTGATAGAACGGATTAAAATGTTGTGATTCTATAATTGCATTGTCTGTCCAGTGTGCAATTCTCAATGACTCAACTCCCTGATTGCTGAACATATCGTCTGAGTTGTATAACATAGGATTATAAATAAAATGTATCAACAAAAAACTGAAAAACTTTGAATGCATTAAGAATTTCACAAGCTGAGGTGCCGGTTCAAAATGAAATCTCAATTTTCTGAAATTTGTGTAATCCAGTTGATAAAATGAATCATCTTTAAAAACAAGCGCGTCATTACCGCCACTGTGCAAAATGACTAAGTCGGGTTGATAATAGCTGAATTTAAAATTGTAATAATTTAATTCTTCTGCAGATGTTGCTGCTTCGACACCTGCATTTATGACTTCGACACCTTGTGGAAATTTTCCACTTGCTTCTAAAATTGTTTTAAGCTGTGCAGGATAGGTGTCATTCGCATCTGTAACACCTGTACCATAGGTAGTAGAACCCCCAAGGCAGAGTATTCGATAGGAAGAATTTCTCTTTAACGGTATTTCTTCACCTCTGTAACCGGAAGTATTATGCTGTGTAAAACCATTGTTTTCATAACCCGGATTAGGGATATAGGATAGATAAGGTACTGAGATGTATTTTGATATCGTTTCCTCATTGGCATTTTCAAGCAACATGCCCCTGATTTTATCGTAATGTCTGTTACTGATGAAATCTCCCCCTTTAGAAAAAACTGACAACAGGTACCAGCCTGTAATCTCAAGTAAGGCTATTAGAAAAAGAAAATAAAGTAACCTTGCATGCTTTGTCATAAACATTTCTGAGACTTTCATTTATTCAAAAGTAGTCAAATAAAAGGCCTTTAGAATCAATTCTCCGGTTCAATCTTCCACTCTAACTTTGGTCTCAATGGATATTTAGGGGATTTATTCCATAATTTGTCTTTTTCCCAGTCATCAGCATGAATAGTAAACTTCCCTAAAGAAAAGTCTCCCAATAGCTCATGATGAGTCGTTTCTATGATACAATTTGTGTAAAAATCTCCTTTATTTAATAAAAATGGCGGAATCGTCCACGATATTCGGTATGTCCCTTTGCGGATGCCATCAGTATAATTTTTCCTGAAAACAAAAGAATCCATTAATACAGGACCTTTGGAGTTATTTAAATAAAAAACCGGCTTAAACTCTTCTAAATCTTCATGTACTGTAATACTGAAGCTCAAAACTATTTCTTCTGAAGTTTTTTTAATAACAGGTAGAATTGATTTCTCAGTGATAATCTCTATTTTTTCTTTTATTTCTTTCTTTTTTATTCTGCCGATATGCTCCATGCTATATCTCTCTAAAACCTCTCCGGTGTCTCCAAATATAATAGGCTCTCCATCTTTCAGATAGAGACATTTATTACAGAGACCGAGAATATCACCCATCTCATGACTGACAATAATCATGACCGGTATTCTGGAAAAGTCATTGGTAAATGTCTCAAAAATCTTTTCACGAAAGCCAAAGTCTCCGGCAGAAAGCACTTCATCCATCAGCAGGATATCTGGTTGCAGATGTTTATAAATGCTTATCAGCAGCCTGAGTTTCATTCCTGATGAAAAATATTTTACAGGCTGATTGATATAGGTGCCGACTTCACTGAATTTGACAATTTCATCTATTTGTCGTTTGATTTCTTTTTTGGTAATACCAAGCAGTCTTCCGACTATGAATATGTTGTCAATGCCATTAAGGTCTTCATACAAAATACTGGAAGCCTCTAAAAGTGCTGTTGAGGTGCCTTTCAGTAATATTTTCCCTGACGACGGTTTAATTATACCGCCTATAATTTTCAGTAAGGTGGATTTGCCCGCTCCGTTTTTACCTATAATACCCAGCCTGTCTCCTTCATTCAGCTCAAAACTTATATTATTTAATGCCTGATAATATTGAGTGTCAAACCGTTCTCTTTTAATAATTGAAGACTCCCGATTACCGGTATAAGATATTTGATACCTTTTCCCGATTCCTTCACATTTTATATAAAAGGGCATAAACTCCTGTCTTGTTTTAAAAATAGTCAACTATGTGGTCTTCTTTTATTTTAATAATAATAAATGCTGCAACCAATAAAATAAAAGATAATGCCATTCCAATAAAACTTTCCGGAGTCAGGTGATGAGTTATACCCAAAACTTTTCTGAAAACTTCAATAAAACCTGTAATCGGATTAAACGCTACAATTGTTTTTAAAGACTCCGGTAATAGCATTAATGGATAAAAGACAGGAGAAAACCAAATGAGAATTTGCAGTAATAGTGGTATTCCGTGAAGAATATCTCTTCTGTGGATTGTAAAAGAAGCTGCCAAAATTCCTAATGATGTGCTGAACAGAAAAATTCCAACAAATAAAAGGGGAAGTTTGATTAAAATATACCAACCAAACCCTTTCATCCATATTGCCGCAATTAGTGTTACAATTATCAGAAGGATTGACTCTAACCAAACTGATACCGATTTAGCTAACAAAATCGTTATTTTTGGTATTGATATTTTTTTTACAATGTCCTGATTATGTATGATAGCACCTCCAATTTGTACAAAAGACTGACTGATAATATTCCAGCAGGTATAACCTGAAAGTACATAGAGTGCGAAACTTTCTCCTTCTAAATTAATATTCAGCACAAACCCAAAAAAAAGGATGTAAAGCAGAATGGATAAAAACGGGCCTAATAAAGTCCAAATCCAACCTAAATAAGTGTGGCTGTATTTTGTTTTAATGTCTTTTGAAACGAGAACGGGAATGAATCGGAATGAGTTTTTAATATTGAGACAATATTGAAAAATATTATCCTTCTCGGAATGTATAATTCTGTATTCACTCATAAGATTCTAACAAATATAAACTTTTGGAAACATTGATAAAAGTTTTATTTTAAAGATGCATCGTTGGTAAGAATAAATGTATAAAATAAAGACTTGAAATTATCTAGTAAATTGAGTTGCTAAAGACCATTAAAAACGAAAAGCTATCAGTCGAGCAATCACTGATGCAAAGGATAAAAAACTTTTTTAAGAATTAATATTATCTGATTGCCCCCAACGATTTATGGAATTCCAACTATAGGTTATGGGAGTTTTAAAGGAGTTTAACTTTACTATCAAACTGTATTCCGGGGTTATCTGGTTGATTTCTTTGAGGATTTTGACTTCAATCTTTTCACCTTTTTTTAAATAGGCAGGCTCTTTCAATATTTTGATATACGGTCTGGACCAATTTGTTCTCTGCAAGAGAGTATTGATATTTTCTCCGGTTCCAAAATCTATATCCATATACAGTACAAAACCGTCAAACTTTCCGGGACGGTTTACTGTGAACTCACAAAACTCCTCTTCCGGGACAAACAGTTTGTGTTGAAAATCTAAATCTTCAAAAACCTGATCATCTGCCATCCTTAATTCTCCCGGAAAGTTATATACCCGATAAAAGCCGGTGGAAGAAGAATCATTTCTGAGAATATATTTATCAAAAAAGCCGGAGAAACCCTTTAACTCCAAAGTACTGACCGGGAAAAAATAAGTAAGTACTCTTCCGGGAATATGGATACAGTCATTGGTCAGCACCGATTGTTTTAATGGAGCGATACTATACACTGCTGCCTCAGAGCTTCCTATGGATCCCAATATCTCATGAAAAAGAATATTAAATTTTTCATCGCTTTTTAATTGGGTGGTATGAATGTACTGTAATTTTATGTTCTGGTACGGGCTGTTATTCAACACCTTTAAAGCACTCTTATAACTTCTTTCATTTTCCTCAACAGACAAGATGGATTTGGGCTGAAATCTGGCGGCCATACGAGTAAGAAATGCCTGATGTCCGGTCCCTATTTCCAACATTTGAGAATCTCGATTAATAAACTTTTTAAAAGCTTTCTTATAGGCTCGATTTCTGTGATAATCATAAATCAAAAGCCAGTATATAAAGTTTTGCATAAAACGGTTGAAGAAACTTTCTTCCCCATATTGATTCACCTCTCTCGGACGACTGCGAATAATCATTCCCAAATCCATCAGTTTATAGAAAAGGTATGCTAAAAGTTTTCCCAACACGATAAATGTTCCAAAATAAATAAATCTGCCTGCTTAATGTATATGATTCTTATGATTTATTCGATATTCTGTCAAAACTCAAATAGCAAAATGTGCAAATTTCACACTTGCTCAATAAGTCTTATTACATTCTGCTTAAGTAAGCCGTCGTGGCGAGATAAAAGACATGGACTAAACTGATTTTAAAATATATCTGTCCTGTCAAACAGCTATATCTTCGACTTATTATAATTATATTTGGGTAGGAGCCTTACCGATACGCAAATGAGAAGAGTTTTTTTGGATAATAATTTGAATGATGAGCTGAATGAGAACGGCTATGTGGTCTATACTCATCACAATGAGAGTATAGCTCAAAGAGTGAAAGATATCTTTGGGAAATATTCACCTGCTCCTAATTTCAATAACTTTCATACGACACATTTCAGCACCAATACTGAATACAAAAGAGAAGTTTTACAGTTAGCTCATGCTGTTTATACAGAGAGCCTTGAAAAGCTTTTTTCAGATTATGAAGTTTTGTTTGCCAACCTTATGGTAAAGTATCCCGGGGAAGACAGTATAGTGCCTACTCATGCGGATTGGGCGTATATCGACGAGACCAAACAAAGTGCTGTTTCTGTCTGGATACCGGCTATAGATACCCAAAATCGGAATGACGCTTTTGGTGTAATTCCAAAGTCACATCAGTTATATGATACACATCGGGGTCCAAATATTGTTTCTCCTTATCGACCCTATGATAAGGAAATAATGGAACAGTACGGTAACTCGTTACAGATTAATCCCATGCAGGCGGTAATCTATGATTTGAGACTTCTGCATTATTCCAAGCCCAACCTGTCCGATAATATCCGGATGGCGATTAATATTGTTTTGATTCCAAAAGGAGTGGAGGTTGTACACCATAATCAAACCGAAGACAAAATTTATATGCTGAAAGGGCTTAATAAAGATTTTTTTTTGAATTACCATGCTCATCAAATACCTGAGAATCATCAGCCTTATGCTGTTTTGGACAGGGCAAAACAGGTCACGGACAGCGAAATAAAGGAGTTGTATAAAGTCAGCCATGTTAGCGAGGAAAAGAAAAAATCTCTTTGGGAGCGCATGAAATCTCTTTTTGTAAATTAAACTATTTGTTATGAAAAATATTTTTCGCAACGAAGACCATTATCGGGAAATCAATGAGAATGGGTTTTTCGTGATAGATTTATTGGATGAAAAGGATGTACAGCAACTGCGGGATATATACAGCCAATATAATATTCAGGTTCCAAATCATTTCTTTTCTACCTCTTTTCTTCCGGACGAACATACCAGAAAAGAAATCAGTCTTGCTATCCAATCAGTAGTACGACCAAAAATTAGTCCTTTGCTTAAAGACCATAAGGAGCTTGGAGCGGTTTTCTTAGTAAAGCCATCCGGACCGGATACTCAGATGCCCATACACCAAGATTGGACGGTGGTGGATGAACCCGAACATCACTCTATTACAGCGTGGATACCAATCCAGGATACCACGGTGCAAAATGGAGCGATTACAGTGCTGCCCAAAAGTCATCGACTGACGACCGGACTACGTTCGCCCAGTCTCATTGATCCGCTTGGAAATATCAAAGAAACCGCGGCGCCGATGATGCAAACATTAGAAATGAAAGCCGGGCAGGCCTATATATTTTCTCATGCTTTGTTGCACGCATCACATCCTAACCTGTCAGGGAATAACAGAATTGCAGCCGCATACGGAATTATCCATCAGGACACTGACTTAATATATTTTCATAAGCCTGCACCCGGCAGAAAGGTGCAAAAACTTTCTATCCCTACGGACTTTTTTATCAGCTATCCCGAACCGGGGAAACAACCCAAGAATTCGAGCTTAATCGAAGAGTTTGAGTATGAAGAAACTAAACTGAGTGTGGAAGATTTTAACACATTTTACGGATTGAGAAAAGATACTCTTTGGTCTAGACTGAAAGAAATTTTTAATTAATTCCGCATTGACAATTCTTATTGTAGCTATTTTCAAATATATATTATGATTACAGAAATTAACTCTCCGATTAGATTGGAAAAACTACTGTCCAAAGAGGAAGATATTTTCACTATTGAAAAGTTTTTATCCGCAGATGAAGTTTCTGATGTCAAAAAAAGATTGTTAGACTCTTTTGAAGACAATCCGTATAATCTCACTTTGGAGTCGGGCATATTTTTCCCATATCCATATTCTACCGTACATAAGAATATAGAAAATTCTATGAGGAAATATTTTGATTTCACAAAGGATTTCAGAGAAAAGCAAAGTGAAACAATTGATTTTTTAGTCGGGAGAATAGAGGAAA
>CAZZEH010000021.1:0-49770 GCA_964653095.1 uncultured Chitinophagales bacterium
TTTTAGAGAAAATGAAAATCTCTATTACCTAAAAGTTTTAGGGTTTGGGATTAAAATAGATAATTGATTATCTGATTAAGCGCTTCAAATCAAATCTATTCTTTCCCTTTATCCAAAAAATGAATAATAGCTTTTCGGATATCGGATGCTAATTCATCTTCAAGAGGCTGTCGTACATCTATCACTTCAGGATTTTCTTCGGTTAGAAAAGGAACATCCAATCCCTGCATCAGAAAGTCATTCAGCACAACCTTATAATTTCTGTCCGTACTCAATTCTTTATCCTGAATCAGCCAATTGCCTTCACTATTTTTTGAAATCAGGTAACGCTGAAGATAGGCTCCCGTACCTGTAGCCTTCACTCCGTAATCCAAAATCTCTTTAAGTAACTTACCGGTCATTTCCACAACAAGAATTTTACCGCCAAAAGGCAATATTCTGAATATATCTTTGCTCGAAAGACTGCCTTCCAGCATATCATCTATCCGAATTGCTCCCCCGTTTGAAATCACTGCATCCGCTTCTCCATAAACTGCACGATACATAGACTCACCAATAATTTGTCCGAGATTGGTCTGTTTGGAACGGCTGGAAATATCTGTGCCGTCCAAAGGTTCTACAGCTGTATAGATGATCTTATTAGGATTGTCAATAATCGTTTTCATATTGGCTTCCAGCACATCCGTCCATTTTTTTACTACTTTTTCGACTTCAGAATTGGATGGGTATCGGTCATCTACTTTAATGAGTTCAGAATTCAGGAACAATTTTCCCGGTTTCGGAAAATACTTTATAGTATGCAAATATAAGCTCAGTGCATTGGCATCTGCTTTTGTAATGACTGTTTTGCCTGCATGCACTTTTATGTTATAATGCTCGTGTCCTCCCATTATCAGAGGGATGTCGGACAATCGTCGGGCAATTTCCATGTCTTGTTCTATAGTCACGTGAGTCAGTCCCAAAACAAAATCCGATTCGGATGAGGCCTGATGATATGCCCGAACAGACTCGTCATAAATATTGCCGTAACGCACAAAATCTTTCGGATTGGACGGAATAGTGACTCCAAACACTCCAAACTTCACCGGAACACCTTTATCGGTTTTGAGAGAATAAATCTCATAGTCCGAAGCATATATTTTCTCTTCGTTCTGAATTTTGGCAAACGGTTTATTTCCTTCCGATGTGACCTGACGAACATTGGCAGAAGTCCACCTGAAATCGGACTCATTCATTCTTTTCTGAAGGTCCGCTTCTTTAATATCAAATTCATGATTGCCAAAAGTGACCAAATCTAATCCTCCGGCATTGAGAACTTCTATCATTTGCCGACCCTGCAGCCGTTCTCCGTCCACTTTGACCGTGCCTAAAAGAGAAGGATTGACAAAATCACCTGCCAGAAAATAATAGGTATTCGGAAAAATATTTTTAATTGAATCTTTGATATAGGCAACTCTGGCCAATCCGCCGTTTTTACCGTTATTGAGTGCATCTACTTCGTACACATCATTAATCTGGATGATTTTTACAGTAACCCCGTCGCCGGACTTTTCCAGTCTTTTTTGAGTGTGGCAGGAGATAAATAACATACTGCCAATCGCTGCTGCAAGAATTTTTTTCATAGTGAAAGATATTATGAAAGCTAAATATAGGACTAATCCCCTTTCAAAAGGCTATTCTCAAAAACAGAATTTACAGAATTAGACTCTTTTTTGATTCTGTTCTTCTGTATGTTCTTTCGCAGCAAGTGTAAGTACTTCGTAAAACTCTTCCCCAAATTTTCGAATCAGAGCATCTTTTACAAAAATGTATAACGGTACTTTAAGTGATTCCCCAAGTACGCAGGCTGCTTTACAGATATCCCATTCATCGTAATTTACGGCAGTGATTGTATTGTAGTTTTTAACACGGACGGGATAGAGATGACAGCTGACAGGTTTTCTGAAATCAGTTTTTCCGTCATGATATGCCAGTTCAAAAGAACAGGTAGCCGTACCGTCTTCTTTATACGCCACAAAGGCACAGGCGCCTCCATTGATTAGCGGAGTCACCAAACCGGTATATTCATCCTCTTCCGGCACTGCCACGCCCATTTTTTTTACCGCCCTTCTCCCCTCCTCTGTCATATAAGGCCACACTGCTTCCAATGCCCGTTCCATCTGTTCCACTTCATCGGGTTCTACCGGAGCACCTCCATCTCCTTCTACGCAACAGGCACCTTTGCAGGCCTGCAGGTCGCAGACAAATTGTTTTGTAATGACCTCATCGCTTATCAGTATATCGTCTATTAAAATCATCTGTTTTATCTATTCTGTTGTACCCAATAAAAATACAGCCGGAACTTTTTTCAGATTCGGCTTCACTTTTCTCCAGTCTTTTACTTTTCTGGTGTGTATCTGTTCATTGGACGCAGTCAGGTTGGAAGCAATACAAAGTGCTGTTTCCGGTCGGAGCCATTCTGTCAATTCCATAAAAAGTTTGTGATTTCGGTATGGAGTGTCCATGAAAATCTGAGTATGTCCCTGAGCAGCTTCACGTTCCATCTGAAGGATAAAATTTTTTCTGTCTTTCAGTTCTATGGGAATATATCCGTGGAAAGTAAACACCTGTCCCGGGAATCCCGAGCCCATAAGAGCCAATATCATAGAATTAGGTCCGGGAATCGGTCTGACTGTAATGCCCTGTTCATGGGCAGCTGCGACTGCATAACTTCCCGGATCAGCCACTGCCGGGCAGCCGGCCTCTGATAAGACTCCGATAGAGTGTCCCTGAACAGCGTGATTTAAAAACCGTTCGTCAAAACTGTATCCCGAATGTTTATCCATCTCCACAAATTCACAGGAATCAATAGGAAACTCGCTGTCTGCAGCCCGCAAAAATCGTCTTGCGCTTCGAATATCTTCCACGATAAAATGTCTGATTTCGGCAAGATACGGTAACGCAGTCTGAGCTGTCTGTCGGGTACCTTCAGGTGCGAGCGGAACAGGAATCAGATAAAGCACTCCTTTTTTCATCTCCGCAAAGGTACTGAGAATGTAAGAATAGAAATGAAAAAACTTGAAACAGATTAAACACTCCGGGCTGATAGCTTCAAAGCAAATTTTCAGAATCCAGTTTCAATATATCAGAAGGCTTTATATCCATTTGTTCTTTTCCGCAGACAGCCATTGAATAATTTTCTGACAAAGAAAACAATTGGTAGTACCAATCCTCATTTTTCACTCGGACTGTATTTTCGGATATAATTTCCGTTTGTGATAAAACTTCTACTCCCCGACCGTCGGCTTTTATCGCCGATTCCTTGACAGACCAGAAATCAAAAAACTGTTTTTGAGGGTTTTGTGCATTTCGTATAATGGCGTGCTCACGGCTTGTAAACTGACGTTTAAACAATTCGGGTCTGATGCTCCTGTGTTTTTCAATGTCCACCCCGATTCTTCCGGAAGAAAGCCCGAGCAGTACATAATCACCTGAATGAGACAAATTAAAATCTCCCGGCCGATCTTTGACAAATGGTCGGTCTTTTTTCCCTGCATTCATATTTTTTAAAGAATATTTCTCGCCCCGTAAGTCCATTACGTGCAACCACAGCATCTTACCAAAAAAGGCAGTGTTCAGGTCTTCCTTCCGGACAAAAGATAAAACCTTTTCCTGTATGGTTTCGGGCCAGAGTCTGATTCTCTTTTCGATTTCTTTTTTGTCCAAAAACCTGCTGATATGTAACAGATATAATTCCAGAAAAAAGTGTTTTGACCGAATCAAAACTACAAAATAGAATGCGTAAACTTTTCACTGCATTCAAAACACCAAATCAAAGTGGCTTTAAATTATTAAAAACTATTTCAAATCTGTCATTCATCGACACTTATAAAAAGGATTTTAGACTGATTATTCGTAATTTTGCCCCATGCAGCAACCAACTTACGGCGAGTACCGTGAAATCTTTGTAAATCAGGATTTTCCATTAGCTTTTGTGGACGTCGGACTCTTGGATAAAAACATTGAAAAAATCAAAAAGAGAGCCGGTTCTAAAAAAATTCGTATTGCTTCCAAGTCTATCCGAAGCAGGTATATTTTGGAATATATTCTTAAAAGTGATTCTATTTTTCAGGGTCTGATGACTTTTACGGCAAAAGAAGCTCTGGAACTGATGAAAAACGGATTGGATGATATCTTAATGGGGTATCCTGTGGTCAATCCCCGGGATATTGAAAACTTCTGTCTTGCGACTCAATCCGGCAAGCAGGCAGTTTTGATGGTGGACAGTGTGGAGCATTTTGAACTTATAGAAACGGAAGCAAAAAAGCACAACGTATTACAGCCGGTCTGTATAGACGTAGATATGTCTTCCGATTACCTGAGCCTGCATTTTGGAGTATATCGCTCTCCTGTAACAGACCTCAAAAAATTTAAAGAGCTTGTTGATCAGTCTTCCAAATTTCCTCATGTAAAAATTGTCGGACTGATGGGATACGAAGCCCAAATCGCTGGTGTGGGTGATGCTTCACCGTACAACGGTATCAAAAATCACGTCATCAAACTTTTAAAAAAGCTGTCCGTATCTGAAATTGCCAAAAGGAGAACGGAATGTGTACAATATCTGATAGATAAGGGTCTAAATCCCACTCTCGTCAATGGCGGCGGCACCGGCAGCATCGACAGCACCAAAAAGGAAGAACTTGTGACCGAAATCACTGTCGGGTCAGGCTTCTATGCACCTGCCCTGTTTGATTATTACGAAGATTTCAAATTTTTCCCGGCAGCAGGATATGCCGTACAGATTATACGAAATCCAAAAAAGGGAATGTTCACGGCAATGGGCGGCGGATATACGGCCTCCGGCAGTGTATCATTGGACAAGCAACCCAAGCCCTATCTGCCTCATGGCGTCAAATTGACTGAAAATGAAGGGGCAGGTGAAGTGCAGACACCGTTTACATACCACGGCAAAGAAAAAATTAAAATTGGTGATCCTGTCTTTTTCCGACACAGCAAGGCGGGAGAACTCTGTGAGCGATTTGATACGCTGCATATTATCAGAAACGGTCAAATTATCGACAAAGTGCCGACCTACAGAGGAGAAGGCTGGACATTTCTGTAAAATTTATTATACTGTTGCAAATTTGAGTCATTACATTTTGAAATAAAAACTGTCCGGAAGAAGAACAGGCAAAAGCAATCTGAAATAATCATTCGGTCAAAAATCATTTAAACTTTTTTAAAATATATGAGGAGAACATTAAAATACTATCGTATCATCTGGTTGAGATATGACCTGGCAGCCGGACTTTCAGTGTTTTTAATCGCCCTGCCGCTTTGTCTCGGAATCGCTTTAGCCTCGGGTGCACCTCTCTATTCAGGAATTTTATCCGGAGTCATTGGCGGTCTCGCTGTTCCGATAATCAGTCAGGCTCCTCTTGCTGTTTCGGGTCCGGCAGCAGGACTTACCACCTTGGTTTCGGCCTCGATACTCCTTCTTGGAGATTTTCGGATTTTTCTGCTTACCGTCATTATTGCCGGATTGTTTCAATTAGTTTTGGGTTTGTTTAAACTCGGTGTAGTAGCAAATTATTTTCCTTCTTCCGTCATCAAGGGAATGCTTGCGGGAATAGGTATTCTTCTGATTTCCAGTCAGATTCCCGTAGCACTCGGATATGACCAGCCGGATTTTTGGACAGACGGTTTTCTCGAACTGTTTTCTTCCACCCGCGTCCTCGGAAATCTCAAAGAATTTTCAGCTTACATCTCTTTGGGTTCAGTGCTGATTACATTAGCATCACTGATTGCCATGCGGGTCGTACAATATCGAAAAGACATTCCGATTCCTGCACCTCTCGCAGCGGTTTTTGTCGGTATTCTCTTAAACTATGCCTTCCATTTTTTCAGTCCCGGACTCGCTTTAAAATCTTCTCAAATGGTTTTTATCCCGGAAAATATATTTTCTGAGATTCAGTTTCCGGATTTTTCTGCCCTACTTCAAAATACCAAAATTTGGAAAAACGGTATCGTTATTGGTCTTCTCGCTACTATTGAAACACTGCTCTGCGTGGAAGCCATCGACAAATTAGATAAATACAACCGTATCACACCGGTCAATCGGGAACTGGTTGCTCAGGGTGTCGGCAATATGCTCTGTGGTTTTCTCGGTGCTATTCCCATTACCGCAGTGATTGTACGGGGCTCTGCCAATATAGATGCGGGAGGAAGGACAAGACTGTCAGCAATTACGCATGGCTTTTTTCTGCTCCTGACCGTCATGCTGATTCCTTTTATACTCAATGAAATTCCCTATCCATCCCTTGCGGCAATTTTATTGGTAACCGGCTATAATCTGAGCAATCCAAAATTGTACAGAAACATTTGGGGGCAAAAACTAAAACAGTTTATTCCATTTATCGTCACAATCATTTTTATTTTAATTACTGACTTACTGATTGGAGTTACAATAGGCTTAATGGTTGCATTTTACTTTATTATACAAAACAACTTCAAGGAAGAGTTTAAGTACTCTACGACTATAATAGACGGAAAAGTGAGCCGATTGATTAAGTTGAGTACCAATGTTACTTTTCTCAATAAAGTGAAACTGAAAAAACTGTTGGAAGAAGTTCCTGACGATGTAGTGCTGGCAATAGACGGCAGCGAAAGTCTGCATATTGACTATGATGTGCTGGAAGTAATTAATGAATTTAAGAACAAAGCAAAAGACAGAAAAATAGAATTGCACTTAATAGGCATTAAGAAAATTGATATAACCGCTCAGGAGTAATTTTATTCATTCTATCGTAACCCATTGAAATTCACGCTAAAACAATTCTATTTAAAAGCCGTTCAATTAAATAAAGAAATCAAATGAAATTCAAAGTTTATTTATCAGGAGAGATTCATACAGACTGGAGAGACCGTATTATCGAGGGATGCAAATCCGAGGGATTAGATATAGATTTTTACTCTGCCGTAACCAATCACGATGCAAGTGACGCAGCAGGAGATGTACTCGGAGAAGAAGACAAAAAATTTTGGAGAGATCACAAATCTGCAAAAGTCAATGCAATACGTACAAGAACTCTTATCGAAAAAAGTGACTTGGTCATTGTAAGATTTGGAGATAAATACAAACAATGGAATGCGGCTTTTGATGCCGGATATTGTACCGCTTTGGGCAAACCATATATCACTCTTCACGATGAAGATATAGTCCATCCGCTCAAAGAGGTGGATGCTGAAGCTAAAGCCTGGGCGACCTCTCCGCAACAGATTGTGGAAATTCTAAAATATATTCTGAGGTAACAAACTGCCTTAATTCAAGTGACTGAAATTAACCGGAACCACCCGGGAAACTCCCTGTTTGACCATAGTCACTCCGTATATGCTGTCCACCTCAGCCATAGTTGCTTTATTGTGCGTAACAATTATAAATTGTGAATTTTCGGAAAATTCCCGAATGGCATCGTTAAACTTTTTGATATTGGTATCATCCAAAGGAGCATCCACTTCGTCCAACATACAGAAAGGTGCAGGTTTGTACAGATACAAAGCAAACAGAAGTGAAAGAGCAGTTAAGGTTTTCTCTCCGCCCGAAAGCTGGTTAATACTCTGAGGTCGCTTCCCTTTCGGCTTGGCGGTAATTTCAATATCGGACTCCAAGATATCGTCCGGATTGACGATAATCAAATCACAGGTATCGTCCTTGGTAAACATGCTCCGGAATACCTGTATAAAGTTTTCACGGACTGCCGCAAAAGTATTCAGAAAATGCTCTTTAGCGGTTCTGTCCACCTCTTCAATGGTTTCCAACAGACTGTCTTTGGCCTGATTCAAATCATCCCGCTGACTGATAATGAAGTCGTACCGTTCTTTCATCTCGTCATAAGCTTCCTCCGCCATCGGATTGACTTCACCAAAATTTTCAAGCTTTCTTCGGACTTTCTCCATATTGTCCATCAGTTCATCGCGCGGAACTTCCGGTTCTTTCAAATCCTGTAAAAGCTGTTCAAGTTCGATTCTGAACTCAAAGGCCAGTTTTTCTTTCAGGACATTCAGCCGAACTTTCTGCTCATTGTACTGGTCTTTGTGCCGACTGATATTTTCTTCTTTTTCTCTTCTCCCCTTTTCTTTGGTACGGATATTTTCTTCTGCTTCTCTGGCATTCTGTTTTAAAGTAAAAAAGCCGGATTCTTTGGAAGACAGAGTTTCCATCATCAATTTTTTCTCTCCATAAGCAGACAGAAGAAATTCATCCGTCTGAGTATATTTAGCTTCCAAAGTATTTAGTTCATAGGCAATATTTTCAATTTCCTGATTATTTTCCGAAATCTGATTTTGAAGTGCCTGAACCTGATTTAATTTATACGTGCGGTTTTGTCTGAGAGATTTAAAAAGATTTTCCTGTTGAATAAACTGAATATTGTTTTGATTGTAAACCTGTTGCAGCTGATTAAAAACTTCCGTTTCCTTTTTAAATCTGCTACTCAGTTCAGAGGTTTCCGACTCTAATTTTATTAGATTTTCAGACAGCATTTTAATTTGTTCTGTAAGCGGCTCTGTTTCTTTTCGGAGTTGTTCGATTTGCGCCTGATGCTCGGTCTGCTGCACCTTACTTTTTTCCACTACTTCCTTGAAGTTGTCTATTCTGGTTTTTTTGGATACAAAAGATTTCTCCAAATCTGCCAAATCTTTTCGTTCCCGCTCAATCGTGGTTTTATAAGAATTTTTTCGGCTCTCCATTAATTCGTGCAGAGTGTCCTGCACTTCTTTTTTCAGTCCGAGTACTTTCAGGTCAAGAGTTTTTATCTCTACATCAAGTTTCTCCAGATTCTTCACTCGCCCTATTCTCTTTCCCTCAAAAAGTCCTACCGACCCGCCGGAAATCTGATATGGTGCCCGCAAAACATGACCACTGTGCGACACCACAACTCCCGTAAAGCTTTCGGGCAAATGCCACTGTTCCAGTTCAAAATCCGAAGTAGTGATGTAAATATTATGCAGCAGATACGCCATCATAGCTCTGTACGGCGCATCAATTTCCAGTAAGCTAAAAAGTGAAATCAGTTTACTCGGCAGAATGGTCAGCGTTTCATCCTCCATCCGCTTTTTGAAATGCTCCAGCACCAGAAATCCTGTCTTCCCTTTGCCTCCGTCCTGGAGAAGCTGTATCGAACGCAGCGCATCTTCCTCTTTCTCCACTATGAAGTGATTGAGGTATGGTTGTAACACGGTTTCAATCGCCGCACGATATTGTTCTTCACTGTACAAAATATCCGAGAGCAAAGGCACATTTTGAAGCCACGGAGCATTTTTTTTCAAAAACTTAATCGCATCTGGAAAGCCCTGCATGCTGTCCACCATATTTTTGGTCAGCCTGTATTCATTTTGCTTCGCGTCCAACGTTCTGGATTCTATGGACAGGACATTCCTTTTAGCCTCCAACTCATTTTCACATCGGGATATTCTTTGAAGATTTTCTTCTTCTTTCTGCTCAATTTCTGCTAAAAGTGTCGCCTGTTTTCTTATTTTTTCTTCAAAACTTTTAACTCCGCTCTCTATTTCCTCAAGCTGTTTTTGTCTCTCTTCATTTTCAAACAGGGACTGCTGAGCGGTTCGCATCATACTTTCCAAACGTGCCTGTCTGACGGCCAAATCTTTTTCCGTATTGTACAAAAGTTGTCTGGCCTGTTGAATGGTCTTATCACTCTCCTCCACCTGTGTTCTGAGCTGAAGGTTTTCAACGCGTTTTACCTCCAATTCCGCTTCCGATTGGAGTACGGTCTCTTTGTATCCCAGCATGTTTTTTTCGGCAGTACTGATTTCAGTATCCATATTTCCGGCATCCTGCGAGAGCAGTTCGATTTGTTCCTGTGCCTTTTGTACTTGTTCTTTAAGCTGTTGAGATTTATTCTGCTGAAAATGTTTCTGCTGCTCCAAAAGCTTTTTATCATTTTCGGCTGTCAGGATTTTATTCTCAAAAGCATTCAGTTTTTTCTGATCTTCTGACAGCAGTTGTTCGCCCTCTACAATCTGAGTCTTGTATTGTTCAAGTTGAACTTCCAGTGCAGTTATTTGCGTGTTGATTTCCAAAATTTCGTCTTCAAGACTTCCGATACTCTTCTGTTTGGACTCACATACCTCATTAATTTCAATCAGTTCATAGGAAGACAAATTAATCGTCAGCGACTTATATTCTTCTTTGAGCAGCTTGTACCGCTTAGCTTTTCTCGCCTGAGACTCTAAGCCTTTCAGATTCTTTTCTATCTCAAAAAGCAAATCCTCTACCCGTGTCAAGTCTGCTTCTGTAGATTTGAGTTTGAGCATGGTCTCATGCTTTCGGGTCTTATACTTGGAAATACCGGCAGCCTGTTCCAACAGTCGTCTTCTCGCCTTATCGACATCATTCAAAATGTCGTCTATCATCTTCAACTCAATGATGGCATAGGTATCCGTACTGATCCCGGTATCCAAAAACAAGTCCCGTATATCTTTCAGTCGGCACGAAACGCCATTCAGCCTGTACTCGCTGTTTCCGTCGCGAGAAATCGTACGAGTCACCGTCACGGTCGTAAACTCAGTAGGCAAAACATTTTTGGTATTATCCAAAGTCATGGACACCTCTGCCACATTCGACGGATAGCGGTCTTTCGTTCCGTTAAAAATCACATTATCCATCTTTTCCAGTCTCAGCATCTTGGACTTTTGTTCACCCAGTACCCAACGGACGGCATCCACAATATTGGATTTTCCACAGCCGTTTGGTCCTACAATCCCCGTGATATCCTGATCAAAATGAATCACCGTTTTATCGGCAAAACTTTTAAATCCTTTTAATTCAATGCTCTTCAACCGCATAAACTCCCAAAGATAAATAAATCGGATTCAATGTCAGAACCTTATAGTCGAAGCGAATATTATTTTATGGATTTTATGCAGAGAAGTGCCGTATTTGCTCTGTTTTATTAACAAAATTTAGACTATAAATCCTATCTTTTATCGGAGTTTTGCAGGAAATACTTTTCAATGCGTTTTTTCTTTTGTTTCCTGCTGACTTTTATTGCTTTAGACACAGTTTATGCTCAGGGACCGTCCGGCAGAATATATGGAGTCGTAACTGACGCACAAACAGGCGAACCTCTTGAATTTGCAACAGTAATTTTAAAAAACATACAAACAAATGCGGCCTCTGGCGGGCTGACAGACGAGAAAGGAAGATTTGATTTGGAGAATATTCGTTTTGGAGAGTATAATTTAGAGATTTCTTATTTGGGCTATGACAATTTTTTAAACGAAAAAATTAAAGTAAGCTCTGCACAGTTCACTTACAACCTTGGCAAAATAAAGCTCAGCGAATCGGCCTCCATGCTTGAAGCCGTGGAAGTTATAGGAGAAAAAAGAATGTTTCAGCTTGGCGGTGAAAAAAAGATTTTTAATGTGGAAAAAAGTGCTATTTCCGCAGGCGGAAACGCCATTGATGCCATGAAGCAAATCCCTTTGTTAGATGTGGGAATGGAGGGCAATATCTCTTTGAGAGGTTCAGAAAACATCTTAATTTACATCAACGGAAAGCCTTCGGGTATGACAGGTGAAAGCCAGGAAGCTATTTTGGAATCCCTGCCCGCAGACGGTATCGAAAGTATCGAACTGATTACCAATCCTTCCGCCAAATATGATGCAGACGGCACGGCGGGTATTATTAATATTGTACTCAAAAAAAATTACAACAGAAGTCTGAACGGAGTTGCAACTGTAGGATACGGCACCAAATACAAAAGCAATGCGGGCGTCACTCTAAACTTCAAAAAGAACCGGATAAATTTTACTTCCGCGTATAATTTTCGATTTAGGGAATCTCACAATAAAGGTGAAAGTTTCAGAAAAAATATCTTTCAGGAGATCAATTACCTGAACACTGCCTCCAATTCCTCTTACAAAACATACAACGGAAGTATCAATTTGGGATTGGATATTGACGTGACCGATAAAGCCACTCTGTCTATAGGCAATGTGCTGATTGGAGGCGGAGGTCCAAATGAGGAATTTAATCAGACCGATTTTTTGGACGAAAACAAAATCTATTACGGTGGCTTTATCCGTACCCGGGACGGAGAAAGGACTAATCTGAACAACAACTCTACTCTATCCTACAGCCAAAAACTAAAAAATGCAGGGCAGGAATTGAGTATGTCCGGTATGTTTGAAAAAGGTGCTTTTGGCCGACCTAAAAATTTTATGCAAAGTGATTTTGACGCGGAACAAAACCACATCAATTTAATTCCTAAACAGGAAAGCAATAAAAACACCAGCCGGAACACTTCGGCTATTTTCCAGACAGACTACACGCATCCGTTTAAAAAACACGGAAGTCTTGAAACCGGACTTAAGGTGGCATACCGAGAAATCAAGAGTGATTTTTATGCAGATTCTCTTGACCGGGATACTCAGGAGACTGTAACGGACGAGGATTTGACAAATCTTTTTGACTATCAGGAAAATGTAAATGCTGCTTACCTGACTTACGGAGGAAAAGTAAAAGAGTTTAGTTATAAGGCAGGTGTCCGCACCGAACAGACCAATGTGCAGGTATTTAATGACAAAGACGGAGAAAATCACAAGAGCTCATACATCCACTTTTTCCCTTCCGTATTTATGAGTCAGCGATTTAAAAAAGATCACGAACTGCAATTGTCATACACCAAAAGAATTAACCGCCCCAATCCCTGGATGCTCAATCCGTTTACCAGCTACGACGACCCGCTCAATATCCGTACGGGGAATCCTTATTTAGAGCCGGAACTGATAGATGCTCTGGAGTTAAGCTATCTCAAAAACTGGAATTCCACTTTCCTGACCACCAGTATTTATTACCGACATACTTCCAACAGTTTCTCCAGAATCCGTACTGTAAATCCGGAAACATCCGTTTCTACCACAAGCTGGGCCAATATTGACAAGTCACAGGATATAGGTGCCGAAATTATCCTTAGAACACCGTTTACGGATTGGTGGAATATCATGGCCAATACCAATATTTTTTACAAATCTGTACAAGGTACTCTGCCCGGAGACGATGTGGATAACAGTGCAGACAATTTCCAGTGGAATGCCCGGATAATGTCCAACTTTACTTTTTGGAAAGGCACTGAGTTGCAGCTTTCATACCGATACAACAGCAAAATGGTGTACCTGCAGGGACATATTGATCCTATGCACAATTTGGATATAGGTTTCAAAAAAAGTTTTCTTAAAAACAATAAGGCTACCCTGTCTTTCAACGTACAGGATATTTTCAACACTCGTCGATTTAAGGTGTACAGTGCCGGAAGCACATTTGAATCCGACATGAAATGGAAATGGGAAACCAGAGTGTTTACTCTCAACTTCTCTTATAAGTTTGGTAAAGGCGACAGCAGACAAAAAAGAAGAGAGCGTCCGGATATGATGGACGGCGGAGAAGATATGATGAGCTTTTAATGCCAGTTTTTAATATGCAATACAACTTTCGAGATAAGCTCAATAGCCGATACCAAGAAATTTAATTTGCTGCGCTTTCTCTGAAAAGTACGAAAAAGAGTCCTCTTTCCTTCCTTTCCAAAGCATGTTGACACATCATTTAATTAGATAATGTAAAAAGTGGCATTGTACTTCCTCACTACCGAATCGTGAGTGCTAAAGCTAAGCTGGAAACTGAGTAATATAACAGATTATCACAATAAATTATAAGGTTTCATATTGGACAGATGAAAACAAGAAGAACTGATTATTTCTGTTTTTGACATACGTCTAAACACCGATAAACTGAAGGGAAAACAACCTTCTATTTATTGATGTTTATTAAAAGTCTTTATAAAATATACACTGTTTGCAACTAAAAGCCATTCCGGCCTTTGCAAAGACTCTTACAATTGGTCAATAGCCGCGGTCAGTTTATCAACAGCTTCTCGGCTCACATTACCGCCCATAATCCCAATACGCCAAAGCTTACCTGCCATAGCACCTAATCCTCCGCCAACTTCTATATTAAATTCTTTTCTCAATTTAAGCCGGTTGGCTGCATCATCAAAACCTTCAGGAAGCAGCATGGTGTTTAGTTGTGGTAGTCTCGCTTCTTTTTCAACAAAAAAACTCCACCCTCTCTTATTCATTTCCTGAGCAAAATACTCAGATACTTCTACTAAATTATTCCAAATATTTTCTTTCCCTACAGAGCGAATATATCGTAACGCTGCGGCAATAGCATAGTATTGTTGCGAAGGAGCGGTATGGTGGTACGGACGTTTGCCGGATTTTTCCCAATAAAGGTCATATACAGAAATGTCCTGAAACCAGGAAGGAACCGATGTTTTTCTGTTTTTTACTTTTTCAAAAGCTGCTTCGCTGAATGTTACAGGAGCCATACCCGCCACGCTGCCTACTCCTTTCTGACTACAGGAGTATACCGCATCCAATCCCCAGGCATCTACGTGTAAAGGAATCGCACCGAGGGAAGTTACTGCATCCACAATTATCAGAGCACCATATTCTTTTGCAATTTTAGCAATAGCTTCAAGGTTATTTTTCACCCCGGTAGAAGTTTCTGCATGGACAACCGAAATTAATTTCGCATCAGGGTTTGCCTCAAAAGCAGCTCTTACATCTTCCGGATTCATGGGCTTGCCCCATTCTTCGTTTACAGAAACAATTTCAGCTCCGTAACGCTTGGCATTCTCATACATTCGATCTCCAAAAAAACCATTTTGACAGGCAATCACTTTATCTCCCGGCTCTACTAAATTGGCAAAACAGGTTTCCATTCCCATAGAACCCGGCCCCGATACTATATATGTGTGTGAGCTTGATGTCCCGAATAAGTACTGAAGATTTTCTTTTATCTCATCCATCACTTCAAGAAAAGTAGGATCCAAATGGCTTAAGACAGGCTTTGACATAGCCTCCAATACTCCGGGCATTGAATTGGACGGTCCCGGTCCCATGAGCAATACCTCCGGAATTTCTATTTGTTTTTGTTGCGTCATAATAAATATTTATATAGTAAAATAAATGTGCGTTTTTATCACATGACAAAAACCTGTTTTAGTTTTAAATAATTCAGAGTTCGTAACAGACACTTTTGACTATTGGTTCTGTTCAAAATATCTAATCTAAAATCTTTTGTACCTCTTCTGATTCGTAAAAGCGGGAATAATGAACTCTTGCACGTTCTTCCAAAAAACCTGTTTTATTCATCTGGTTTAAAATATCTTCTGCAATATTCACAGATTCTCTTACTACTTTTTCTTCTGTAATCAGGAGTTCATCAAACAGCATCTGTATAGGCTGATCTCCGTACGTTTCATAAAAATGATTTAAAATAAAACCGGATATATGCTTAAATGCTTTGGAATCTTTCACCTCTAAAAGCACAGATGATACAATATCCGATGTGGTGTCTTTGCCGCCTGAGGTATATTTTTTTGTCCGCTCCGCAATTTCTTTAAAGTTTAGGTCATCCAATTTGTCCCAAAGTTTATTGGAAATTTTTCTGATATTGTGATCGGTCAGTCTGGCTAAAATAATCTTTTCACTGTCTCTGAGCGTCTTATTAATATTGTCAGACAAAAACTTTTTTACATTCTTGTCAATGCTTTCTTCCACGCCAGACAACGCGCTTCCAAGAATAGATTTCCCCACATTAAACAGCCCCCCGATTCCTCTGTCATCCCTGCCTCTCCCACTACTGCCAAACGGGTTTTGCTGCAAAAAAGATTTGATGCTGTTGTAAATAATTTCTGACAACATTTCTCCGTAAGCTTTATTTCGGGTCAGTCTTTTGACAATCTGCTCCCTCAACTCTCTTTGCTCTACAACCTTTTCCGCTATTCTGTCCCAAGTGCTTTTAGAAATCAAATCATCAATTTCAATATCCTCTTCGGCAATATCTTCCAATACTGCCTTTATTAAAGACTCCGCATAAGCTTTTGTAGCTTCTGTTACTTCCGCCTCGTTAAGCAGTCTTTCAGCAAAAGCTTTTACTCTATCGTGTGAAAAGATATCAGATAAATTTTGTTGGGCTGTCCATTGGTAAATAATCGCAGCTTCTTCTCCTATGTTTTTTTTGATTTGCACGCCTGATAAAAGCTTAACAGTATATGCTACCTGAGCATCTAACAATTTTTTTGCGGTTGGATTCATATCTTATTTTTAATGGTTTCGTAAGTTATGTAATCCCGGCGATTTTTTTAGAAATAAAAGACAAATTAGAATTATAAAGTAAAAGCTAATACACAAAAAAGAGAGACTCCTGAAAACAGGCTATCCAAACACAGTCAGTATGTCAGCTGATATTTCTTAAAAACACTTAAGTACATGCAATAAAAAGTAATAAAATTCAGAACTCTGTTTAGGGAAAGAAAGTTGTATATATTTGGAGCATGAATCACGAAATTCTAAAAGGAAAACGAGGAATTATATTTGGCGCTTTAGATGAGAACTCCATAGCCTGGCACGTAGCCGAGGCTGTACAAAAAGCCAAAGGAAGTTTTACATTGACCAATTCACCCGCGGGAATACGCATGGGCAAAACCATCAGGCTGTCGAGACAACTCAAAGCTTTGCTGATTCCTGCCGATGCCACTAAAACGGATGACTTGAAAGACCTTTTGATTAAAAGCATGGCACACTTAGGAGGACGAATAGATTTCATTCTGCACGCGGTGGGGATGTCGCCCAATGTTCGCAAACGAAAGCCCTATACAGCTCTGGACTATAAATATCTCGAACAGACATTAGATATATCGGCTGTTTCACTTCACAAGCTTTTACAAACGGCCTGGGAGCTTGATGCTTTATCCTCTCAGGCATCAGTAGTGGCTTTGACTTATATTGCATCTCAAAAAGTCATTCCGGGATACGGAGATATGGCAGATGCCAAAAATATGCTGGAGTCAATCGCCAGAAATTTTGGTTATTACTACGGAAAAAGAAAAGGAGTGCGAATCAATACTGTAAGTCAGTCTCCTACCAGAACGACTGCCGGGTCGGGTATTGAAGGGTTTGAAAAGTTTTTTGAATATTCCAACAATCTGTCACCATTAGGCAATGCTGATGCACAATCCTGTGCAGATTTTTGTGTAATGCTCTTTTCGGATTATGCCCGTATGATTACGATGCAGAATTTATATCACGACGGCGGTTTTTCAAGTACCGGAATGCCGGATGATTTATTTGTCAGCGAATAACAAATCCGTGTCCCGTCCACTCCCCTTCCGCTTCATTATACAACCAAAGTAATCCATTGACAAAACTATAATACTTTGGTTGGAAATAGGTAGTGGGAAGTGAGAATCTCATGACTAATTTGCCCTCTATATCAAAACAGTAAAGCTCTTTATCTGCTTCATTAACTAAAGCATAGGGCATTTTGTCTGAACCTGTATACAATAATTGTTCAAAATGAATTTTATCCTGACTGACCGGCAATTCCAAATTAAGATAATTATAAATTTCTCCGGTATAGGAAGACAGTTCAATCACAAGTCCTGCTATTGGTTCAGTATATGCATACATATCATATACTGAATTATAAATCATATAGGTGGGCTTTTTATTTTCCTGCAGTTCTTCCAATCTGATGAGAAAATCTTCATTCTCAAACATGCCGAATTCATTAGTAAAAAAAGACACGCACGTATTTTCATCAGGTATATAAGCCTCAGGAAAAGCCAAAGCAGAGTTGTACCATAAACCTTTTACTGCCAATGAAAATGAAACCTGCTGTAAAATCGTTCCATCCGCATCCGCCACTGCAACAAACGTGTGTGTACTGTCTGTCCCGACAATATAATATACTGCGCTATATTCATTCCAGGCTACCGAGTTATTCTTCATATCAGGCTGTGTATGAATTCTTATATATGGGTCATCATTAAAGACAAAAGTAAGGGAGTCTGCATTCGCCTGAGCGACAAATAAAATCCCTGCTAAGAGAAGAAAAAAACTACGCATAATCAGTCATCATTAAATTAAATACATCCAACTCAGAATGCATTTTAGATTATTTATATTTATTCATGAACACTTTCAAGTCACTGGTAAATTTACCCGGTTCTTCGGCCATTGGCTCATGAGCAGAATTAGGGTATTCACTGTAAAACAAATCTCCCTGCTGAGTTCCAATGTTTTTTATAAAATCATCTGCTAAAGCCGTTCCCCGCTCATTATTCAGCACAGAATGAGGCGGAAGCAATCCGTCTTTGGCTCCCCAGATAAGCAGAGTCGGCAGAGTGATTTTGGACAATTCGGAAGTTAAATCCAAATGCGTATAGACATCATTCCCTTTATAGGTAATGTTTTTTCCTACAAATGAAAGATTTTTAAGAAAAGAAGACATTTCATAAGCCGGCATATAGGACTTTTCATTTTTAGGGTCTGTCCAGCGGTTACCCTTCAAATCACTCAGATACTTGGCATGATCAAAAAAATTATCTGCCACTATCTCAGTATTTCTGTCGTAAAACTGTAGTGCTTTTTTCCAGTAATCCACTCTTTTTTTCTGTGCTATATTCAATAAAGCACCGTTGATAGCCCACTGCCTGGACGCATGGAGTCCTCCCGGAATATTGTATGCTCCATTAGCATTGATATACCCTTTAAATTTATTTTGTCTCGAAAGGTCTTCGGTCAGATAAAAAGCTGTCAGCCCGCCGCCCCAGCTATGCCCGAGCAAAAACATGCTTTTGGCACCAATTACCTGACTGACAAATTCCGTTACTGCATCCAAATCCTTTGCATACTGCTCAATTGTTATTTTGTCTAAGGGAGGATTGCCCTGAGTCATGCCTGAACCTCTCTGATCCCAGTATATTACTTTAAAATCTTTTTCCAGATCCTGAAGCCCTTTAGACAGTCTAAAAATTTGAGCTGAACCGCCCGGTCCGCCATGCGTCATGATAAGTGCAACATCTGAGTTTTCATTTCCTGCTACACGTACCATCAGAGCCGTTCCGTCAACTTTTACATGATAATATTTATCCATTAATCCTTTTCCCGGTTTTTCATGCTTGGAACAAGACACTAAAACCAAAACAGATAAAACTGCAATAACAAATCTGTTCATATTCTTATTTTTTATTTTTCTTAAGTGTGTACATGACACCAAGCTGCACATAAGGATGGTATGCCCAACTGTGGTTGTTGGGATATCTGAAAAACATTCCGCCTCCTGCATAAATACCAAAAGGAAGTCCCGAACCACTTTGGCTAAAATCAAATCCAAAATTTATATTCCCTTTTATGACCACATTGGAATAACCTACCATTCTCTTTTTTTCAAATGAGCCGTCGATATACTCATATACCGGAGTGTTATAGAACAGCCGCATATATCCTGTTCCGGCATTCAAATCCCAGAAAAATCCTGATGGTGAAGTAGCCCGGTAAGTAATATCAGAGCCTATCATCAGCGCGGTGTGGTAATCTGCCCGTTTATAAAAACCCAAAAAAGGCTTCAGATATATTTCCCTTGATTTATTTCCGTTAGCCTTAAGCTTTTCTTTATTCATAAGTCTTAACCCTACATCAAGCATCAGACCAGGTGAGAATGAAATTGGACTACCCGGATTCAGACTGACGTCCATATCCGATATTGCAGCCAGCTGTATAGGAATTTTTCGCTGCCCATCATCCTGCGCCATTAGTTGGTCATTTGGGAAAGTCAGCAATACTGATAACAGCAATACTGCTAAATAATATTTTTTTGCCATAATCTTCAACTTAATTGAATTTTAAAAACAGATAAACGAATCTGTTAGTGTACCAAACTATCTAAAACCGTTCCAAAATTCATAAAAAAAGCACTATCGCAATGGATAGTGCCTAAAATAAATTTTATTTTTCAATTAAAACTTTAAAGTAAGCGTGAAATGAACAGACTGATTTTTTATCGAGTGCCCTTTAAGCCCTGAATCACTAATGTTTTTCATACCTGCATAATATCTTGCTTCCAGTTCCACACCTTTTGCGGAAGGAAACTCTACACCCGCTCCTATTGATAAACCTGCATCAAAAGGTTTCATATACGACTCTTTAAAAGTGTAAGACTCTTTTTCTGTCTTGATATTTTTCCCTCTAAGTCTATCCATAATAAATGTACCATAGCCAAACTGAGGTCCTACCTGAAGAAACCCTCTCACTTTTTCTGTACCGTACTGACCTCTTAAAAATATTGGCACCTGTACATATCCCATCCAATAAGAATATACCAAATCCTCATCTTTGTATCGCACTCCCTGTGAACCAAAATTTAGCTCGGGTCTGATTTCAAAGTATTCCAAAACAGGAATTTCAAAAACAAATCCAAATGCCGGTCCCACAAGCATTTTCTTATAATCAGACATTTCATCCAATCCACTCGGTTTTTCAATAAGATTGGAAAACTGCATTCCCATTCTTATACCGAACTGGAAATCATCTTTACCATTGGCAAACACAATACCAATCATCATGCACAGTGCCAAAGTACTTGTTAGAATTTTTTTCATGTTTTGTTTCATTTAGTTAAGCTAATATCTAAAAAATAAATATCATTTGCACTGTTTTACAAATATATTCACCCACAAAACTTTTAAAACACTTTTGTTGTCGCAATTTATTTGGGCTGAGAAAAAAACATCAGAAAGATATCGGTTCCTTTCCGCCTCCCAAATTGTATTTGTTGAATTTATATGAAAATTGTACCATAAAATAACGACTCAGTACATCGGTTCTGCTATCCTGTATATATGTTTCGGATATTTCTCTGGAGATACTGTTATTGATTCCCAAAATATCAAATACCTGTACACTAAGTGTTGCCGCATCTTTCTTTAGAAACTTGTACCCTGCCATTGCATTCCAAAGAGCAAAGTTTTTGTTGTAATCCTCTCCCAATCCGCTATAGTGACTGAAAGAAATATCTGAACCCAATACGATTCCTCTCCACGGCAAAACAGTAATATTCGCATTCAGATTACCGATATAGTAATTATTTGATGCGGATTCACTGCCGGAATATTTTACAATATTATATCCCGCTCTGTAACTCAGGCTAAAATCAATTTTCTCACTGATATTGCTCCCAATAAATGCGGAAGCGGTCAGGTTGTAGTTGTGGTTAAAATGCAGTTTGTCATTGATAAAATTTGGTATCTTATTATACATTACCCCACCCATGAGATTCAAATTACTTTTCATAAAGAGCAAAGGTGTGCCAAAATTCAGCATAGTACTCAGGCTCCAATTTCCGTTTACGTTTACAGGTCTTGTGTATTGTCCTCCTTTCGGCAACAGGATATCGCCTATCATAGTATCTTTTACAGCGAGTACTGTGGCATTTGTGATGTAATGAGTATTGATATTTCCTGAAATCATCGCAAATGCTGAATTCCCTTTCTGAGGATTGGCATACCGCCATCTCAAACCTACCGAATGACTGTACTGCTGATCCAAGTCCTTATTTCCACTCGACAATATCAACGGATTGGTATTATCAATTACATCCTGAAGCTGAGTTATACTTGGAGTTCGCGTATTCGTCCGGTAAAACAAATTGATACTCGAAGTTCTTGAAAACTTATAACTCAGTCGGGCTGAAGGCAGTATATTGTTATAATATTTATTTACATTAATTTCTTCCGGAAAAGTACGGTCACTCAGTAAAGAAGTATAACGGTAATCCATCCCCAAATTGAAATTAAAATCTTTATTGCCGTATCGGTAGCCTAATCCGGCCTGATGTGCCCAATTTGTATTTTCAAACACATTACTTAATGTATAATCTACGATGGTATAGGAGTGAGTCTTTTCATCATACTGATAAGTATATCGGTCTGAAGCAGAATGCGTATAAGACGGAGAATAATTTACCTGTAACGAACCGGATTCTCCGAGAGGTTCAGTATAATTAATCTTCCCGTTAAGACTGAGAGACTTTGCGAGTCCGTCTGTCCACTGGTTTTGAGAAATCAGTGAATCGATATTTTCCCAATAAATACTTTCGGCAGTCAGATAATTATCATTCAGCCTGTTATTCAAGCCTGTCTGAAAGTTTACACTGAAAGTTCTTTTAGGTTTGTTTAGCTTTTGTCTGTACAGAATAGAATTAGAAAAATTATATGCACTTCCGGTTGAAATATTTTTATTTTCACTCTTGCTCAACAATTCTCCATCAATTATCGTCGTCAGAGCATGGACTAAACTACTGCTGCTGTTATTTTGAACAGTAAGTCTCGGAGTAATTTTGACAGATTTTTTATCGTCTATATCATAATCTAACTTGGCGTTAAGCTTATGACTGTTATTATAGGAAGAGGATAACCCATTTTGATGGTATTCCTGACGGAAATCTTCTGCTGTATATATCCGATCAATTATGGAATTATTTTCATTTTTCACTCTGTTAAAGAAGTAACTTCCGGTCAGTTTTAAACCTTTTTTCCATTCCTCCACATAATTGAGTCCTATGCCGTTGGTCAGATTGATACCCCCTTTCCCAGTAACCAGAAAATCACTCACACTGCCGCCTCGCGGTGAAAAACCTCCGCCACCGCCCCCCATTCCTCCTCTCGGTCGATTCACTGTGCTGGATGCCACACCGACCAAATCTTCACTGTTAAAATTTTGAACATTAATATTATTGGACAATCCTACTAAAGATATTCGTCTGGTATCTTTGAAGTAGTTGATATTCCCTCCCGCCTGATATCTGTTATCTGTCGCATATCCGGCATAAACTCTTCCAAAAAGTCCGTCATTCAGTTCAACCCGTGTCACGATATTGATTGTTTTTTCTGTTTCTCCATCATTAAATCCCGAAAACTCAGCTTGATCATCTGCTTTATCAAAAACCTGAATTTTACTGATAATATCCGCAGGAAGATTTTTTAAAGTCATCACGGCATCATCTCCAAAAAACTCTTTATTGTCCACCAATACCCGCTTCACATTTTCACCCTGGGCCTGAATTTTCCCATCCTGAATGACAATGCCCGGCATCTTTTTAATAAGGTCAGAAGCATCGGCATCCGGATTTACTTTAAAAGCATCGGCATTCATTTCCGTGGTGTCACCTTTAAGTACCATACGGGGGAGAATTGCTTCCACCTGTATCTCATCCAACATTTCTGTATCAGGCTTCATCATAAAATCTATACTTTTAAGGTTTTGATTTTCGACTGAGATTTGCTCGGTATAAGTATGGTATCCCACATAAGACACCTGCAAAAGATAAGTATCATTCGCAACACCCGTCAATCGGTAAGAACCGTCAATATCGGATACCGTTCCTTTGACTAAAACACTGTCCGGTAAAGAGAGCAAAAGAATATTGGCTCCTATCAGTTCTTCTTTATTGTCGGCATCTGTTATCACTCCGGAAATAGAATAATTCTGCGCATGAGCGGAAAGAAAAGTTCCGACAACGAAAATGGCGGAAAGAAATGTCTTGGGCAAAAAAGAGGATTTAACTTTTATCATACATCCGGTATGACTCACATTTGTAGAAAGGGTTTAATCTGATGCAAAATTTTATTTCAATTCCACTTTCATTTCTACCCGACGGGCTTTCTGATAATCTTCTAAAGTGTTGTCCACCCCGGCACCTATTGTTTTGATTAATGAAGTCGGGACTCCCTGTGAAGCTAACCAATATTCAACCTGAGCTGCTCTCCTTTCACTTAACTTTTGATTATAAGTCCGACTTCCGGTCGGATCTGCATAACCAATCAGATAGACAGACTTGACTTTGTCACTTTGGAGCAGTTTTAAAGTTTTTTCAAGAGTCATTTTATCTGCCGCAGTTAAAAGATACCCGTTGACCGGATAAAACAATTCAAAAACAACAGGAGGCACCTCAATCTTTTTGTTAGCTTCCGGTACAGACTCACTCCAGTCAAACACATCCATAATGCCATTCAGTCCGTTTGCCAACTTTTCGTGCAGAGGGGTTATTTCTGTCCGAATACCGTTAAAATTTGCCTCTGCGACTTCCGACTCTGTATAATATGTATCCATTACACCGTTTATTCCTGAAAAAGATGAATCCCCGTACATGGACATTCTTCCGTTATCAGATGCCGACACTCGGACGAAGTACAACAGGATTAACACAAACAGGCCGAAATTAAGTGCTTTATTCATATCAGTTACAAAATAATATAAACCAAAATGAAAAGCAAAAGAACTCGGATTATGTAATATTTAAAAAGTCATTTTTGAATTCAGTAAACAATAACAGTAAGTAAAAGAGTGTTAACAAATTGAACCTGCCAAATAAAACGGATTAAAATATACAACCGTAATATTATTGTATAATAAACATATCCAGCAGAACAGAACCGACAAGGCTTAAAAAAAAGAAATTGTAAATTAATACAGTATCATTAAAAAAAATTGTCGATTTCTGTATTTTTGAGACAACAATGATTCACATTGATATCTGATTGATTTACAGTATGATTTACTTTTTTGGTTCTAAAACTGCAAGCTTATATGCCGTACAATGCATAAATGAGCTTCTGCCTGACGACATTTCAAAACTTCAATATCTCTTTGACGGTGTTCCGCTGTTAGACCAGCAGGAAATTATCGGACTTTATGAAGGTCCGAGAGCAGCTCTTATAAGCCCGTGGAGTTCTAACGTTGTGGAACTCACACAACAAATCGGGATTAAAAACGTACAAAGGCTGGAGCAATTTCGGGCGATTTCGGATAGTGAGAAGAACAAGGTTGATTTAATGTTGTATGAAATCTATACCCGACTGCATCAGGATATGTTTACTCTCAGCACCGCTCCGGAAAAGATACTCAATATCGAAGATATTTCTGCATACAACGTGCAGGAGGGACTTTCATTAAGTGATGAAGAAGTCATTTATCTCGAGGAGCTTTCAAAAAAATACAATCGAAAACTTACAGATGCAGAAGTTTTTGGTTTTTCGCAGGTCAATTCAGAACATTGTCGGCACAAAATCTTCAACGGTACTTTTATCATAGACGGTAAAGAGATGCCTTCGTCTCTGTTTAAGCTTATCAAAAAAACTTCACAGAAAAATCCTGAAAGTATCGTTTCAGCCTATATGGATAATGTAGCTTTTGTGAAAGGGTCCAAAGTCATACAGTTTGCCCCAAGCAGGGCAGACATTCCTTCCCTTTTCGATACAAAAGAATTTCAGTCCGTTATTTCCATGAAAGCCGAAACGCACAACTATCCTACTACAGTTGAACCGTTTAATGGTGCCAGCACTGGATCAGGGGGCGAAGTCAGAGACAGAATGGCGGGAGGTCAGGGTTCAGTCCCTTTGGCAGGCACCGCTGTGTACATGACTTCCTATCCAAGGGTCAATGGCGGCAGAAGTTGGGAAAAAGCATTCGCAGCCAGAAAATGGCTTTACCAAAGTCCGGAAGATATACTTGTAAAAGCTGCAAAGGGTGCGGCCGATTTTGGCAGCAAGCACGGTCAACCGTTAATTACAGGGTCTATACTCACTTTTGAACACCAGGAAGACGAAAGAAAATTAGGCTACGATAAAGTTATTATGATGGCCGGAGGCGTGGGATATGCCAAAAAAGAACAGGCTATGAAACTGCCCCCTCAAAAAGGTGATAAAATTATAGTCATGGGCGGTGAAAATTATCGCATTGGAATGGGCGGTGCTGCGGTCTCGTCAGTTGACACGGGTGCGATGGACAGTTTGCTTGACCTGAATGCCGTACAGCGCTCGAATCCCGTAGTCCAAAAGGCTGTAGCCAATACAGTACGGGCAGTTGTAGAAGGAGAACAAAATATCATTACATCCATTCACGACCACGGTGCAGGAGGACATTTTAACTGTTTCTCCGAATTGGTAGAAAATACCGGAGGTCATATTAATTTGGACAAATTGCCTGTCGGAGACCCTACCCTGTCTGCCAAAGAAATAGTAGGAAATGAGTCTCAGGAACGCATGGGATTGATTATACCCGAGAAAGACCTGCCTAAATTAGAACAAATTGCAAGTCGTGAGCGGGCCACATTATATGTTGTTGGTGACGTTACAGACGATCACGTTTTCAAAATAGAATCTGCCGCTACAGGCGAAAAGCCTTTGGATTTCCAGTTAGAAGATTTGTTTGGCAGCTCTCCGAAGACCATTATGGAAGACCAAACTTTGAATCGCACCTATCAAGACTTGGAATACCAGGAAAGTCTTTTTGAGAAATATCTCGAAGAAGTTCTTCAGTTGGAAGCAGTTGCCTGCAAAGACTGGCTGCTCAACAAAAGCGATCGAAGCGTCACCGGCTTGGTGGCCAAACAGTCCTCTGCAGGACCTTTGCAGTTACCTCTCAATAATTGCGGGGTAATGGCTTTAAGTTTTCTAAACAAAGAAGGTATTGCCACTTCTTTGGGTCATGCTCCTGCTGCGGCACTGATTGATGAAGCTGCGGGAAGCAGATTGGCTATAGCAGAAGCTCTGACCAATATTATTTGGGCACCTTTGGATCAAAAAATAAAAAGTGTCTCACTTTCCGCCAACTGGATGTGGCCGTGCCGCGACAAAGGTGAAGATGCACGATTGTATCGGGCTGTTGAGGCCTGCTCTGATTTTGCCATAGAACTCGGAATAAATATACCAACCGGTAAGGATTCTCTATCCATGAAACAGAAGTATGAAAACGATGAGGTAATCGCACCGGGTACTGTTATCATTTCTGCCGCAGGTCCTTGCTCAGACATCACGAAAGTGGTGGAACCGGTACTGAAAAAGAACAGTCATGCCATTTATTACATCAACCTATCACATGACAGCTATAATCTGGGCGGTTCTTCTTTTGCTCAAACCCTAAACAAAGTCGGTTCGCAATCACCGGATATCAAGGATGCGGATAAATTTGCTCAGATATTCAATACAATACAGGATTTAATCTCTGACAGAAAAATTGATGCCGGCCATGACATAGCTTCAGGCGGACTGATTACGACCCTGCTTGAAATGTGCTTTGCCGATCAAAATCTCGGCGCTGATATTGACCTGAGTGATTTGGGAGAAAGTGATGTCATCAAACTGCTTTTTTCAGAAAATACAGGAATAGTATTTCAGGGAAATTCCGTTTTAGAACAAACGTTGTCAGATACCGGAATAGAATTTTATAAAATAGGCTCTGTCCGTACAGACGACAAATTAGCTTTAAAAAATCAATCCTGGGAAAAAACTTTGAAAGTCAGTCAATGGCGGGATATCTGGTACAAAACTTCATACATTCACGAACAAAGTTTTGTAGAAAAAGAATTCGCCCAGAAGCGTTTTGACCATTTCAAAAAACAGCCTTTAGCCTATACTTTCCCTGCCAATTTTTCCGGTCAGGTTAATCAATCAGATTCTAACAGACCTTTGGCAGCCATTCTGCGTGAAAAAGGCAGTCATTCGGAAAGAGAAACCGCTTATGCCCTATACCTTGCGGGATTTGACGTGCTGGATGTACACATGACCGACCTGATAACCGGTCGGGAAAATCTAAAAAAGGTACAATTTCTCGCAATTGTCGGAGGTGCCACTCACTCTAATGTGTTTGGTGCGGCCAAAGGATGGGCAGCTGCATTCAAATACAACGCGAAAGCTTTGGAGGCAATCACTAATTTTTACAACCGCCCCGATACTCTGTCAATAGGAATTGGTAACGGAGGTCAGCTGCTGATGGAGCTTGGACTGCTTTTTCCAAATCAGGCCGAAAAACCCCGCATACAGACAAATGAAAGTCAGGTATTTGAATCTATTTTCAGTACCATCCGAATAGAAGAAAACCACAGCATCATGTTCTCATCATTAGTCGGAAGCGTCATGGGAGCATGGTCGTCCAACTTGGAAGGCAAATTTCTCCTCCCTGATCCGGAAGGACAATACCATATCACCGGAAAATATGCATACTCCGAATATCCTGCCAATCCATACGGCTCAGATTATGAAACAGCCATCTTGAGTGATTCCACCGGGCGGCATATTATAACTATGGCACATATCGAACGCGGAGTACTTCCCTGGCAGTGGCCATACTATCCGGAAGAGCGAAAAGATGAAGCTGCTCCCTGGCTGACAGCTTTTGAGAATGCGCGATTGTGGCTTAACCAAAACAGCAAAGAATAGCTTTGCTCTAACTTCATTCGTAACCTATTGCAAGGTTATTTTAAACACATGTCTAATTAATATTTCATGTAAGTTCAAATTAAAAGTGACACATTCGTTTTTTTAATACACTAAAAAATTAACATAAACATTTGCTATTTAGAGAAATTTAATTGAACTTGCTAATAATTAGCAAGTGTAAAATTAGCAAGTATATAAAATGGCAACTTTTGGAGAGTTTTTAAGAACCATGAGAAAAAAGAAAGGTTTGAACCAGAGCGAATTTGGACAAGTTTTTGGTATCATCATGACTGATATTTCAAAAATAGAAAACGGAAAAAAGAGTTTCCCATTTTCTCACATTGAGGCACTTGCAGAATTTTTGGAAATGGATTATTCGGAATTAAAAAATTTGTATGTAGCCGATAAATTAGTTGAAGAAGTACACAAATATGAATGTTCTGATGCCGTTTTTATGGTGGCTGAAAGTCAATCAAAATATTTGAGAAGCAAGAATGCAAAACAAGGTAAGTTAAAATTCTAAGTATTATGAACAACAAAAAACTCATACAAGCATTAGGATTTTCACCTAAAGAAAACACCTCGGGAATTTTTCAAAAAAAATATACTGGACCTTACGATTATGCAATTGAAATTGACTTTGAAACACAAACAATTAACTTCGGAAATAAGATAAAAGGAGAAAGTAAAACAACTCAAAATTTTTCACAGGCTGAAAATTGGGTGGTTTTGGAATGTGTGGACAGATTGCTGGAGAAAGGATACCGACCTCAAAATATTATCTTAGAGAAAACCTGGAAAACTGGTCACGGAACAAGCGGCAGACTGGATATTTTAGTCTCAAGAGACAACGACACTACTTATTTAATGATTGAATGTAAAACTTGGGGTAAGGAATATGAAAAAGAATTAAAGAGTTTAGAAAAAAATGGAGGTCAGCTTTTCACCTATTTTCAGCAAGACAAAAATGCTGAAATTCTGATGTTATACACTTCTAAACTGGATGGCAAAAGCATAGAATATAAAAACACTATTGTAAAAATAGAAGAAGATTATCGCCAAACGGGTAACGTTAAAGATTTTTACGAACGCTGGAACAAACTGCCAAAAACAAGCGGAATTTTTGAAAGTTGGGCAAAACCCTACGGTTTCCAAAGCAAAGCTATTACCTGGAATCAGCTAAAAGAACTAAAACAGGAAGACAGTAGCTTTATTTTCAATCGTTTTTTAGAAATATTACGCCATAATGTAGTATCAGACAAACCCAATGCGTTTAACAAGATTTTTACATTGTTTTTATGCAAAATCGTTGATGAATACTCAAAGGGACGAGACGACGAATTGGAGTTTCAGTGGTTGGAAGGGCAAGACAATCATATTGAATTTCAAAAAAGGCTGACCGACTTGTACCGCAGAGGGATGAAAGAACTTCTGGAAAAAAATATCGTAGATATAAGCGACAATGAATTTGACAAGAGATTTGAACAGGTAGAAGAAAGATACAGAAGCGAGATAAAAAATATTTTAACCGAAGTCAGACTTAAGAAAAATAACGAATTTGCCATTAAGGAAGTTTATGATGACGATTCATTTAACGATAACGCCAAAGTAGTAAAAGAAGTTGTCGAACTTCTGCAAGGCTACAAATTACGCTACAATTACCGTCAGCAATTTTTAAGTGATTTTTTTGAATTACTCCTGACCACCGGACTAAAACAGGAATCCGGGCAATTTTTCACACCAGCACCTCTAGCCCGATTTATAATCAGAAGTTTACCGATACAGGAAATTACTATAGAAAAAATTCAACAAGGCAATAAAAACGATTTGCTTCCGATCATCATTGATTATGCAGCCGGGAGCGGGCACTTTGTGACCGAATCCATGGAGTTGATTCAGCAATATATTGATACCTTGGACTTACAAAAATTCAAACCCGAAACAAGAAAACATTTAGACGGTTTTCAAAGAGTTCAGTTTGATTGGGCTGAAAAATACATATACGCCATAGAGAAAGATTACCGATTAGTAAAAACAGCTAAAGTAAGCTGTTATCTTCACGGTGACGGACTCGCAAAAGTCATCCACGGCGATGGTTTAGATGATTTTGCTACCTCAAAAGACTATAAAGATTTACTGAAAGAAACCGATAAAACTTATCCGCAAGACAACAAACAGTTTGATGCAGTTGTTTCCAATCCACCGTATTCGGTTTCTGCCTTCAAAGGCACTTTGATGGATGCCGAGAAAGCAAAACAAGCCTTTGAACTTTATAATCGCCTGACCGACCAAAGCAGTGAAATAGAATGCCTATTCATAGAAAGAACTAAGCAACTGTTAAAAGACGAGGGCGTAGCCGGGATTATTTTGCCGAGCAGTATTTTGAGCAATACCGGAATATATACCCAGGCCAGAGAAATTCTCTTCAAGTATTTTGAAGTTTTGGGAATTGCGGAATTAGGCTCTAATACTTTTATGGCAACAGGCACAAATACCGTAATCTTATTTTTAAAACGCAGAAATAATGCCGATGCATACAATATTGAGGAGTCCATCAAAAAAGGTTTCATCTCTATGCAGGATGTAACGATAAACGGCATTGAAAAACCTTTTGAAAAATATGTAGCTCATGTATGGGACAGTATCACTTTTGAAGACTATAAAACGCTGTTACAAAAATCACCTAACAAAAACATTGAACAACACGAAGTGTATAAAGAATATACCAAGAAAATAAAAGCCAAAAATGAAACAGAGCTTTGGAATAATATTTTAGCCATTGAGCAGGAAAAACTACTTTATTTTATATTGGCTTATCCTCAAAAATTGGTTTTAATAAAAACAGGGCAAAAAAATGAGGAGAAACGTTTCTTAGGTTATGAATTCAGTAACCGCAGGGGAAGCGAAGGTATCCACCCGATACAACGAAGCAAAAGCATAGACGAATGCACTCAACTGTATGATGCCGATAGTTTTGATAATCCCGAAAAAGCAAGTACATACATTTATAAAGCCTTTTTGGGTGAGTTTGATTTAGATATTGCCGAAAGCTTACAGAAAAATGTAAGTTATCAGAACTTGGTAGATATGTTTACGTTTGACCGTGTGGACTTTGAAAAGAATATTTCACTTTCTACTAAAAAAAAAGTAAAGATTGAAAGCAAGTGGGAGATTGTAAAACTTGATGATGTAATTGAATTAATTTCGGGACAAAGCCCAGATTCTAGATTTTATAATCAAAACAAAAAAGGAATTCCATTCTATCAAGGTAAAACGGAGTTTAGTGAGATGTTTTTGGAAGCTCCGAAATATTGGACAGAAAGCATAACTAAAGAGTCTATAAAAGGAGATGTTTTAATGACAGTTAGAGCACCTGTAGGTCCTGTTAATATAAATCCATTTGAAAAAATATGTATTGGACGTGGATTAAGTGCATTACGTGCAACAAATAAAATTTCAAATATTTTCCTCTTCTATTATTTGAAATTTAATCAAGACCAAATAACGGGAAAATCGGGAGCAATATTTCAGTCAATATCAAGGGACGAAATATTAGCTTTAAAAATCCCACTCCCACCGCTCGATATTCAACAAAAAATAGTTTCTGAAATTGAAACATTAGAACAAAAAGAACAAAAAACGGTTGAGGAAATTGAAAAGTATAGACAATCAGTCAATGAAGTAATTAGCAACTCAAATGGTGTTTTGATTAAACTGGAAGATATTACTACAAAAATAGGAAGTGGCTCAACTCCCAGAGGAGGTGAAGGCTCTTATCAATCAAGCGGAATTAGTCTTATCAGAAGTCAAAATATTTATGACCATGGTATGGTTGAAAAGGGACTTGCTTTTATCAATGAAGAACAAGCTAAAAAACTTGACAATGTAACAGTAGAAAAAAACGATATTCTTTTTAATATCACAGGAGCTTCAATTGCAAGATGTTGTATAGTTAAGGATAAGTACTTACCTGCAAGAGTGAATCAACATGTTTCAATAATCAGAACAAATAAGAAGGCACTTCCAAAATATGTTCATGCAATTTTAATAAGTCCAGAATTTAAAGTGAAACTGTTGGAAATAGGCGATGGTGCTACTTCAAGACAGGCAATTACAAAATTACAATTGGAAGAATTTAAAATCCCATTACCAACTATCGAAGAACAACAAAAAATAGTTGACAAAATAGAAAAGATTGAAATCAAAATAGCTAAATTGGAAAGACAAATAGCCGACATTCCACAACTGAAAGAAGAAATCTTAAAAAAACACTTGAATTAATCACAATAAAAACACAGTTTATGAGTAAAATAGTTGACCTGTTTAGAAAATCAAAGCCCGTTCAAAATACGGATGTAAAATATTCAGCCTTATTAGAGCAACTTATTAAACCATTTGAGGATGAATTTATAGATGAAGAGTATTACGAAGATATTTTTGAATTTGCCATGAATGCATGGAATATTGCAAATATGAAATTGTTAATGCCGGAAGGCGAAATTGAAAAAGCAATAAACTCGGTAGATAGCTTAGATTCGGACATTGACTTATTGGAAAGAATGGTGAATTATAAAATCAATCATTTCAAAGAACACACAAGGTTTATTGTTTCTTTTGAAATAAATGAAATCAATAATGAATCTGTTTTAACAGTAGCAACTCAAGAGGAAGATGCTTTTTTGGCAAATATGTTTGAGCAAATGGAAGCTGAAAATCATATAGGTGAATATGAAGAAAATTATATTAATCGCACTGCAATTATCATAAAACCATTACAACCTTTTATTGATTGGTATTCTAATTTGTATCCTGATGATATAGTTGAAATTAAAGAAACAAATATTTATTTAATCCACGAAAACATTGAAAACACTGAAGCTTGGATTAAAAAGAACTATAGCAAAATATTTGATTTTGAATTAGAATCATGGCATCTCAATAAAAAAGAATGGCCTCAAAAACGGAATTATAAAATGTTTAGAGAATGGTTTCAGACCGATATATCCGTAGAAGTTTATGATTTTGAAAAAGAGCCGGTTTCTAAGTCTGAATTTAACAGCCCTCTTTAGATAAAAAAGACAATACTCTAAAAAAACATTCACTAACTTCGTCTGCTAAAGAGTTGTATGTCAATTTAAAAAGTATATAAACAAAAAATGCGGAAAGCCGAAAACGCAATAGAGTAGGCATAATTAATTAAAAAAACGAAGCAAAAAATGAAACAAATTTTAGTTCTTTCAATAGCTATTTTTACTCTGACAATCTCATCATGTAAAAAGGATAGTCCGGCAAACACTAATGTAATTGACATTCGAGATAAATATCTTGGAAATTATGATGTAACTGAAAATGTAAAAATAATATCCGATCGCAAATACAATGAAAATAATTCATTTGTTGGTACGATTGAAAAATATGAAGTTGAAGAATCAGATGCATTATTTCTTTACTTTAATCAAGCTACACGAGATAGACCATGGTCTACAGAAACAGCAAAAAAGTTTACAGTATTTAGACTTGATGGAGATAGTTTGTACATTGATATTCAGGAAGGGCTAAATGATGATGGGAAAATTTATGGATATAATGATAGCATTATTATAAATTTTTGGTTTGGTCATGGTGCTGTAGTTTATGATGTTACTCAAAAATGGATTAAACAATAATCAGTTATTTAACTTATCTAAAAACCCACACACAACGAAAATCGTGTGTAAATTATGAAGTGCTAAACATATCGCATGCGGGAAGCTGAAAACGCAATAGAGTATGCCTTTTATTTCACGGATGCCCGCTGCAAACGGTCATTGATAGCCGCTCCCATCTCCCTTTTAGGCAGTTTTTTTACAACAATTCGCTTAAAGCGGGAAGCATCCAACTCTCTCATGAGTGCATAAAGTTTGTACGCAGCCTCATAAAAATCACCTGACCGACTCAAATAAAACTGTCTTTCATCAGATACTTTCAACGTTTCTGCAAAAAGCATGTAAGCAGTTTCGTCGTCGTCCTCTATTTCCGAAAAATCATTTACCAGAAAGAGCGGTTTCTTAGGTGCATAATGTACGGAAAGCATGCCTGAAGCCCGGGGATTGGAAGCCTGATTATTTCGTATCGGAGTTTCCCCGATTATTTTTTCTATTTCATCCTGAGTCAGTCCGCCCAATCTGTATATCACGGCTTCCCCATCTTCAAAGCCAATAATCGTACTTTCTATTCCTACTCTGCACATGCCGCCGTCTAATACATAATCCACCCTATTGCCCAACTGTTCAACTACGTGAGATGCAGTTGTCGGACTGATATATCCAAAAGGATTGGCACTCGGAGCTGCCAAAGGAAAATCCAATTGCTCTAAAAGTGTCAGTGTCATTGCATGGTTAGGTACTCTCAGTCCTACGGTATCCAGTCCCGAAGTCGTTTCAAAAGGAACAGAATCTGCTTTTGGCAGGACGAGAGTTAAAGGACCCGGCCAAAACGACTCTGCAAGCCTCTGTGCTTTTTCGGGAATGTTTTTCGCCCACTGAAATATTTTATTCTTTGTGGAATGCAAAATAAGCGGATCAAACGAAGGACGCTCTTTGGCTTTATAAATTTTCAGTACAGCTTCCCGGTTCAAACCATTTGCCGCCAGACCGTAAACCGTTTCCGTCGGAATTCCGACTAAGCCGTTTTGCCGCAAAATCTGCACCGCATACCCAATATCTTTACCCGTCAAAGCCATGAAAGCATAAAAGTAAAGCAATTATTAGAGCAAACACATACTTCAAGATTTGCTTACACAAACTTTATTTTAACATGACTTAATTTATGTATTTTGGCTGGATTGAAAATTTTGTAAAATGGCTGAGGAGCAGATTCATATTCATTGTGCAGATAAAACATCTATAACTGGTACACTATACAAAACAGATTTTATAAAAGGTGCCGTCATGATTGCACCTGCCACGGGGATAAAAAGACAATTTTACCATCATTTTGCAGTGTGGCTGGCAGAACATGGATATGGCGTAATTACCTATGATAATCAGGGTATTGGAGACTCGCTGAAAGGTTCTATAAAACTTTGTCCTTCCTCTTTAGTCAGCTGGGGCAAAATTGATCAGACTGCGGTATTGGAACGATTGAAACAGGAATTTCCCAATCAAAAATACCATCTGATTGGGCATAGCGCGGGCGGTCAGTTAATCGGATTAATGAATAATGCGAAAGATTTGACTTCCGTTTATAACTACGCCTGTTCTTCGGGCAGTCTAAAAAATATGAATGGCACATACGCACTCAAAGCCTATTTCTTCATGTACCTGTTTATACCGATTAACAACTTAATTTTGGGCTATACGAATACCCCTCTGTTAGATATGGGAGAAGCGCTCCCCAAAAAAGTTGCCGCTCAATGGAGTGAATGGTGTCGGGGTTCGGGATATGTACAAATGGCTTTAGGCAAAACTGTACACGAACATCATTACTACGATTTAGAACTTCCTACTATGTGGGTAAATGCCACTGATGATGACATTGCCAATCATGCCAATGTGGACGATATGATTCGCGTTTTTAAGAAAATTTCTGTCGAACGGATTATACTTAATCCCAAAGAAAAAGACTATACCGAAATTGGTCACATGAAATTCTTCAGCAGAAGCCGAAGCGAACTCTGGATGTCAGTTTTAAATTGGTTAGATAAATTTTAGCCTCTCGAATCTTTAACGGAGTTAAATTTCTTTACCTTATTTTCAATACCTTTAGAACTTCATTCAAAAATCAGAATGAACATTCCATTCTAAAATTGTATAACATACTTATGGAAAGTATTATAAAAATTGTAGGGCTTAAAAAAAGTTTTGAAGACCATCAGGCACTTAAAGGAGTAGATTTGGAAATTCCAAAAGGTGTTATTTTTGGACTTTTGGGACCAAACGGAGCCGGCAAAACTACTTTAATCCGAAATCTCACTCAAATATACCGGCCGGATGAAGGTGAAATCTATTTCATGGGCAGTAAACTTCAGGACAGCCACGTACGAAATATGGGTTACATGCCCGAAGAACGCGGGCTGTACAAAAAAATGAAAATCGGCGAGCATCTGATATATCTTGCAAGGTTAAAAGGATTAAGTCAAAAAGAAGCTCAGGATAAAGTTAATAAATGGTTTAAGCACTTTAATATCGAAGATTGGGGAAAGAAAAAAATCGAAGACCTGTCAAAAGGTATGCAGCAGAAAGTTCAGTTTATTGCAACTATTCTGCACGACCCGGAACTGTTGATTTTGGACGAGCCTTTTTCGGGACTGGACCCAATCAACGCCAACCTGATTAAGGATGAGATTATGACCATGCGCGATAACGGAACGACTATTATTTTTTCCACACACCGGATGGAATCCATTGAAGAAATGGCAGAGCACATCGCATTGATTAACAATGGGAATCTAATCTTAGAGGGCAATATCAAAGATATACGACAGGAATACAAACAAAATCTTTATGAAGTCTCACTTGCAAAAGATGCTGTTTGGCCGGCCAGTATTGAAGACCAATATCCTTCAAAATCACAAAGTGACAACCGCTATCAAATTTTTCTGAAAGACAAATCTGTAAATGAGTTTTTAACCGAAATACTTGCAACCAAAACTGAGCTGACAGGTTTCAGAGAGATTCTGCCGACCGTCAATGATATTTTTATTCAAAAAGTAAAAGACTCCAATCATGAGTAAAATCTGGCTTATTATTAAAAGAGAATACAGCACGAGAGTACGGACAAAATCTTTTATCATATCCACCATATTAGTTCCGTTGACAATCATTGCAGTGATGGTGGCTTCCATCGTCATAGCTATATACGGAAGTGAAAAATTAGTGATAGCCGTAAAAGACGATTCCGGTCTGTTTGAAAATAAATTTAGAGGGCTGGATCAGGGTGAGACACTGATGTTTAAATACATAAAATCTGTATCTATTGAGGACTTAAGAGAAGATGTAAAAGACGAAACATACAGCGGAGTTCTGTACATTCCGGAGATAGATTTGGACAAGCCCAAGGGTATTAAATTCTACGGAAAAAATCAGATTGGCCCTCAAACAGAAAGCCTGATCTCAAATGCACTGACAGATGTCATCAAATCAGAAGTACTGAAACGGGAAGGCTACGACAGTGAATTACTTAAAAAACTAGACGAAAAAGTCACTTTTGAATCCATCATTAACGAAAAAGAAAAAAGCGGCACGACCAATATTTCATACGGATTTGGTTATGTCATGGGGTTCGCCATGTACATGTTTATTTTCATCTATGGAGCGATGGTCATGAAAGGTGTAGCCGAAGAAAAAACCAGCAGAATTGTAGAAGTCATGCTCAGCAGCATCCGCCCTATCCAACTGATGATAGGAAAAGTATTGGGGATCGGATTAGTTGCGTTTACACAGACTGTTTTGTGGATTATAATCATTGTAGGTGTGTATATGGTTATTGGTATTGTGATGGCCGATCAGCTGAAAAATCTGGCTGAATTACAGGCAAGCGGTAGCGCAGATGCCAATGAAGCTGCAATTATTGAAGCGATTGAAGCCTTTAAGGCGATGGACTTAAACCGAATTACGATAGGTTTTTTCTTCTATTTTATTTTTGGCTTTTTATTCTACGGAGCTCAATTCGCGGCGGTCGGAGCGGCAGTGACAGACGATACCGATGCCAACAGTTATACCATGCCGATTGCCATGCCGATAATTATAGCTATCATTATTATGAATGTAGCCGTGCAGCAGCCTGCTGCAAGTGTTGCGGTCTGGAGTTCTATGATACCTTGGTTTTCACCGGTGGTGATGCTCGCAAGAATTCCATTTGATATCAGTTATACCGAACAAATTATTTCAATGATTATTCTTGTCATCAGTTCCTTTGCCATGCTTTGGTTGGCCGCAAGAATATACAGAGTGGGAATTCTGATTCAGGGACAAAAAGTTAGTTTCAGGGATATCGGGAAGTGGATTTTTACGAGATTGTAAAAGCGGTTCGAGGTAATCATTTACCGCATAAATGCTCTTAGAAATAGTACTCAGAATAAATTGTCTCGGTAATTTTTAGTCTTTATTGGCGATAAAACCACTTTGGGATTCGGAAGACTGCTTCCCAATCTCTTTTGAGAGGTTCTTAAGCATCTCATACCATTTGATTCCGCCTTTATTTTCACCCAAACGCACGATTACAACGTCGTCCGTTTTATCAATCATCAGTATCTGTCCCTTAAAACCGGCACCAAAAAAAATATCGGTCTGTACATCCCACAAATCATACCACCAGCCGTTGCAATAGGTATCTTCTCCGTTTCTGCAATTGCTGTCCCGACAAAAGCTCAGGGTCATAGGGCTGAGTACCTGTTTCTCTCCTACTCTTCCATTATTCAAAAACAGCTGACCAAATTTGGCCAAATCTCTGGCAGAAATATTCAGCCCGCCATAATATTTAATCTGCCCGGATTCACGACTGTCCACGCTCCAGTACACCGGGTCCTGAAAACCCAGCTTTGAAAAAAGTTTCTTATTGATATAATCCAGAAAAGGAATTCCTACCGCCTGTTCTATGCAAAAACCAAGCAATTGAGTATCAATCGATTTATACTTGAAAGTTGAGCCGGGTGTCTGTCTGAGCTTGGGTAATTGCAAAGTCTGGTTAATATCTTTCTGGTGATAAAATTTTAATGTCTGAAATATCTTTTTGTATTCATCATACGCCAGTCCCGACTGCATTTGTGCTAAATGAAAAAGGGTTATTTCATTCAGGCCTTCAGTTTGAAAAGACGGAATAAAATCACTCACCGGCTGATGCAAAGATTTAATTAAGCCTTCCTGCAAAGCGATACCCAAAATAGAAGTCGTCACCACTTTTGTTACAGAAAATATCTGAGTCAAATCGCCCGGATTAATTCGGTTAAAATAATTTTCGTACAATATCTCCCCATTTTTCATCACTAAAAAAGAAGTGGTGTTGGACTTCTCAAGCATCACATCTAAACTACCGTATCTTTTAAGGTATTTATCTGATATCCAATGCCTTTCATGCGGGATTTTATGCCGGGATTGTCGTAGCTTTCTTGCTTTACCATCCACAAACACCTCCTTCGCTCCATAATTTTGGGCATCATAAATTGTTGGTATTTTTAATGACCCGCACGACTGAAGCACCCAAAATAAAAGGATTAGTATCAGACTGATATTTTTTTTCTTTTTAAGGCTATATTCCATATTAAGCACTACCGTAAAACAGGGAGTGCAATATAGCTATAAATCATTATAAATACCAACAAACAGCTAACTGAAGATATTATGAGGTTTAAAAAACAGGTTGCCTATTCCTGAGATTTGCAATAAGCCCGATAAATCCTCAAATCAGAATATGCAAACTCTCCATTTAGCGTTTCTACGACATCTTTCAATGGCAATTCATGCATTTTTTCGGGATACAATTCTTCTAAGGCAGATAGCTTTTCCTGATTGAATAATTCCAATATATCGATTTCACCTTTTTCAACCCAACGGACGAGATGTCCAAAAATAGTGGAAGGTGCTAAATTTCGTTTTTCTGCAATCTTTTTAACATCGCCATATTCTCTCCACAAATTTAATGTGATTTCATAGGTTGAATCTTTTTTTTGTCTGACCTTAGCTTTGGGCGCAGGCTTGAGCTCCTCCTTTACAAAAAAGCTTTGACCGTCTTCTTTAATTTTCTGTCTGACTTTTAAAACTTTTTCCCTTCGGTAACTTTCAACTTCAGACACGTTTAGAGTGCTTTTATCTATTACGCCGCCTTCCCGATATGTATTAATTAACTGCCGATTTTTGAAAAGTCCAAGAATAGCTTTCAAATGCTCCTCTTCCAGCTCGGATATTTCTTCCCGGTAAGCTTTCATTTTCTTCATCATTTCTACCTTCAGCAAAACTTCCAGTACGCTTTCATAAAACTCGTCCATCAAAGGAAAAAAATAACCAAAGGCCTGTTGAAAACGAGTCTCAATATACTCCATATCCAATTGGTCAGATTCGAAAGCCTTTTGAAGCTGCAGTACAAACTTTTCTCCGGTCTGCATCAGCTTTTGAACAGATTCGGCCATTTGATCCGCCCACTGCACAAACTGACTCTTCTTGCTCTTTGTCGCATCTGAAGAATAGGTTCGAATATGGCGCTGCCACAAGTGATGCAGAGTTGTCCAGGCAAATGCTTCCATGATATTTTTAGCTACAAAATCAATGGTAGAACTGCTCAGAATAGGCTGAAGGTTCTCCTTTTTTTCTTTAATTTCCGAAAACTGCATGACCGATTTGTCATTGGAAAGCCCATTAAGTCTGATAGGATGTAGCAATACCAGACCATCCAAACTCGTCAGTCTGGAGAGAGCTACATAAGCCTGACCCGGTGCAAACACTTTGGATATATCCAAAACAGCTTTTTCAAAAGTAAGCCCCTGGCTCTTGTGTACGGTAATAGCCCAGGCAAGTTTAATAGGATACTGCGTATAAGTTCCGAGTATCTTTTCCTGTATCTCTTTCGTATCGGCATTTACGGTATATTGAATATTTTGCCATTCATACTGTTCGACTTCAATTTCAACATCTTCCTCCTCAAAATACACGTATATAACTGTATCGGACAGGTAGCTGACCTCACCTATTTTTCCGTTGAAATATCTTTTTTCAGGTGATAAATCATTTTTCACAAACATCACCTGCGCACCTTTTTTCAACTCCAAAACTTTGTCTAACGGATAAATCTTCTCCGGAAAATCGTCTTCTATTCTTGCATGAAACCTGTATGACTTCTCCTCTATCTTCTCCAAAGCTTCCCGATTCATTTCATCCGCAAGGTCATTGTGTGTGGTCAGAGTAATATACCCTCTGCGTTTTTCCACATCAAAATCAGTCTGTACATATTGATTTAAAATCGCCGCATCTTCTTCCGTCACTCTATTATCTCTCAAATGATTTAGGACCTTTATAAATCTCTCGTCCTGTTGCCGGTAGATTTTTTCCAATTCAATGTAAAGCGGAGGAGACTGCAGGAGTACATGAGCATTGAAAAAATACATTCCCGAATAATAATTCCTTAAAATATCCCATTCTGCATGACGTACAACAGGCGGCAATTGCAGTAAATCGCCTATAAAAAGTACCTGCACACCTCCGAATGGCATGGGACTTCTACGAACTGTTTTCAGCATAAAATCTATAGCGTCCAGTACATCTGCACGCAGCATACTGACCTCATCGATTACCAGAAGTTCGATATTTCGAATAATATTCTGCTTATTGCCCCGCATACTGAAATGTCGTTTCAGAGAGCGTCGATTTTCAAACCGAACCTGCCCGAAACCTTCAAATAAATCTTCCTCATTAGGGATAAAAGATGCAAAAGGAAGCTGAAATAAAGAATGTATAGTCACTCCGCCGGCATGCAGGGCCGCAATCCCGGTGGGTGCCACCACTACTGTATTTTTATGAGTAGTCTCGACTATTTTTCTCAAGAGAGTAGTTTTCCCGGTACCGGCCTTCCCGGTCAAAAAAACATTCCTGTGAGTCTGATTTACAAATCGAAGTACATACTCCGCCAATTCATCTGTAGATTCATAAATCATTTTGTCGAGAGCTTTATGTCTATAAAAATCAGTTTTGCGTGCTTTATAGATTTAAAAATCAACATACACCTTAAAAGCTTTTAAAATAACAAAATTATAACTCCTGACAAAAGTAATAAGCTGATTATTTCCTATAATATTGCAGTCTGTTAAAACTTACCGCACTCTCTAATGGATCATCTTTTTAATCACCCTTTACTGATAGCCGGATTTGGCATCACCGTCATCATTATGCTTCTGTTAGACTTGGGCATTTTCAATAAAGACAGTCACAAAATCAGCAATAGGGAGGCACTGTACTGGTCTATTACATGGATATCTATCTCCATGATTTTCAGCGTAATCATTTATTATGTGTTAGACAAACCAATGGGGCACAGCGATAATTTCTCAAGATTCCAGGCGGCGTACTGGATAGAGAAAGCCCTTTCTGTGGACAATTTGTTTGTATTTATTTTAGTGTTCCGATTTTTTAAAATACCGCAAAGATTACAGCATAAAGTCTTATTTTGGGGAGTCTTCGGAGCGATTGTATTCAGAGCAATATTCATTTTTGCGGGCGTGGAGATTATAAAACACACCTATATAAACGCTCCATTTTTGGGAATTGATGAAATCACCGGAATGCCGAGACAAGTAAATATTGTACTCACTCTTTTCGGGCTCTTTTTATTGTATGCCGGGATTAAGTCCTGGAGTCAAAGTGAAGACAATGAAGAAACGGGCAAAGATTTATCAAAAAACATAGGGGTTAGAATCGTTCGTTCTTTGTACAAAGTCAGCAATGATTTTGACGGAGATAAATTTTTTACAGTAAAAAATGGAGTCAGAATGGCAACTCCCCTATTTGTGGCAGTAGCCGTCATTGAACTGACCGACCTTATATTTGCCCTTGACAGTATTCCTGCCATTTTCGCTATCGCACCCGACGACCCGTTTATACTATACACTTCAAATATATTTGCAATTTTGGGGCTGAGAGCACTCTATTTTTTACTGGCTAACTCTATGGAATATTTCTCCAAACTGCATTATGGTCTCGCTATAGTCCTGAGTTTTATTGGATTCAAAATGCTGGCTATGCCTTTTTATCATATCGAATCTGTTCATTCTCTTATATTCATTGCTTTCGTTTTGGCCGGCACCGTCATTTTATCTGTTACGACCCGGAAAAGAATTTAAGCAAGTTTTCAATAGCCTGAAAACAGAAAGTCAGGTATAGTACAAAATGACTATTTTTGAAATATGCCGTACACCTTTGTGCATCCGGGTTACATATTGCCTTTTGTCAAAAGACTGACAAAATACTTAAGCCTGTCCGCATTGATTATCGGCAGTTTTGTTCCTGACTTAGATATTCTTTACAGATTTTCGGAAACGAGACAGCACCTGTTTGACTTTTCCAATCATACCATAATGTTTGTTTATGTGCCAATGGGCATAGTACTGACCTACTTTATGAGTGAAATTCTGATCCCCATATCCAAATCAGGAGAGTTGCCACAAGTTCATAAAGATTATTTTTTGAATAAAGTTTTGGAGCTCCCAAAGATTACAGGAAGTCTGATTTTAGCAATATTACTTCATAGATTTTTAGATGGCTATACGCATTTAAGCAATGCAAAAGAGCTGAGTCTTGCTTTGGGTGCAGACTTGGGCTACGAACCTGATGAGACTCTCTTCCTCTATCTTTTTCTTATGTATTTGCCTCAAATTATTACAAGTTTTATTGGGTTAATTCTCTGTCTGATATCCGTATATGTGTATAAAAATGAATTGCGAGAAAATACGGCTTTCCTCAGACAGCACAAATTTTCCACAATACTGCTCTCCGCCTTCATCCTCGTTACTTTTACCTCTATGAAAGTCATCAAGGCCGGGATAGAGACAGGGATGGAGTTTGACAGTATTATAATCGGCGTCTCTACCGGATTAATGAGTGTTTTTCTGCTGGCACCTTTGGCACTTTACCTTTATCTGCGTACAGTCGGCAACCGGTCCGTTCTGCTCAGTCTAATATTTATCTTCAGTCTATATATGTTTGGGATGGTGTACAAAGAGTACCTTTCTATCTATATTTTAAAAGGCCTTTTTATTGCTTTCTCTTCCTTCTTGTCGCTGATTATTTTACAAAACTCACACCTCAGCCTTAAGCTTATACTTGTTCTGGTGCTGGATTTTACATTAATTTTCTTTCATCCGTTTACCGCTTACTTTACCTATCTGTTAATCTTAAAATTCTTTCTCTCTATTCTGTTCCTTTTTTGGTCAAAACGTTCCATCCTGATTCATTCGGTAATTAAAAGCCTGATATACGGAGTTTTGTTTTGCCTGGCTTTTTATGCTTCAAATAAAGGCTTGGGACCAGGTTTGTTCGTTTTATTTGCACTTGCTTTCTCATACGAATTTTCATTATACCATAAGTTTGATCGATTGAAAAATATTCTGATGTTCTTCACCATGCTGTTTTCCTGTATCATCATCACATCTGTTCACAATACGCTGGGACTGATGAGTTTTCTTTTTTTATTTTTATTTGTTGTATTCCGCTTCTACAAACCCGAAGCTTATATGGGAAGAATTTATTACAGCTTTTTCATCGGCATCATTCCCTTATTGGCAGTAGTGTATATTTTCACACAATTTAGCCGGATGTACGGTGTTTTTAGTCTGGCTCAAATTTTCCTCATGCTTTTACTGACTTACAGTGAAAAAATGATAGAAAAAGAAAGTTCGCATAAAAATTTCAGTTAATTCAAGCTATTTCTTATTTATTCGCTTATCTTTGTACCGTTATTTAGAGTAATCACTTGCTTATGCAATCTTCAAAGTTATCGTAATTATATGCATTCACAGTTGTCATCCCCTATTTTCAAAACAGCTTTTTACATTTTAAAAATTGAACTTTAAGCACCGATTACATTTTTCCAAAAAAAATCAGAACACTTTCTATTTATTTATTACCAGTACCAGCTTATTTAGTTATCTCGAAAAGATATAGGTTTAAGTAATATTCTATTTAAGTTTTACCTAAGATTTTCTCTTTAAAACCCGGATAGTTTCAGACTACATTAAACAGCTGATATCATCAAGCAAAATTTATGAATTTCAACCAATTAGAACTATCTAAACCTATACAAGAAGCTTTAAAAGACGTGGGTTATACCAGTATGACCGATATTCAAAAGCAGGCCATACCCGAAGTGATAAAAAACAGAGATGTATTGGGATGCGCTCAGACCGGGACAGGCAAAACTGCTGCTTTTGCGGTACCCATTATTCAAAAACTACAATCAAGCAAAAGAAAAGACGGTATTCAGGCATTAGTACTGGCTCCTACGAGAGAGTTAGCCATACAAATTGAAGAGCAATTTAAGGCATACACAAAATATCTGCATCTGACAAGTTTAGCTATATATGGCGGAGTTCCACAAGGCAAACAAGTCGCTGTATTAAAAAAAGGTGTGTCTATATTAATTGCGACACCCGGCAGACTGTTAGACCTAATGCAACAAAACATTGTACATCTGTCCAATCTGAAAATATTAGTATTAGATGAGGCAGATCACATGTTAGACATAGGTTTCATTCACGATATCAAGAGAATTTTGGCCAAAGTGCCTAAAAAAAGACAAACCTTATTTTTCTCTGCAACCATGCCGCCGGAAATCAGGCAATTTGCTCAGTCTATTTTAAAAAATCCGGTAAAAATATCTGTTGCTCCGGTATCTTCTGCCGCCGACACCGTAGATCAATCTGTATATTTCGTAGAAAAGAAAGAAAAACCCTATCTGTTGGTCAATATATTAAAGCTACAGCCGAAAGAACAGTCTTTGATATTTACAAGAACAAAGTATGGAGCAGACAAGTTAGTGAAACATCTTAACAAAAAAGGTATTCATGCCGCCGCCATACACGGCAATAAATCTCAAAACAACAGACAGGCTACTTTGAATAATTTTAAAAACAACAGGATTCATGTTTTAATCGCTACAGATATTGCGTCGAGAGGGATTGATATCGAACAACTGCCTCTTGTAATTAATTATGAATTACCGGATGTCCCTGAAACTTATGTACACAGAATCGGGCGAACAGGAAGAGCAGGAAAAGACGGTATGGCCATATCATTTTGTGAAGACGAAAAAAGAAAACAACTAAAAGGAATTCAGAAACTAATTGGATTTGAGTTACCCGTAAAAGATATTGCAGAATCTTAAAACAAGGAATAAGCAGCAATAAGCTGTCCATTCATATTATTTTATCAATTAAATATTTAAACAATGCCAGAAGGAAAAGTAAAATTCTTCAACGAATCAAAAGGATTCGGATTTATTAAGCCTAACGACGGCTCAGAGGACGTTTTTGTACACATTAGTGGGTTGCAGGACGATATCCGTGAGGGCGATGAAGTTACTTATGAAGTACAACAAGGTAAAAAAGGTCTTAATGCTGTAAACGTCAGATTGACGGACAAATAAATTTCAGCTTATAGTCTTTTTTACAAGAAAGGAGGGTATCCGAAAAGTCAGATACCCTCTTCTTCTATTCTATTAAATGTCTGAAACGGCTGTGGCTTAAGAGCTGTTTTGGGAACATCGATATCATTTCAAAATAATCATCTGCGCCAAAATGGTTTGGCAATAAATATGTACTTTTATTCCTATTCCTATAATCAGAGGTATGGAATATAAAAATACAGTGCATGGTCTGTGGATCAGCGGTGAATTATCTGCGCTGGAGCTGCTGACCATAAATTCGTTTTTAGACAAAAAATATAATTTTATTCTTTGGTCTTACGAGCCTGATTTTTCGAGAATCTCGGATAAAGTCACCCTTCGCGATGCGGCCGAAATTATTCCGAAAGATAAAATTTTCTCCTACTCACAAAAAAATCAATACGGTCACGGAAAAGGTAGTTTTGCCGGCTTTTCCGATATTTTCCGGTACAAGCTACTCCATGAATACGGTGGCTGGTGGACAGACATGGATATAACCTGTTTGAAAAGACTTCCTGAGGATTCCGATTATATTTTCAGGTCTGATAAATCAGAACAGCATGCAGTTGGCAATCTCATGCTTTGCCCTCCACGCTCTGAACTGATGCGGTGGTGTTACCATCAGGCGATACAGCTGATAAACTCCGAAAATACTAACTGGACGCTTCCTGTCAAAATTTTAAACCAGGGTATCAGACAATTTAAACTCGCCTCCAATATCAGGACCCTCAGCAATCCGGATTCCTGGGCAGAAATTTCCGGTTACATGCAAAAAAAGGTTATTCCCCAAGAATATTACTGTGTACACTGGATGCACGAAGAATGGCGCAGACTCCATTTGGATAAAAATACTTTCCCGAAAAAAAGTTCAATTTATAATATAATGAAGCAATATCATGTACCAATCAAAATAAAAACTGATATTACAGATATCCTTAAATATTATTTCAGGACAAGTGTTTTTTATTACATCTTAATCAATCTGAAATACATTCGGGCATTTTTGGAAAGCAAAAATAAAAACGAACTTATTTCTTTTTAATAATAATATTTATTGGAACTCCGGTAAACTCGAAATACTGCCGGATTCGGTTTTCTAAAAAACCTCTGTATGGCTTCTTAATATGCTCCGGATAATTACAGAAAAAGGCAAATGACGGTACTCGAACAGGAAGTTGCGTAATATATTTTATCTTAATGTAATTACCTCTATACGCAGGAGGAGGATATTTCTCTATCTCAGGCAGCAAAATTTCATTAAGCTGAGAGGTAGGAATTTTACGCCGTGAATTTTTATGCACCTCAAAAATGGTATCCAGAATTTTATGTATTCTTTGTTTTTCGAGTGCAGAAATATATAATACAGGTACGTCTTTAAAAGGAGCTATTTTGGCACGAATAGATTCCTCATAACTTTTCATGGTATGGGTATCTTTTTCAATAGCATCCCACTTGTTTACAACTATCGCCACCCCTTTTTTCTTAAGTTGTATTTGTCGGAAAATTGCTAAGTCCTGCCCTTCGATACCCACCGTCGCATCCAGCACAAGGAGGCAAATATCTGCTTCATTAATCGCCTTAAATGCCCGCACCACTGAATAAAACTCCAAATTCTCAGAGACTTTGCTCTTTTTGCGTATCCCTGCCGTATCTATCAGCAGCATCTCTTTTCCATACAGATTGTAATAAGTGTGAATGGAGTCTCTTGTCGTGCCGGCAATGTCTGTAACAATGTTTCTGTCCTCACCGATAAGTGTATTGATCAGCGTAGATTTGCCCACATTGGGCTGTCCGACAATCGCCACCTTGGGCATGGATACTTTCGTTTCTTCTTCATCCGAAACCTCACTAATATTTCGTGTTATGGCATCCATCAAATCGCCTGTACCGCTTCCGCTATTGGAGGCTATAAAATAAATATCATCAAAGCCCAAACCGTAAAACTCCGCGCCCTGATACAGTCTTTGAGAATTATCCACTTTATTGACTACCAAAATGACCGGCTTATTGGCTTTGCGCAACTCATTGGCAACTGTATCATCCAAATCTGTAATACCAGTCGTCACATCTGTCACGAAAAGGATGAGCGAAGCTTCCTGAATGGCGATATGTACCTGCTCCCTTATCGCAGATTCAAATATATCGGACGAGTTCGGAACAAATCCGCCTGTATCAATCAGATTAAAAGTTTTTCCGTTCCACTCTGACTCACCGTACTGTCTGTCTCTGGTCACACCACTCTGGTCATCCGTAATCGCCTTACGATATCCAATCATCCTGTTAAAAAGAGTGGATTTTCCTACGTTTGGCCGTCCTACTATGGCTACTGTATAACTCATTCTGCTGACAAATTAAGGTGTAAAGATAGCGGTATATTACTCTTTATACCCAAAATTTCTAAGACTTCTGTCACTGTTTCTCCAATTGGGCAACACTTTTACATGAGTGCTCAGAAATATTTTCTTTTGAAAAAAAATCTCCATGTCTTTTCTGGCCTCAGTACCTACTTTTTTCAGCATTGAACCGTCTTTCCCAATTAAAATAGGTTTTTGAGAAGCTCTTTCTACATAAATGATAGCAGAAATACGGATAATATTTTCCTCTTCTTTAAAACTTTCTACTTCTACTTCGCAACTGTACGGAATTTCTTTGTCATAATTTTGGAGAATTTTTTCCCGGATGATTTCTGACACAAAAAAACGTTCAGGTTTATCCGTAAACTGGTCTTTATCAAAGTACGGCTCTCCCTCAGGCAGTCGGGCTACTAACCATTCCAATATCAACTGGGCATTGGCATGTTTCAACGCAGACAAAGGTAAAATATGAGCCTTCGGAAAATCTTTTGCGTACATTTCCACCCATTCATTAAGCTTTTTGGGTGTAGTCAAATCTATTTTATTGAGCAGAAGCAGTACCGGCAGATTCATCTTCTTAATTTGATGATATTCTTCCGGTTGATTCTCCGGTTTATCCCCCACTTCCGCCATATAGATAAAAATATCTGCATCTTCTATAGAGGTTTTGACAAATCCCATCATAGACTCCTGCATTTTATACGAAGGGTCTTTGATGATTCCCGGAAGGTCTGAAATCACTATCTGAAAATTTTGTCCGCTCAAAATTCCAAAAATTCTGTGTCGGGTAGTCTGCGCCTTGGCAGTAATAATCGAGATACGTTCACCCATCAGTGCATTCATAAATGTAGATTTCCCTACATTAGGTTTACCCAAAATATTCACAAAGCCCGACAGGTGTTTCATCCGCTAAAATTTTATGCAAATATACTTTATATCTGCTACTTGCCCGGAGCTTTTAAAATTTTGTCCGGAAAGGGAAAGAGATTCTAAAAAATAAAAAGGATGCCTGTATGACATCCTAAAACGTAGTGGGCGCAATAGGATTCGAACCTATGACCCTCTGCTTGTAAGGCAGATGCTCTGAACCAACTGAGCTATGCACCCTAAAGTGTAAAAAATGGTGGGCGCAATAGGATTCGAACCTATGACCCTCTGCTTGTAAGGCAGATGCTCTG
>CAZZEH010000021.1:49870-61909 GCA_964653095.1 uncultured Chitinophagales bacterium
AACCAACTGAGCTATGCACCCTTTTTATAAACTTAAAGAACTTTGCAATTCCGTTTTTACAATTGCGAGTGCGAATATACGATTCTTTTAATATTCTATTTGCTTTTTTAGAAATAATTTACAAGCTTATCACTACTTTTAATCAATGTCATTGAAAAAGTCAAAAGATCTTTATTCTCAAAGGCAAACTCTCAGATGGTTGCTTCTCGGCTGTGCCTCTTTAATTGTGCTTTTCTCGCTGGCATTTACATATTATCTGGCGAAAACAATTGAAAAAGACGAAAAATCCAGAGTCCATGAAGTGGCAATGGCCTATCGTACTCTGATATCTTCTACTCACGAGGGAGAGATTGATGAGGCCATAAAAATTACAGGAAAAAATACCACAATACCCGTAATCTGGGTTTCTTCTGAAAATGAGCTATATGATTCCAAAAACTTCAATAATCAGAAGTTTCTGAGTAACAAACACGCTTTGGACAATTATCTGAAAAAACTAAAAAAGAAAGGTCAGGTGGTTGAGTTTATAGTAAATGAAAATGAACCTCCGCAACTGCTTTATTATGATGCTTCCAATACACTTAAATTAGTGCGTACATACCCCTATCTTCTGCTCATTCTTGTCATACTGTTTTTGCTCATTGCTCTGATTGCCCTGTCTTTTTCACGTACTGCTTCACAAAATCAATTGTGGGTGGGTATGGCCAAAGAGACTGCTCACCAGCTTGGCACCCCGCTTTCCTCACTCAGCGCCTGGGCAGATTATTTAGAAAACAAATTGCGAGACACAGAAGATGAATTTGTGATATCCGAATTAAAAAGAGACTTGTCCAGATTGGAAATTGTAGCAGACAGATTCTCCAAAATAGGTTCTAAAGCTACGTTCAGTGCTGCAAACATGTATGAATTGGTACAAAACGCCGTAAGTTATATGAGCAGTCGTGCAGCCAAATCAGTACAATTTGAAATACAAGACTTAACGGAAGGTGATTCGCGGGCAATGGTCAGCCCTCCGCTTTTTGAATGGGTCTTGGAAAATTTATTCAAAAATGCATTGGATGCTACGGAAGGTACCGGACACATCTCGGTATCTCTCAGCACATTAGAAGACGATCTTATCATAGAAGTACAGGACAACGGAAAAGGAATACCGAAAAATAAAATAAAATCTATTTTCGAACCCGGGTTTTCTACCAAAAAAAGAGGCTGGGGATTAGGACTGTCTCTATCCAAAAGAATCATAGAACAGTACCACAACGGAAAAATTTATGTAAAAAACTCCACACCTGAAAAAGGTACTACATTTAGAATTGAAGTCAGAAAGGCATACTAAAAGAAGAAATTTATTTTTTAGCTATTGCTCATTTAAATCATTCTAATTTATCAACGATTACAACCCTGATTGTTCCGGATTTATTTTGTTTTTTCTAACAAATACCCTCAATAATAGAAAATTTGACTATTCAAGCTATCCAAAACTAAAAAATAGCAATGCACTAATAATCAACAAATTACAAGTCCTGATAAAAATAAGTAATGATATAAAGTGTTCTGCACAATATATTTCTGGCATACATCTTGATTTATTCTTGCAGAATTATCCGAAATAATTTACTTTAGTACAAATCAATTTTTAATCATGAAAAAACTAATACTGACAAGCGCATCTCTGTTTTTTGCAGTTTTTGTATTTGCGCAAACTCCTGTGGGAACCTGGAAAACTATTGATGATGAGACCGGAAAAGCAAAATCTCATGTAGAAATTTATAAAGCTAAAGACGGAATGCTTCAGGCTAAAGTTCTTAAAATCCTGACTCCGGGTGAAGAAAATGCAAACTGCAATGAGTGCAAGGGCGACAAAAAGGATAAACCCATTACCGGAATGGTTATCTTAACAGGGATGAGCGAAAAAAGCGGCACGTGGAAAGGCGGTACTATTTTGGACCCTAAGAACGGGAAAGAATATAAATGCACAATGAAGCTGAAAGATGCCAATACTTTGGACGTCAGAGGTTTTGTAGGAGTATCTCTGCTCGGCAGAACACAGACTTGGTACAGACTGAAATAAATCTAAAAACAAAGGTCAATAAGACCCAAGCAGATGAACTAAGACTTCAGACGAATCAGAGGATAATCTAACCCATTGACTTCATTTTTAATGACTTCATACACACTGATTCCCTCAAAAAGCTTTTTTAAAGAGTTGATTCCGTAAGTTCTGGTATCGAAGCTTGGGTCTATTTTTTTTATATTTTTTCCTATCTGAGAGATATAAGCCAAATCTCCGTCATCATTCAGCGAAATAAGATAAGCTTTGTGTATAGTTCTGGCATCTTCAGCAGACAGGCTGATGTTCTTTTTTGATACCGTTGCAGCTTTTTCCTTTTTGGGTTTGACCTCTTTACTCTCCTCTCCTTCCCGCAAATTTTCAGTATAAGTAAAAACTTCACATGACTTAACGAAAGCAACCGGGGTTTTCTTTTCTCCTATTCCCATGACGAAAAGTCCCTCCTCTCGTATCCTTTTCGCCAGTCCGGTATAATCGCTGTCACTGGATACAATACAAAAGCCATCTACATTCCCTTCATGTAAAATATCCATCGCATCAATAATTAATGAGCTGTCAGTAGAATTTTTTCCGGTAGTATATGAAAACTTTTGAATCGGATTAAAAGAATGATGATTCAGCACATTTTTCCAGCCATTCATCTGCGGGGCAGTCCAGTCTCCGTATATTCTCCGTATCGTGGCTTTACCGTATTTGGATACTTCTTCCACTATTTCTTTGAGAAGTTTGGGTTGAGCATTATCTCCGTCAATCAACACCGCTATATTCATACTACTATCTCCCATAACCTATTTTTTACAGACCGACCGCGTGTTTTTCTGCATGGTAAGACGACCGCACTAAAGGGCCACTCTCCACAAACATAAAACCGCGTTTCAGTCCAATTTCCTCATATCTTTTAAATTCATCAGGTCGAACATATCTGTCCACTTTTAAATGCATTTTGGTAGGTTGCAGATACTGTCCCAATGTTAGCACATCCACTCCCGCTTCTAACAGATGATCCATAGCCTCATACACTTCATCTTCTGTTTCGCCACAGCCAAGCATCAGCCCGGATTTAGTGCGCTTTCCGTATTCTTTTATCCTTCTGAGCTCTTCTATACTTCTTTCATATTTGGCCTGCGGGCGCACTTTTCTGTACAATCTTTTTATCGTCTCCATATTGTGAGAGACCACTTCCTGACCTGCGGAAATCATTACCTCCAAAGCATCCCAGTCTCCTTTCGTATCCGGGATTAAAGTCTCAATAGTCGTATTGGGATTTAGCAGTTTGACTGCTTTCACCGTTTCATGCCAGATTCTTGCACCTTTATCCTTTAACTCATCACGATTGACGGACGTAATCACTGCATGCTTGACACCCATTTTTCGGATAGCTTCTGCAACTCTCATCGGTTCTCCTTCATCTAATTCTTTGGGCCTGCCCGTAGCCACTGCGCAAAAAGAACACGAACGGGTACACACATTCCCTAAAATCATAAAGGTAGCTGTCCCGTGTCCCCAACATTCATTAATATTCGGACAATTTCCGCTTTGACAAATCGTATGAAGTTTATTGGTCTCTACAATAGATTTTATCCTTTTGTATTCGCTTCCGCTTGGAATTCTGACTTTTAACCAGTCCGGTTTTCTCACTCTTTTCTCAATAATTTCTGTATCCATAATTATTTCTTTTTCCCCATTGAAAATCCCACATAAGCACTAATAAACATAAACTTATTTTCTTTGGATATCATTATGGGAACTTTACTAAAATAGCTGTCCAGGCTCACGCCCACATCTACAGCTTTTATCATATTATCCTGGCTGGACCAGTCAAACTGAAATCCGGTCTTAAAATGAAGCCCGGGCTTAAATTTCAATTTCCAGCCCATTCCTATCCCGGCAGCTCCGATAATATAATCATAAGAAGTAAATTTATTATCCACTCCCGGTTCATAGGTCACATAAGCCGTCGTATTACACAAATCATCTGCACAAACTTTTAAATAATAGGGTTTCAGCAACCCCAAAATTATTCCTCCCGCGTAATAGTAATTTATCATTACTCCGTTCCTCTTCGCCTTTTCTGCCAGCAAAAATCTTTGCCCCATCGCGGCATGCAAAGAATACAAGGTATATCTTTTGCCGTAAATAAAAGGTTTTATTCCATTGCTGTTGAACCAGCCTCCATAGGGGTCTTTATTTTGACGCACCTGTTTAGGATGTTTATACAAACCAAAATCAAACTGATAAATAGTTGTTTTGGCATAAGTCTTATACTTTGAATATTCTCCTCCGAATTGCCACCCATCTGTTCGCAATCTGAAATTTCCGGACCAATTGGATTCATACACAAATTCTTTATCAAACTGATTGCTCAACTTCGGGCGCGAAGATTCTTCTTGTGAAAAAGCTTCTCCTAAGCTCAATTGCAACAACAAAAATACAGTGAATAAAAAGTATCTCATTTTAATTCGAAACCACTTAATCCAAAGTTAAGTCAAAATCTTAAGAATAGATGAATACTCAATTATTATTGCAGGAACTCTTCTATTTTCTCCACCCGAATTGCGGAATGTGAAGAGTGATAAACCGCTTCTCCATTCTGAAAAACAATAACTTGCGGGGACTCATGCATCACTCCGCTTTTTTCTTCAATATATTCGGACAAATCTCTGTATCTCAATAAATCCAAACAATATACAGGTTCATCGGATGTCCAGTCCCGTTCAATACGACTGTATGCCATACGACTAATCGGGCATCTGGTACTGTGTTTTAATATAACTGCATGATGATGCTTATTTAAAACCTCATCAAACTGTTTTTTACTTGTCAATTTCAACCATTCCAAAACTAGGAAGGATTATTGGCGGACTGTTCTACAATAACTTTTGAGAATGTGGGACAACCAGTTCCTTTACGCCCACAACTGATTGCAGTTAAAAAGGACAAAGCAAGTATTATTGTAAAAAACTTCTTCTTAGACATAATTACTCTTTTATTTAAATCAATAATGCAAAACTAATAAATATCTTGTGTTAAAATGAGGAAAAAAAAATATCACTTCATTGCTATAGGCGGAGCAGTGATGCATCAGTTGGCTCTGCATCTTCACAACAGCGGACACTTTGTGACCGGTTCGGATGATGTTATTTTCGATCCGGCTTATACTAATCTGAAAAATCACGGTATCCTGCCAAAAGATTTCGGATGGTTCCCAAAAAGAATTCACTATAATCTGGATGCAGTTATTCTGGGTATGCATGCTCAAAAAGATAATCCCGAACTGAAAGAAGCACAAAGGCTGGGAGTCAAAATTTATTCTTTCCCCGAATTTATATACGAACAGTCTAAAGACAAGAAAAGGATTGTAGTGGCAGGCAGTCACGGCAAAACTACTACGACTTCGATGATTATGCATGTCCTCAAAAGTGCAAATATCGATTTTGACTATTTGGTAGGTGCTGAAATCAAAGGGTTCGATTATGTGGTAAAAACCTCAGAACATGCTAAATATATCGTCATAGAAGGCGATGAATATCTCACCTCACCGTTAGACCTGAAATCCAAATTTTTGCATTATCATCCTCATTTGGCCATTCTCACCGGAATAGCCTGGGATCATATCAATGTATTTCCAACTTTCCCGGAATATGTGGATACTTTTCGAAAATTCATGCAGTCGGTCAAAGAAAAAATCTATTATTATTTCGAGGATGAAGATTTGAAAAGGCTGTCTGAAGAAGATTTTAAGGCTGAAATTGTATCATACAGTCCCTTTGAAACAGAACTTACAGGAGATACAGTTCTCCTTAGTTTCAGAACAGAAAAAGTTCCGCTTAAAATTTTTGGCAGGCACAATATGGCTAATTTGAAAGCCGCTTATCTGGTATGTCACGACATTGGAGTGAGTGACGAGGATTTCTTCAGTCATATTCAAAGTTTTGAAGGAGCTGCCAAGAGAATGGAACTGCTGTACCGAGACGATTCTCAAAAACTGACTGTTTACAAAGATTTTGCACACGCCCCATCCAAAGTAACTGCTACTGTCAAGGCAGTGAGAGAAAGATATCCCGACCTAAAGTTAGTAGCTGCTCTGGAATTACACACATACAGCAGCCTGCAAAAGGATTTTATTCACCAGTACAATGGGTCTTTAAGTTCGGCAAACCTCACCTGCGTTTTTGTGGACGAAGAAAATTTGAAGCTGAAAAACCGTCCGCCAATTGATTCAAACTGGCTCAAAACTCAATTTGGTGATTCTGCTCCGACTGTGTTTAAAGATTCCCAAGAATTAGAAAACTGGTTAAAAGAACAAGTCGGTACAAATACAGTCATTTTATTAATGAGCTCAGGGCATTGGGGCGGTATGGAATTGAAAAATATATGGTCTGTGAAAAATTAGTCCGTCTTAACAATTCACAAGCAGCTAATTTTATTTATTTTGCACTCTTAATATGTCAAAGACAGTAATCATAATTCCAACTTACAATGAGATTGAAAACATTCATCTTATCATTCAGGCTGTCACTGACTTACCGAGACCTTTTGATATTCTCATCATTGATGACGGCTCGCCGGATGGCACGGCCTCAAGAGTAAAAGAAATTCAAAAAGAGAAGATACATATACATTTAATTGAGCGCGAAGAAAAATTGGGTTTGGGTACCGCCTATATTACCGGTTTCAAATGGGCTCTGGAAAGAGATTATGATTATATCTTTGAAATGGATGCAGATTTTTCGCACGACCCAAATTCTATCATCCCACTATTGGAAGCCTGTGAAAATGGAGCGGACATGTCAGTAGGTTCAAGATATGTTAAGGGCGGGAAAATAGAAAACTGGCCAAGAGACAGAATTTTGATGTCGTACTTTGCTTCTGTATATGTCAGACTCATTACCTGGATGCCGGTGGCAGACACCACGGGAGGCTTTGTGTGTTACAGGAGAAGTACACTTCAGCATATAGATTTGGATAAAATTACTTTTGTAGGATATGCATTCCAGATTGAAATGAAATATGCAGTCTGGTCTTCAGGATTAAAAATCACAGAAGTTCCGATTACTTTCAAAGATCGGGTGTTAGGCATTTCTAAAATGTCCACAAAGATTTTCAAGGAAGCTTTTTGGGGAGTATTGCAAATTAGAAGGAATACACTTTTTAACCGGAAACACTATAAAGCCTTGCCGGCATAGGTGTTACCTAAATCGTTTACACTACACTGCAATCAGTAGGTTACTTCAGATAATCCATACAGTAGGGTTTCGGTTTCTCTTAGATAATTGCAACGAAATCCCTACTTTTACTTTTCAGACAAAAAATATACATGAAAAAGATTTTGGTCGCAAATCGCGGAGAGATTGCATTGAGAGTTATGAGAACAATTAAAGCTATGGGAATGAACACCGTAGCTGTCTTTTCTGAAGCGGACCGAAATGCGCCTCACGTCAGATTTGCGGACGAAGCGGTCTGTATCGGCCCTGCTCCTTCCAAAGATTCTTATTTGAGAACTGACAAAATACTGGAAGTCTGTGAAAAATTAAATGTGGACGGGATTCATCCCGGATACGGATTCCTGTCAGAAAATACCGATTTTGCAAAAGCTGTTACCGAAGCAGGAATTACATTTATAGGCCCAAGCCCCGAAGCTATTAAAATCATGGGGAATAAGCTGGCTGCCAAGCAGGCGGTGTCCAAATTTGATGTTCCGTTAGTGCCGGGTACCGATCAGCCTGTATCCAATATTGAGGAGGCAATAAGACTGGCAAAAGAAGTAGGATTCCCAATCTTAATCAAGGCTTCTGCAGGTGGTGGTGGTAAGGGTATGCGTCTGGTCGAAAAAGAAGAAGATATAAAAGAGCAGATGGAACTGGCAGTCAGTGAGGCTGTTTCCGCATTCGGCGACGGGAGTGTATTTATAGAGCGATTTGTCAATTCGCCGAGACATATAGAAATTCAAATTTTGGGTGATACTCACGGTAATGTGGTGCATCTGTTTGAGCGGGAGTGTTCTGTCCAGAGAAGACACCAAAAAGTAATCGAAGAAGCACCCTCTGCGGTAGTCAGCCCGGAAATGCGTCGGGCTATGGGAGAAGCTGCCATAAAAGTTGCCAAGTCCGTGAATTACGTGGGCGCAGGAACTGTGGAGTTTATCGTAGATGATCAGCTCAATTTCTTTTTCTTAGAAATGAATACCAGACTCCAGGTAGAGCATCCCGTGACCGAAATGATTACAGGAATTGATTTAGTACAAGAACAAATTCAAATTGCAGAAGGGTTGCCGATTTCTTTCAGCCAGGAAGACCTTTCTATCAACGGACATGCAATCGAACTGAGATTATATGCAGAAGACCCGGAAAATAATTTTTTGCCGGATATTGGCCGACTTACTACTTATCAGAGACCAGTCGGTACAGATATCAGAGTAGATGACGGTATGGAAGAAGGCATGGATATCCCTATCTATTACGACCCGATGATATCTAAGCTCATTGTACACGGAACAAACAGGAATCAGACTATTCAACGGATGCTGGAAGCTATTGATTCATATCGTGTGGAAGGTGTCAAAACGACTTTACCCTTTGGAAAATTCGTACTGAACCATCCGGCTTTCGTTACCGGCAATTTCAATACAAAGTTTGTGGAGAATTACTACCATCCCAACCAAACAAATAAAACTGCTCTGAATCTCGCGGCCACACTGGCGGCAAAATTATACCATGAAAGGAGTAAAACAGGAACCTTTAAAGAAACGGGAAATCTGACAAGGAGAAGCAAATGGTTAATGAAGCGATAGCTTTTCGGTCTCAGTAAAGACTACAAACTCCTGTTCTATCACAGACAGGTATTGTACTAACCAGTCTATAAAATCCTTACCGTATCTGGAATAGAAGTTCAGAAAATTATCATGTCTTTCCTGTAAACTGTTACTCGGAAAAAACGACTGATACAAGCTGTCAATCTGGTTTAGTTCCACACTGTTTCTCTGCTTTAACGCACGAAGCATTTTGCCTTCAATCTGGTTAAGAATATTTTGAATTCTCTGCCCGTCTGCTCCCATTGACGGCCCTAAAGTTTTATCAATATCTTCTGCTCTTTTTCTGACATTCTCCAATAATTCGGAAATTGTATTTTTCTCATTATCGAGATTGGGCAATTCTTCTTCCCGCTTAGTTAAAAAATATTTTTTTAATTCTTCTTTGTCTCCAAACAAATCAACAATCTTTAATTCTAACTTTTGAAGTTTTTTGAAGTTGGAGTGATTTACAAACAAAAGGGATGTTCTTGGTATTAGCACCGGATATCTCACTCCGTAGTATTTAAAAATTTCAGTCAATTGCATCCAATATGCAATTTCACCTCCACCTCCGATAAATGCCACGTTGGGCAACACTCCCTGCTGAAACAAAGGCCTCAAAATGACATTTGGGCTGAAACTTTCCGGATGATTTTCAAGCTGCGTCAATACTTCTTCCCTACTCCATTTTTCCTCCAACACTTTATAATCTTCCCCATTAGGTTCTATTCTTTTACGAAATTGGTCTCCGATTAAAAATAGATTTATTTCTCTGCCGATTGCCTGAGCATGATAACCTTCCCGAATCAGCTCTTCCGAGCGTTTTTGAAGCAACGGGTAAGAAGGCTGGTCTAACAACTCCTCTTTTATCACATCTTTCATGGCACTTTTAAGTGCGGTACTGTCACCATCGACTATAACTAATCCATACTTGCCAAAAAGTCCGTTAACTAACTCACGGGAAGCCATTTGAGAAGTTTCACGGGCATACGCTTTTTGAATCAGTTCGTCAATACCATCCGGACAGTTGTCACCCAAAATTTCCATGACCTGACTAACTGCTTCCTGTATATTATCCAGTGTAAATCTTCCGATTGGGCCTTCCTGGTTGGTATTCCAGGTTATTTTATTGCCAAAAAGGTGGATATGATTAATTTCCTCAAAATCATGGTCCTCACTGCCCATCCAATACACCGGGACAAAATAAGCCTGCGGAAATTCAGCCTTGAGTTTTCTGGAAAAAGCAATGGCATTCGCAATTTTAATCACATAATATAGCGGACCTCCCAATAAAGAAAGCTGATGAGCCGTGACTACCGTATAAGTTCTTTCTTCACGAAGTGCATCAATATTTGAACGTACTGCTTTGGGTATCTGCATATTGCTATACTGTTCCAAAAGAGTATCTGCAAGAACATTTCTGTCTAATTTTAAAGGATAGGGAGCCTTTAGCTGTGTGCTTATTCCACTTAAGTTTAAAGAATATGGCGGTAATAATTTTTGGGAGAATTCTCCGGAAGTATAATCTGAAATGAGTTTTGAAAAATAGCCTGTTTCGCTGTACTTAAACGTATCTATTCGCATTTATGGATAACTGATTTCAACATTAAAAGTTTAATTTAATCTTCAAAAAAACAGATTTCTAAACACCAAATACGGAGCTACTCCGTACAACTCTTAATCTTTCAGGCAGCGACACGATAGTCCGCGACTGCTAAAATATTGCACATGACTCATAAAATCATTGATATAGTTTACAGAGTGGCTGTATGGAAATTGTTCTCCCATCGTAGAAGTCCACCAATAAAAACGTTCTGTCAATTCTCTATAAGTCCCACTGCTATCTCGCTGTCCGCCCGGTAGTGCCGAAAAACCACTTGAGTTTGTCGCACCGTAATTTGGTTCTGCCCATAAATCCGTTGATTTTAATTTACCGCCTGTACTGCTTCCCAAAAAATCTAATAACTTGCCGGACTCCTCATGAGTCGGGATATGTCAGCCTTCCGGGCAAAGCTTATCGGTATTTACTGCATACCAATTATACAATCTCCCATAAATAGAATCCAAACTCTCATTATGTTCATAATGTGCCCAACCACCGGACTGTAGCGCTGCCCATTCTTCATTATCAGCGACATGCGGGATCTCACTGTCGTCCCGATACCGGGTAACTTTCAAATTGGCAGCCATCCTAGTCTGTCCGCCAATCACCGCAGTCGGATATACGTTCCCGTCAATATCTGTCAGCGAACCATAACTTATTTTTAGATTGAGATATGTTCTGTCACCTGCAAATGAATTATCTGCCACATCGTCTTTCGGGTCAGGGATAGGATCAGGAGTGGGATTTGGTTCATTGTTTTTTGTACAGGATGCCGGAACTACGAAAAATGTCAGAAATATCAGGAAAAATTTTTCATCATAACTTAGTTTTAAGAACTAAAATTTGAATCCTATTTTTGAATTTACTCCACGAGTTTTCTTAAATCGTTAAGCATATCAAACGGGGCACTCACAGAAGCCGAGTTTGCCAATCCGTCAGGTACTTTTCCACCCGGTTTACTGTACGCCTGATGAGTTATTTTTGACTTGCCGGGACCTGCAGGAGCTACTTCCCAGTATCCTTTCATTTCTTCTACCCTAACCAGACCTTTTTGTGTGGGTTTTAATTCGTTCGCTGCTTCCACATCTATCACTACCGTACCGTCTTTTTGAGGCGGATTAATGCGGTATAAGGTTACAATATCCCGATTGGTGGCCGGCCAGGGAGTTTCAATCACCATATAAGTATATATATCCGACTGATTTTTTTTAATCAGCTTCACACTTCCTTTTTTGGCTTTATACACAAACTGGTCATGAAGCTTATAATTAGTCAGCACTTCCACCACTTCGTCCACAGAGGCACTTACCACAACCGTTCCTTTAAATTCTTTAAGTTTTGAATGATCAATCTTTCGATTAAAAACCTTAATTCCGTTTTTATCTTTTTCCAAATCCCATGATTTTTGAGCATAAATGGCTGAAAAAAACATTAAAAAAAACATAAAAAACAAATATACCTTCTTCATTTACTTAATTTTTTCTTAAAAATGATACAATCTAAAACCGTGCCTAAAATTTCTCAGGCTGGATTCAAGTCACAAATGCAACTTTTTTATTAAACAATAATTTATCCATT
>CAZZEH010000022.1:0-54583 GCA_964653095.1 uncultured Chitinophagales bacterium
GCTCTTCTACTTCTTCCTTTGTCAATTTAATCGTGTATCGTATCATTATTTTTTTACAAAGATACAAAGCAAATACGTCATAATATGCTTAACTTAACAATAGATATATTTTTCAACTGTGTTTTTATCCACTCCGACTAATTGTGCTACCTCATTCACAGATACTTCATTGCCTACCTGAAAAGCTAATGCTTTTAAGATATTTTCCAGTACTTCCGGTTTTTGGATACCGCTAAATGCCAAAATGTCTTTATACAGATAGCTGTCTGTCAGCTCTTTCAGAATTTCTTTTTCCTGCCCGGGATGATTGGCTACGTCGGGATATGAACCGTAAATTAATCTTGTCTCCAGTTGTTTCAGGGCTTCTATAAAACCTTCATTCTTTTCGATTTCTTCAAATGAAAATGGATATAAATTAAATGTCCACTTTCTGCCCGTCAGCGGTTCATTAGTACTGTTTTTTAGCTCAAAAGCAGACGAACCGCTAAGTATCAGTTGTTTGTCCGAAAAGTTATCGTGAATGATTTTTGCTGTTAATCCGATATTGTCTATCCGCTGTGCTTCATCTATATACACAATTTTGTTCTCACCCAATATCGTACTGAGTTCGGAAGTATTGGTATCTTTCAAGCGTTCCCTGACTATGGTTTCATCGCCATTTAAAAAGAGATGTTTTTCATCTTTTAAAATCGATTTCAGCAACGTAGTCTTGCCAACCTGTCTTGCACCTATCAGAATAATTACTTTTCCTTTAAAAAGTTTTTGACGAACTGATGTCTCAATTAACCGGGTGTACATAATGACATTTTTCTTCCTAAAGATAAATCTTTTCTATTCAAGTTCACCAATTATTATAATATTCTGTGAATTAATTCACCAAAAAACATAATATTTTGTGAAAGTACAAGTGTTGCTTCATAAATTAAGCATACAAATTCTTATACTCTTCAACAGCTTCACCTCAGCTCGACCATCACATCATCTCATTATCTTATCAAATAAATATTTTAACGACAATGTTCGTTATTTAATTCATTTTAGTTATTATTGTATATAATAATGACCATTTAAATGGCAAATAAAAGGAAACACTTCATTTTTCCCAAATACAATACGATCTTAGAGCAAATGGGAGAAAACATCAGACTGGCCCGCAAACGTCGCAAGTTGACAATGATTCAAGTGGCAGAAAGAGCAGATATTGCTCGTTCTACTCTATATTCTATTGAGAAAGGCAATCCTCGAGTAGCATTAGGTGCTTATTTTAATGTTTTAAGAGTATTAGGATTACAGGAAGATTTTTTGAAGATAGCAGCAGAAGATGTACTTGGCAGAAAATTACAGGATTTAGATTTATTAAAATAAAATGATCATGGATAAATTTGATATCTATGTTTATGCACATTGGTTAGAAATGAGTACTCCCAAGCTAATGGGAATTCTATCTGCACATTATGCTAAAGGTCGTAAAGCCTTTAGTTTTGAATATGACAAAGAATGGTTAAAAACAGAATCCAGTCGATTTTTAGACCCTGATATTCAATTTTATTCCGGACCACAATTTCCACATCAAAAAGAAGGTTTTGGCGTTTTTTCAGATAGTATGCCGGACACTTGGGGGCGAACTTTAATGAAAAGAAAAGCAGTTCAAGAAGCTAAAAACCAGAATAAAAGAACTCCTGTATTATATGACATTGATTACCTTCTCGGAGTTTTTGATGAGAGTCGTATGGGGGCTTTGCGGTTTAAAACATCTTTAGACGGTTCTTTTTTAGATAACGATTCTATGTTCCCTATTCCTCCCTGGTCTTCCATTCAAGAATTACAATATGCGGCACATCGCATTGAAACAGAGGATAACGATGATGAAATTCAAAAATGGTTAGCCATTCTTGTAGCACCGGGGACTTCTCTTGGCGGTGCACGGCCTAAAGCAAACATTTTAGATGAAAATAAAAATTTATGGATAGCTAAATTTCCTTCTCAAAACGATACCGTAGATAAAGGAGCCTGGGAATATTTAGCATATCAATTGGCTATCAAAGCAGGAATTAAGATGTCTGACTGCAGAATGGAAAAAATAGCGGGTAACCACCATACATTTTTAACTCGACGTTTTGATAGAAAAAACAAAAAGCGCATCCATTTTACGTCAGCTATGACTATGACGGGAAATAATGAAAAAAGAGTCAGAGATTCTCCCGCGAGTTATTTAGAAATCGCAGAATTCATAAGTAACCACTGTATAAACATTCATGAGAACCTATGAATTATGGAGACGTATCGTTTTTAATATTGCCATATCCAATACGGATGATCATTTGAGAAATCACGGCTTTATTTTAACCGTTAACGGCTGGATATTATCACCGGCTTATGATATAAATCCATCTGCAGATAAAAATGGTTTGTCCCTGAATATCGACATGGATAATAACGCATTAGACTTTGATTTAGCCAAAAGCGTAGGTGAGTTTTTCCGATTAAACCGAAAGGAAATGGCCTTAATTATTTCGGAAGTTAAAAATAGCGTTAAAGAGTGGCGAAATGTGGCGAATAAATTAGGGATTGCAAGATCTGAGCAGGAAATAATGGAAGCTGCTTTTCATTTTTAATCAATCCATCACCTCATCAATCTGATTTTCTCCATCAGGACATGCGCCAATTTAACTTTGCTTTCTGTCGTCCAACCGGCAATATGGGGCGTGGCGATGACCTGCGGAAGTGTCAATAACTGCTTATAAGTATCAGCAGTTACACGTTTTGCTTTTGTCCAGGGCTCATCTTCGAACACATCTATCCCCAATGCTTTGATTTGACCTGACAGAAGACCCTCCAACAAGGCAGATGTATCGGCAACTGCACCTCTGCACGTGTGAATGAGGTAAGGCTTTCTTTGAAATTGACGGATAAGTTCTGCACTGATTACATGATGGTTTTCCTGCGAGTAAGGAATATGTACGCTAATGACCTCCGCTTTTTGGGCTATTTCTACCAAAGAAGATTCCTCTACAAAGTCAGTACCGTAATTTGTTTTAAATTTATCGTAAGCCAGTACCCGAACATCAAAACCTCTGAGTTTTTTGGCGAATGCCGAGCCCGTATGACCCAATCCGATAATGCCCACGGTTTTGCCGTCCAATTCTTCACCGCGATTTTCTTCTCTCTTCCATACTCCCTTGAGAACTTCGTGATGAGCAGAAGTGATATTGTTCATCAGACTGAGCAAAAGAGCAAGAGCGTGTTCGCCTACTGCATTGGCATTCCCTTCGGGTGAACTGAATACCTGTATTCCTTTTTTCTGAGCAGTTATTGCATCCACATTTTCGAGTCCCGAACCTACACGCCCAATAAACTTTAAAGCTTTCGCATGTTCCAAGACTTTGGCGGTTACCTGAGTGTAAGTCGTGATAATAAGACCTTCATAATCAGCTATAACCGACAAAAGTGTTTCTTCGGCAGGCTCGGGCAGATGCACCACCTCATATCCCATAGCGCGGAGTTGTTCGGGAATGAGTTCATGCACTTCGGCTGCTGTGATTAACACTTTTGCTCTGCTCATTTTTGGGGTTGAATCTTTTTGGTAAGCTCTACAAAATCCTGCACAGATAATTGTTCCGGTCGTTTTTTAAACTGTTCCTCTCCTAACGTTTCGGCAGGTGCAATCTGTTTCAGACTGTTCCGGAGCATTTTTCGCCTTTGATTAAAAGCATTTTTAACGACTGTTTTTAAAGCTGAAAAACTGACCTCATCCGCTGTCTCTTTCCTTTTGAGTATTAAAATCGAAGAATGGACTTTGGGCTTCGGATAGAAAGCTTCCGGCGGAATATCAAAAAGTACTTCTGTATCGTAATACAATTGAGTCAAAACGCTAAGAATTCCGTATGATTTATTGCCGTGCGGAGAAGCTATACGTTCGGCGACTTCTTTTTGAAACATCCCAATCATCAGAGGAATTTGTTCTTTATGCTCTAAAATTTTAAAGATAATCTGAGAACTGATGTTATACGGAAAATTCCCCACTACAGATGCCGAGTTGCCGAGTATAGGTTCCAAATCGGTATGCAGAAAATCTTCAAAAATAATTTTCCCCTGAAGTTCAGGATAAGTTTTGTGCAAAAAGTCAATACACCTTTCATCAATTTCAATACAGGTGAGAGAATCGACAAAATGTGGAATCAGTGCAGAAGTTAGTGCTCCTGTCCCTGAACCAATTTCAATTAAATTTTCAGACTGATGATACTTTTTAATGGTATCTGCAATTTTTTCTACGACAGATTTATCCACTAAAAAATGTTGTCCATATCCTTTATTCGGTTGTACCCTGCGCATTTTTCAATATCTTTGACAAATTTATTTATTCTGCACCGCATAAAGCACAATGTATGTTATCAATTTCAAAACCTTCCGCATCTGCAACTTCTGTTTTTCTTGTCCATGCAGACAAAACAGCACAAAGTAGACTCCTGAGTGAAGCCGTCGCTTCCTGGCTGGCAAAGAAAGATTTAAGTCAGATAAAAGTACTTTCTACCATAGATAAAGGCGGTAAAGACTGTATAGTAATACTTTATAAAGCAAAAGAAAACTCTTCGGAATATGAAGAAAAAGAAGCTTTACGCACATTGGGAAATCAGACTTTTCAGGCGTTAAAGAAAAATCAGGCAAAAGAAGTTTTGATTGAATCGGAGCTGCAGGAGGCAGAAAGTTATGCGTTCATGGAGGGACTGGCTTTGTCCAATTACAGTTTTGATAAATACAAAGTCAAAAAAGACAAGCTGATTGAAAAGATACATCTCGCAGCCGATGTATTGTCCGAAAATCTAATCGATACGCTTAATCATGTAATCGAGACTGTTTTTTATGCCCGTAATATTGTAAACGAACCGCTATCCGGGCTGAATGCAAGACAAATTAGCGACTCTGCCAAAAACTTTGCTCAAAAAGTCGGAATAAAATACAAAGAATTAAGCTTGGCGGAGATGAAAAAACTCGGCATGGGCGGAGTACTCGGAGTCAATCAAGGCAGCCTGGATGACCCAACTTTTACGATTTTGGAATGGAAACCAAAGAATCATTTAAATAAAAAACCTTTAGTACTTGTAGGAAAAGGTGTAGTATATGACTCGGGAGGATACAGCATCAAAACCGGGGACGGAATGAAAGACATGAAATGTGATATGGGGGGCGCAGCAGCTGTGTTTGGCGGAATTTACCTCGCGGCATTGGAAAATGTGCCTTTGCATATTGTCTCTCTTGTTCCTGCTGTCGAAAACCGTATCAACGAAAAAGCAATTGTCCCGGGAGATATATTGACTATGTCGGACAAGTCTACCGTAGAAGTGCTGAATACAGATGCGGAAGGGAGACTGATCTTGGCAGACGCACTGGTGTATGCGCGCAAGTATGCTCCGGAACTGGTATTTAATTTCGCCACACTGACCGGAGCAGCTATGAAAACTTTTGGATACGGCGCCGCCGCTTATATGGGAACCGCTAATGCAGATATAAAAAAAATAGCTTCTGATGCCGCATTCAACTCTTTTGAACGGATTGCCGAACTCCCTCTATGGGAAGATTATGAAGAACAGCTTAAGTCCAATGTGGCAGATATCAAAAATATAGGCGGCCCGATGTCGGGGGCGATTACGGCAGGTAAATTTTTACAGCATTTTGTACAATATCCGTGGCTGCACTTTGACATTGCAGGTCCGGCCTTTTTGAACAGCCCGTCTTCATACCGCCCGACCGGAGGAACCGGAACAGGAATTCGTTTTTTATTGGAATTTTTTAAATCGTACATAGAATATGTCAAGAGCAGATAAGTTAAAAGTAGGAATCACTATTGGAGATATTGCAGGGATAGGGCCCGAAATTATTATAAGGACATTTGAAGATGACAGACTGTTTAAATTGTTTACACCTGTCCTTTACGGTAATACTAAAGTGATTTCTTTCTATCGTAAATTGCTGAAAATAGATAAACTTCAGTATAATTCTGTCAAAGATATTCATCATCTCTCCCACAACAGTCTGAATATAGTTTCGGCATGGGACGAAGATGTAGAAATAGAGCCGGGCCGTCCGAATAATACGACAGGTAAATATGCATTGCGCTCATTGGAAGCCGCCACAGATGCACTCATTGCCGGAGACATTGATGTACTGGTAACTTCACCTATCAACAAAAATTTTATTCACAGTGAAGAATTCCCATTTTCAGGTCATACTCCGTACCTGCAGAAGAAACTTGAAAACGAAGAAGTGCTGATGTTTATGGTTAGCGAGAATATTAAGGTGGGTCTGGTAACAGAACATGTCCCACTGAAGGAAGTGAGTGCATACATTACAAAGGATGCTATTTTGAAAAAGCTGAATCTTATGAACCAGTCACTTATCGTCGATTATGGAATTGACAAGCCCAAAATTGCGGTACTCGGTCTGAATCCCCACGCCGGAGATGACGGATTACTGGGTCAGGAGGATATGGAAATTATATATCCGGCTGTAAAAGAGGCAAGAGAAAATGACCTTTTTGCTTTTGGCCCTTATCCGGCAGACGGTTTCTTTGCCCGTTCCAGTCATAAAAAGTTTGATGCGATACTCGCCATGTATCACGATCAGGGATTAATACCTTTTAAAGCACTCTGTGTGGGAAACGGGGTCAACTACACCGCCGGGATGAAATATGTACGTACCTCACCCGATCATGGTACCGCAGAGAGTCTGGTCGGGAAAAATATTGCGGATGAATCTTCTTTCAGACAGGCAATTTTTGAAGCTTTGGATATTTACTGGAGCCGCCTTGAATATGAAGAGCGAAATGCAAACCCACTGCCAAAATATACTCAGTTTAAAGAAGACCGATAATGGAATAAATTTCTTCTCTACCAGAGATATCTATCAAAATATACCGTGATGCTAAAAACAATTAATATTTTCTATAAATAAGTGGATATCATCTTTGTTTTGTATTTTTACCCTTTTCTTAAAACCCATTATCAGGCAACTTGCCATAATAGTTCATGATTCACAGGAGATATATTCATAAAGAAGGGAGGAAGATAATCCTTACTGTTCTGCTGTCCGTGTTGCTAATCAACTATATTTCTATCAAAGTGATAGGATTCGGATTGCTTATCAGGACAACTATTTTGTTGTTTACTTCTGTTTTTCTGGCCTTTGTCACATACTTTTTTCGAGACCCCAAGAGGACACTTTTAACGGATGACAACCAAATACTTTGTCCTGCCGACGGTAAAGTGGTCGTAATAGAAGAAGTCCAGATGAACGAATATTTTTCAGACAGAAGGTTGCAGGTATCTATTTTCATGTCGCCTACGAATGTGCATGTAAACAGAGCTCCTATTGCCGGAGAGGTTAAATATTCGGCTTATCACCCGGGAAAATATTTGGTCGCTTGGCATCCCAAATCTTCCGAGCTCAACGAGCGTACCTCTATTGTAATTGACAACGGAAATTTTGATATCATGATGCGGCAAATAGCCGGGAAACTTGCGAGAAGAATAGTAAATTATCTCGAAGAAGGGCATGAAATCGGTCAGGGAGACCAGTTTGGATTTATCAAATTTGGTTCAAGAGTGGACTTATTTTTACCGTTAAATACCAAGATAAAAGTTGCTCTGGGACAGAAAGTAAAAGGAGGAGTGACTATTATCGGAGAGTTTGGAGAATCGGACTGAGCGTTTTAATAAAAAAACATTGATACGAGTTGACCTAAAACTTTTGTCAATTGAGTTGAGGTTCTAAGAAAAAATACATAACTTTGCAGTCCTTTTAAAAGGGGTTACGTATAATGAGCAAAAAAGAATCCTATACCATCCCTTTTGTCGGGTTGAAAAAAGAGAAACATTTTTTTCAGTTTCAGCTTGACGAAGAGTTCTTTAAAAAAGATGAATGTTCTTTGATTCAGAAAGGAAGAGTCACAGTAGATGTAATTTTTGATAAAAGTATTCTGCCGCACATTTTGGATTTTGAGATACACGGTGTCATTCATACTGAATGTGATCGCTGTATTTCCGAAATCGACTTACCGATTGAAGGGGAAAACAGAGTATATGTAAAGTATGAAACAGATGAACAGGCAGAAGAAGATAAACCCTTGGAAATCCTTTACCTCCATCCCAAAGATCAGGTAATAGATTTGGAGATATATCTTTATGACTTTGTCATTTTATCTATTCCGTACACCAAAGAGTGTAAGGATGTTCAGCAGGAGTGCGATCCTGAAGTGACAAAATTTCTTATAAGTGAAACGGATCAACAGGAAGATTCAAGATGGGAAGATTTGAAAAAAATAAAATTTATAAATAAATAAAAATGGCACATCCAAAAAGAAAACAATCCAAAACACGTCGGGACAAACGTAGGACACACTACAAATTAGATGCTCCAAACGTGATAATTTGCCCGACAACGGGAGAAGCGCATTTACCGCATAGAGCCTATGAGGTGGATGGTGACATCTATTACAATGGCAAGCTATTCATAAAAGCTGACGAGGAATAAAATAAATTGATTCTGTTCTCAGGCTTCAATTTATATCCTTGAAGGGTTTTGAAATATAAATTCTGATTTTAATTAGTAAGGAATGTACCTGCCGTAAATTAATTCATATTTTCGGCAGGTACTCTATTTTTTGTATTTTAGTAACTTAAAAAAGAATATGGCAGATTTTAGAAATGGGATGTGCATCAAATTCAACAACGATATTTATCAGGTTGTAGAATTCCTGCACGTAAAGCCGGGTAAAGGTGCGGCTTTTATACGGACAAAATTAAAGAGTGTCACGACCGGAAAGGTTCTGGAAAACACTTTCCCCTCCACTCAGAAGATAGATGAAGTACGCGTGGAAAAGAGAGAATACCAATATCTCTATAAAGAAGGTGAAATGTACAACTTTATGAATAATGTCACCTTTGAACAAATCGCTGTCACTGAAAATATTATCAACAACCCTTCTTTGCTGATTGAAGGAATGGATTGTACTATTACATTTGATGCAGAAAACGAGTTACCACTGACATGCGAACTGCCTCTTACCGTTATTCAGGAAGTGACTTATACCGAACCGGGTGTGCGCGGAGATACGGCTACTAATGCGATGAAGCCGAGTACTGTAGAATCAGGAGCGCAAATCATGGTGCCGCTGTTTATCAATACCGGCGAGAAAATAAAAATTAATACCGTAGATAACTCCTACGTAGAAAGGGCAAAATAAAATACAGATTCTATGGACTTGGAAGCAATCAAAGAAATTATTGAGCTGGTCAACAACTCCAATATCGGGGAGATCAAAATCAAACAGGATAAGTTTAAGCTCACTGTCCGACACAAAGATTATCATCCGAAAGGACAGGTACAAGTAGTCAGCCAGGCACCACCGGCAGCTTCACAATCCATCGCGGCGGTATCCCCGGCTGAAATATCGAAACCGGAAGAAAAAGAAATTGCTCCTGTCGAAACCAAACCGGCAGAAGATTCTTCAAAATATACTACAATCAAATCTCCAATGATTGGTACTTTCTACCGTTCTTCCTCGCCTGAATCCGAGCCTTTTGTCAAAGTTGGAGATAAAGTACAAAAGGGTGATGTGATAGGCATCGTGGAAGCTATGAAACTTTTTAACGATATACAGACAGAAATAAGCGGTACGATTGTCAAAGTACTTGTAGAAAATGCTTCTTCGATAGAATATGATCAGGATTTATTCCTCGTAGATCCAAGCTAATTTTATCATGCAGTTCAAAAAAATCTTAATCGCTAACAGAGGGGAGATTGCGGTCAGAATCATTCGTACCTGCAAAGAAATGAACATCCCAACAGTCGCAGTCTATTCTACGGCAGACCGGGACAGTATGCACGTCAGGCTGGCGGGCGAAGCTGTATGTATCGGCGCACCTGCCGGTAAAGATTCTTATCTGAAGACAGACCGGATACTTGCAGCGGCAGACATGACCGGAGCAGATGCGATTCACCCGGGTTACGGTTTTCTGGCTGAAAATGCCGACTTCGCTTTCTTATGTGAACAACAAGGCATAAAATTTATAGGCCCTACCGCCGAACAAATTCACAAAATGGGAGATAAAATCACTGCCAAAGAAACCATGACAGTAGCGCAGGTCCCCGTAGTACCCGGCTCAGAAGGGCTTATAAACGATATAGATGAAGGAGAGAAAGCTGCCCTGGAAGTAGGTTATCCGATTATTCTGAAGGCCACTGCGGGAGGCGGAGGAAAAGGAATGCGAATAGTCTGGAATGAAAGCGAATTTGAGACTGCATTTAACAGAGCACGCGCCGAAGCCGGAGCTGCTTTTGGGAATGAGGGAGTATATCTGGAAAAATTTATCGAAGAACCCCGCCATATTGAAATTCAGATTGCAGGAGATCAATACGGCAATACCTGTCACATGTCTGAAAGAGACTGTTCTATCCAAAGAAGGCATCAAAAGCTTGCAGAGGAAAGTCCGTCTCCATTTGTGGACGATACACTGAGAACCCGGCTGGGAGAAGCTGCAAGGAAAGCTGCAGAAGCAATACGATATGAGGGTGTGGGAACAGTAGAGTTTTTGGTCGATAAACACAGAAACTTCTACTTCATGGAAATGAATACCCGAATACAGGTGGAACACCCGGTCACGGAGGAAGTAACCGGATTGGACTTAATCCGGCTTCAAATCGAAATTGCTGCAGGGAAAAAGCTGGAACAGGAAGCTTATTACCCTTCAGGTCATGCGATAGAATGCCGAATTAATGCCGAAAATCCTCATAAAGATTTTATGCCCAATCCCGGTAAAATTAATTTCTTATATACTCCGGGCGGGTATGGCGTACGGGTAGAAACTCATGTCACTTCGGGTTATACTATCCCGCCTTTTTATGACTCCATGATTGCCAAAATAATTACCAAAGGCAAAAACAGGGAAGAGGCTATCCAGAGGATGAAACGGGCTTTGGAAGAGTTTAAAATCGAAGGTATCAAAACTACTATTCCGTTTCATAAGGCTCTGATGGAAGACGAAAAGTTTGTATCAGGTCAGTTTACAACCAAGTTTTTAGAATCTTTCGATTACAGTAAAATGCCCGAGAACTAAATCTTCAGGTATCCATTTTTATCTGAATCAAAAGCCAATCGTGCGTCAGCCGCAGACCGGATAGAACGGAGTATCATCCCGATGAGGGACGAACCGGGAAAGACGCAGTGACAGCCGGATAGTAATCGGTCGGAGTTTGGAACTACGCTGCCCAAAAATAATCAGACTTCTTATCCAAGCTTCACTTGTGCTTCAATGTCAAACCTTTCCTGTCAATTAGTTGTTTTATTTTTAAGTCAAATCGGATTGAGTATCTTTAATGTGGTTTTAAAATCTAAAATATAATTATATGAAAGAAAGTACGAGTGCTTCCACACCATTGAGACCGGATGGAGAACGTGTGCTGAATGCGCCTTTTGTGGAGATGGATTTGAATAAATTTATGGAGCAGATTAAGAACGAGGTAACTTGGAAAAGCAGCAACTACAACGCCATTACCATTTTCAAATCTCCTGCTTTGCGTATCGTACTGATAGGTTTGCATGAAGGTGCTGTGTTGAAAGAGCATAATACTCAGGGAGTAATCAGCGTACAGGTACTAAAAGGCAGAATAAAATTTGTCACAGAAAAACACAGTGCCATTTTGAATGCCGGGCAAATGATTTCTCTGCAGCCGCTGATTGCACATCACGTGGAAGCTCAGGCCGAGAGCTTTTTTCTCCTTACAATTGCGGCATTAAAAAACACTAAGAGTACCTAACTCTGTAACAGGTCGTCAATTATAACGGATAAAAGTATTCGCGGATGAAAGTAATAGTGCGTCGGTTAAAAGCCGAGGATTATAAAGGGCTGCGCGAAGCCATGGTAGATGCGTACCAGAACTCAAATGACTTATGGGAAGAAGAAAGTATCGACAGACTCATCGAACTTTTTCCGGAAGGACAGTTTTGTGTAGAAGTGGACGGAAAAGTGGCTGCGTGTGCTTTATCCATCATCGTCCAATACAAACTGTACGGCGATATCCATACTTATGAGAAAATTACAGGAGCTTATAAATTTGACACTCATGACGATGGCGGTGACGTACTCTATGGTATAGAAGTTTTTGTCCGGCCCGAATACAGAGGGCTGCGACTGGCAAGAAGACTGTATGATGCCAGAAAAGAGCTTTGTGAGAAACTCAATCTGAAAGAAATCAAGGTTGGAGGCAGATTGCCGAATTACCATAAACACAGCGACGAAATGACTCCCAAACAGTATATAGAAGCTGTCCGAAAAAAAGAAGTTTTTGACCCCGTGCTGAGTTTCCAAATTGCCAATGACTTTCATGTCGTCCGGGTACTAAAAAATTATCTGAGAGGAGATAAAGAATCCAAAGAATACGCCTGTCTGTTAGAATGGAGCAACATCTATTACACTCCGCAAAAGAGTGCGGTCAGTGACAGTATTATACGTTTGGGGCTGGTGCAGTGGCAGATGAGACCATTTGACAGTATAGATGCTTTCATCAATCAGGTTGAGTTTTTCGTGAATGCACTGGCGAGTTATCAGGCAGACTTTGTACTGTTTCCTGAGTTTTTCAATTCACCTCTAATGGCAGCATATAATCAAATGGACACTAGCGATGCCATGCGTACTCTGGCCGGACATACCGCACAAATTGTCCAAAAAATCAGCGAGTTGGCAATATCTTATAATGTCAATATTATTTCCGGCTCCATGCCTCTGATAGAAAATGATTTGCTGTACAACGTATCGTATTTACTGCACCGAAACGGTAAAAGAGATGAATACAGAAAAATACATATTACACCTAACGAAAGGAGATATTATGGTTTTACAGGTGGGAATGAAGTGAAAACTTTTCAGACAGACTGCGGGAAAATAGGAATTTTGATTTGCTATGATGTTGAGTTTCCGGAGTTGGGACGACTTCTTGCATTAGATGGGATGGACATACTTTTTGTCCCCTATCTGACCGACACCCAGAATGCCTATTTGCGGGTCAGAAACTGTGCTCAGGCCCGAGCCATCGAGAATGAATGTTATGTCGCAATAGCCGGCTGTGTGGGAAATTTACCGGGAGTAACCAATATGGATATTCAATTTGGTCAGGCCGCAGTTTTCACACCATCAGATTTTTCTTTCCCCAATAATGCAATAAAAGCTGAAGCCACACCAAATACCGAAATGACTATTCTTGCAGATGTAGATTTAAATCAGCTTAAAGAATTGCACCATTACGGAGCCGTACAAATAATAAAAGACCGTCGTACTGATATCTATGACGTAGTCAAAAAAAGAAAATAAGCAAGTCAAAAAAAGAAAAGTGAGCTTCAATACATTAAATCTTCATCCTAATTTGGAGAAAGCTTTGAAAGACGTCGGATACAAGAATCCCACAGAAATTCAGAAGCAGGTGATTCCTATCATTTTAAACAGGAAAGATGTGTTGGCCTGTGCACATACCGGGACGGGTAAAACTTCTGCCTTTGTCCTTCCGATTTTGCATCAGATAATCGGTATGTACGAACAAAAATCTATTTCTGAAAAAGAGCTCAAGTGCATCATCTTAGTTCCTACAAGAGAGCTCGCCGTGCAAACAGACCATTATATCCGTAAGATGTCCCGACACACCCGCATAAAACATACGGTGGTCTATGGAGGTACAGATATAGAAAAACAGGTCACAACAATCCGAAAAGTAAGACCCAACATATTAGTGGCAACGCCCGGACGGTTTATAGAGTTAAATTCCATGCGGTTTATCAGCCTGAAGCATATCAAGTTTTTTGTGTTGGACGAAGCGGACAAAATGTTAGATATGGGTTTTTCGGAAGACATAAAAAGTATAGAGAAGTTCTTACCCAAAGCCCGTCAGACACTTCTTTTTTCGGCCACACTGACTCCCGAAATCAAAAACCTCACTCGGGGAATGCTTAAAAATCCTGTTTTTGCAGATTCTAATCCGAAAGAAAAAACAGTTCCATCGGTATCTCACACATTGGTGTGGACAGAAGAGCATGAGAAGAAAGCTATATTAAACCATATTCTTGCCAGTGAAAACCTAAAGAGAGTATTAGTTTTTTGTCAGGAAAAACAAACCGCACATCACTTGACAGAATATCTGAAAAACTCGAACATACTTGCAGAAGCACTGCACGGAGATCGCTCTCAGAGAGTCAGATTAGCAATCCTGGAGGAATTTAAACAAGGACGGTTTAATGTGTTGGTGGCCACAGATATCGCAGCAAGAGGGCTGCATATCAAAAATATTGACTTAGTCATAAACTACGATATTCCAAAAGGCATCAAAACCTACGTACACAGAACCGGCCGTACCGGAAGAGCGGGAGAAAGCGGAAGAGCATATACATTTGCAAATGAAGCCGAAAAAGATTTTGTGAATAGACTGATACAATCTTTGGAGATAGAATTTCAGGTAAAAACCATAGGCACCCCAATCAGTAAAAAAGCTAAAAAGCCTTTTCACCGCAAATAAAATGATTGAGAAACAATCCGTTTCAAGAATCACTTAAAAATCATTCTTAGCTTTTTTATCTTCACATCATGGAAGTTTTAGTACTCGGTGATGTGATGCTGGATATTTACAAAAAAGGAAGTATCTCAAGAATTTCGCCGGAGGCTCCTGTGCCTGTGTTGCTCAATACGGAGGAATCTTATTTCGCGGGCGGGGCTGCCAATGTGGCCGTAAACCTGGCTTCTCTCGGTATTCGTACAAATTTATGCGGAATTATTGGAAAAGATACGGCCGGAAATATTTTGGAAGACGTATTAAATAATTTTGGAGTAAAAAAACATCTGATTGTATCTGAAAGCCTCCCCACAATTACCAAGCTGAGAGTCATAGGGAACGGGCATCATTTGGTGCGGATTGATTCAGAAGAAAACTTTGGCAATTATGCAGAAAAATTATTTTCAGCAGCACAAAACCTGACTGCACCGTATGTCATACTGAGTGATTATAATAAAGGAAGTCTTCAAAATACAGAAAAGTATATTGCTCACTTTCAGTCCGGGGGAGCAAAAGTTTTGGTCGATCCCAAAAAAGAGATAGGAGCATATAAAAATGCCTGGTTTGTGAAGCCCAACAGGTCTGAATTTGTCCGTTATGTAGGCTCGTTTACTTCTAAGTCAGAATTGACAGAGAAAGCTGCGAATGCTTTAAAAGCACATAATTTCGAGCATTTACTGATTACATTGGGCGGAGAAGGTATGGTGTATGTCAATAAAAAGCAAGCTGAATTCTTCCCTTCTATCTCACAGCAAGTTGCGGATATTACAGGAGCCGGTGATACAGTATTGGCAGGATTGACTTACGGACTGTCTGCAGGATATGAAGTACGAAAAGCCATTATTTTGGCTCAAAGGCTGGCGGAACTGTCTGTAACAAAATCCGGCACCTACGTCGTGACTCGAGACGATGTGCGGCACGCGGAAAGAAAGTTGTAATATCCTTGCAGTATATCACATTGGGCTGTATTGGCAAAAGAAAAGATAATCGTAGCCGTAGCGTGGCTCACTGACAGAGAATTGTTTGATAATACCGTTTGGACAAACAATATAGACCAATTTCGATTTTATCTCATTGTTCTATTCGTTTGTAACCGCGGCATAATACCAAAATAAGGTTTCGTTTTATCGGTCTGTTTTGAATTTCAAATTGGTATAAACTGTACACTAAAGCACACCCGGCAGAGTTCCTGTGGAGCTGATAATATTCAATGACAAAATTAACAATAACATTGATAACGACTATACACGATTGGAAGATGTGGGCAGAAAGGTGTATAAGATAAGAGCGCAGGTTTCCATAACATTGATGTACAACAAGTTTTGCATTGACTACAGTACCGTCATCAATGGTTCGTATAACCGGAGCTATAAAGCGTAACAGAATTACGAAAATATTACAGTGTCTAAAAAAACATCACAATTGACATTTCAGTTTGATGCAGAGTTTAAAAGGCTTAAGGAAAAACACTTTCTTGATAAAGAAGTTTTTGCGGCATTCACTATTCTGCTAACCAGATTATTAAATCGGTCTTAAAATGTTCAGCAAACTGTAGAAGGTTTTGTCCTTGAAATATTTTCATAAACATTCGTACTTATCGAACTTAAAAATATGGATTTATCTTATGGCCTCTATTTTTATTTTACAAATTTACCCACCAAACTTTCAAAATTTACCCACTAAATTCTACAAATTTACCCACCAAACTTTCCAAATTTACCCACCAAATGGTATATTTGTATCAGAAACAAGGAGTAAATGTATAAACGGTTTATCAATACTGCCGTAGCAGAAGCGGTTGAAGATACTCCTGTCATTTTAATAACAGGAGCGCGTCAAACAGGGAAAAGCACTTTTTGCCGGCAATTATTAGAAGAAAAAGTGATTGTTGGACCTTCTGTCACAATGGACGACCCTGCGGTTCTCACAGCAACACAATCCGATCCTACGGGCTTCTTATTGGGATTGGGCGAGCAGGCTGTCATTGATGAAGTTCAACGGGTACCGGAACTGTTTTTGAGTCTGAAGAAAGTAGTAGATGATAATCGAAACTTACGGTTTCTGCTCACAGGTTCATCAGATGTAATGATGATGCCTCGGGTAGCAGATTCCTTAGCCGGCAGAATAGAGTCTCATCAATTGTGGCCGTTATCTGTCGATGAGATATCCGGTAAGCCCAGCACTTTCCTGTCAAAATTAATTTCAGACACAGGACATTTTGAGGTCAAACAGACAGAGTGGGAAGAGATTATAGCATTGATTCGTCGAGGCGGATACCCGGAGGTTGTCAATAGAAAAACTCAGGGGCGCCGTGACAAATGGCTGCAGGCATACATTAACTCTTTGCTTCAGAAAGATATCCGTGAATTGGCCAATATTGATGGTTTGTTACACCTTCCCAAGATTCTCCATCTGCTGAGCGTGCGGGTTGGGAGTACAGTCAACATGTCTGATATTGCACGGTTGACAGGAGTTAAAAATACTTCTTTCCAGAGATATGTGGCACTGTTGGAACAAATCTTTCTGATTGTAAAAATTCCGGCCTGGACTCCCAACAAAGAAGGGCAATTTGTAAAGTCTCCGAAAATATTTTTAAACGATACAGGGCTGCTCTGCCAGTTTAATAAAGAAGGAGAAATAATACTAAGTAACCGAACCGAGGCCGGTCATTTGCTGGAAAATTTTGTGGCCATGGAAATTTTAAAACAAATCAGCTGGTTTGAAAAGCCGTTATATCTTAAGCATTTCAGCATGCACAAAGGTGCTGAAGTTGACTTAGTCATTGAAGACGGCAAAAAGAATATTTATGGCATAGAAGTTAAGTCCAAAGTCTCTTTGAACCAAAATGACTTTAAAGGTCTGAAAAAATTAGCTGAAGTCGCCGGAAGTAAATTCAAGAAAGGCATACTGCTGTACACCGGTAATCAGGTGCTGAGTGGTTTTGGCGGAAAAAATCTGCAGGCCGTACCGGTTGAAAATGTTTGGAGCAGTCAATAACATAATTATCTAATCAATAACACATATCCCCTCTTTTGATATTGAACGCCATTTGAAGAATACACCGCGAAATAAACATAAGCGTCCTGAACAGCTTGGCTTTTATATCTCCCATCCCACTTCCCTTCCGGTGAGTCGGTCTCGTACACCTTTTCACCCCAACGATTGAATATCTGCAAAGAATAGTTTTCTATTTCACAGTCGTATAGAGGACGAAAAAAGTCATTCACTCCATCTGCATTGGGAGTAAAAGCTTCCGGAAAAACCAGATAACATTCTTGCTGATCTGGCTGGCAAGTATCTGATACAAAAACGATTAATTGTGCAATACTATCACAACCTGCTTCTGAAATAAAAGTTTCTTGATAGAATCCACCTTCCGATATTTCTAAAGCATTCCAATACACTATTTCTCCCGAGCATATTGTTTTGATTTCTTTGATATGAATACTATCCGATACAGTCAGATCCAATTTTACTATGCTGTCACAACCTAAAACCGATGAAGAAAGTCGCACCTCGTAATTTCCCGTTTCATTAAAAACCTGATTGCTGACAGCAAAGCTTTGACCCGCGCAAATGGATGTATGAAGTTCCGTTTCAATTTTATCTGTCACCGTCAAATCTAATTTCACGACGCTGTCACAACCTGAAACAGCCGAAGAAAGTCGCACCTCGTAATTTCCCGTTTCATTAAAAACCTGATTGCTGACAGCAAAGCTTTGACCCGCGCAAATGGATGTATGAAGTTCCGTTTCAATTTTATCTGTCACCGTCAAATCCGTTACAATAATACTATCACATCCTAATTGATTCAATAATATTTCTTTGTAAACACCTGTAGTTTTATAGCTGCTTACTCCTACCCGAATGCTGTCGCCTGCACAAATTTCTATTGGTTGATAGACAGAATCCTCATCCGAGATTTTAAAATAATGGTCCTCTATTTCACCCTCAGGAGAAGCGCCAAAAGGGTACCTAATGGACGCAGAATCCGTAGAAATTCTCAATCTTAAAAAATATCCTTCCGAACCCAAAAAGACATCTGTAGGCACTGTAAACCGAAGCATATATTCTCCATATCCCGAAAGGGCAGGTATCCTCAATAGTTCTTGAGCCTTCTTTGTATTTTCTATCCAATCTCCTGATTGATTCCAATCCACAAAACCATTTACAAAAGCCTCTTTTGAAGAGGTGTTGTTAGCACCTACCTTGATTTGATATACCTTTTCAGGAATCGGTCGCTGAAAACATTGAATCAATAAACCGTCTTCTTCTCCATCTCCATCCGCCCAATTACTGGACTTCGCTGACACTTCGGCTTGAGGAGATTTCTTTCCTAAGAAAATATTTTCCGACAATGATGCGGAACCGGCAACAGGTATCTTTGACTCCCCTAAATCATAGGATAAGGGTGCATCTCCATAATCCAACGCAGCATTAGTAATCAGTACTCTGCAAAACTCTTGTGCAATACAACCATTATTATTTTCAATCTGCAAAGCGATATCTGTATAGCCTCTGGCAATATCCATCGGTGTAGGTACATAGTTTAGTACGGGTTGACCAATTGTACCGTTATTTTGCAAGACATCTACGGTAGAACTACTCCAAAACACCCGATGAGCATTAGATGTAGAAATTCCCGAGATACTAATATTTTGACTCTCAGTAATTGATGCCGGGCAAGTCCAGTTTATAATTTTAGGAGAAGGCAAAATCGTAGTACTCATCGCAGTCGTAGCGAGGTTGCTTTTTTGAGACTCGTTATAGATTTTAGGAATATCCGTCAAAAGAACCTGCAAATCAGTGGTAGTTGTCCCTGGAAAAATATTGATATAAAATGAACTGATTCCGGGAGGAACAGCATAGATTGGAAGCTCTGCTATTCCCTGCTTTTTATATAGAGCATTGGGCACATTGGGATATCCAAAATGAAACGTATTGGCTCGAGCAAGAGACAAACCGGAAGACAAATGATAAGGTTCGCCATCAAAATATGCATCATTCCCGGTCAGATTCAGTTGTAAATTGAGGTCTCGCACATATATTCCCGAATTGTTTTGAATACTGATTTTTGCGACTATTGGTTCATCACTCACTATACAAGATGCCGTGTTTTCAAAAACGACCTCTATAGAGATTTGGTCTCCAATAGGACAAGTCCCCACGGAACCAAGTACATGAATATCATCGTTGGATTGGATAGCTCCCGAAAAACCACTAACACCTACAAACTCCTGAATATCAAAATTTGTATCCGGTAAAATATTAGGAACACCATCATTGCTATTGAACTTTTCGGCTTCTATCAGCAATGTAAAATCATAATCCCCTGGGAGAGCATTTTTGGTATCATAATAATATTTAAAATCTACACACTCTCCGGCTTTCAATATAAAAGAGTAGTCGTCATCAATTTTCAGTAAGTAACCGTCATTGGGACCTCCTCCATAAACGGGCTGATAGACTTTATCAGTAGTAAGGTTATTTTGAGTTTGTGTAGCTCCTGCGAGATAAACCTTTCCTAAAGGATCAGCAAGCACAGATAGTCCGTAATCATTACCCGAGCCTCCGAAATAGGTTCCCCATTGGCGTTTTCCGTCTTTGTCAAACTTCGCAATAAAAGCATCAGCTCCTCCGCCGGAAACGGGCTGTAAACCATCCGATGTAGCTATATTATTGCTGCTCATGGTATATCCGGTCAGATAGATGTTATCTTGCGCATCTGTACTGACAAATCTACCGTTGTCCGTACCCGAACCGCCGTAATAGGTCACCCACTTTTTTTGACCATTAGGGCTAAGTTTGGCTAAGAAAGCATCTGTCCCGCCGCCCAAAGCTGTCTGTTGCGCGCCCGAGGTTGCCATACCAGTCGTACTACCGCTGTTACCCGAAACATAAACGTTTCCTTCACTGTCCAAAGTAATTCCGGTGCCACTGTCATTTCCATTACCACCGAGATATGTACCCCAAATTCTATTTCCATTCTTATCGAATTTTATCGCATATCCGTCATTACCTGCGCCCTTGTTGGGTTGACCGACACCCGGTGTAGAGATGCCTGATGTACTGTTAGTAAGACCTGTAATATAGATAAAGTCGTTTTTGCCAATAATGATTCCAAAACCTGTTTCCAATCCTGTACCTCCGACATAAGTCCCCCAGATTCTATTTCCGTTTTCGTCAAATTTGACTATAAATGCATCGCTTGTTCCACTCAGATTTTCCTGATAGCTACTCGAAGTAGATATTTTGTCCGGACTTTCTGTATCTCCCAGTAAGTAGATATTATTTTCAGAATCAGTGAATACCGCTTTTCCTTTATCTATGCCCGAACCTCCGTAGTAAGTTGACCAAAGAAGATTGCCTGCCGGATCATATTTGGCGACATAAGCATCTATCAGGCCGTTATTTTGAGTCTGATGCGCTCCCGAAGTTGAAAGGCCTGCACTATTTTGAGTTTGTCCGGTAATGATAACATTGGCATCATTGTCCGTCGTAACATAAAATCCGTCTTCTGAGCCGGTGCCACCAAAATAGGTTGCCCAAAGTCTTTTACCCTGAGAATTCATTTTGACTAAAAAAGCATCTTCCAATCCTTGATGATATGGCTGATGGGCAGAAAGAGAAGAGATTCCTATCGTACTATTGGTCTGTCCGAGCAGGTATATATTTCCAAATTTATCAAAAGATGCCGAGTAAATATAATCGTGAATATTCCCTCCGTAATATGTCGCCCAATGTGTAGTCAAGGTACTATCTACCGATATATCTGCATACATCAATGCAAATTGCTCATCAGCTATCGGTAAGACATTAGAGATGATTCCATCTGCATTCCCGGTATTGCAGATAGTTGTATTATACGCCACTATGTCATTACAACTGACGCCATCTGTCTGTACTTCCACTTGAATGGTCGCAGTAGGGATACAGCCGGGCCCATTGTTCCTGACGACTCCATTACTGATATTATTAAGAGCTGTCCTTTCACCCTCAACCGCCAAGAGTGGGTGAAGAAACTGAGGATACACAGGAATGGAATTTTCGGGTTGACTTCCATCAAAATTTACAATAGCGTACAGAGTTTCATAATACTTTAGAAGATCACTATTATATACTCCTTCATATTTCTCACCTTTTTTCAGATCGATTCTCCCGACAGAGTGTACGCCTATAAATTTGGCAGAGGGAAGCGACGGGTCATCATCATAAAATGAGACCTGCAACTCGCCATCAAAATCTTCCAATCCTCGATTTTCTATCGTGAAAGCTGCTTCGTAAGTTCCCGGACCCGGAAAACAACCGCTTGCATGAAAGCTGTTGACCTTGATAGCAAAATCATATACATACCTGATATTAGAACAGGCCACTCCAATGAGAGTATTGGTATATTCCACACCAAATAATTCCAAATCCGCATAATTATATGCATCAAAATGACCTCCCGGAGAGGCAACTCCTGCAAAAGATGGACAATTGTATGCTGCATCAATGGCAAAAACAGCAATAAAAATACCCTCTGCCATGATTTGTGCCGACAATTCGAGAATATCCATTCGTACGCCACAGAAATCTGTCAGCAAAATAATCATCTCCGGTACTCCGCGTCTATCAGGATTATTGACAATCATTTCGTAAGTCTTGTTCAGAGCCATCTTTATGTCTGTTCCCCCACGCAGTACTCGGTTCGCATTCTGATAAGCTATGATATCGCTTAAATCACTAGTGAAATTTTTTCCGGCATTAGGAAAATTATATTGTATCCAGTTGTCGGTTCCGTAATCCCAATCGGCAATCGCCATCCTTACCTGATCATCATTATCTCCTAAATTTAAAGACGAGGCAAGTGTAGTAATGAATGAACGGCTCTGAATATTTTCCATTGCATCTACAGAGCCGCTTTGGTCATTGGCAATAAAGATATCCATGCCGCATTGAGCAGCTAAAGGTTGCGTAATAGAAAACAATAACAGCAAACTCCAAAAAGAGATAACAGTCTGCTTCCTGACAAACAGTTTCTTCCAATTAGAGATATGATGTAAAGTTTTCATCCACCTTTTTACTTATCGTTTGATAATTTTCTCTGTGTAAGAGTGGCCATTATATTGGGCTTTTAGCAGATATACACCCGGGACAAGATGGGATACATCTATGCCAAATGACTGCTCACTATATGATTGAGGTGCGATGACTTCCTGACCTGAAATATTCCACATACCGACTTCATAGACTCCCGGCCTTTCCCATTGGAGACGGATTTCATCTCGTACCGGATTAGGGTGTATGGTCATTCTCGGAACGACTCCATCTACAGCAATAATCTTACTGTATTCAAATTTTCCATCACAATCCACCTGTTTTAATCTATAATAAGCAGTGGTTGTGAGAGGCTGTTTATCCATAAAAAGATACTCTTCTAATGCAGAGCTGTTGATAGCACCCTCAACAATTCCGATAGTCGAAAATGAGTGTGGATTTTCACTTCTTTGAATTTCAAAATGGCAATTATTGATTTCCGAAGCCGTTTTCCATTCTATCTTTATTCCTTCATCCGTGTTTTTACCCTCAAAAGAAACTAACTTTATTGGGAGCATAGTGATTTTCTCTATGGAAACATCATCTAAGAAATATACAATCCTTGCCTGCGAGCTGGTAGCAGTCGGAGACGCAGCATTTCCTGCCCCGAAATCAAAAACACTTGCATGTGAAGCAGAGAATGGGAAAAAACTACCTATAGTAATGTACTCTTCTCCTCCGGCAGCCACATAAATATCGGAAACCTCTACCCAATTTTCGTAATCTATCAGAAAATTACCGGGAGTAGTACGTACTTGAGGTACGAAATCAAATCTATTCCCATCCAAACAAGCTCCGGTAGGTACGGAAGTTCCATTGAGCTTTTGGTATTTAATTTCGGTAGTAGAGAAATAGATACCAATATTATCTGTAGCATATCTGGCATTATCTCCACAACTGACATAAAATTTTACCTCATAGGCTTCATTGGCTTCCAAAGGCTCCAATAAGCGAGCACCTAAGTAGTCACAAAATCCGTAGTGGCTGATGTCGATATAATTATTTCCGGTACGGGCATACTGTTCCCCAAACATCAATGCTCTTGGTGCTAATGTGTTGTATAGAGCGTGTTCAGTACCACAATCTAAACTGATCAAATCCGGTGACCCACAGTTGGCTGTGTACCAGCCAGTAACATTACTTGCAAGGTCATAAGGCATTCCTCCATAAGGAGTCGGACACCTTTCGGTCATTTCAAAACTCGGATTGGGCACGAGATTTTGTGCGGTAGCACTCATGGAAAATAATAGAATGAATGCTAACAATCCATTCTTCATCGTCGTATCCTCTCTGTTTTTTAGATCGGACAAAGCTCGGTCTGCGCATAGCAGAGCTTTCGTTGTGAAAAATAACATACATCGGTACTTTTAAGTGATCAAATCATTTAAAAGCCCTTTATGTATTTCGCAATACCTTATATTAGAAGAAAAAGTTCTATAACAAGAACTGATTCATAAAGAACCATCCTTAATTATTATTCGACTATTTACTTCAAATCGCGAAAGTATTGTCAAATTTATATAGGCAGGTCTCCTGACTTGTAACATTATCGCCGTCCTTCCCATCAGTCTATGACTTACAGTGGACATTTGCGGGCGAAAACTTTTGCGTTACTTACAGTTGCGCGACAGTTCGTGATTTTCACACGATTCCCTATTATCTATGATTCAGAAATCACAGACCTATACGCAGTTGAATGAAATAAATAAAGAACTAATTGAGTGCAAAGCTACTCTTTCCTATCTCACAGTACATCGCCGAACAATAGTCTTAATGATTATATAACTCCAAATTCTCTTAAGTGAGTTACAATTAAAAATTGTAGTTCCTCCTCTTAAACACTTTCTTTCACTCTCCGTTATATTATACAGTAACACCAATTTACGTTTGTAAAACATCTTATTAAATTCCGATATTTATACATTAGGACGATTAAAATTGCACGGAGCTGAATCCGTTTTAGCAAATAGATTATCCGCCTATATTAATTCTTTCAGGTAAAGAAGGGTAGCATTTTAAAGTAATAATTTTTAATTTTAATTATAAATACCATCCGCCATGAAAACCGGAAATTATATCCTGACAGTCATATTCTCCCTGATTATTTTCACCAATGTATCTGCCTACAATGGTCAGAATGAATGTGATAAAGGAGAAAGTGCTTATAGAAACCAAAATTATTCTGAGGCTTTGGATTGGTTCACAAAATCGGCAACTTTGGGAAATGGTCATGCAATGAGTTATCTCGGACTACTGTATGAAATGGGCTACGGTGTCTCCAAAGATCATTCAAAAGCGGTGGAATGGTACAGAAAAGGTGTACAAGTGGGAGACCCGGAATGTATGGTTAAACTGGGGTACAAGTATTTGAAGGGAGAGGGAGTACCCATGGACGGAGTTCAGGCATTGGACTGGTACAAAAAAGCCGCTGCACTGGACTATACCGATGCATACTTACAGATAGGAAACAGTTATTATTTCGGAGGAGCTATTCCCCAAAACAAAAAACTGGCTTTAGAATGGTGGGAAAAAGCCGCAGACAGAGGTTCTATCACGGCGATGTATAACGTCGGATATATGTACAAAGAAGACCCCGATACTAAACGTGATTACGAAAAAGCATTCAGGTACATTAAGAAATCTGCCGATGCCGGAGATGAAGTTGCTTATAACACTCTGGGTAATATGTACGAATTGGGGCAAGGTACCGCCAAAAATCTAGAGCTTTCTTTTTATTGGAGGAAGAAAGCTGCCGAGAGCGGCAACATCACCGGCATGTTCAATTTGGGCAGACTTTACCGATACGGTATCGGTGTCAAAATCAATTACCCGGAAGCTTTCAAATGGTATAAAGCAGCATCGGAAAAAGGAAACACACTTGCCATGCACCATCTCGGCGAGATGTATAATGAAGGATTGGGTACGAGTGTCGATAAGAGTGAGGCCTTCAAATGGTTTGAAAAGGCTGCAAATTCGGGCATTATGCAATCCATGACCCATTTGGGTGTTATGTACAGAAACGGAGAGGGAGTAACCAAAGATAAAGAAAAATCTTTTGAATGGTTGAAAAAAGCAGCAGAACAGGGAGACTTGGAAGGGATATTCGAGTTAGGCACAGCTTATCAATATGGATATGGCACAAGTATCAATAAAATCAATGCCTTAGAATTGATAAAACTTGCTGCGGAGAATGGGTATGTAGAAGCAATGTATCAGATGGGTCTTATGTTCAATTATGGCAACGGTATCAATAAAAACACTTCAGAAGCAATTAAGTGGTATAAGATGGCGGCAGATAAAGGCTTAAACAAAGCGATGGTGGGCATAGGACTGATTTATGAATACGGAGACGGTGTTGCCCGAAATAAAACGGAAGCATACAAGTGGTATAAAATGGCAGCAGATAATGGACATTACTTTGCTAAAGTTTTAATCGATCCAAAAATCATGAACACATCTGCTTCGAAAACAGTGTCTAACCCTACTCCAAATGATCTGATTAAAGACGCTAAAAATAAGGCTCTGAATGAAAACGACACCAGATTGATGTATGACTTGGGTGATTTGTATTACTTTGGAAAAGGTGTTCCGGTAGATTACAAAGAGGCATTTTATTGGTTTAACAAAGCTGCAGAAAACGGTCACTCTTTAGCTATGTATAACGTGGGAGTTATCTACGAAACAGGTAAAGGAACTGAAGAAGATATAGAAAAAGCAAGGTATTGGTATCAGAAAGCTGCGGATAAAGGAGTTGATGATGCTAAAAAAGCAATAGGACGTTTCAAAGCAAGTGATGATTTAAGAAAAGCGTTTAATGATTTAGCTAAAAGTTTGGGGCACTAAATTCTGCAACGCTATTTCCCCTCATTTGAAAACTTTAGGTCATCAGCAAAACCTTTAACCATCGACGTTACAGAAGATTTTACCAACTATTTTCCAGTATTATGTCTTGGTTTAAAAAAGTAAAATAAAAACACTTCGTTAGAACATTTTCTTGCCTTCGGAAGCCTGCAGGGTATTGAGCAATAGTGAAGCAACCGTCATAGGCCCTACCCCGCCCGGAACAGGAGTGATGAAAGAAGCTTTTTTGGAAACCTCATCAAATTTTACATCGCCTTTCAGAGAATAACCGGATTTTTTGCTGTCATCTTTTACTCTGGTAATTCCGACATCTATTACTACTGCACCCTTTTTAACCATATCTGCGGTGATAAATTCTGCACGTCCCAAAGCTACAATCAGAATATCCGCACGCAGTGTTTCTTTTTTTAAATCCGGTGTGGCGCTGTGGCATAATGTGACGGTACAGTTGCCCGGATTAGCTTTTCTCGCCATCAAAATACTCATAGGCATACCCACAATATTGCTTCGGCCGACCACCACACAATGTTTGCCCGCCGTATCAATATGATTTCTTTTCAATAATGTCAAAATTCCAAATGGAGTTGCAGGAAGGAATGTCGGCAGATTTTGAACCATTTTTCCCACATTGACCGGATGAAACCCATCCACGTCTTTCTCGGGATTGATAGCCTGCACAATATTCTGTTCATTGATATGTCTCGGCAACGGGAGTTGCACAATAAACCCATCCACATCATCATCATTATTCAAAAGATGGATTTCGGCAAGAAGTTCCTGCTCGGTAATACTTTCATCTAATCGTCTCAATGTAGATTTAAATCCTACTTCTTCGCAGGACTTTACCTTATTTGCCACATAAGTCTGACTCGCACCGTCACTGCCCACCAAAACAGCCACTAAATGAGGACGTTTCCCGCCATCAAGTTTTATCTGCTTCACTCTTTGAGCGATTTCTGATTTAACAGTTTGTGCCAGTTGCTTGCCATCCAAAATTTTCATGATACTTATTTTGCTGTAAAATTAAGAATTGCAGACACCATAACCAATCCGGCACAAGATTTAATCACTCAATTTTTAAAAGGCCGATAACTGTGTTGTTTGGCAAACCAGATTCTTCATCAGAAGTGGACGCAGTGCAGGACGGCCTTTCCCTACCCTGCTCGCCTCAGGCGGAAGCATCTCATTGCAGTATGGTTTTGAGACTCTGAGCAAAGTAATATTCCTGTAAACAGCCATTCCGAACCATACCTCCGTGCATGGTGGATGAGTTTTATGGTGATTTGCAAATAAAGGCGTTCAAAAAGAACATCAAAAATTGAATAAGAAAATAACTTTCCATAACTTGAATTTATGTCTGATTATCCTAAAAGAACTACTTATCTGAATACGGCTGCCGTTGGTATTCTTTCCGATAAATCTGTCGATGCCGCTCAAAAATTTCAGGAAAAGTCAAAGACTAATCCTTCAGGTACTTTTTTTGACTGGATGAATAATGAGCTGCCACATATCAAATCGAATCTATCTGAACTTGCACAGGCAGGGAATTTGCTTCCTGCTCTGACCCCAAATTTCTCGTACAGTCTTTTGGCAATTGTGCACTCCATCCGTACCAAAATCAAAAAAGTACTGCTGTTTGACGGGGATTACCCTTCCCTCAATATGCCTTTTGAACTCGGTGGATTTGAGGTGCATTACGTAAAAAGTCCGGATAATTTTGCCATACTCCCTGAAGAGATTGATGCAATTATCGAAAAAGAAAAAATCGAACTGCTTGCCATCAGTCATGTACAATTTCTCACCGGATTCACTCTGAATATTGAAACGATTTCCGAAATATGCAGGAGAAGAAATGTATGGTTCATTTTAGATACCACTCAAAGTCTCGGTGCGGTCAATATACACTTTATACAATCAGGCATTGATGTCATGATTAGCAGCAGTTACAAATGGCTCAACGGTGGTTTAGGCTCGGCGGTGATGTGGATTAAAGAGGATTTTATGGAGCACTTCCCGCCCCAAACTGCTGGTTTTGGAAGTATGATACATTCTGATGAAGGCTGGGAATATATCCCTTCCATAAAAAGTTTTCAGCCCGGGCATCTCAATCCTGTTGGTCTGATACAATTAGGGGTATCGACAGAAGAGCGTCTGAAGACCGGCGTTCACCACATCGAAAGGCACAACAAGAATATGATTGAATATCTTGCCGGACTGCTTTTAAATTTACCTTTTAAAATAATCGGAGGTGGGAATACCGAACAGCTGTCCGCAATTTTATGTATCGAAGCCGAAAAAAGTGTTTTTGACAGACTGACCGAAAAAAATATTATCACAACCTGGCGAAAGGGTACCATACGAATCAGCCCGCATTACCATAATACGATACAGGATATAGACATCCTGATAAATGCACTTAAAGAAACGTTGCCTTAACTAAAATCGATCTGTTGTTTTCTGGGCTGCAAAACAGTATTCAGATTCAGTTGGAGCAGTAATTTTTAACTACATTTGAAAATAAAATTTCATCTCATGAATAAATCTATACTATACCTCCTGCTGATTGTGTCCGTCGGAGCTAATATTTATCTCGCAACAAAATCCTGTAAAGACAAAAGTAAAACCACTCAAACAGAAGAGCCTTACAGAAATGATAATGATAAAAGATACAGCATCCTTCTAAAAAAGGAACATCGGGATTTTGTGATGGGCGAAATGCGCACTTTTATAGAAAGTATGCAACTGATTCAGGAAGGTATCTTGGAAGGCAATCCCGAGCTGCTTTTTGAGGCAGGACAACAATCCGGCACACATGCCAAACCGCCTCAGGAGCTGAGAGATGCTCTGCCAAAAGAGTTTTTGCAAATGGGAATGGCTACACACAAGCTTTTTGATGCCATAGCCGATTCCGCCCGGATAAATTTTCATCCCGAACTGGCAGGAAGACAAATGAATATGCTTTTCAATAAATGTATCGCATGCCACAGCACCTACCGATTTGAGGTACAATAAGGATATCTTTTACAGCTGATAATTCAGGCTGAGACTAAACCATCTGCCCGGCAGAAGGGCCGAATTGGAGTCAAAGTAAGTGATGCGGGGTAAGCTATTGAGCCGGACAGATGCCTGAAAGTCTTTCCATGTACCCGACATTTTTATGTCTAAAATAAGGGAGTGGGCTGAAACAAGGAAAAAAGTTGGAATAAAGACACTGATGCTGCCTGCGGGCAGTTGGCAAATAAAAGATAAGCTGCCTGCTCAGAAAACACTTTTAACAACCCGACTGTTTCGGAAATGTTATTTAATTGGATTTTTGTGCAGCTCTGTGCAAAATAAAAAAAACTTTAGTATATTTGCTGCGATGAATTTGGTAGGGGACTAATGCAGTCCCCTATTTTGTTTAATCAGTGGAAAATGGCAGGTTTAGAAGAAATAAAAGAAGGAATTATTTCGGCTCTGACAGAAAAGTTTGAGGACTCGGATTACTTTATTGTAGATGTTCAGGTTACTCCTGTAGGTCATATCAATGTATTTATTGATAATGAGAAAAACATCACAATAGATGAGTGTGCAGGCTTTTCCCGTTTTTTGGAAAATTTTCTTGAAAGTAACGGATTAGTAGGAGAAAAATATCGCCTTGAAGTTTCCTCACCGGGGATGAGCGAGCCTTTTAAAGTTCCCCGGCAATATCAAAAATGGATTGAAAAACCTGTGGAAGTATTACTCAGAACCGGCATAAAAGAAATTGGCGTATTAAAAACTTACGACACAGACAGTCTGTCCGTTGAAATACCTGAACAGAAAAAAAAGAAAGAAATTATTCCTGCAGAGATAAAAACATTTGCTCTCGCAGACATTAAATACACAAGAAAACATTTCGTATTTAAATAGAAGAACTATGAACAGCGCAGAATTAGTAGATTCGATATCGGAATTTAAAGAGTTTAAAAACATTGACCGCCCTACCATGATGCGTGTCTTAGAAGACGTTTTTAAAACTCTACTGAGAAAAAAGTACGGCTCTGACGAGCAGTTTGACATTATTGTAAACACTGACAAGGGTGACCTTGAGATATGGAGAAACAGGACTATCGTGGAAGACGGGGCAGTAGAAGATGAGCTTCAGGAAATCTCCATTACAGAAGCAAAAAAAGTTGACCCGGGATTTGAAGTAGGAGATGACTGTTATGAAGAAATCACTCTGGAATCATTCGGAAGACGTGCTATACTTGCGGCAAGGCAAACACTCATTTCAAGAATACTCGAATTGGAAAAAGATGAAATCTTTAAGAAATATCAGGACAGAACCGGAGAAATCGTAACCGCAGAAGTGTATCAGATATGGAAAAAAGAAGTGCTTCTTTTAGACGATGACGGCAATGAGCTAATCCTTCCAAAGAGTGAGCAAATAAAGTATGATTACTATAAAAAGGGAGAAAGTATTCGGGCGGTTGTAAAAGAAGTAGAAATGAGAGGTTCTAATCCAAGAGTAATCTTGTCAAGAGTAGATCCTGCTTTCCTTGCAAAATTAATGGAATTAGAAGTTCCTGAAATTTTTGACGGACTAATTACTATAAGAAAGATAGTTCGGGAGCCGGGAGAGAGAGCAAAAGTTGCCGTAGAATCGTATGATGACAGGATTGACCCTGTCGGAGCCTGTGTCGGAATGAGAGGTTCGAGAATACACGGTATTGTAAGAGAGTTGAAAAACGAAAATATTGACATCATCAACTACACCAATAATACCAGCCTTTTAATTCAAAGAGCATTATCGCCCGCCAAAATCACTTCTATTGAGATTTTTGAAGAAGACAAACGCGCTTATGTATATTTAAAACCGGACCAGGTATCTCTTGCTATCGGCAGAGGGGGCTTAAACATCAAGCTTGCCAGCCGACTTACAGGCTATGAAATTGATGTATTCAGAGATGTCGATGAAATCGAAGACGATGTAGATTTAGACGAGTTTAAAGATGAAATTGAAATCTGGATTATCGATGCACTAAAAAGCATTGGCTATGACACCGCAAAAAGTGTGTTGGCCTTAGATAAGGAAGAAGTGGTCAGAAGAGCCGATTTGGAAGAAGAAACTGTTGATGAAGTTTTCCGTATCTTAGAAGCCGAATTTGAAAAGTAAAAACATATACAGACAGGTATATTTAAATAAGAATAAAAGTCAAGAATGACAGAAAAAAAGTCAATACAACTGGTTAAGGTCGCAAAAGAATTGAATGTTGGTATTAATACCATAGTTGAGCATCTTTCTGCTCACGGACATGAGATTTCGGACAGACCGTCAACCAAGTTGACTCCAGAACAATATGAAGTCCTTTTAGCAGCTTTCAAACAGGATTACGTCATTAAAAAGAAAGCTGAAGAGATTAATATTGGTAAGCTTAGAAAAGAGAAAGCAGAAGAAACAAAGGAGGAGGAAGACAGCTTTATCGGACTCCCCAAAGTATCTGTAAAAGGTTTTAAAGTTGTTGGAAAACTCGACCTCGATGAAAAAAGTCAACCGGTTGAAACTGAAACTGTACCTGTTGTCGACCCTGTTGTCGAGACAGCTGAAGAGAGCAAAGAGCCAAAGGAAGAAATTTTGGATTTAAGGTCCAAATCCAGACCTTCTATCAAAGTTGTGGATACAATAGATTTGGACGCTCCCCCCGCTAAAGCGCCTGTTCAGGAAAAAGCCAAGCCGGAACCTGAGCCGGAGCAAAAGAAAGTAAAAAAAGATAATGTTATTCGGGCAGAAGCCGAAAAACTCGAAGGAGTTAAGGTAATGGGCAAGATTGATTTACCTGTCGAGAAAGCACCTTCCGAAAAAAGAGCTTCTTCCAAAACAGAAAAAAGAAAAAGAAGACGTATTGGAGGCAAAGCGGTAGATATAAACAAAGTTGCAAGCGACGACAAAGGAGCTTCGAGTTCTGACCGATTTAAAGAAAGAACCGGTTCAAAAAGCTATCAGCCCGGAGGAAACAAGCGAGGCAGTAAAAGACGCCGCCGTCCGGAGGAACCTCAGGCTGCTATTACCGGAAAAGAGATTGACGAGAAGATACGCGCCACAATGGCCAAGATTGGTGGCACAGGAGGACGATCCGGAAAATCAAGAAGAAAATCAAGGAAAGACGACATACACGATAAGGACAGCAGCGGAGATATTTCAAAAATACAAGTTACTGAGTTTATATCAGTCAGTGAACTGGCCAATATTATGGATGTAAGTCCTACTCAGGTAATCAGTGCATGTTTCGGATTGGGAGTGATTGTATCCATCAATCAGCGGATAGATGCGGAAATTATTGAACTCGTAGCGAGTGAGTTTGATTATGAGGTTGAGTTTATCAACATTACAGAAGACGAAGAGGAGGAGGAAATTGAAGACAATCCCGAAGACTTGGAACCCCGTTCACCGATTGTCACAATTATGGGACACGTGGATCATGGTAAAACTTCTCTTTTGGACTATATACGAAATGCCAATATCGTTGCAGGAGAGGCCGGAGGGATTACTCAGCACATAGGGGCCTACGAAGTTACTTTGCCCGAATCTAAAAAGAAAGTGACCTTTTTGGATACTCCGGGGCACGAAGCGTTTACTGCCATGCGTGCGAGAGGCGCCAAACTTACTGACGTGGTGGTCATTGTAATTGCGGCAGACGATAATGTGATGCCTCAAACCAAAGAAGCTATCAGCCACGCTCAGGCAGCTGACGTGCCAATGATAATAGCGATTAACAAAATCGACAAACCCACTGCAAACCCGGATAATATCAGGAAGCAGCTTGCTGAAATAAATGTCTTGGTCGAAGATTGGGGCGGCAAATACCAGTGTCAGGAAATATCCGCAAAAAAAGGTGTTGGAATAGATGAATTATTAGAAAAGATTCTGCTTGAAGCTGAGTTACTCGAACTCAAAGCCAACCCCGACAAACTGGCATCCGGAAGTGTAATAGAAGCTTTTTTGGATAAAGGACGCGGATACGTTTCTACCATAATGGTGCAGGACGGAACGCTTGAAATAGGAGACTTTGTAGTAGCCGGACAGTTTTACGGTAAAGTAAAAGCTTTAAATAATGAAAGAGGGGCAAGAGTCGATACGGCCGGACCTTCACAGCCTGTGCAGTTATTGGGACTTAATGGCGCTCCGACTGCCGGCGATAAATTTAAAGTCTATGAATCTGAACATGAGGCCAAAGAAATTGCAAGCAAGCGCTCTACCATACTCAGAGAGCAGGGAATAAGGGCGCAAAAACATATTACACTTGATGAGATTGGCAGAAGACTTGCACTCGGAAACTTTAAAGAATTAAAAATCATTGTCAAAGGAGACATGGATGGCTCGGTAGAGGCTTTGTCCGATTCACTGTTAAAACTATCCACAGAAGAGATTCAGGTGTCTATCGTGCTTCAGGGTGTTGGAGCAATTACAGAGAATGATGTATTGTTAGCAGCCGCTTCTGATGCCATTATTGTAGCTTTCCAGGTAAGACCAACTGTAAATGCCAGACTGCTCGCAGAAAAAGAAAGTATCGAAATTCGGAACTATTCCATTATTTACGATGCCATAGATGACGTGAAGAAAGCTATGGAGGGAATGCTTGAGCCTAAGTTTGAGGAGAAAGTTGTAGCTAACGTAGAAGTTAGAGAAACTTTCAAAATCAGCAAGGTGGGAACAATCGCCGGATGCTATGTGCAGGAAGGAAAAATATCACGCTCCAACCAAATTCGTGTGATTCGGGATGGAATTGTAGTTCATACAGGTGAACTTGATGCCCTGAAACGTTTCAAAGACGATGTGAAAGAAGTTACAAAAGGTTTTGAGTGTGGTATCAAAATCAAAAACTTTAATGATATTCAGATAGAAGATGTGATTGAAGCTTTTGAGCAGGTCGAACTCAAAAGGAAACTCTAATTTTGAAAATTAAGTTATTTTAAAAGGTCAGAATTTTCTCTGGCCTTTTTTATTTGGAATTAGTTTCTTTTGTAAGACAGGTAGCTTTATGATAAATTATATCAATTTGAAATTCAAAATAGACCTATAAAGCGAAACCTTATTTTGGTATTATGCCGGGGTTACAAACAAACAGAACAATGAGATAAAATCGAAATTGCTTTATATTGTTTGTCCAAACGATATTACTCACTATATTTATCATTGGCTAAATAAATACAAATGTCAAACAGTATGCACGCTTTTTCAGATGATGTCATGGGCACAATGGATGCCACTTCACTGGCAGAAGCTATTCAAAACAAAAAAATCTCAGTAAAAGAAATTACAGAAGCTTCTATCGCAAGAGCCGAAAAAGTCAATCCGCATTTAAACGCCATATCTGTTAAGATTTTCGATCAAGATACCCTGAAAGCCAAGGGGTCTAATCCCAAAGGAGCTTTATACGGAATCCCTACATTTATAAAAGACAATACTGATCTCAAAGGTTATCCGACTCAGCACGGCACAGGTATTTTTAAAGCAAAACCTGCAAATAAAAACGCAGCTTTTGTCAAACAAATGCTTTCAACAGGCTTAAATTATATTGGGAAAACCACTATGCCGGAATTTGGTCTGAACTGCAGTGCCGAAAACGAGAAGTGGGGTATCACCAGAAACCCCTGGAATTTAAATCATACTACCGGAGGCTCTTCTTCGGGATCGGCGGCTATGGTGGCTGCGGGAGTAGTGCCTATTGCGCACGCGAATGACGGTGCAGGCTCAATCAGAATTCCCGCCGCATGTTGTGGTCTTGTAGGTCTGAAGCCGTCAAGAGACCGATTGAAAAATGTAGATGGTTCATGGATATTACCCATAAACATCGGTTACGAAGGAGTACTTACAAGGACTGTGCGGGATACTGTACTCTTTTATGCGGAAGCTGAAAAATATTATCGAAACGTCAATTTACCGGTAATAAGCCTGATAAAAAATCCTATAAAAAAGAGGCTAAAAATTGCTTTTCTGGAAAATCCTGCTCAAGGAGTATCCGGCCACATGGACGAAGATACATACAGAGTTCAGACTGAAACAGCTGCGCTTCTCGAATCACTCGGACACCGTGTAGAACAAATTAAATTGCCAATTGACATTGAAGAGATGAGGCATCATTTTCTTAATTATTACGGCCTTCTTGCATTCTTATGGGTCCGAATGGGTTCGTTTGTACTCCGTACTCCTTTCGATTCAGAAAACTTAGAGCCTTTCAGTTACGGACTGAGCAATATTTTTTCAAAAAACATTCGGGAACTGCCGAAAAGCATTCGTGTTCTTAAAAGCAAAATAAAGCAGTTTGAACACAATCTGTACAGTCAGTACAATATACTAATGACTCCCGTCACTACTCTCCGTACTCCTGAGATTGGCTATCTTTCTCCTCTCCTATCGAGCAAAGAAATTATACAAAGAGCCTCTGATTTTGCTCCTTTTACAGGAATGCAAAATGTGTCGGGTGCTCCTGCCATTTCATTGCCCTTGGGAACGGACAGTAACGGACTTCCGCTCGGTGTACATTTTTCTACAAGTTATGGTCAGGATGCTATCCTGTTAAAACTCGGTTATGAATTAGAGGCCGCCAAGCCTTGGAATTATTTATATCAGCAGAGGAAGTAACGGAATATATTCTACTCTTTTTTCTCGGCTAAAAGGGTCTGGTTTTCATATGACCAGGGTTCTATACCGGAGAGCTGACTGTCTAAAGTACTAAAATGCTGTGCAAACTGACTTTTCTCAGCTCCTTCTAATTTTGAGGCAAATTGTAAATTGACACGGAACGGATCAACCTGCTTCCCGTTTTTCCAAAAACGATAACAGACATGAGGTCCGGTCGCCAATCCTGTAGAACCCACATATCCTATCACTTCTCCCTGCTTTACTCTTTTGCCTCTTTTCAGGCCTTTTGCAAATTTGGACATGTGCAGGTACTGAGTCGTATAGGTAGAATTGTGTTTGACTTTGACATAGTTCCCATTGTATTTGGTATAAGCCGCCTCAGTCACTACTCCATCCGCAGTAGCAATAATCGGAGTACCCCGAGGAGCCGCAAAGTCTGTCCCGAGATGTGCCCTCGCCACTTTCAGTACCGGATGAAAACGGTTTTTATTATACTTCGAAGAGATTCTGCCATATTTTAGCGGCTTCTCTAAAAAAGACCTTTTTAATGAGTTTCCATGTTCATCATAAAATCCTCCCTGAGAATCCCCGGGTCGTTTATAATAAACAGCGTAATAACTTTTTCCGCCGTTGGTAAGCTTGCAGGCAGTAAGATTGGTAGCTCTCTCAGGCACACCGTCCACAATTACTTCTTCGTACTTAATTTTGACCGTATCCCCATCCTTTAGCTTATACAGATTAAAGGTGTAGTCATAAATTCTATCCAACTGATAAATCAAATACTTTGGAATATCTAATTCTTTAAAAGTGGTATATAAATCGTCTTTTATAAGACCTGCCACTTCCCTTTCCCTTGTGACCACTTCTTCTTTTTTTAGCTCACAAAGAGGAGATTCTTTATCCAAATCCAGTAAAATCCTTTCCGACAAATTCTTTTTGAGAATGGCATATTTTAACTCACCCTCCTCATTCCGAAATAATTTTAGTTCCAGTCCTGCAATACTGTAGTTAAGATTTACAATCATTCTGGAAGCCCATCTAATCTTTTCGTAATGTTCCGGCGTAATTCCATTTCTCAATAAAACTGATTTAAAAGACTCTCCTTTTTTCGGGAAATACACAAATTCTGAAAGAGTATCTAATCGCACTCCGTACTTATAGTTTGCTTCCTGACAAACCGAACTTACCAAAGGCTGATAAGGGTCTTCTTTCTTGGAAAAAATATTAAATGCAGCGGTCAGAATTAGAATCACTGTCAGAATCAGTGAAATCAGAGCCGTTTTTTTGAGATTCAAAATCAATGAAGCTTTAATTAACCTGCGCTAAAATAGGTTTTTTATATTTTCTGTGTAAATATTCAAAGGTTAAATATATTATAAAAAAGAGCAGCGTAATCAGTAATCCATACCACTTCATAGAGGGCGTCATGTCCTGATGGATAAAATAGAAAGCGGTAAAAGTAGCTCCAATCCTTAACAGTTCACTGAGTTTTGCCCATGTTTTATTTTCCATAATCGCACCAATATTCAGCACAACCCATAAAATAAGCATGGTATAAATGACTATTTTAAAAAGGCCGGATACAGAAGTACCAGATAAGTTAAGAATGTCAAAATCAGAAGTATAATTCAGAAAAAGCGGTATTAATGCCAACATGGCTACAAACAATATTAATACATAATAATTCAGCCACTTACTTGTGCCAATATCGTATTTTTCAAATTTCTTTTCGTTTGGCTTCTCAATATCCTTCTCTATTAAATAATCGGGTCGCCAGCCTGTTTTATAAAAAAGAACCCGAATTTTATCCAGTCCTTTAGACTGCCAAAATAACCTGCCCAATTTTTTGTAATATTCAAAATTCACCCAAATGGTGTTCCATGATTGAACGGGTGTAGTAATCCCATAGCGAATATCATCGTCTTCTTCCTCTTTAAAGGTTCCAAACATTCTATCAAACAGAATCAGCATTCCGCCATGGTTTTTATTAATATATTTGGATTCGCTGGAGTGATGTACTCTGTGATGCGAAGGGGTATTGAACACAAACTCTACCCAACGCGGAAGTTTCCTGATTATTTCTGTGTGAATCCAAAACTGGTAAAGTGTCTGTATGCCGGCTACTACAATGAACGAAGTAAAACTGAAGCCTATCAAAGCGAGCGGAAGGTAAAACCAGGCTGATGCAAACGTTTGAAGGGAAGATTGCCGGAGTGCGACTGAAAAATTATAATCTTCACTCTGATGGTGTACGACATGTGAACCCCACAAAGCTGCTATCTCATGTGAATATCGATGAAACAAATAATAGCAAAAATCCACTGCTATCAGTAAGATGAGGTAGGAATACCAGGTATCCTGTATGGTCCAAATTCTGTAATGTTCATATACCCAGAAATAGGTTATAAGAAGTAAGAATTTTGAAAACACTCCGGTGACCTGTTGTACAATACCGCAATTGATATTAGTAATCGCATCATTAAACCTGTATAAAGACTTCTTTTTGAAGAACTGAACGCCCAGCTCTATCGCTATAAGCAAAAAGAAAAACGGAATGGCATAAGCAATTATATCCATAAGCTGGGTTTAGAAATAAAGTGCAGCTACTCTTCGACTATTACAAAGACAGTTTCGCCTTCCTTTTTCATAAAGTACTGTTCCCGGGCAAATTTTTCCAAACTATTCATATCGGTAAAGAGCTGTGTCCTTTCATCCACAACCTGTTGAAGTTTTTGCTCCAACAACACTTTATCATTCTTCAGATTTCTAACTTCCTTCCAAAGTCTGTACTGGGACCTCAAATCATTGGAATCAAAGAAAATCATATACACGAGATATGGAATAAGAACCAATAAATACTTATTCGGCAATCGAGACAACAATTTTTGAAACGCCTCAGAAGCTTTTAAATCATCCATGTTCACAGAACTAAATTAATACAAGAAAATTTAAAAATGAAAAGATTTAACTTTTGCTTCTTATTTCCCAGTTCCAAATCGGATTTGCGCTAAATTTTTCAACCCACTGGCCTGCAATTATATATTTGTAAATAAAATAACTTACAACGGGTGCAAAAAGGATATCATAAGTGTAATGCACATGCTGCCATATCAACAGAAAACTTACGATAAGAGTTGTAAAAAGCAGATATGTTTTCAACAATTTATTGTCGGTAGCAAAGTAAAATAGTGCCAGCAGCGAGATATGTCCCGAAAAAAACAAATCGTTATTAACCTGAACATTATCTCCAAAAAACAACTGCGCAAACGGGTCCACGAGAAAAACCATACTTTCCGGCGGAGACAAAGGTATCAGTAAAACTGTCGCGGTTCGGGCAATCATAAGCACAGTAACTCCGAGAAGACAACGAATAAAATAATCCGGCTTATCACTTACATAAAATATCATACCTATGACTGCGCCATACTCAAATGCAAAAATCACCTTTGACCAATCTTTGGGCTCTAACAGAAGCATTAAGGGGTCGTGAAGTAGTTTCCCCTCATTATGCGCATTAAATACCAGTATTTTAACTGTCAGCACACATAGAATAGTGCAAGTAATCAACGTAAAAAGAAAATATCTTCTGAGTGTTTTGTCGGAAAAGTATTCTTTCCATATTTTAATAAGCCGAGAGCCTCTCTCCGGAATTACAAAATCGGACTCTGAACCGGATACTTCTTTTTTGCGGATACTTGGTAAAATTTTTTGGATTTGTCCAAAAAAGAGCTTCCAAAAAACAAAGATTAACAGGCTTAAGCCTAAAATCAATCCGCTTTCAAGCCATAAATCATCTAAAGATATCTGCAGCCAACTTTCAGCTTTTAAGAATAGAGTAAAATACGGTACTAAATTGTTCATTATACTATGGGTTTAGCACTTTTTTCGTTGTTAGTATTTACACTCCAAAATAATTTCTTTTTTAAATAAATTCTAAGCTCTAATACAAATTACCTATTTACAGTTAGCCCTAATACCTGCGCAGTCCAAGATTGGCCATACGAATTAACAGCTCTAAATCCTGTTCATTTTTCAGCAATGCACCCAAGTATGGAAGTTCATGCTTTTGTGTGCCTTTTTGCACTACAGTGCCATCCATTTTTAAGAGTCTGATCCAATCAAGTAATTCGCTCGTAGAAGGTTTTTTCTTAAGTCCCTGTACATCTCTTATCTCATAAAAAACGCTCATGGCATCATTTATCAGTTCATGCTTAATGTCGGGAAAGTGAACATCCACAATCTTTTGCATTGTTTCTTTTTCCGGAAATCGTATAAAGTGAAAAAAGCATCTCCTCAAAAATGCATCCGGCAGTTCTTTTTCATTATTAGAAGTTATAATTATAATAGGTCGGTGTTTGGCTACGACTGTTTTTTGAAGTTCATAACAATAAAACTCCATCTTATCTATCTCCAAAAGCAAATCATTGGGGAATTCGATATCTGCTTTATCTATTTCATCAATAAGCAAAACCACTTGTTTATCCGATTCAAAAGCTTTCCACAATGGTCCCTGCACGATATAATTTTCAATATGATGTACTTTCTCATCTCCAAGTTGAGAATCTCTCAGTCTTGCGACCGCGTCATACTCATATAAGCCCTGTTGCGCCGTTGTAGTACTTTTTACATACCAACTGTAAATGTCCATCCCGAGTGAATCGGCAATTTCTGCTGCCAACAATGTTTTCCCGGTTCCCGGTTCGCCTTTTATCAAAAGTGGTTTTTGCAGTACAATTGCTGCATTTACGGCGACTCTCAACTCTTCGGTTGCGATATATCGCTCAGTGCTTTTAAATTTTTTGTTCATTGAAATTCATCTGTAAAATAATTAATAATGATAAGATTTCTTTACTCAAGGTCTTTATCATAATCTCTCATTTTGTCCAATAACATGTTTAACGTTTCAGCCTCTTTCACATCCAGTTTCTTATATTTTACAATTAGCTCATCATATACTGTATCAATTTCGGAAAGAAGTTCCAATCCTTTTTCTGTAATCAGAATATCCACCTGCCTTCTGTTTTTAGCATTGGTTTTTCTTGATACCAATCCTTTTTGGCGTAGTTTCTCTACTAATCTCGTGGCATTTGACATCCGGTCAATCATTCGTTCAGAAATCTGACTGAGCATTATTGCATTAGGGTATTGGCCTCTTAATATCCTGAGTACATTAAACTGCTGCATTGAGATATCAAATGGCTTAAAAAACTTGTTGTTATGGTTTTGTATCCATCCGGCTGTATATAACAGATTAATTTCTGTTTTTATATACACATTGGGAAAGTTTTTCTGCTTGACTACATCTTCAATACCCATATCATCCTATGCCTTTGTAGTAGGTCCTCCAAATTGCATAGGCAAAGAAGGAGCTTCCTGCTCCTGAATTTCCCCATGAGTTTGTTCAAATTTTCTAACATTGTCTGCCAATGCCCTCATAAATCTTTTGGCATGTTGTGGTGTCAGAATAATTCTGGATTTCACCTTGGCTTTGGGAGTACCCGGTGCCATGCGTACGAAATCTAATACAAACTCCTGATTGGAATGTGTGATAATCGCGAGATTACTGTACACCCCCTCAGCTACATCCTCAGGCAATTCGATATTAATCTGATTCTGTTCTTTCTTTTCCATTATTTATGCTTTATAAATACTAAGATAAAAAAAAGCGGTCTTATTACTAAGACCGCTCTTATATAAGTTATGAAACGACTACTCTAAGTCTTCGTGCAAATCGCTAAAAGCCCGGTCCATTTCTATTTTTGAGCCAACTCTCACTGAATCAAACTCACGCATTCCGGTGCCTGCCGGGATTTTATGTCCAACAATTACGTTTTCTTTCAATCCGAGCATGTAGTCTTTTGCTGCGCCTATTGCAGATCTGTTTAGAACCTTTGTAGTCTCCTGGAAAGAAGCTGCCGAAATCCAACTGCTCTGAGACAAGGATGACTTGGTTATACCCTGAAGCAATGGGCTTGATGTCGCAGGCATAGCATCTCTGTATTCCACAAGTTTTTTGTCATTTCTTTTCAGGGAGGAGTTCGTTTCTCTGATTTTTCTCAGAGTGACGATATCCCCGGCTCTCAATTCTGTTGAGTCTCCCGGATCAGTAACGACCTTCTTATCAAATATCTCATCATTCTGCTTTATGAAATCAAATTTATCCACCGCAGTTTTTTCCAAGAACTTTGTATCTCCCGGATCTTCTATGTAAACGTTTCTCAACATTTGACGAGCAATAGTTTCGATATGTTTGTCACTAATCTTCACTCCCTGCAAACGGTACACATCCTGAATCTCATTTACGAGATATTCCTGAAGCGCGAAAGGTCCTTTTATATCTAAGATATCATTTGGTGTAATCGCTCCGTCAGATAATGGCATCCCTGCTTTCACAAAGTCGCCTTCCTGCACAAGGATATGTTTGGTAAGCGGAACCAGATACTTCTTGACAGTATCATCTTTACCTGTGATAATCACCTCTCGGTTTCCTCTCTTTATTCTTTTACCGAAAGATACCACTCCGTCAATTGCAGTAACTCTCGCCGGGTTAGACGGGTTTCTGGCTTCAAACAACTCGGTCACTCTCGGTAGTCCTCCCGTAATGTCCCTTACTTTAGACAGGGTACGAGGAATCTTGGCTATAATTTTTCCCGGCTTAACATCTTGATTGTCATTTACGGAAATATGAGAACCTACAGGAATAGAATATGAATACAGTTCATCCCCGGACTCATCTACAACTAATATAGACGGGGTACGTTTTTTATCCCGGGATTCTATAATGACTTTTTCTTTGTGTCCGGTCTGCTCATCTGATTCATCTTTGTAGGTCACATTTTCAATCAGGTCTTTATACTTGATTTTTCCTTCATACTCGTTTACAATTACTGCATTATAAGCGTCCCAATCACAAATCAAATCACCTTTATTTATTTTTCTCTTGTTCTTGGCATACAAAGTAGCTCCGTAAGGAATATTATTGACAGTCAGTATCCCTCCATCGTTATCCAGTATTTTGAATTCCGTAATACGAGAAACAACTATTTTTCTCATCTCACCATCCTCGGACATGTGATCTACGGCTTTTAATCCTTCAAACTCAATTTTACCATCGTGGTTAGCCGTAATTTCAGAGACTGACGTTATACTTGAGGCAGTACCTCCAGTGTGGAACGTACGCAAAGTAAGCTGTGTACCAGGCTCTCCAATTGACTGAGCTGCAATAATACCTACCGCATCCCCAAGCTCTGATTTTCTGTTCGTTGCCAAGTTTCGTCCGTAACATTTTGCACAGACTCCTCTATGCATTTCACAGGTCAGTACCGAACGCACTTCGATAGAATCCAATCCTGACTTATCAATTGCTTCCGCTATTTGTTCATCTATAAGCTCTCCGGCCTCTACTATCAGTTCATCTGTCTCAGGGTGATATACATCATCCAATGCAGTACGACCAATAACTCTCTCAGATAAAGGCTCTATGACTTCGTCATTACTTACAAGAGGGGTCATAGTAAGTCCTCTCAATGTATTACAATCTTCATCCGTAATCACGACATCCTGTGCGACATCCACAAGCCTTCTTGTGAGGTAACCGGCATCCGCTGTTTTTAGTGCGGTATCGGCCAACCCTTTACGCGCTCCGTGTGTCGATATAAAATACTCCAATACAGAAAGCCCGTCTTTAAAGTTAGACAGAATAGGGTTTTCGATAATTTCACCGCCTGTCGAGTTTGATTTTCTTGGCTTAGCCATCAATCCTCTTATACCCGCAAGCTGTTTAATTTGCTGTTTCGAACCCCTTGCTCCTGAATCCAGCATCATAAATACTGAGTTGAATCCCTGCTTATCAGATGAAATTTCTTTCATCAGACCATCTGTAATTCTCTTATCAATATTAGTCCAGATATCAATAACCTGATTATATCGCTCGTTGTCGATAATTAATCCCATGTTATAGTTCATTTGGACTTCGTCCACACGTTCCTGCGCACTATTTAACAATTCCGGCTTGACTTCCGGAACAATCAAATCATCTATATTGAAAGAGAGTCCGCCCTTAAATGCCCACTTAAAGCCCAAGTCTTTAATATCATCCAAGAATTGTACAGTAGTAGGATTATCTGTTTTGGCCAATACGTCTCCAATAATTTTTTTCAACGAGCCTTTGGTCAGTAATTCGTTGACAAATCCCAATTTGTCCGGCACGATTTCATTAAAAATAATTCGACCTACAGTAGTCTCCACTAATTTTGTAACAAGTTCTCCGTTTTCTCTCACACGAACGCGGCATTTCACCCATGCGTGCAGGTTAGCTCTTCCTTCATTAAAAGCAATAACAGCTTCATCCGGCGAATAAAATCTCAATCCTGTACCTTTTACCTTCTCACTATCGGTTGGTTTTTTACCTTTGGTGATATAATAAAGACCCAAAATCATATCCTGAGAAGGGATTGTTACCGGTGAGCCATTTTGAGGATTCAGGATATTATGAGAAGAAAGCATCAACAATTGAGCTTCTAATACAGAAGCATTACTTAGCGGTACGTGTACTGCCATCTGGTCTCCGTCAAAGTCGGCGTTAAATGCAGAACATACCAACGGATGGAGTTGGATAGCTTTCCCTTCAATCATTTTTGGCTGAAAAGCCTGTATGGACAATCTGTGAAGAGTAGGAGCTCTGTTTAAAAGAACCGGATGCCCTTTCAAAACATTTTCCAATATATCCCAAATAACTGCTTCCTTTTTATCTACTAACTTTTTAGCAGACTTTACTGTTTTTACTATTCCTCTTTCAATTAATTTTCTAATTATAAAAGGTTTAAACAGCTCTGCTGCCATATCTTTTGGTAAACCGCACTCGTGCAGCTTCAATTCAGGGCCAACTACAATCACGGAACGACCTGAGTAATCCACCCTTTTACCCAACAGGTTTTGGCGGAAACGTCCCCGCTTCCCTTTCAGCACGTCTGACAAAGATTTTAGTGCCCTTCCTCCTTCTGCTTTTACAGCATTGGTTTTTCTGGAGTTATCAAACAGTGAATCTACAGATTCCTGTAACATTCTCTTTTCGTTTCTCAGAATGACTTCCGGAGCTTTAATCTCAATCAGTCTTTTCAAACGATTGTTTCTGATAATTACTCTTCTATATAAATCATTCAGGTCAGATGATGCAAACCTGCCGCCATCCAACGGAACCAAAGGTCTGAGCTCCGGCGGAATGACCGGCAGATTCTGGATTACAGTCCATTCAGGCTTGTTGTTTCCGTTCGTTTCAATATTAGCATCTCTAAAAGCTTCGACCACACTCAATCTTTTCAGTGCTTCGGCTTTTCTCTGCTGAGAAGTTTCCGTAGAAGCCTTGTGCCTTAGGAAAGAAGCTAATTCGGATAATTCCAGTCTGGCCAATAAATCTCTTACGGCCTCTCCACCCATTTTCGCTATAAATTTATTCGGGTCTTCGTCCGGAAGCATCTGATTGCCTTCAGGGAGATTCTCCAGCACTTCAAGATATTCTTCTTCTGTCAGGAAGTCGAGGTACTCAAATTGCTTTGTTTCATTTCCTATCTGTACTCCTTCGGCGGCTACACCTGCCTGAATCACGGCAAAACGCTCGTAATAAATAATAGACTCCAGGCTTTTAGAGGAAAGTCCAAGCAGATACCCTATTTTATTGGGTAAAGATTTAAAGTACCAAATATGCACTACCGGTACAACTAACTTGATATGCCCCATTCTCTCCCTACGAACTTTTTTCTCGGTCACTTCGACACCACAACGGTCACATATAATCCCTTTGTAACGGATTCTTTTGTATTTACCGCAATAACATTCATAATCTTTTGTCGGACCAAAAATTCGCTCACAGAACAAACCTTCCATTTCAGGCTTGTATGTTCTGTAATTAATCGTTTCCGGCTTTTTTACTTCCCCCATAGACCTAGAAAGAATCATATCAGGTGAAGCTAATTTTACAGTGATTGATTTAAACTCACTACTCTGTTTTACATCCTTAATTGAAGGCATAAATATATTTTTTACCGTTTAGAATTTATTCAAAATCAAGATCCAATGCCAGTCCTCTCAGTTCGTGAATCAATACATTAAATGATTCAGGTATGTTAGGTTCAGGCAAATTATCTCCTTTAACAATTGCTTCGTATGTTTTGGCTCTGCCGTATATGTCGTCAGATTTTACTGTCAGCAATTCCTGTAATGTATTCGCTGCTCCGTATGCTTCAAGAGCCCAGACTTCCATCTCCCCAAGTCTCTGTCCACCAAACTGGGCTTTACCTCCTAATGGCTGCTGAGTAATCAGAGAGTACGGACCTATCGACCTTGCGTGCATCTTATCATCAATCATGTGAGATAGTTTGAGCATATAAATAATACCTACAGTTGTTTTCTGATCAAACCTTTCTCCCGTTTCACCATCATACAGATATGTACTGCCAAATTTCGGCAATCCGGCACTGTTTACATAGTTATCAATCTCTTCCACTGTAGCACCGTCAAAAATTGGAGAAGCAAAATTTACTCCCAATTCTTTCCCTGCCCAACCCAAAACGGTTTCATAAATTTGACCGATATTCATTCGGGAAGGTACGCCCAGCGGGTTCAGCACAATATCAACAGGCATTCCGTCTCCGGTAAACGGCATATCCTCCTCTCTTACAATTCTGGATACAATACCTTTATTACCGTGTCTTCCTGCCATTTTATCTCCAACCTTGAGTTTGCGCTTTTTGGCCACATATACTTTAGCAAGCTTCAGTACACCTGTAGGCAATTCATCACCAATACTTATATTAAATTTCTCCCGCTTATAGCGTCCTATTTCTTCATTGGCCTTAATACTATAATTATGAAGCAGTCTCTTTAACAATTCATTGGTTTCCTCATCTCTCACCCAATTTCTTGCATCGATATCTGTATAATTTATAGAATTCAAAACTCTCTCAGAAAACTTAACTCCTTTCGGAATAATTTCCTCACCATACACATTTTTAACTCCCTGAGCGACTTTGCCGCCTACAAGGGTCATAAGCTTGCCAATGAGAATTTGTTTGATTTTCTCAAGGTTTTCCAAATGGCTTCTTTCAACCTTTTCGAGTTCTTCTTTCTCCATCTGCTTACTCGCCTTGTCTTTCCTTGCTTTCTTAAACAATCTGGTGCTGATTACAGTAGCATCGGTGCTTGGCGGAGCTTTGAAAGAGGCATCTTTCACATCCCCTGCCTTATCTCCAAATATAGCTCTAAGCAATTTTTCTTCCGGAGTAGGGTCTGATTCGCCCTTAGGAGTAATTTTACCAATAATAATATCTCCTTCGCTAAGTTGTGCTCCTACACGAACAATTCCGTTTTCATCAAGTTGTCTTGTGGCCTCTTCGCTTACGTTAGGGATATCTCCCGTCAATTCTTCCTCACCCAACTTAGTATCTCTTACGCCAAGTTCAAATTCGGTAATGTGAATAGACGTAAATAAGTCTTCACGCACCACTCTTTCTGAAATCACTATTGCGTCTTCAAAATTATATCCTTTCCACGGCATGAAAGCCACTTTCAAGTTTCTTCCCAAAGCCAATTCTCCATTCTCAGTCGCATAGCCTTCACACAGAATCTGCCCCTGCTCCACCTTATCACCTTTTCTGACAATTGGTCTTAGATTGATACATGAGCCTTGGTTTGTACGCTTAAACTTAGGCAGTCGATATACTTTTACATCATCTTCAAATGATACTAATCTCTCATTATCCGTTCTGTCGTGTCGTATTCTAATTTCTTCTGAATCTACATACTCCACTACTCCGGCTTTTTCTGAATTAATCAGCACCATAGAGTCTTTGGCTACTTTACCTTCTAATCCGGTTCCGACAATAGGAGCTTCGGGTTTCATCAAAGGTACTGCCTGACGCTGCATGTTTGATCCCATCAGCGCACGGTTAGCATCGTCATTTTCAAGGAATGGAATCATAGATGCTGAAACTCCCACAATCTGATTGGGTGCCACATCCATGTATTCCAAATTGCTCATATCTTCTTCACTTTCAGACTCAATCACAGGAAACTCTCCCTGTAATCTGCACTTAATCCTTTTCTCTGTAAACTCTCCCTTCTCATTGTACAATGCGTTGGACTGAGCAATTAATTTATCATCTTCTTCCTCTGCAGAAAGATATTTCACGCCATCTGTATCTGAACTTACGATTCCACCAATCACTTTCCTATAAGGAGTTTCGATGAAGCCCATTTTATTAATTTTGGCATGTGTACACAAAGTCGAAATCAATCCGATATTAGGTCCTTCCGGAGTTTCAATAGTACAAAGACGGCCGTAGTGAGAATAGTGTACGTCACGTACCTCAAAGCCTGCTCTTTCTCTTGACAATCCACCGGGGCCTAAGGCCGAAATTCTTCTTTTATGTGTGATTTCAGACAATGGGTTGGTCTGATCTAAAAATTGAGAAAGCTGACTCGTACCAAAGAAAGAATTAATTACAGAAGATAATGTTCTCGCATTAATCAAGTCAATAGGTGTAAAGACTTCATTGTCTCTTACATTCATTCTTTCACGAATGGTTCGTGCCATTCTTGCAAGTCCCACACCAAATTGAGAATAAAGTTGTTCTCCTACTGTACGAACTCTTCTGTTGCTCAAATGATCGATATCGTCTATTTCAGCTCTCTTGTTCACCAACCGAATCAGATATTTGATAATCGCAACGATATCATCTTTGGACAATATCTTCGCATCATTGGATAAGTCTAATTCAAGTTTTCGGTTAATTTTATATCTTCCGACCTCTCCTAAATCGTATCTCTTATCTGAGAAAAATAATTTATCGATTATACCTCTGGCGGTTTCTTCATCCGGGGGATCTGTACCCCTCAATTGACGATAGATAGTCTGTAAGGCTTCGAGTTCAGAGTTAGAAGTGTCTTTTTGAAGCGTATTGAAAATGATGGAATAATCTTCTTCCATTTTCTCCTTCTGTAAAATGATTGTTTTAATTTCATTTTCCAGTATCAGCTCAATATTGTCTTCATCCAAAAAGGTATCTCTATCAATTAAAATCTCATTTCTTTCAATGGACACCACTTCTCCCGTGTCTTCGTCCACAAAGTCCTCATTCCAAGATTTCAGTACTCGAGCCGCAAGCTTTCTGCCTATATATTTATTAATATCTTTTTTAGTAACTTTTATCTGATCAGCCAAATTAAATAAATCAAGGATTTGCTGATCCGAATCATACCCTATAGCTCTCAAAAGTGTCGTTACGGGGAATTTTTTCTTCCTGTCGATATAAGCATACATCACATTATTGATGTCAGTTGCAAATTCCATCCAAGCTCCTTTAAACGGAATTACCCTTGCCGAAAATATCTTAGTCCCGTTAGGGTGGTAGCTCAAACCAAAAAATACTCCCGGAGATCTGTGCAGTTGAGAAACAATCACACGTTCTGCACCATTTATAATAAACGTACCCTTATCGGTCATATAAGGGATGTTCCCCAAGAATACATCCTGAACTATAGTTTGAAAATCTATATGTTCTTCGTCGTTACAGGAAAGTCTCAGTTTTGCTTTAAGAGGTACGCTGTATGTCAACCCTCTCTCTATACATTCTTCTTCGGAGTATCTTGGCGGGTCAACAAAATAATCCAGAAACTCCAACAAGAAAATATTTCTTGTGTCTGATATTGGAAAGTTTTCCTGAAATACATTATAGAGTCCTTCATTAGCCCTATTGTCAGGAGTGGTTTCTAATTGGAAAAAATCTTTAAAAGATTGAACCTGTATGTCCAATAAGTTTGGATATTCAAAGCTATGTTGAACCTTACTGAATGATATACGCCCGTTCGCAGTTGTTTTGGTCATAAACAAGAAATATAATTAATAAAAATGATTAAGTGTCTAAGCAGAAATCCTGTTAGACACTTAACGTTTAATGTATGTCTTTGGTCAAATCCAAAGTGTAGGATTAAGCCAGTTCTACAGTAGCACCAGCCTCTTCCAACTTGGCCTTGGTGGACTCTGCTTCATCTTTGGAAACGCCTTCTTTTACAGCTTTAGGTGCGCTGTCAACGATTTCCTTGGATTCTTTGAGTCCCAATCCAGTCAATTCTTTTACTGCTTTTACTACAGCAAGTTTTTTGTCGCCGGCACTCTTGATAATTACGTCAAAAGAAGTTTTTTCTTCTGCCGCTGCACCATCGCCACTGTCAGCTACAGCTCCTGCAGCTACTGCTACAGCCGCTGCTGCCGGTTCTATACCGTATTCGTCTTTCAAAATTGCAGCCAACTCGTTAACTTCTTTTACAGTTAAATTTACCAGAGTTTCTGCCAATTGTTTTAAATCTGCCATTTCAGCTTTTGTTTTAAAATTTTAAAAATGTTTTTATATAAGATTAATTTGCTTGGAAGTCTGTTTATGCAGCTCTTTCCTCAAGAGCTTTCACCAGTCCTGAAATCTTATTTCCACCTGATTGAAGCGCGGAAATTAAGTTTCTGGCCGGAGATTGAATCAATGCTATTACATCACCAATAAGTTCTTCTTTGGATTTCAGGCTGCTAAGAGTTTTGAGCTGTTCGTCGCCAACATATACCGCACTGTCAATGTATGCTGCTTTTACAACTGGCTTTGATTTGCCTTTACGAAACTCTAAAATCAGCTTTCCCGGAACGTTTGCAGTTTGAGTAAACATGACTGCTGTTGGTCCTGCCAGTACTTCATCCAACTGATCGGAAGATTTTCCGGTTTCCTGTAAAGCTTTTTTAATTAATGTGTTTTTTGCTACCTGTAATTTTACCTCTTTCTGAAAGCAAAGTCTCCTGAGATTATTCATCTCTTCTGCTGTCAGTCCGGAAGCATCTGTCAGATAGAAAAAATCACTAGATTTGAAAGATTCTATCAATCCTTCAAGAATTACTTGTTTATCTGATTTCTTCATTTTTATTTTCTTTTTACTTCTTACACAATTGATTTCGGATCAATTTGGACAGAAGGACTCATTGTCGTTGCCAAATAAATGCTTTTAAAATAGATACCTTTTGCGGTTGAAGGCTTCATTCTGACTAAAGTTCCTAATACCTCTTTTGCATTTTCAAAAATTTGTTTAGGCTCAAACTCTATCCGTCCTATAGAAGTATGGATTATACCAAATTTATCTATCTTGAATGATATCTTACCTTTTTTGACTTCAGATACTGCGTCTCCAACGTTATCCGTAACCGTTCCCGATTTAGGGTTTGGCATTAGATTACGCGGTCCGAGAACTCTTCCCAAACGTCCAATTTTAGGCATTACACTTGGTGTTGCTATCACCACATCAATGTCTGTCCAACCTCCGTTGATTTTGTCAATGTACTCCTGCAATCCTACGTAATCTGCTCCAGCGGCCTTAGCTTCGTCTTCCTTTTCGGGCGGACACAGCACCAATACAGTTTTGGACTTACCGGTTCCGTGCGGCAAGCTGACTGTACCTCTTAATGCTTGGTCAGGTTTACGAGGGTCAACTCCGAGTCTCACGTGAATATCCACGGATGAGTTGAATTTAGTAGTGTTAATCTCTTTGATTAACTCTGCAGCTTCTGCGAGAGGATATAGTTTACCCTTCTCCACTTTAGATTCTACAGCTTCTCTTCTTTTAGCTACTTTCACCTCTAATTTTTTTTAAATCGTTTTAAATTAATTGGCCCATGGGGCTTTACCTTTTACTGTTATTCCAATACTTCTCGCCGATCCTGCAACCATTTTCATTGCAGACTCAATAGTAAAGCAGTTTAAGTCCGGCATTTTGACTTCTGCAATCTCTCTCACCTGATCCCAGGTTACTGATCCGACTTTTTTACGGTTTGGCTGGTCAGAGCCTCTGTTCACTTTAGAATATTCCTTCAAAAGTGAAATCGCAGGCGGAGTTTTTACAATAAATGTGAAAGATTTGTCTTTGTACACGGTAATTACTACCGGACACACCTTGCCCATTTTATCTTGTGTCGCAGCATTAAACTGCTTACAGAATTCCATGATATTTACTCCTTTGGCTCCTAATGCCGGACCGATAGGCGGTGCCGGATTTGCCTGTCCTCCTTTTACTTGGAGTTTAATAAATGTTTCAATTTCCTTAGCCATTTGTTTTATTGTTGTTTTTCTACTTGCATAAAATTCAACTCCACAGGAGTTTTCCTACCAAATATTTTAACGGAGACCCGTAATTTCTTTTTGTCTTCAAGCACTTCTTCTACAGTGCCGATAAAATCATTAAAAGGTCCGTCAATTATTTTGACTGTCTCGCCTTCAAGGAATGGTTCGGAAGCAGAACCCCCGGCTGCAGCCATCTCATCCACTTTACCGAGTATCCTATTCACCTCAGATATTGGTAAAGGAGTTGGTTTGTCTTTTCCCAAAAAATGTATCACATTAGTAGTGGTATTGATAAACGAAACAATATCGCCCACCAGTTTCTTGGGATTAGCCTCAATCAGAATGTAACCCGGAAAGAGGTTGCGTTCTGAAATGACTTTCTTTCCTTTTCTTAATTTATATACTTTTTCTGTCGGAACAAGAATCTGCGAAATTACTCCTGACCAGTCAGATCTGGATATTTCAAGTTCAAGCAATTCCTTCAGTTTTTTCTCTTTACCGCTAATGACCCTAAGGACATACCACTTATTTTCTTCAGCCATTTTTGTCCTGTTCTTTTAGTTAATTAGCTTATAAATGAAATCGTTGAAAAGTAGGTTACCTATCATATCCATGAGTCCTATTATCAAAGCAATTATTACTGAAGCAATAGCTACTACCACTGAACTTCTCTGTAGTTCCTTGGAAGTAGGCCAAGTCACTTTATTCACCAGCTCGTGATAGGATTCTTTGAAATATGTCAATACGTTGTTCATCTAAATATAAGTCTTTTTACTGCACGGGCACAAGGATTCGAACCCTGACCAAAGGTTTTGGAGACCTCTATACTACCATTATACTATGCCCGTTTGAATGCAGTAATGGCTAATGGAAAAAATGTATCCACTAGCCATCACTGATGATTGATTTTTTCTTACTTAATAATCTCAGTTACCTGACCAGCTCCAACTGTTCTGCCCCCTTCACGGATGGCAAACTTCAGACCTTTTTCAAGAGCAACCGGATAAATTAACGATACTGTAAGAGTCACATTATCTCCGGGCATTACCATCTCAACTCCTTCAGGTAATGTAATTTCACCTGTTACATCTGTTGTTCTCAAATAGAACTGCGGACGGTATTTATTAAAGAATGGTGTATGACGGCCTCCTTCTTCTTTAGAAAGAATATACACTTCACACTTAAACTCAGTGTGTGGTGTAATAGAACCCGGTTTACATACTACCTGGCCTCTTTTAATGTCTGTTTTTTCTATACCACGAAGCAATAAACCAACATTATCTCCTGCTTCACCTTCATCCAATATCTTACGGAACATCTCAACTCCGGTCACAGTAGAAGTTGAAGGCTTATCCTGAAGTCCTACAATCTCTACCGGATCACCTGTATTGATTACTCCTCTTTCTATTCTTCCCGTAGCAACTGTACCACGGCCAGTAATAGAGAATACGTCTTCTACCGGCATTAGGAAAGGCTTGTCAATAGCTCTCGGCGGAACCGGGATCCATTCGTCCACAGCATCCATCAATTTTTCTATTGCTTCTATACCTGCAGGCTCGTCATTCAGAGCTGACAATGCAGATCCCTGTACTACCGGAGTATTATCTCCATCGTACCCGTAAAAGCTCAGCAATTCTCTAATTTCCATTTCTACAAGTTCCAAAAGCTCAGGGTCATCTACTAAATCCACCTTGTTCATAAAAACAACTAATTTCGGAACACCTACCTGACGAGCCAAAAGAATATGTTCACGAGTCTGTGGCATTGGTCCGTCGGTAGAAGCTACTACGATAATAGCACCGTCCATTTGAGCGGCTCCAGTTACCATGTTTTTCACATAGTCTGCGTGACCCGGACAGTCCACGTGTGCATAGTGGCGATTGTCAGTCTCATACTCCACGTGAGATGTATTAATTGTAATACCTCTCTGTTTCTCTTCCGGAGCGTTGTCAATTGAGTCATAATCTTTCTTGTCTGCTTTACCGCTTTTTGAAAGGGTATAGGTAATTGCAGCAGTCAAAGTTGTTTTACCATGGTCCACGTGACCGATGGTGCCGATATTTACGTGCGGCTTATCTTTGATAAATTTTTCTTTTGCCATGATAAATGGTTTAATATAGTTAGGAATTTAAAAAAAAATATTAATTTCATAACAGAGCCAATGACGGGGATTGAACCCGTGACCTCTTCCTTACCAAGGAAGCGCTCTACCGCTGAGCTACATCGGCTTAGTCTTCAGAGCGGATGACGAGACTCGAACCCGCGACCCTCAGCTTGGAAGGCTGATGCTCTACCAACTGAGCTACTC
>CAZZEH010000023.1:0-53831 GCA_964653095.1 uncultured Chitinophagales bacterium
TCCCGACTTGTCCGGATTAGTGCGGTCTAACGATTTTTGCTACAATCTCTCTTAGGTCAGGTGGAACGGATACCCTTAACTTCATTTCTCTACCTGTTATTTTGTTTAAAAGCCTCGCATCTGTAATCTTTTTACATCTCGTAAGGAAATCTCTGATTGAAAGTCCTGAAGCAAGTTCTATTTGTTTGGATATTGCTAATGCCATAAAGCAAATCAGTATGTGTAACTGTATTGGCTCCTTTTTAAAATGAAATATTGGACGAGTTCTCAAATCACTTTTTGATATTCTAAATGCATTTTCAATTTTATATAAATCATGATAACGTTCAATGATTGTAGCATTATCTGCCACCTTTTCCTCCACATCGGTATAATATCCCTTTATTCCCAACATCTTTGTTGTTTTTTCAACAAGTTTTTCGTTTAGAAATAGCTTTGAGTTATCTGACTTGAGGAACTTTATTCTCCTGGCTTTTGAAGGCTGGTTTAGAAGCGCTTTAGCTTTATCTATTTGCTTTTGCATCTCATATTTGTCCTTGTTATATCGTTTCTTAGAGTAACTGCAAATCAGATATCCGTTATCGGTTTGAAGTCGTATAGTACTTCCATCTACTCTCGGTAGCTCTTGGTCTATCTTGGATAATAAATCGGCAGAAATACTTCTCATCCTGGCTCCAACTATATAATTTACTTTCTCCTTTATTAATGCTTCTATATTATCCGTACTTATCATTGCCGCATCCGCTACCACAGTAAGATTTTCTATCTTATGCTTTTTAATAAAAGAGAGAATAGATGGTATTAGAGTATGCCCTTCGAAAGTGTTCCCCGAGAATACTTCGTAACCTACAGGGAAGCCCTCCGGTGTAACCATCAATGCCACAAGAATTTGGGGTTGTTGAAACTTGTTGTCTTTTGAAAAGCCGTTTCTGCGTAATTCATCCTCTGTAAATGCCTCAAAGTACAATGTAGTAACATCATAAAATAACAAGGTAAAGTCAAAACCGAACTGCTTCCGTGCGAATTTCATTGTTTCTTTCTCAATAGACTCTTTTAAGCTTATCCATTTAGGAGCAGATTCATAATACTGTTGGCGACGGTGTGGAATGCCAAAGTAAGTCTCCATTAATTCTATAGAACGAAGTTTGGAAGCAGGTTCGATAATCCTCATTGTGACCAAATCACTTAATAGTGCATCCAGTATTGAGGTATATCCTATGCGAAGCTCAACGGATTTTAAAACATCGTATAAAAAGGTATAGTAAACACCTTTAAACTCACACTGACTAACCAATATAGATTCTTCTTTGGGTCGGTTTTCTTCAAAGAGATAGGCTTGCCTAGTATAATCCGCAATAAACACTCTGGCCATTCTAATCAGACTCTCGATTTCTTCATCTGTAGAACCTGAGCCAATGTGTTTGACAATAACCCGTTTGCTTTTATGATAATAAAACACCTGAACAGAACGGGAGATGCCATGAGTTGTAACTGTCCTTATGTGTAGCATTTATGACTGTGTTAGTGCGGTCAAATTACGAAAAAATACTTATAACAACCTGATAATCAATAATCATATTTTTTAAGGCTCATAAGACGGACAAGTCGGGAAAAAACTTTGCCATTAGGTGTAAGCATGCGAGTCAATCTATTTTCTCAACCAGTTTGCTACCCTATCAATTAATGATTTTTTTACTGCCTCAGGTTTTGGCTGAAAAATAGTTTTTACTTTTTTTAATCCTTTCGGACCTTCAAAAATATTACCATAAAGGAAGAAGTCGGGATTAGATTCATATACCTCCACATCGCCCTCATCGTTCTTGTGATAATAATACATTTGCGCACCATTGGGAATAATACCAAATACACAAACAAGACGTATTTCGTCTGTATTATTTGCACCAGAAGCATGTATAAGTCTATGGTCGTATATCAGTGCTTCTCCGGCCTTCATTTTCAAGGGAAGCATTTGAGTCCACAAATCTTTTTCCTTTTCCGGATATGCAAAAGGCAGATTAGCCGAACGATAATTAAAATCCCAAAGATGGCTCCCGGGTTCTATCAAAAGAGTACCATTTCGGGGGCTGACATCAACAAGTGGCGCCCATATATTAAAAGACCTATACTGTCTTTCATCCACAATATTCCAATCCTGATGCGGTACAAGAGAACCTTTCTCTCCTTTCCCTTTCGCAATATATGAGCCTCCTAATGGATTGCAGTCATGAAAATATTGCTCTATCGATGATTGGAACTTTTCTTTTATGAATGAATTCATCTTAAGTCTAAACTCTATATCCGATACGTGTGCTGTTGCATACATACCTTCCAAATCAGATGAATGGTTTTCATAATAAAAATCTTTTAGCTCCTGTACGACTTTGTCGTTCAGAAAAGGAACAATTACATAGCCTTTCTCAAGAAGTTGTCTGTCCAAGTTATCATCTGATAATATTTTCTGTACACTACTCATGAAAACAGCTTTTGAACGACTTTCTTAAAAATACTATTTTCTTTAGAAGAAGGGTATTTATATGAAAACCCCGCTTCTTCCGTCAGTTTTTCAATTGTTGCACGAAGCGTATCTTTACTTAAAATTGGATTTTTATAGGGTTTAAAACCTACGCTTTCACCTAAGTATGGTCTTTTACGGATATCCTCAAAAAAGTTTTCAAAAGATATCAGAAAGCTGTCGTCCATTTTGAATACTTCCAACTCCTCTTTATCCGGTACTTTGTAGTGGAAATACATTTGAGCTCCTTTACTTTTTACACCCGCAGTAATTGCTTTTCTGATATGATTACTTCTGTTAGAGACAGAACCGTGTATCACACTCTGGTCAAGTATCACGGCTTCTCCTGCTTTCACATACATGGGTATGGAAGCCATCATTACATCTTCATCATTACCCGAAAAGAAAAAAGGCAGAGTGGGTGAGCGGAGAGATTTGTGTTTATCATAATGAGTACCGGGAACTATATGCAGCGCACCGTTGGTTTCATTAATATCCTGTAGCGGAATCCAACAATTAAGAGCTACATTTTCTTCTTCATTGACGATAGTCCAATCTTGGTGAATGGCTAAATCGCTATTTTCCCCGGGTACTTTAAATAAAAAAGCTCCTCCAAAAGGCTGATAATTCGTAAAATATTTTTCATACGCTCTGCTGAAAGTCTGTACAATTATCTCACTGACTTCCTTTTTATATTCTTTGTCATTACTGTAACTTCCGCTAAAAAAACCTTCTTTATCTAAGTTGGGATGCAGCCTGTCAAATGTTTGGTTAAGGAACTTTAATTCTTCTTCTTCAATAAATGGCAGCACTATAAATCCCTGTCGGCTAAAGATTTGCTGATGCTTATCTGACTTAAAAACTCTTTTACTCATGATGAAAAAGCTTTAATCAGTTTTTTAAACCATCCCTGATTTGTCTCCTGCACTTCCTGTTCCTGCATTTTTGGACTGGCGTCCTGTATAAGTTTACGTGCATTAGTTTTTTCATAATGTTTTTCCAAAAAAGCTACGTCAATCTTCGGGAAATTATACTCAACTAATCCCAAAGACTTACCCACCTTAGGCCTATCATGAATGTTTTGCCCAAACTGTTCAAAATTTAGCATAAAATCTTTATCCTGTTCAAAAACTTCAAGTCTGCCGTCTGTTTTTCCATCCCAAAAATAAGTTCTGAATTCTGCATCTTTATGCGTAATGTATGTGTTGGTTACAATTCTTTTGTTGTCGGAAAAGTTGGGGGGAGAAAAGTGTATAATGCTCTGATCAAAAAATACTGCCTGCCCCGCTTTAATTACAACAGGATGCAAGTAATCAATTATCTCATCCATTACGGGAGAGAAAAACTCTGGTATCGAACTTCCGCGATAAGTGGGAAACAATCGATGACTGCCGGGGAGAACAAAAATAGCCCCGTTTTCAATAGATAAATCTACTAATGGCACCCAAATATTTATTCCGGTAAATCTACTTTCATCTACTAAACTCATATCCTGATGCACGCACATACCACTTTCAGGGCTCGGGTTTTTTACGATAAAAGAACCGGTAATTATCCGTATGTTTTCACAGTATTGATCTATATATTTCTGTCCAATACGTCGTATTTCTGCATCTACTACGGTTCTATATTCTTTATCATTGGAAAAAGTACTTGGGAAGAAACCTCTTTCATTGTGCGGATGCAGTTTTTCATAAACAGAAATCAGTTCTTCTATTTCCTCCTGACTGTAATAGGGAACTATAACAAAACCATCCCGTTCAAAAGAACTCTGAAGTTCTTCGTCTCTAAAGATTTTCAGCATTTTGTCAGGGAAATGAAACATGATTTTATGCCTTACCTAATATTTTACCAAAAAGATGCCTTATTCTGGTTCCTATAGAAATATTATTACTCGAATCGGACTGACCGTTTTGGTTGTTTTGGCTATTTAATTCCGCCATGTATCGATAGAAGTTTTGAAGATATTGGTCTAAAGCCGAGTCTTTTGAAAAGCCGGCAGCTATTGCCTTTTGCTCTAATTCTTCTTTTGACAGTACCTTAGGATTATTGACCACTCTGTCTCCTTTTTCATATCCCTCCGGAAATCTGTTTTCTTTCTGAAGTTCCAACAGTTTGCGATTGTTATATTTAAAGAAAAACTCTCTGTCCACATGGTACGACTGTAAAACCTGAGGTTCAGAACCCGGAATTACATAATAATGCAGTAACGGTGCTTCTGCCTGAGAGACTCCAATACCCACACCAATCCGTGGAGCGTTACTATTGTTTGGCGGAGAAGCATGAAGTGTTTTGTTTTCAAAAATCAGAGTTTCCCCGGCCTTCATCGGGATTAATTTCATATAAGGGAACAAGTCCATTCCATAAGCCTGAAAAGGAGTTATATAACCCGGAGAGGGAGAAGCTCTGGGACCGGTAAACCATTTATGACTTCCCGGCAAAACAGCCATTGCTCCGTTATTAATATCTGTGTCCATCAGCGCTGTCCAAACAGTCACCGAATTAAATTCTTTATCATCTGTAAATGACCAGTCCTGATGAGGAGGCACGAAGCTATTCATGCGAGGTTCTTTAACTACATAAGATGCAGTAAACATCTGGCAGGGCGCAAAAATGGATTTGGCTTTGGAAAAAACAACTGCCTCCAGCTTATCTATTACTCCTTTGACAAAATCATAGTCCCTGTTATCCATGCTGACGTGGAAACCGTATTCTCCAACATGATTGTTATCTAATTGACTATAGTAATCGACTAAATCTTTAACATCATCATCGTTTAAAAATTTAGTCCGTAAATAACCATTTTCTTCAAAGAATGCCTGGTCTTCCGGATTTGCAAAAAGTGGTTTCATGACTTTTATTTTATTTAGTAATTTTAAACTGGTTCAGCTACAATATTTGATTTGAAGCTTTGTATTAAAACTGGATGAGAAATGCGCGGAACTGCCTGTTCATTGGCTAATCGAATAAATTCTTCTTTTTTCATATCCCTCAATGGCCAGACTATCGTTCCTTTATATTCGCCTGCCTCCGGACGACAGGTACAGTCATGAAAAAAGTTTTTAAATGTTAAAAGATAATCTTCCTTTTGTTCAAAAATCTCTATATCATCATTTTTCTGTCCAATATCCTTCCAGCAGGAAATAAATTTTGCTTCTTTTGGGAAAACTCCTGACATCACAACCACGCGTTCTTTATCTGAATTGTTTGGCGGAGAGTAATGAACAAGCCTGTTATCAAATAACAGCACGTCTCCTGCTTTTAAATTTATTGGCTGTAGATAATGCTTGACTTCTTCCTGAATGTTTTGGAAAGGTTCAGGAAAAGAGATACCTCTATATGGCGAAAACCAGCCAAAGCTTTTTGGAATAACCGTAAGACATCCGTTTTGTACCGTTGTGTCCTGAAGTGGAATCCAAACTGAGATAGGAGAGTATTTTAATTCATCCAAACTTGTGGAATCCTGATGCAGTCCAAACTCACTGTCGGGACCATTCACTTTCACTATAAAAGAGTTGATAACAATTTTATATTCCTGAAACAAGTCATTATAAATTCCCTGCATGATTTCTCCTATGGAGTCATGCACTTTCTTTCTATAATTTAAATCTTCGGAGTAAACGCTGTAAAACATTCCACCGTGTTCCAAATTGAAATTATGTGTTTGTTGATACAACTCTCTAAGCTTTTGAAGAGTCGAATTATCAAGACGCTTCGGAATACTGTAACCAATGGTATCTAACTCCTTTTTCGTTTTAGCGTCTTTGATTACATCATGTTCGGCTGATATCCATTTTGGTGTCCATGAATTTGGAGATAGCATGTTTTTGATAAAGTGCAGCATGACTATATATCTTTTTTATAGAGACAGTTTATCCAATGCCAATTCAATAAAATTTTTATTGTGAATGGCTTTTTTCTTCATCATTTTGAGAAATTTCGGATAATCTATTTCCATTTTCTTGTAAGGAATAGTTTTGATTAGTTTTTGGTCTTTTGGTTTTAACCACGGGTGAAACTGCATATAAAACTCCTGATCCACCTCAAAAACCTTTATAACTTTATCTCCGTTTTCATCAGTCATATGATAATGAATAGTTGGAGTATTTGGTGGTATCATAATGAGTTGAATCGCCAACCTCAGTCCGTCCGTCATATTTGGTGCCGAATAATGCACTACGCTGTCATCCAAAATCACTGCCTGTCCGGCTTTTATTTCCATCGGAACCATGTGGTTTTCCACAAGTTCTTTTTTTAAATGTTCTAATTCCCATGGAATTAACGGACCCCGAACCGGTGCAAATCTTTTGTGACTCCCCGGCACTATCTGCAATGCACCATTCTCTTTAAAACTATCCACTAAAGGACACCAGACTGAAATAGAGGTATATTTCCATTCATCCACAAATGCCCAATTCTGGTGCATAGGCACTTCCCCTTTGTATGAAGTTTTATGTATAAAATTTGCAATAATAGGTTGATAGTCCACTAAATATTTGTCTATCAAAGGTTTGAATATCTCGACTACTTTTCTGAAAACAGTTTTTTTATAATCTATATTACTGTCTATAAAAGTAAATTCATAGGTAATTTCTTTATCCTTATCGCTGTCAAATTGGATATCGTATTCTTTCCTGTTACCGCCCCGAGTGGATTCCAATGAAAAATATTGATCTATGAAATATTTAACTTGTTCAGAATTCAGAAGGTCTATTATAACATAACCGTCTCTGTCAAATTGTTTCTGAAGTTCGGAATCGTGAAACATACCTTTCATAACAAAGTATTTTGAAAGATTAAATTACTTGAAATAAGATAAGTGAGCGAAATTGCAATATTAACTTACTGTTATGCTTACTTCGGCTCAAGTGTTTTAAAATTAATAATTATTGGTGTGCGACCTTTAGATTCGGTGCGAAAATATATTTATTTATATGAAAAATAATTTATATAATAACTTGAATTATAATTTGATTTTTTGTTTGAAAAATGAACAGGCTCAGCCATTATAAAGTCAAACTACACTTTTATTAAAAAGCAGTTTAAGAAAAAGATTTTTTATTATTAGCTTTAACAATAAATTAATCTGTTCATATAATGAGATATACACGAATCCTCCCTCTTTTAATAATTGCATTAATTATAGAAATCAATATATCCCATGCACAAGAAGTATGCGGTACGGATGATTTGCATAAATCACTTTTGCAATCCAATCCGGAGTATAAAAAATTAATTCTTCAACAGGAAAAAGATATAAAAGAGGAGATTATAAAAAGACGGCAGGCCAAGTTGGATGATAATGCCGTTTATACGATTCCGCTCGTAGTACATGTTATACATAAAGGAGAAGCCATTGGCAGCGGAAGTAATATTTCTGATAACCAAATTTACAGCGCCATTCAGGGAGTCAATGAACGGTTTAGAAAAATTATAGGAGACGGAGCTGATATGAAATTAGAATTTTGTTTGGCTGGTCGTGACCCTGAAGGGAATCCAACAAACGGTATCAATCGGGTAAACGGAAATGTGGTGGCTAATTATTCTTCCGGAGGAATAACTTATAAAACAGATGACCCCTGCGAAGTGAGTGCAGCGAGCCAGATAGATATAAAGGCTTTATCAAGGTGGCCGGCAAAAGACTACTATAATATATGGATAGTACATAAAATTTGTCCGAACAGCGTGGCAGGCTATGCGTATCTTCCTACTTTTTCAAATATGGATGGTGCAGTGATTTTAAGTAATTATATGACATATAATAGCGTGACCGTGGCACATGAGATTGCTCACGGATTAGGATTATATCACACTTTTAATGAAGACGACGATAATCAATGTCCTTTAAATGAAGACTGTTTGGCTCAGGGTGACGGAGTTTGTGACACTCCTCCGCACCGGTCAGGAGATTGTGGAAATTCAAACCCATGTACGTCTGAAGGCACATGGGATAATTCACGAAGAAATTACATGAGTTATTGCGGTACAAGGACACGATTTACAGAAGGACAAAAAGAAAGAATGCGTGCTTTCCTGAATATTAGTCCAAGAGCGAATTTATTAAAATCACTGGGATGTGCGAGTCCTTTAGGAGTCGAAATCGAACTGTCAGATATTTTATTTCCGACAGCAACAGGATATGTTTGTAATACTACTCAAAAGCCAGTTATTAAAGTTAAAAACCTTGGCTCTGAGGATATTACTTCTCTTAAATCACAAACAACGGTGAACAACCAAAATCCGGCAGAACATATATGGAATGGGTTATTGGCTTCGGGTGACAGTATCGAAATAGAATTAAACGAAGTCAGTTTTCCATCTGACAGCAACAGGCTCTATATAGAAATCACGGAATCTAACGGAGGACAGGATAATTTTAGTGGAAATAATTTTAAAATGACCAATGTTTATTATGAAACTCCTGTCGACACCTTATTCTATAACTTTAATGACGGCATTTTTCCTCCTGAGAAGATGAAGATAATCGACGAGGATGATTTATACTCATGGGAATTAACGATGGTACCGTGCAAAGGACAGGTAGCAACGGTACAGTCCTATAACAGATATGCCGATAACAATACATCTGACATTATGGTGTTACCGGCTGTGGATTTATCAAATTATGAAGAAGCACAACTTGTATTTGACTTAGCCTATAAAAGAACATATTCTAACAGAGAATCCGCTCTTAGAGTTCTTGCGCAAAAAGACTGTAGCGGAATTGATACCATCTATAATAAAACACGAAACAATTTAGCCACAGTAACCGGATATGAATATTCTCCTTGGGAGCCTGCATCATGTGATGACTGGAGAACAGAAGTAATCAATTTGAATGATTACATAGGTTCAGCAGTCCAACTGAACATCAGCTATTTCATTGAAGATACTTACGGGCAAAATATTTACATAGATAACATCCATGTAAGAGGAAAAAAAGCTTCAACTTGTGAGACTGCTTATAATGAAATAGATGCGGATATTTGTGAAGGCAGTTCCTATACACTTCCAAATAATGATATAGTATGGGAAGCCGGAGAATATCAGGTCATATTAACTTCTTCAACGGGGTGCGACTCTATCATTACGGTTAATATATCCGTAAACAAGACCTCATCAACCAGAGTCAATGCAATAATTTGTGAAGGGCAGACATATACTCTGCCGGACGGAAACACTGCATCAGAAAGCGGAGTTTATATTTCAGATCTACTTTCTACGTTAGGATGTGACTCCACTGTGGCGGTGAGTTTAACAGTACAAAGTATTAGCCAAATAAATCTGGAGGAAACCGTTTGCTATGGTTCGACATACATTCTTCCCGATGGAGTTCCGGTAAGTCAGTCCGATACCTATAAAGTAATTCTGCTATCTTCGACCGGATGTGATTCTGTCATTCACATACAACTAACTGTTTTAGACGAAATTCACACAAATGTTCAGGCCACAATATGTGACGGAGCATCTTATACTTTACCGGATGGTTCAGAGGCACACACATCAGGTTCCTATTCAGTTGTCATTCCGTCATCCGAAAATTGTGATTCAACAATTACTGTTGAACTGACCGTTTTGGAAGCTCCTCATACGACAGTTTCTGCAACGATATGCTCCGGAGTAAATTATACTTTGCCGGATGGGCAAACAGTCAATGAAAGCGGAACCTATACCGTTACATTGTCTTCTGATAAAGGTTGTGACTCAGTGATAGTAGTTCAATTATCAGTGATTGATGTGTATTCGTCGAATGTCTTTATAGAAATTTGCGAGGGAGACAGCTTTATTCTTCCGGACGATACAGAAATTTATCAGGACGGTATTTATCCCATTGTGCTTACGGCATCCAATGGCTGTGATTCCACTATTACGACCTATGTAAAAGTACACGCCCCCGAAAAGCCTGTAATCACGCAAGAGGGATTAACTTTAATCTCAAGTTATGAATCAGGCAACCAATGGTACAAAGACGGAGAGGCTATTCCGGGAGCTGTGCAGCAGAACTATGAGGCAACATACTCAGGAGTTTATTATGTGAAATATACGGATGAAAACGGATGTGAAATACTATCAGATGAAATAGAAGTGTTACCTGTTTCACTAAAAGAAAAATTAAATGGAATAAATTTGTTTCAGATTTATCCCAACCCAAATAACGGTTATTTTACAATTCAAATCGAGTCTGGTGTCGAACAAAAAAGCCATTTGGAAATAGTCAATATACTCGGTCAGGTATTAGATAGCCGATACTGGAATAATATATCCGGCAAAATCACTATTTATTCCGATTTGAGTTCATATGATTCAGGGATTTATTTTGTGAATCTATACTTAGGTGAGCATATTTTCAGCAGGAGAGTAATTGTACAGTAAATATCTTTCCGTAATAAGAAAACAAAGCATCAAAAATATTCGGCATTAGAAGCCAGGATTTATTTAAAACAGTATTTTAACTCTGTTTTGGAGATAATTTTAACCTTTAACATTCCTGAGATTTGTTATTAAAATGCCAACTAATAAAAAATCTGTGCGATATTTTTATTAATAATCAATGCGTTATATTTTCAGCATGTAAAAAAGTTTAGCAAAAAGGCATTAGATATAAAAACAAAGCCTATCTTTGCAGTCCAAATTTTAATTGAACGAAAAAAGTATCTCAGTGAATACATTAAGCTATCGAACAGAGTCAGCCAAGCCGCAAAACGTAGTGCGCAAATGGTTGATAGTAGATGCAGAAAATCAAACCGTGGGCCGTTTGAGTTCTGAAATCGCAAAAATCCTGCAGGGTAAACACAAGCCATCCTATACACCTCATGTGGATACAGGGGATCATGTCATTGTGATTAATGCAGAAAAAGTTGTTTTTACCGGCAACAAGATGAACAACAAGGAATATGTTCGTCACACAGGCTTTGCAGGAGGACAAAGAAAAATAACGCCAAAAGAAATGTTGGCAAAAAAACCGGAATTTATTATTGAAAACGCTGTAAAACATATGCTCCCAAGAACAAGATTGGGCAGAGCCATGTACAAAAAACTGCACGTTTATGTGGGTAATGAGCATCCGCACACAGCGCAAAAACCAGAAACCATAAAATTTAAATAAAGTATGGCAGATAATATTATCAATGCATTAGGCAGAAGAAAGGCTTCAGTTGCAAGAGTTTATCTAAAACCGGGTAACGGAGCAGTAAAAGTAAACGGAAAAGACAAAGACGCATACTTTACGGTACCACACCTGTCTATGAAATTAAATCGCCCGTTTGAACTTACTGATACTGTAGGTCAATATGATGTGACAGTTAATGTAAAAGGAGGCGGAGTTAAAGGTCAGTCAGAAGCAATCGTATTAGGCATTGCCAGAGCTCTTGTGAAAATTGACGACGAAAACAGAGTTGCTTTAAAAGTAGAGAGACTGCTGACCCGTGATTCAAGAGTAGTAGAGCGCAAGAAATTTGGTCGTAAAAAAGCACGTAAGAGCTTCCAATTCTCTAAGCGTTAATTTATTTACAGTACAATTTTTAACAGAAATATGGAAAAAATATCACAGCAACAACTATTAGACGCGGGAGTGCACTTCGGACATCTTAAGAAAAAGTGGAACCCGAAAATGTTGCCATATATATTTATGGAGCGTAAAGGTATTCATATCATCGACCTGAATAAAACACAGCAAAAACTTGATGAGTCTGCCAAAGCTTTAAGACAAATTGCAAAGTCAGGAAAGAAAATTCTTTTTGTAGCCACAAAAAAGCAAGCCAAAGATATAGTCGAAGAAATGGCCAATAGTGTGAATATGCCTTATGTTACTGAACGTTGGCTCGGAGGAATGTTAACCAACTTCTCAACAATCAAAAGATCTATCAAGAAAAAGCAAAATATTGAAAAAATGCTTAGCGACGGAGCTTTAGACAATATCACAAAAAAAGAGCGTCTGATGCTTGCCCGTCAGCAATCCAAACTTGATAAGGTTCTCGGAGGTATTGAGCACTTGGGACGTATTCCTGCTGCGATTCTGATGGTGGACATCTCTCATGAGCATATCGCTCTGACAGAAGCTACAAAGTTGGGTATTAAAACTTTCGGAATAGTTGATACTAATTCAGACCCTACTCTCGTAGATTTCGCTATTCCTGCAAATGATGATGCTTCCAAATCTATAGAGCTGATTGTAAAATATCTGACAGAAGCAATCAAAGCAGGCTTAGCGGACAGAAAGCTTGATAAAGAAGCTAAAGAAGAGGCTGAAGAAGAAATAGAAGAGGAAAATGAGGAAGAAAAAGTGAATGAAAACGAAGACGATGTTTCTCCTGAAAATGAAGAAGAATAAATAAATTTTGAAATTAAAAAGATAAAATATGTCAATATCCGCTGCAGATGTAAGCAAATTAAGAAATGAAACCGGAGCAGGACTTATGGACTGCAAAAAAGCACTCGTAGAAACAAATGGTGATTTTGACGCTGCAATAGATTTATTAAGAAAAAAAGGTGCGAAAATTGCGGCCAACAGAGCCGAACGCGAAGCGAACGAAGGTGTGGTAATAGCTATTACCAACTCTGAAAGTACATATGGTGTATTGATCAATATCTCTTCCGAAACAGATTTTGTAGCCAAAAACGATGATTTTATAACTCTGGCAAAAGACATTGCTCAATTGGCACTTGAGACCAGACCCGCAACGCTGGAGGCTCTGAACAAAACTCCGTTTAAAGGTTCTACAGTGTCAGATATCATATTGGATAACGTAGCTAAGATTGGCGAAAAGATTGAAGTGAAAAAATATGAAGTAATCGAAGGTAAAGGATTAGTTTCATACATACACATGGGATATAGGATGGGGGTTATCGTGGAACTAAATCAGCCCATAAATGAGACTAACTCTGTTGTAGGAAAAGATGTAGCCATGCAGATTGCAGCCATGAATCCTCTGGCTTTGGACGCAAGTGGCGTTAGTGAAGATTTAATTCAGCGTGAACGCGACATCGCGAGAGAAAAAGCTGTAGCCGCCGGAAAACCGGAAAATATTTTAGATAAAATAGTAGAAGGCTCGGTCAAAGCCATGCTGAAAGAATCAACTTTACTCAGCCAACCGTTTGTAAAAGACAACAAGTTGAGCGTAGAACAATATGTGAAAGCCGCAGACAAAGATTTAAGTGTCGTAAGCTATAAGCGAATGTCTTTAGCATAAAACTTATCCACAAAAAGGGAGGGAATTAAAATCTCTCCCTTTTTTTTATAAATTAGATTTTAAAATGGTGACCTACAAACGAATCTTATTAAAGTTAAGCGGAGAAGCTCTGATGGGCGACCAGCAATTTGGGATACAGGCTAAAATGATTGACCATTTCGGAGATGAAATCAAAAGTGCGGTGGAAGCAGGATTTGAAATTGCGGTTGTAATAGGCGGAGGCAATATTTTTAGAGGATTACAGTCAGGTAATTTGGGAATCGATAGAGTACAGGGAGATTATATGGGGATGCTTGCAACTGTCATTAACGGTATGGCTCTGCAGAGTGCTTTGGAGGGTCGGGGCCTGAACACCCGACTGATGTCAGCAGTTAACATCGAACAGGTCTGTGAACCGTATATCAAAAGGAGAGCTGTCAGACATTTAGAAAAAGGCAGAGTGATTATCTTAGCAGCAGGTACGGGAAATCCATTTTTTACAACAGATTCTGCCGCTGCTCTGAGAGCGGTGGAAATAGGCGCAGATGCTTTACTGAAAGGAACTAATGTAGATGGAATTTACACTGCCGATCCAAAATTAGATAAAGACGCAGTCAAATTGGATAAAATTTCGTACAGAGAAGCTATACTCAAAGAATTAAAGGTAATGGATCAGACTTCCTTCACACTATGCAAGGAAAACAAATTGCCTGTTGTGGTATTCTCAATCCGGGAGAAAGGAAATATTCTTCGTATTCTTCGGGGAGAAAAAATAGGTACTTTAGTGAAATAAACTTACAGCAATGCAAGAAGAAGTTCAATTTATAATTGATGAAACCAAAGAGGCTATGATGAAGTCTCTAAAACATCTCGAAGATGAGTTGGGTAGAATACGAGCCGGAAAAGCTAATCCTAATATGATTTCGGCTATAAAAGTGGAATATTACGGAATGCCCGCACCTATACAACAGGTGGCATCAATAAAGCTACAGGATGCCAAAACACTTTTGATTACACCATTTGAAAAATCTTTGATTGGTGAACTTGAAAAAGCAATATTTCAGGCCAATCTCGGAATCACTCCACAAAATGACGGTGAAAATATCCGATTAGTCATACCACCAATGACAGAAGAAAGAAGAAAAGACTTGGTCAAACAGTCAAAAGCTGTAGGAGAAAATGCCAAGGTTTCTGTTCGTTCTGCCCGAAAGGATGGGAATGAAGCAATCAGAGCCTTGCAAAAAGACGGACTTTCAGAAGATATGGCCAAAGATGCAGAAACTTCTATTCAGCAGCTTACAGACACCCATATCGGGAAAGTAGATAAGATGCTTTCTGTAAAAGAAGAAGAAATTATGACAATATAAATAACTGTATGAAGGAGTTTTTTATAGGCACCAGACTCGAACATCCAAAATTTGGCAAAGGAGTAATTGTTGACGTGGACGATGAATTTTACCGAATTTATTTTCAGGACCACGGAGAAAAAGAAATCAGCAAAAGATTTGAAAATCACGTCATTATTAAATTGGTTGAAAAACCTAAAGAGGTCGGCATTCCTCTCGAGCAGATTGAAAGCGTTTTGAAAGACATTCTTGAACCACTAACTGCACCGACAGAAAAAGTGTATTTAGGAGACCGATGGCAGGGCGGAGAGCTAATTCTTCAGCCTAAGAGCAGAGAATTACAGCCAAAGGCAATGCCCATTGAAACTTTTTTTCATAAAATTGTCATGGTCAGGGACCGACTGAGAGTAATGGAGCAAAAAATTAATTCATCGGAACTTAGTGATACGGATAAAGTAGATTTACAGCAATATATCACCCGTATATACGGTTCACTTACTTCATTTAACGTACTTTTCAAGTTTAAAGAAGACCAATTTAAAGGAACCGGAAGCTCCTGACTTTTCTAAACCCTCTTATTTCATTTTTTGGAGGGGAGATTAATACCCCAATCCCAGTTTTTTATACTGCTTAGTGTCGATGGTCTTTCCACTTTTGATAACTTCTTCAGCCTGAATTACAGAAATACCTTCTTCGTCATGGGTCTCAATCTTCATCATAGTGCCGTAGATGATATCACTATGAATTTTTGAAAGCCCTTTGGTATTTATTTTACCTCCCATCTTGCCGGCAAATCCGCTCATAGCCTTGATATAGGAGGCACCTTCAGCCTGTAGTTCATTGGTTAGCCAAATTTTTGCAGTTCCTTCATCATCTTTATCTTTTACTTCATAAATAGTACAGTTGTAGCCTAATATCTTTTCACTTCCAATCTTTTTTATGTCTGGTATGCTGCCATCATCGTCATCATCATCTGATACTGCTGTGCCCAACATGCCTGCAAAAGCTTCAGGATTGATTGCTGTGTAAGTTTTTTCTTTCTCCATAAAAGAAATCATATAGCCCTGGTCCATAACCATAAATGTAGAGACATCCATATCAGTAGAAATTCCTGCATAGTCTTTTGGAGAATACCATATGGTCATGGCATTGTTAATATCTTTCTTTTTACCATCCTCGGTAAAAGATGTAGAGTAACTGATACCCAGATTAAAGTTGTATGTACTTGGCAGCTTGACATCAGCATTCATCGCATTCATCACATTTTCAAGGTTGCCTAAATCCATTCCGCCACTACCGGAAAGTATGCTGTTTAAGTCAAAAGGCATATCGTCCTCGCCAGTTGATTCAGGTGAAGATTGAGGCTTGCCGCTTTTATTCTTGTTTCCTTTTACGGCATCTTCTGTACCCTGTTCAGCTTTGTCAAAACCTTTATCTATGGTTTTGTCAATTTTCTGCTCTAAGCGCTTATCAGCTTGTCTTTCAAGTTTATCTTTTACTTTTCCGCCCATGTTTTTCCATATCTGAGCATCAGCGCTTTGATACGCAAAAAGAAAGCAAAAAATAAAAAGTGTCTTTGTTAGTGTGTTTGTTATCATATCAGGTGTTTTTTATAATATATTCTGAATGTTTTTAACCATCAGAGTCATACAATTAGTGTGCTAAAGACTATAAAGTAAACAAATTTTGAAATTTTTTCTTAAAGAATCTGAGTCTGTTTTGTTTTTAATACAAGCAAAGAAAGAATTTTGTATTCTAAAATTAAAAACTTTTATAAATCACTATATTTGAATAGTATGCCAGACTTTCTTAGTATCCAAATGGTAGATTTAAAAAGACAGTATGAAAGGTTGTCTAAAGAAATTGATTCTGCTATATCAGAATGTTTGCTGAACGGACAATTCATTCAGGGTGTGCCGGTTCAAAAATTTGAATCTGAACTTGGAGAGTTTATTTCTTCAAAATATACTGTAAGCTGCGGGAATGGCACAGATGCACTTATGCTTGCCTGTATGGCATTGGGTTTAAAAAGAGGAGATAAAGTAATTGTACCGGCATTTACTTATATAGCGAGTGTAGAAATACTGAAAATTCTTAGCTTGGAGCCGGTATTTTGTGATGTCAGCTTAGACACATTTATGCCTGATGTGACACATTTGGAAACGGCATACGAAGAGTCCTGCAAAGCTGTCATTATTGTACATCTGTATGGTCAAAGTGCTGAAATGGCTCCAATTACAGAATGGGCAAAAGGTAAGGGACTGTTTGTAATAGAAGATAATGCTCAGTCAATTGGCGCAGAATGCCAAATAAAAGAAAAGTCTGTGTTTGCAGGTACAATTGGTGATATAGGCACCACCTCTTTTTTTCCATCCAAAAACTTAGGAGCTTATGGTGATGGAGGAGCTATTTTCACTCAGGATGAAAAACTTGCAACACAATTAAGAAAAATTGCCAACCATGGTCAGTCAAAAAAATATATACATGATTTTGTGGGGGTAAACTCCAGATTAGATACTATCCAGGCAGCTGTCTTAAGGGTCAAATTAAAGTATTTACCCGAATTCATCAGGAAAAGAAAAAAGGTTGCGCTTTTTTATGACCATGAACTTAAAAATGTGTCGGAAGTAAGAACTCCTGCTTACAATGCGACTTCTACCCATGTTTTTCATCAATATACTATACGTGTAAAAAACAGAAAAATAAGAGATTCGCTTCAGGATTATTTGAAAAATCGTGCAATACCATCAGTAATTTACTACCCAATGCCTATGTACAGGCAAAAGCCGTATTTTCAGGACATATATTTACCCAATACCGAAGCTCTGTGCCACGAAGTGCTTTCTTTGCCAATGCATACCGAAATGACTGATGGAGAAATGGATTATATTATCAATAACATAAAAGGCTTTTTCAATGTCTCTGGTTAGTTATTTTATGCACAAAACTGCTGTTATAGACGCAGGCGCTCAAATTGGAGCCGGTTCAAAAATCTGGCATTATACACACATCATGAGTTCTGCAAGAATAGGACAAAATTGTGTATTGGGACAAAATGTCTATGTCGGAAATAAAGTCGTTTTGGGGAATAGAGTTAAAGTGCAAAATAACGTATCTCTGTACGAAGGTGTGGAATGTAAGGATGATGTATTTTTAGGACCGTCCTGTGTTTTTACCAATGTGATTAATCCGAGAGCTTTTATAGAAAGGAAAGATGAATTTAAGAAAACTCTGGTTAAAAAAGGAGTCAGCATAGGAGCCAATGCCACTATCATTTGCGGGAATACCATTGGTCAGTATGCTATGGTAGGGGCAGGCAGTGTAGTAACCAAAGATGTGAAAGATTTTTCATTGGTGGTCGGGAATCCGGCAAAACATTTATATTGGATAAGCGCTCGCGGTCACAAATTAGAATTCGATGATTTGGGATTGGCAACGTGTCCCGAAATTGGGGATAGATATCAATTACTGGAAGGAGAGGTGAGAAAGTTAGATACTCTTGCGAATGAGGAGTAGATGGTAACCTTTTTTATAATACTATTGGAGATATTAGAGCCTTGAAAGAATCATACTTGACAGAAACCTATACTGTCTTTATATAAACATGAGGATAATCTATAAACTCTGGTTAAATTAGCAAATAGAGTTTTTTTTACAATATGCCACGCCTTAATATATCTGAAGATGAAAGAACAGAGTTGAAGGTAACTTTTCAAGATAAAGTTATTGAGACCTTGGTGGCTTTTGCGAATACTTCAGGCGGAACCGTCTATATCGGAGTAGCTGACGATGGTCAGGTAAAAGGCGTAGATACAGGGAAAGAGACTCTCCAAAAATGGTTGAATGAAATCAAACTCAAAACAGAACCTTCTATTATCCCAATGATTCAGAAACACGATTTAGAAGACAAAAAGTATGTGAGCATTCGTGTACAGGAGTTTCCTATCAAACCACTTTCATTTAAAGGCCGCTATTACAAAAGAGTGAAAAATTCTAATCATCAGTTAACAGCTACCGAGATAGCAGATTTGAATTTACAGACTCTACAAGTTTCTTGGGATTCTTATCCGGCGCAAGGTAAGACTTTAGAAGATATAGACTGGGATAAGGTTCAAAAGTTTGTAGATAGAGTGAATGAAAGGAGGCGCTTCCGATTAGAAGGTAACTTGGAAGAGAATCTGACAAAATTGAAATTAATCAACGGCGATACTGTAACCAATGCTGCTATGTTACTCTTTGCTAAAGGTGAAACGATATATAATTCACATTTGGGAAGATTTAAATCGCCGTCTCTAATTATAGATGATAAAATTTTCTGCTACACCTTATTTGAATTGGTGGATGAAATGATGAAGTATATCATCTCTCAAATACAATTTGCTTTTGAGATAACAGGTGAGACTACTCAACGGACTGAAATACCTGAATATCCATTAGAAGCTATACGTGAATTGGTTTTAAACTCAGTGGTTCATAGAGATTATTTGAGTCCTGCAGATATTCAGATCAAGATTTTTGATAAGCAGATAACCTTTTTTAACCCGGGGCGTTTGATAAATCACTTAACTATAGATGATTTAAAAACAGATACATATCCTGCTTATGCACGGAATAAAATGATTGCAGAAGCATTTTATCTGACGGGTGATATCGAAAAATATGGAAGTGGGTTAATGCGTATCCGAAAAGCAATAACAGACTATCCCACAATGAAAATCGAGTATGAAGAAATAGGAGCAGGATTTATGTCAAAAATCTCTTATCAAAATCGTAAAACAACAGTAAAAGAAGACGATGGCGGAGTAAATGAGGGAGTAAATGAGGGAGTAAATGAGGGAGTAAATGAGGGAGTAAATATTTTGCTAAATGCTATAAGAGAAAAGCAAGGAAATAGAATTCCTTTTTACAGCAAAGAGACAGGGGTACCGGAAAAGACTATTGAAAGATGGGTAAAGCAACTTAGAGATGCTCAAATGATTGAGTTCCGAGGCTCTCCAAGAACAGGAGGCTATTTTTTGCTAGGAGAAAAATAGGTAGCCTTTCAATAACCTTGGCGAAGCAAATGGCGGAATAATAGTGGTGTATTTGACGGTGTAAATAATTATAAAAAGTAGAAATAAATATGAAACGTTTTGCCATCATAGGAGTAGCCGGTTATGTGGCACCAAGGCATTTGCAGGCCATCAAAGAGACCGGAAATGTATTGATAGCAGCGATGGATATAAGCGATTCGGTTGGAATTTTGGACAGCTATTTTCCCGAAACTGCATTTTTTACGGAGTTCGAAAGATTTGAACGATATCTGACCAAGCTTAAAAATAAAGGGCAGGGTATAGATTATTTGGTAGTGTGTACCCCCAACTATCTGCACGATGCCCATGTCCGATTTGGATTGCGTTTAGGAGCAGATGTCATTTGCGAAAAACCTCTGGTATTGAATCCTCATAATTTAGAAGCTATTGAAAAAGCTGAAAAAGGAAGTGGACGAAAGGTCTATACTATTATGCAATTGAGATTACTGCCTGTTTTAACAGAATTGAAAAAAAATCTTGAGGAAAGTAATAGTCATCATCAGGTAAAACTGAAATATATCACGCCTCGGGGTAATTGGTATCAGTACAGCTGGAAAGGGAATATCAGTAAATCCGGTGGATTGGGGACTAATATAGGAATACATCTTTTTGACCTGCTGATATGGCTTTTTGGAGGAATAAAAGGTGTGAGACTGATTCAAAACGACACAAATAGGATGTCCGGATTATTGGAACTGGAAAGAGCTTCTGTAGATTGGCTGCTGAGTATAGATGATGAGGATTTACCCGATAAAGAGTTTAAAAGCTATCGCCATTTGGAAGTGGATAATAAAAGGATAGAATTCGATAACGGCTTTACCCATCTCCACACCAAAAGTTATGAGGAGATTTTAGCGGGCAGAGGATTTGACACAGCCGAAGTTAAGCAAAGTATAGAACTGGTAAGCAGGTTGAGAAACAGCATTGTTTCGCTGCTTCTAGATGGTTGAATTGGTATAGATTTTTTAACTAAAAAATATATTAACTTTGAGAGTTAGTAATTAGAGAAATGAAAATTATAGCTGAGAGTGCATTTAACCATAACGGTTCACTTCAATATTTAAAAGATCTTGCATTAGCAGCAAAAAACTCCGGAGCACATTATTTTACGGTACAGGTGATGCACGTTGAGAGTTTTTGCACAAAAGATTATTCTAAGTATGAATTGTATAAAAACGCTGAATTTAGTAAAGAGCAATGGTATGAAGTTTTTGACTACTGTCTTGAGAATGACTTGAAAGTGATTCCGTGTGTACTTGAGGAAACTTCTTTGGAATGGTGTGTGAACTATGGTTTCCTTTTATTTAAAATACATGCTACAGATATTACCAATTATCCGTTGCTTAAGAAAATTTCAGAACTGAAGGGCGCAAAAGTAATTATAGAAACACAGTGTGCAACGATGTTTGAAGTGAAGTTTGCAATAAATACATTAGGTGACGACAAAATAAAAGCATTATTTACAGGATATAGCAACTATCCTTCTGAAGTAGAAGAGTTAAATTTAAATGTTTTAGACACCTTTAGAGAAATGTACCCTTTTGAATTAGGCTTTGCCGATCATTCATTAGATACATCTAAAATCCCTCTGATGTTATTAGCCAAAGGATGTAATTATATAGAAAAGCATATAACGCTGACAAGAAATAACAGGAACTATGACTGGCAAGTCTCTTTGTATCCCGAAGAGTTTGCTTCTATGGCAAATAATCTGAAACATTATAGCAGAGCTTTGGGAAAAAAGAGAAAACATCCTACACAACAGGAAAAAACATACCGTACTATAATGTACAAAAAGGTATTGCCCGAAGAATCTACATTAAAGCGCAGTGATACAGGGAAGTATTATATTGATTCTGAAATAGAAACCTTTGACAAAGATAATGTGGTTGTTGCACTGATTGCAAGATTAAAATCCCAACGATTAAAGAAAAAAGTGTTAAAGCCTTTCTTAAATCAGGAACTGATAGTTGATTTGTATAATAGGCTTTCCTCTTCTAATAAATTCAAAACAATACTTGCTACATCGGTTCTGGAGGAGGACGCGCCTTTGGTAAACCTATTTAAAAACAAGGGGCTAGCATACTTTAAAGGAGATCCTGTGTCAGTTATTGATAGAATGCTGGATTTAGCATATCAGGAAAAAGCCTATGCTATATATAGAGTGACTGGAGATAACCCGTTTGCTGACCCTGTTATTATGGAACATATGCTTGATCTTATGAAAGAAAATGACTTGGATTGTGTGAAGGTTAATAATGTACCCTTTGGAGTCGGAGCTGAGTTGTTTTCTACAAAATACCTTTGGAGCTTATATCAAAAACTAGAAACTACAGAGTATTCTGAATATTTATCTTGGTATGTTTTAAATGATAAAGATATTAAAATAGGAGCGATAGATATAGTAACAGATAAAAACTACTATGTAAACTTATCTGTTGATTATGAAGAAGATTACAAAAGAGCTCTTACTTTACTAAATAAAATTAATAAAGAGAACTTTAGCTATGTAAGGTTGAAAGATATTTTTGATAATTTAGATACTCTTGACAAGGTGGACGTTACGAAAACAATTAAATTACCTGGAGACCAACGCATTAAATTAATAGAGTATATGGAACGGTATGACAAAAAAGACTATTTTGTCAGAAAAAAAATTACGGTATAGGGACATGAATAATACTTATATAATAGGAGAGATAGGACAGAATCACAATGGTTCTGTCGATTTGGCAAAGCTTCTTGTAGAAATCGCAGCGCGTCCGGTGTCAGACAAGCTTTTTAAGCTAGATTTGAAACCTATGAATGCCGTAAAGCTTACAAAACGTGATTTGAAACAAGAGCTCTCACAATCTCAAATGGATGCTCCTTACAATAGTCCCAATTCATTTGGTAAAACATATGGAGAGCACAGGGTGTTTTTAGAACTTAACGATGAAGAGCACTACGAGATCTATAAGCATACAAAGTCTTTGGGGCTTGATTTTATAGAAACTCTATGTGCTACGGGATGTCTAACGATGCTTAGGTATTTTACACCTGACAAGCTGAAGGTTGCAAGTAGAGACCTGACTAATTTACCATTGTTAAATGCTTTGGCAGAGACCAAAATTCCAATTATTCTTTCTACTGGTATGGCCGGAAAAAAAGAATTGGACGATGCATTGGATATTATAACAAAACATCACAATGATATATCAATTCTTCATTGTGTTTCACAATATCCGACTCAGCCTCAGAATGTAAATTTGAGAACTTTGACTTACTTACAAAAAAACTACTCACAATATACAATAGGTTATTCTGATCATACTGTGGGAATATCTGTTCCTGTAGCGGCAGTAGCAATGGGGGCAAAGATTATTGAAAAGCATATTACTATAGACAGAAATCTGAAAGGAACCGATCAGGCCGGATCTCTGGGAGTTGATGGTATGAGAAGAATGGTTCGCGACATCAGACTGATGGAAATGTCAATGGGAGTTGAGGATATTTACATAGAGAATTCGGTGGAATCTGCAAGAGTCAAACTAGAAAGATCTATAGCTACTGCACGTGATCTGAAAATGGGTGAGGTGATAAAGGAAGAAGATATCCATATGCTGTCTCCTGGAGACGGATTCAAATGGGCGGAAAGAGATAAAGTCATCGGAAAGGTCCTGAAGCAGGATATTAGCCAAAATGAAGTAATATACAGCTCATTGATAGAATAATGATAAATATAAAATTAGTAATTACAGACATTGATGGAGTCTGGACAGACGGTGGTATGTATTACGATCAGGAAGGCAATGAGCTGAAAAAGTTTAATACCTCCGACAGCTGGGGAGTATGGGTATTGAAGAAAAAAAATATATTATTGGCAATAATGACAGGAGAGGACACTCAAATAGTCAGGCAAAGAGCTGAGAAATTGAAAGTTGATTACTTATACAGAGGAGTAAAAGATAAATTACAGACAGCACAACAACTGTGCGACGACTTAGATATTAGTTTGGAAGAAGTTGCTTTTATAGGTGATGATTTAAATGATTATTGGCTGTTAAAAAAAGTAGGTTTTTCATGTGTTCCAAATAATGCACCTGAGTATATGAAAAAGAACAGGAACTATGTTACATCAAAATGTGGCGGTAACGGAGCGTTTAGGGAATTTGTTGAACATCTTATGAAATACTTAGACCCTGATTTTGATATCATAAAACTGTTATAATACTTTATAATGCAAACTGAAAAACCAACAGTACTAACAAACTTTGGTTATCAAAGAAAGTATTGGACATACCCTTTTGAATCTATCAAGGAGGATTTTAACATTATCTATATACATTATAATAGAAAAGAAGATGAGATAGCCCGACATACAAATGAGAAGGTCATCTATTTTTCAGACTATAACAATGCTCAGCATTTATTTGATAGTATAAAGCCCGATATATTTATAGCTTTGGGTTTGTTTAGTAACTTAAGTATCGCAATCCGATATACTTGTAAAAAGAGGAAGATACCATATGTGTATATGGATCACGGATTTTACAGTGAGCCGGAAGATTATGAAGAAATAAGAAAACTGAGGGAGAAAAGCAAGAATAATATAAAAATTGACAATATTGAAAAACACAGATCATCTAATTATAGCTTTTCTATAAAAACATTTCTCTATTCATTTTCTCTGTTAAATCTGCTTTTTCTTATTACAATCAATGCTTACAAAAAAATATCAGGAAAAGAGATGAAACAGTTTCAATTTCTTATGAATAAAATTGCCAAACCAGACTATTTATTCACATATTCATATAAAAATAGCAGTACTAACAGAAGATATTTCAACATGCGTGATGACGAGATTAAAGTTATTGGAAACTTTGAGTTTGATCAGTATCTCCAAAAAGCAAAAAAACAAGAACCTTACGCTTTATTGATTGATTCTCCTTTTTCAGATCACCCTAATGGAGATAATATGATAACAATAGAAGAGCATGTTAAAATTTATAAGAAAGCCTCCCTAATTGCTAATAATAAAGGATTACGCTTAAAAATAAAATTACATCCAGGTAATTATAACAGTAATTGGATTCCAAAGATAAATAACGTTGAATATGTTAGGGAGAATAAAGACCTAAATTCTCTAATTAAAAACGCTCAAATAGCTTTCGGATTTTTTGGGACAGCAGTAATACCAGCTATTTATTTTGTTCCAACTGTGATTATCGAAATTTTTAATCATTCCCTTTTAAGGTTTTTGAAAGAAAATAATATTTGTAATGTGTATAAAATAGAAGAGTTTTTAAACTCTGAAGTGGTATTCGCAGAAAAAAATGAAAAAGGACTAGAAAAGTATAGACAAACATATTTTAATATTTCAGAACAAAGCAGTATAGAACGATTTAAAAATGTGATAAGAGAAGTTATATATTCCTGATTGGATAGTGAGATGTGATACCAATATATTTCGTTTTAAATTTATAGCTCTTCATCGTTTTAAATTGAGAATTTTGTAAAACTAACGTTTTATATACACTATATAAGAAGTAAGCATGCGAAAAAAAAGTCAGCTTAAAAATAGCATTATCTATATTCTATTGGGCTTTCTATCTCCTGCATTAAATTTTTTTTTAATTCCTCTCTATACCAAATTTCTCTCTACAGAGCATTACGGTATTATTACAATTTCAGTTGTATTTCAGGCGATTCTAGGAGGTTTTATAGGTATTGGTGTTACAGGTGCATATCAAAGATACTTTTTCGATTACGAGTCTGATAAAGACAAGCAAATACTGATGGATACCAGTATATCTATCAATATAGTTTCAGCAATTTTTGCAGCTTTATTCTTATTCATTTTTGGAGACAAAATACTACTGTTGTTTTTTGATGTTCCAGAATTCACTATGTCAAAATACGGTTGGTGGACACTGTTAATGGCTCTTTTTCAAATCTTCCAGACTTTAATTCTTTCTGAATACAGAAACCGGGAAAGAGCAGATTTATATGCAAAATTATCCGCTGTTTTCTTTCTTTCAGGTGTAGCAGGCGTATTTATCGGAGTCATTTTTTTAAGATTAGAAGCTCTTGGAGTAGTTGCAGGTCGATCAATTGGCACAACTTTTCCAATAATATTTTACTTACTTTATATATATACTAAAAGAAAGTTTAAAGTTAATACTAAACTTGCCGCTCCATTACTTACATACGGATATCCGATAATGGTCTATGGCCTTTTATCTTATTTATATAAAAATGTTGATAAAGTTATAGTTTCTCAATTTTTTGATGTTTCTACATTAGGTTTATATGGATTTGCAACAAGTATTGCATTAGTGACAGAAATTATGGTTAACGCAATGCTCAATACTTTTTATCCGTCTATTTACACATTAATGAAAAATGTGAAGGATTTAAAAGTGATGAAAGAAATCAGACTTCAGTTTGAGTATATTTTCTTAAGTATGATTTTCTTTATTTTTTCGTTTGCCGCTTTCTCAGTTCCCGGTGTATATCTGTTTATCAGCAAAGCTTATCATGGTTCCATTATATGGTTGCCTTTACTGTTTATTTCATTTATTTCAAGAGTGTATTACGTAGTATATTCGTTACCGATATTTTATTATAAAAAAACAAAGATACTGATGCCGGTCACAGTTGCAACACTTATGATAACCATAGGCTTAAGTTTATTACTGATACCTCTTCTCGGAGTTTTTGCTTTGATTTTAGTCAATTTTTTGGCAAATGCGCTGCAAACTTTATTTATTAATATTTATTCTATCAGAGCCGGTATTCTAAATAAAGAGCTTTTTAGTTTTAAATCTATTCATTTGCAATATATAATATTAATTATCTTAATTTGTTTTGGTTATTTTTTATACTATAATTTTTACGAGAAAAATTTAATCTTCTTTATTGTATATTACCTGATAGTATGGTTTTTAGGATTAATTGGATTCTTTTTTGTGAATTATAACCATTTAAAAGGAGTAAAAGTGATAATTTTTAATAAAATCTCGAGATTTAAAACCTAACGTTCAATCTTTGCTGGTATGTTTATTTTAAAGGATTATGGAACTCGTAAGATGGTTTGACTATCCTCTGTTTATACTTTTTTTTGCAGTTGCTTTTTTTATAGGTAAACTATATTCCAAAAGATTTGTAGAAAAAGATTTACAAAGTTATTTTCTCTGGGGTTTATCTCTTAAAATGCTTTCAAGCTTGGCTTATATTTATCTATATGTTTTTTATTATGGTTATGGTGATACTATAAACTTTTATAGATTTGGACAACATTATAAAAATCTGTTGAGAGATATAGAAAACCTTTCTTTTTCTCAATGGTTTTTTATGGATAATAATACCTTTATTTATTTAACCCAGCACAATATTAGAATAGGATATGGTTGGGCTGAGTCAAGCTTTTTTATGAATAAGCTTTCAGGTATATTATCTTTTTTTACATTTGATTCTTTTTTAATTAATACTACTATTTTTTCGGTCGTAGCTTTCACGGGAGTTTGGGCATTGTACATAACTTTAATAAAGTTATATCCAAAAATAAAAAGAGACCTTGCAATAGCTATTTTATTTTTTCCCTCTGTAGTTTTTTGGGGAGCTGGGTTAATGAAAGACACTGTCGTTTTGGGTGCTCAGGGATGGACTATTTGGGCTGTTATAAATATATTTTTTCTCAAGAAAAAGTCCTTTACAAAAATATTAATTTCTTTAGTAGTCTTATGGATTAGCATATACGCCATATTATCTGTAAAAATCTATATTATTATTGCTTTATCAGTCGGTTTGAGTCTGTGGTTTTTTCATTCTTTTGCTCTTAAAGTTAAAAACAGAATAATTCGAATAATAATTTTACCTGCTCTTCTTATTGCCGGACTATTAATAGGGTTATATGGATTAAATGCTATGTCAGAAGAATTAGGCTCTTACGCTTTAGAAAATATTCTTGAAACTGCTCTTATAACAGCAGATTATATAGATAGATTAGGAGGTGGTTCGAGTTATGATATAGGTGAAATAAATCCGGGTATTATGGGTCTGATGCAAAAAACTCCTGTAATTCTAAACATTACTTTCTTTAGGCCTTATCTGTGGGAAATAAACAGTTTTGTAATGATTTTTGCAGCTTTAGAAAGTTTTTTCGTTTTAATGTTAGTATTAACGGTCATATATAAAACAGGACTTAGAAAAACACTTGCTACTATATCTTTTGAAGGTTATGTTTTATTTTGTTTCGTAGTATCTTTTATTTTAGGTTTTGCTTCAGGACTAACCGCTCAAAATTTTGGTACTCTAATCAGATATAAAATGCCTATAATGCCCTTTTTTATTAGCGCTATATTGGTTATTTTCTATAAAGCAAATGGGTATGGATTGTTTACAAAAACAAAAACTTAAGCTATTTTCTTTTAAATTTTGATACTGCATATTATGAAAGATTATATCCTCCAATAATATACCACACTTTCTTTACAAAAAGAATTTAAATCAAAAATTATAGTCGCTTGTATTTTTACAATCCCGCTTTTGCAGAAATTTCAAGCATCCGATCAATTGGTAATTTAGCTCTTAGTCTCAACTCCTCATCCATAATAATTTCAGGCTGTTCGTATTTCATACAATTGTATATTTTTTCAATTGTATTAAGCTTCATGTATGGACAATTATTACAGGCACAGGCATCATTTGGAGGTGCAGGAATAAAAGTCTTCTCCGGGCTGTTTTTAAGCATTTTATGAAGAATACCGGACTCCGTGGCCACTATAAATTCCGTAGCCGGACTATCTACAGTAAATTTTAATAATGATGAAGTAGAACCTACAAAATCTGCGTGCACCAATACCTGCTCTTCACATTCAGGATGTGCTATAAGTAAAGCTCCCGGATGCTGTTCTTTTAATTTTAATATTTTTTCAAGAGAAAATACTTCATGAACGATACATGATCCATCCCACAAAACCATATCCCGACCCAATTTCTTTTTTAAATATCCGCCCAAATTTCTGTCCGGAGCAAAGATAATCCCTTTGTCTTCCGGAATGGTATTGACGATATGTTCGGCACTGCTTGAAGTACAGATGTAATCACTCATTGCTTTTATTTCTGCACTGCAGTTGATATAAGACACTACAACATGATTCGGGTGCCTGGCCTTGAATGCAGCAAAATCTTCCGGCAAACAGGTGTCTGCGAGAGAACAACCGGCATTTAAATCCGGTATCACTACTTTTTTAGTAGGATTTAAAATTTTAGCGGTTTCTGCCATAAAATGTACTCCGGCAAAAACTATCATATCTGCATCGGTTGACTGAGCTTTCTGTGCCAATCCCAAACTGTCTCCAATGTAATCTGCAACATCCTGAATATCCGCATCCTGATAATAATGCGCAAGAAGGATTGCATTTTTTTCTTTTTTAAGTTTTTCTATTTCTTCAAATAAATCCAAAGTTGGATCTACGGGAATATCTAAATAACCTAATTTTTTTGCTGCTTCTAAAGTTTCCATAATAAACTATATATAATATAACTATTAAAATCTTTATTATCTTTTATTATTATCTCTGTGGATTTGTAGAAAGATTTTCTTTAAATAAATTTGGAAAATTCACTGCTAAAACTTTTTGTTTCTTATCCACATCACATAATCATTTGTAAAGGTACGCAATTCATACGTTTAATTTAATTGTCCACATACTGTTCATTTTGTTTTCTAACATCATTTAATACTCTTCATTTATAAAATATGCTGTGAATTGAACCTTTAAAATTCTTAATTAATTGTCTTTTTATACTGCGTGAAACATACTTTTTATGTGCATGAACTATAATGAAAAGCTTATTCACAAATCATAATGTTTCACACAAAGTTTCACGCAAGAATTATTCTACATATTCAGATGTTATTGTTAAAATTAAACTTCAATTAATCTTAGTTTTATATATAGTTATCATTGTGATGTGAATAACCGTTAAAAATACCAGCGATTTTGTTGAATAAGACTGTTGATTTTTGAATCAACTTCACCAAGAATACTTTTTTGCTTTTTTATACTTTTTCGAATAGAAGTAGAAGATATTTCAATAAACGGCAGATTGTAAAAGATTATATTCTTTTTAATAAATTCATTTTTATCATTTTCTCCTCTTCTGTGATATACATGAAAAGTACATCGTTTTAGAATTTCATTAATTTCTTTCCATAAATGCAGATTCTTAAGATTGTCAGAACCTATGATTATATCGAAGTGATAATTAGGATAATCTTTCTCCAAAACTTTAATGGTCTGAATAGTATAAGATGGTTTTGGTAACTTATTTTCTATTGGGATTACTTTTATATACGGCTCATTATTTAAAACAGCTTCCAGCATCTGCATACGGCAAGAAAAGTCCAGTAAATCTTTAGACTCTTTAAACGGATTTTGCGGAGAAGGAATAAACCATACTTCATCAAATCGAGCAGTTTCCAGCATTTTATTGGCGATTATCAAATGACCATTATGGACAGGATTAAAAGAACCAAAGTATAAACCTATTTTCATATCATAATATATCTTTATAGATATCTTCCATCTGTTCTGTATAAAATGGAATTGTGAAATACTTGAGCTTTTCAAAAGCTGAAAGAGTCAAATTACTTGCCAAATCGGGATGATTGATAATATCTTGTATCTGGTAAGCCAAACCTGAATAATCTCCCGGTTCAAAAAGTAAGGCTTCTTTTTTATGCGTAAAAATTTCTCCCGGACCACCTATTTTAGATGCGACTATAGGTACACCGGCAGCCATAGCTTCCAACACAGTAGAACCAAATCCTTCCATTTTTGAAGTGAAAGTATAGAGATTAACAGAGCTGAGTATGTCCGGTATAGCTTTTCTAAACCCTAACATTGTAATATCATTTTCTAGGGTGTATGTTTTAATAAGGTTTTGTAATTCCTCTTTTTTTTCTCCTTCACCTACAATCAAAAAATGTAAGTCTTTTACTTTAAGTGTATTTACTAAATAGTGGGCGGCTTTAATAAATGTAGGATGGTCTTTGTGATCTACAAGAGCTGCAATGTTTGCTACTACAAATTTATCTTCTAATTGTGGAAACTCTTTTTCCAGTAAAAATCTGTTATTAAGCTTTCTGTATTTTAAATAATCTGTACAATCATACATTACTCTGCATTTATCGAGCAAATTTTTTCTGTGTACAAAAGTTTGTTTTACCCTTTTAGAAACACAAATAATTTTTTTAATACCATGGTACTGATATTTCCAGGCCGAAAAAATATTTCTGGCAGTAGGGAAATCAACTCTTCTGTGTAATAAAGCCGGGATATTTAATCCCGTTAATCCTGCAGCCAAATAAGCATGATGTGCGTGCGGATCATGAATATGAATAATATCAGCAGGATTTTTTTTCGCATACCTTTTCAGAGCAATTGCAAGGTTCAGGTTTAAGCCATTTTTCTTGTGATAAGCTTTAAAATTAAGATGCTTTTCCTGACAATATTCAGCTAATTTTCCCTGTTCGTTGCAAAAGATAATTTGGGTGTGGCCTGCTTTTTCTAATCCTTCATATAAGTAGATGATTTGCTGTTCGGCACCTCTCCAAATTTCCGAAGAACTCAGGTGTATGATATGTCTGATTTTTTTAGACATAAAGCAAAAGATAAGAATAATATGAATACCATCATCTCTTTTTTCTGTAAAAGACCGGTATCAAAAATCCAGATAACAGCAGTATAAAATGAAAAACTTACCAAATAATATTTCCCAATTACAGATTGAACAGATAAAAAGTATAACAGATAAAAGACAAAAAATATAATCATACCTAATAACCCAAAAGTACCTAAGAAATACAGCCATTGTGAGTGATAATCTAAAGGTAAATCCAAACTATTTTTTAAATACTCTTGCTTGTATTTGTATAAATATGTTCCTGCACCATGACCTATTATAGGTCTTTCCTGAAATAAATGATAGGCTGTTTCCCAGGAATGAAACCTAATCAGAGTGGGAAAATGTTTGTAATCTTTTTCTAAGTAACTGTTGTCTTTTATAGATTCCAATTCATAAACTGTCTGATGATATCTTGACAGTATTTGCGGATATACAATATAAAATGTAGCGGATAAAATAGAAATTGAAACAAGCAAAACGACCACACGATATTTTTTAGAATATCTTTTAAAAAAGTATATAAGTACAACAGGCAAAAACATCAGTACACCAATCATTGATGCCCGTGCACCGAGAATGAAAGGGGTGCTTAAAAACAAAACAGACAGCAGCAGAATAAAAATATTCTTTTTAAAAGAATAAATATAAATTAAACTCAAACCACTGTAAACCAATATATTACTAAAGTGAATCCGCTCCATAAAAGGAACATACCAGCCGAAAAGGCTTTTATTTGAAAATGGAAAAGGCTTTACAAAAAAATCAAATTGAACTGATAAATTATACGCTAAATTTTCAGGTATAAGATTCCAAATAATTGTAATCAGATAAGTAAAGATGAGGGAGTAAGCTAAAAATTTTACAGCCTGATATATAACATTGATTTTGTCCAAACTGTACCAAAAAATGATACACAGCGGAAACAGTAAAAAAGGAAGGTATGATTTAAGATTTTTGACACCTCTCAGAAAATCTTCTGACCACGCTATACTGACTGCTGTCAGAAAAAATAAAATCACAGCAGGATGAACAATCCATTGTTTAAAATTAATTTTTGGCCTAAAAACAAAAGAATATATTAATAACAGAATAGAAGTACTAATCATAAAAACATTGATCAAAGCAGTGCTCCAACCGGCAGAAATACACCATAAAACAGTACTGAAAGCCAAAGTTTTTTCAGTGAGCTGTTTTTTATCGGATAAATTTATTTCCAACATGAATTTATAAAAGTAAGGATAGGCTTCAACAAGACCATAAGTATCTGATCAAAACATAAAAATATTTTTTTTAAATAAGACCTACCTATAATTTTATTCTTTTTTAATGATTATACTTGCTGTAGAAAAACAATAATTATGAAAAATTTTTTATTAGCCTTTCTGTTTATTTTTCTTTTTACCCCAGGAAAGATTAATGCAGTCGAACAAGGAGATTTTGTGATACAGCCTACTTTAAATTTAGGAAGTTGGGCTACCGCTGGTTGGGCAGGAGGAGGTTTTGGAATAGGAACCACATTAAATGCTCAGTATGCCGTACATGATTATGCAAGTGTGGGGGCATATTTCGGATTTAATACACTGACAGGACTGTCAGGAGATTTAAAATTTAACAGAATTGGTTTTGGAGCTACAGGAACATTTCATTTTTGGCAATTAATAGACGACAAAGCCAGTAGAAATCTTTTATCGGATCAAATAGATTTCTATCTACCTGTACATTTAGGTTATCACTTTATAAGTTATACTCTTTTCAAAGACCCGACAAACCCATATAATACCCATACTATTACCTCTAAAATCGGAAAGTTTCGTGGCGGTGTAGGGATTGGTATCCGTTACTACTTCAACGATTTGGTAGGGATTGCTTTTGAAACAGGTGGAATGGAAATGTCCTGGGCTAAAATAGGAGTCGCACTAAAATTTTAAAAAATATAGTTGACTTTGTTAAAGGCTGTTCAGAAAGAGAACAGCCTTTATTTTTTGCTAAAAAGGTATTTGAAAGTTCTACTCGGCTTTTAACCAGATATTATTATATCCGTCACCTATTTCTAAATTAAAAAACTGCTGTTGTATCAATTCCAACATGGCAAGAAATATAAAAACAGCATGAATTTTTGTTTTACAATCTGAGAAAATCTCTTCAAATCTACAGACACTTTTTTTCTGAATTCTTTCCAACAAATTGTTCTTCTCTTCTTCTATGGTGTAATGGTAGGGTATAACCTGATGCTCGACTTTTTTTTTCCTGTCTTTTAAATCTTCCAAAACAGTATAAAAACTTTTATAAAGTCTGAATAAACTTACCTGTTCAAGATTTCCTTCCGAACCATAAAGATTTAAGATTTCTTTGGTTTCAGATATAAGGCTCCCGCGGGAAAGGTATTTGGAACGCTCTTCTTCCATTGTTTTCAGAGTTTCCAATACTGCTTTAAACTGTTTGTATTCCAACAGTTTTTGCACTAATTCTTCTCTTGGATCTATTTCTTCGCCTTCTTCATTGAGTTCTTTTCTTGGAAGCAACATTTTGGTTTTGATTCTCATTAAAGTTGCAGCGACCAATATAAATTCACTTGCTACTTCAATATTCATCTCTTCCAATGAATGTATGTAATCCAAAAAATCCTGTGTAATTTTATGAATTGGTATATCCTGAATGTCCAATTCATCACGTTCGATAAAGAATAACAATAAATCAAAAGGACCTTTAAACTGAGGCAGTGTTATTTTATATGTTTGCGGTTCGGACATTTCAGAAAAAGTAAAGATATAATATATGAAGGAAAATTCTCGTGTTGTTATTTTTTCCTCTATACAAAGTGCAAGGTTGGATTTTGTGTTAGATACGATTTTTAGACAAAGATTAAAAACCGATTATATCTTAACAGACCAATATGCAGATATTGAAAAAACCGATACTGTTATTGAATATAATTTCAGAAAAATATCTGACTTCCATTTTATTCAGGCTCACGAAATAATTGTACAAGATTTTGTGGACAAAGAGTTTAAACCAAAATATTCGGGAGAAAAAGGAGAATTTAAAATTTTCCCTTTACAAAATTCATTTTTGGGATTTGATATATTTTCTGCAATTTTTTATTGTCTGTCTTTGTATGATGCTTATACTCAAACAAAATTTGACCGCCATAAAAGAATTATTTTCAAACAATGGTTTCCGAGAATATCAGGTTTGGATCAGATGCCTTATGTAGAAATTTGGATTGAGCAGCTTAAACTATTTCTCGAAAAAAGCGGAATTGAATGCAGTGAAAACTCTTTTGTACAAGATATTTCTTTTGATATCGATCATTTTTACCTGTTAGACCAAAGACCTTTACTACAACATATTAAAGCATCTCTAAAAGATTTATTTAAGCTTCGATTTTTTCATCTGTTTCAGCGCTGGATGGTCATTTTAGGTTTGACTCAAGACCCGGCTGAAAAATTTTTTAATCTATTGGAATATCAGAATGAAAATACATTTCGGTTTTTTATTTTAATGAAACAGGGCAGGCACAACAGCCTAAATCCTTTAAATGATCTGAAAAAGTCACTGATTAATAAATTAAAAAAACACGGTGAAATAGCATTGCATCCGTCTTATGAATCCTTTTCCAAAACAGATTCGATACAATCCGAAAAAAACCAGTTGTCGCAAATCATTCATTATTTCATTACAGTTTCCAGGTTTCATTTTTTGAGAATTCATTTTCCCAATTCATTTTACGCATTAAATAAATATGGTATCAAAACTGATCAATCCATAGGATATTATGACCAGCCCGGATTTATGGCTTCCACCACTATACCATTTAATTTTTTTAATCCGGTTAAGAATGAGCGATTAGAATTACAGCTTCAGCCTTTTGTTTGGATGGATTCCATGAATAAGTATTACAGATTAATGGATGATAAAAAAGAAAAAGAGGAAATTCATCAGTTAAAAGAATTAGTAAAACAACACAAGGGGAATTTTTTCGTTGTTTTTCATAATGACAGTATGGTGGAAAGACGTTACCGAATGTTGCTCAAATCACTTTTATATAACTAACGACGCGGTAAAAAAGATTTTTAAATACTGCCTGTAACAGATATATGTCGCGATTACATAAAAGCAAAGAAACCTTACTGACTGTCAGATTTAAAGATATTCTATATAAATTTGCAGTTTCTTTAAAGCTATTAATGAATAAGAGATTTAAGATAGTTCTGTACTTGTGTAGTTTCTGTTTTTTTTGGAACCAGAGTTTAGCTCAGGATTATAAATTTAATCAGTATTATAATTCTCCCTTAAACCTTAATCCGGCTTTAACAGGAAAGACAAAAGGTTTATTCCGACTCGCAGCGAACTACAGAGTTCAGTCACAGCCTGTTTCAAAACCGGCACCATATAATACAATGAGTGCTTCAGCAGATTTTGGCCTGTTTAGAGAAGCGTTAAAAGGAGATATATTTGGACTTGGACTTATTGTATCATCAGATCGTCAGGCAGGAGGTGCACTTAAAACAAATGATATATCTGCTTCTTTGGCCTATCACAAAAGTTTTGGATATTATAATGAGCATTATTTAAGTGCTGGGTTTCAGGTTGGAATCAAAAACAGAAAATTAGATCCATCTCAATTGTATTTTGAATCCCAGTTTAATCCCGCTATCAACGGCTTTGATTTGTCTTTACCGAATCTCGAAAATTTTCAGACCGAATCTTTTACTAATTTGAATGTGAGTACCGGCATTTTTTGGTCTTCTAATTTCTCCAAAACTGTAAGTGCTTTTGGAGGACTGTCAATTTTTAATTTATTGAAGCCGAAAGACAGTTTTTTTAATTCTGAATCTGCCCGGGGTTTAAAGTTTCATGGACACGGAGGAGTAGCTCTCAATATCAATGATAAAGTACTTATCACTCCTAATGGTATCTTCATGACTCAGTTTGGTGTAAACGATTGGATAGGGGGAAGTATGGTATCTTATAATTTGTCCGACAGTGAAAATGCGTTTCAATCACAAATATTTATTGGAGCCTGGTACGAAGGAACAGGAGCATTAATTGCATCTGCAGGAACACAAATAAAAGGAATTCAATTTACGGTAAGCTATGACAGAACCTTATCAGAATTAAAAAAAGCTAATAAAGGCACCGGAGGAATGGAGGTATCCTTACTTTTTCAATCGTCACCTTTAACAGCCGATAAGAAATATTCAATTATGCATTGTCCAGTATTTTAACCAACATAATGAGCTTAAAATATATTATATTTTTATTTATATTTAATCTTTCATACTCTCTTTTAGCTTGTGATGGTATAGATGTAATGATAGATGTGGATAATGTGAGCTGTTATCAGGGACAAGACGGCAGGATAGAAATCGTACCTACTTTTATTGCGCAAAACCTGCCCTATACATATTCTGTCAATGGGAGTGTATATTCAAACCAAAGATTATATGATAACCTTCAATCCGGAAACTATATGATATCTGTTCGGGATAATACCGGGTGCGAAGAAAATTTGCCTTTAACTAACATAACAGAGCAGGAGCCAATAAAAATAGAATTTGGTACCAAACCTATTATTTGTGATAAAGACGGACAACTGTTTGCATCTGTGACCGGAGGTAAAGGACCTTACCTGTATATGTGGAATAACGACCCGAGTCAATTAATGGATACCTTAAGAAATATAAACGGAGGAGATTTTACTTTGCAGATTACAGACCAAAATAATTGTGTGGAAACATCATCAGTTTCTTTGGATGCGGAAGAACCTTTTAGCATAGAAGTGATTGCAGATGCGGTGGATGTGACTATTGGCGATGAAATAAACTTAGATGTTTTAATTAACAGAGCTGGAAGTGATTTTTCTTACAGATGGTCACCGGATAATAATATGGAGTGCTTTACTTGTAAGGAAACAAAAATTCGCCTTTTCGAAACGACTCAGGTAGCGGCAGTTGTACATGATTTGGATAACGGTTGCGTGAGTACTGATTCTCTGACTATACATGTCAAAGGTACATTTACATTATATATCCCCAATGCATTTTCACCCAACGAGGATGGTAAGAACGATGTGTTTTTAGTATATGGAGTGGGCATTCTCGGTGCAACTATGAATATTTATAACAAGAATGGTTTTTTAGTTTTTTTCGGGGACGTCCTTAATGAAGGATGGGACGGAACGGTTTCAGGCAATCAACAGCCTGAAGGAGTTTATTTTTATCATGCCGAAGTACAATTCACGGATGGAACTATAAGTGAAAGAAAGGGGCAAATCACATTAATCCGATGAAGAAGTATATAGGTGATTTCATACTGTTTAATATTCTGTTGTTGCTTACTACGGCAAGTTACGCACAGGATCTACATTACTCGCATCATATCTACAATTCATTATACTATAACCCTGCTTTGACGGGATATACTCCATCAAAAGCCAGGCTGACTGCATCTTTTGCTGATCGATACAGGCAATCCTTCGGAAAGGATGGGATGAAAACCATTTTTGGAAGTGCGGACTTTAATATTCCTACGAAAGATGCTTATGTCAGCAATAGTAATATAGGAATAGGAGCATACTTTTACAATCATACTCTTGGGGGTAGTGCCTTATCAGAAAACACCGCAGCTGTATCGGTCTCATACAGGCTAAGCTTAGACAAAAACAATAAACACACCTTGTCCGCAGGTTTTCAGGGTGTTTTCAGGAGCAGGAAATTTAATTATGACGATTTATATTTTGGCAATCAATTTGACGGAACCAACTTCAACCCAAATATAAATTCAGGTGAAAATTCAGATGTCAAATCAGAAAGTAATTTTAATGCAGGACTGGGGATACTTTATGCTTTTTCTCCTAATGAAATATTCAGAGGTTACTTAGGAACATCTGTTTTCCATTTAATACCTGAATCGAATAGTGTGAATTCCTTCTCACAAGTATTGCGATACAATGTTCACGGAGGATTTGAAGCAGATGCAGGAAATTTAAGCATTCAGCCGTCAATAATGTTTGATGTGCAGGGCAAAGCGGCAGAGTTATATACAGGTGTATTGTTAAAATATTTCATTCAAAAGACAAAAAATGAACAATTCTCTATTTATGCGGGACCTTATTTAAGACTGTATAAATCCCCTGTTGGAGATTTTTCACTTTATACTGTAAACATATTTGCAGGTATTCAATTTAATAATATGCAAATATTTATTGCTGCAGACAATACCATTAATCAGGCAAAGCAGGTTTTTGGCGGCTTTAATGGATTTGAGGTTGGATTAACAGTAGGTTTTGGCAAGGATAATAAAAACCAGCAGAAATTATATTGCCCGGTTTTTAGATAATTGTTCCACGTGAAACAAAATCTACTATAGCGCTCCAAATAGTTTCACGTGGAACATAAGAAACATGAATGAATAAAATATGAATCAATCTGAGTACGATGTAATAGTGGTTGGAGCCGGACATGCAGGAAGTGAAGCCGCCGCCGCCGCTGCAAATATGGGATCAAAGGTTCTTTTGATTACCATGAATATGGAAGTGATTGCAAAAATGAGTTGTAATCCGGCAATGGGCGGAGTGGCAAAAGGTCAAATTTTACGTGAAATAGATGCATTGGGTGGTTATTCTGCCATAGTATCGGATAAGACTATGATTCAGTTTCGCATGCTCAATAAATCCAAAGGGCCTGCTATGTGGAGCCCGAGGAGTCAAAACGACAGAATGCTGTTTTCCAATGAATGGAGGATGATGCTGGAGCAGACACCTAATGTAGATATGTGGCAGGAGATGGTAAAAGAAATTATAGTGGAGGGAGATAGGTGTGTAGGAGTTAAGACCGGCATGGGAATAGAATTTCGTTCAAAGGCTGTGATATTAACTAATGGAACGTTTTTAAACGGCATTATCCATATTGGAGAGAAGCAGTTTGGAGGCGGGAGAGCTGGAGAAGGAGCTGCGAAAGGTATTACAGAACAGCTTGTAGAGTTAGGATTTGAAAGTGGCAGGATGAAAACCGGGACTCCGCCAAGGGTTGATGGGAGAAGCTTAGATTATACAAAGATGGAGGTTCAGGACGGAGATGAAGATATTGTAGGCTTTTCTTTCAAAAACATACCCAAACCACAGAAGCAAAGACCCTGTTATATCACTTACACCAATTCGAATGTGCATGAGATTTTAAAAACCGGATTTGATAAATCTCCAATGTTTACGGGGAGAATACAGGGTATAGGTCCCCGTTATTGCCCATCGATAGAAGACAAAATTAACCGGTTTGCAGATAAAGAACGACATCAAATATTTGTAGAGCCTGAAGGTTGGCATACAGTAGAAATGTATGTGAATGGATTTTCCACCTCCTTGCCGGAAGATGTACAATATAAAGCTCTGATTCAGGTACCGGGATTTGAAAAGGCTAAAATGTTCAGACCGGGATACGCTATAGAATATGACTATTTCCCACCTTTGCAGATAGATGCGTCCCTACAAACCAAGATTATTAAGGGATTGTTTTTTGCCGGTCAGATAAACGGGACTACAGGCTATGAAGAAGCCGCTTCGCAAGGGCTGATAGCAGGAATGAATGCTCATCTTTACATTCAGGATAAAGAGCCGGTAATATTGGGGCGGGATGAGGCGTATATCGGAGTTTTGATAGATGATCTGATTAATAAAGGAGTAGATGAACCATACAGGATGTTTACATCCAGAGCTGAATACAGAATATTACTCCGGCAGGATAATGCAGATTTAAGACTTACCGAAATGTCATACAAACTTGGACTGGCAGACAAAGACAGATATAAAAGAGTAGTAGAAAAACAGAAAAGCTCGGAAGAAATACTGCAAATCATGAAATCTTCAGGAGTAAATCCTAAGAGCATAAATCCGTTCTTTAGCAGTATCGGGTCGGCAGAGATTACTCAAAAGACAAAGCTGAATAAAATTATTGCAAGACCTCATGTGTCAACTGAGGCTTTAATGAAAGAAGTGCAGGAAATAGATGAGTTATTGAATAAGTATGAACCGGAATTTATAGAACAGGCAGAAATCAGTATAAAATATAATGGTTATATTCAGAGAGAAAAGGAGATAGCCATGAAAATGAAAAAGCTTGAAGATGTACGTCTGCCTTTGGATATAGATTACAATACTATTTTGTCTTTATCTGCCGAAGCAAGAAACAAGCTAAGCAGACATAAGCCTTCCACACTCGGTCAGGCGAGCAGAATCAGCGGTGTGTCTCCGGCAGATATATCTGTTTTGATGGTGTATATGGGGAGATAATGAAACAGGTCTTTTATCATATTGCTTTGTATTTACTGATTGTTTCCTGTGCGACTCCACGAGGTCCGGAAGGTGGTCCCAGAGACGAACAGCCGCCTGCAGTTAATAAATTTGAGCCGGAAAATCTCAGCAGAAACTTTAATCAGAAAAATATTTCTATCGTTTTTGATGAATGGATTCAAGTCTCTAATTTAAAGCAACAGGTAATAATTTCGCCACCTATTAAACCCGAGCCGATTATTTCAGCAAGGAAAAATGAACTGAAAATAGCTTTTAAAGAAACCCTGGACAGCAACACCACTTACAGTATATTTTTTGGAGATGCCGTAAAAGATAACAATGAAGGCAATATTGTGAGCAATCTGAGCTATGTATTTTCAACGGGACAGGATATAGACAGTCTGTATATCAGTGGTAAAATCAGCACTCCGGATGGAAGTAAAATCCCGGATAATACATTTGTGGAACTTTATACTCATGCGGAAGATTCAATTATTACACAACAACGGCCTAAATATATTTTTAAAGTTAAAGATGACGGACAGTTCAAGATTAATTATTTGCCTGAAGATACTTTTAAGATTTTCGTACTGAATGATCGAAACACCAACTATTTGTACGATTTACCGACAGAATGGATTGGGAAACATGATTCAGTAGTTTTCTTAAATAGACCCATAGAAAACCTGAATTTAGTCATATCGCTCCCCGAAGATAAAGATTACAGGATAAAAGACTTTAACAGTACGCTTTCCGACAATATTCTAACAATACAACTAAATAAAGAGCTGAACCCTCAAAAAGACACTATTTTATGTCAAAATTTCAATTTGGATACCATTCTTATTTTTCCTCAAAAGCATACCTCAAAGTATTTCAGCTTTTTTGTCCCAATTGATTCTTCATCAATTGATTGTAAATTAACTATTAATAATATAATTGTTGATTCTTTGCACCTTAAAAGACCTTCAAAAGGCGACGAGAATAACGTATTGTGTCCAATCTCCCGGGGAGGCTTCAAATATTCGATTCTCAGGGCTTATAATAACGACCAATTTCAGCTTTTGAGTGCCTTGCCTATAGAAAAGATTTATCCCGAAAAAATTAAAGTAATTTCTGAAGCCGATACTTTAGAGTTAAATCAAATAAGTATAAACGATGATTTATGGGGGTTAAAAATATCTCATGCCTTAGCCGAAGATTTTAAAGGGAAAGTTTTATTTGAGGATTCTTCGGTTTTATTTAAAACAGGAAAATATTTATCTCAATCAGAATTTGAGATTCAGCATACATCTTCTGATGAATACGGTCAGATGTCGTTTGAAGTGCAACTGCCGGATTATAACCAGTCATATATTATTCGTCTGTTTGATCAGGACAAAATTCTGCATCATGAAAAGTTGATTTCAGAGGATTCGGTTTATCATATTACACTGCCTCACATGATATCGGGAGAATTTTATGCAGAAGTGATAGAAGACGTGAATCAGAGTGGTACGTGGAACGGTGCATCTTTTTGGGAGTCCAGAGAAACAGAAAGAGTCTATAAGTCTGAGACTTTTAAACTTCGTCCAAACTGGGAAGATGTTCATGTGGTAAAGGTAAATTTTGATTCACCACAACCTCCGACAGAATCTGCCGACATATTAAAATTTATTCGGGAACAGGTAAAAGGAAAACGTAAATCTGCTGCCGAAAAACAATCTCTCAATTTAGAGTCGAGTATTGAAACTCTTAATCCGGGAAGTTTACCTGATTTTAAAAAGAGATAACAACTTAGATTTCAATGTCGTTTAGTTCACAAAATGAATTGCTTTTAGATCCGCTAAGGCGGATGACGTAAATCAATTCATTTTGTATAATAAATGTCATGCTGCGATCAGTTAGCCTGCCGAACTGGAAGCATCTCATTTTCTAAAATACTTATAAACTACGTTGACCTTAGATTTCATAATCTACGCAAGCTCTGTCCGTTCGTACACTTCCTATAAACTTTCCGGCTTCTTTGTGCAACGGATGTACCTGATAAGCATTTAGTGCATCTATGCTTTCAAGATCACAGCTTAATATTACGTCCCAATTGCCCGCCGGAGTATCCGGATGATTGATTCCGACCTCAACTTTCAACAAACCGGGGATTTTTCCGGCAAGATTTTCTAAATCTGCTTTTATTTTCTGAGCATTTTCAGCTTTATTTTCATCTTTAAGCTTCCAAAAAACAACGTGACGAATCATTTTCTTCTATTTTTACTAAATGACCCCAGGATGGGTATTCGGTGAAGTTAAATTTTTAACGGGACAAAATCTAAAATTCTTTATGTTCATGCTAAACTGCCCCAATTGATTTTAACTATATTATAGATATCAAATACTCAAAAAACTTTTTGTGAGATTATGCAAAAGATTGACAGATATGTGCTTGCGGTATTTATGGTGTTGCCTCTTTTATCCTGCCAGAAAGAAGATGCAATCCCCAGAGTCAGTATTAAAACCCAACAGGAGATACAAATTGACTCTAAAACGGAAGCAGTTTTTACAGTAAAGGAATTCGATAAAAATTATTCCGGCGAGGGGAAAATTAAATATCGCGGTGGGTTCTCAATAGGTTATCCCAAGAAATCTTATGCAGTTAAGTTAAATAAAAAAGCTTCCTGGGCAGGGCTTCCGACAGAAGACGATTGGGTATTAAACGCCAGCTACGCGGATAAGACTTTTTTACGGCACAAACTGGGGTATGATCTGTTTAGAGCAATGAATATCAATAATATTGCTCCGCTTTGCAGCTATGTCGAAGTGTATGAAAACGATTCATACCGGGGGCTTTATGTATTGAAACAAAAACTGACTCCTAAAATTGTCGGAGTGAACAAAGCAGATTCTTCCGCACTTTTATTTAAAGAACCTCCAATTTTTTACAAAGACGGCCTTCATTTTCAAGACTCCGTAAATCTATTTCAACAAAAGTGGCCGAAACTTAAATATCGAGATAGAAGTGACGTAATGTATGCTTTCAAAGATTTTTTAGAATGGTCTGACGAAGAAGCTTTTTATGATAAAATAGTGGAATGGCTGGATTTGGATAATATAATTGACTGGTACGTTTTAATATTGTTTGCAAATGCGGGAGATAATATCGTTAAAAATTTTTACCTGTATAAAAAGGATTTCGCAACACCTTTCAGAGTAGCAATGTGGGATTTTGACCATTGTTTTGGCAGAGATGGCGATAATGAATACAACATGATGGATCAGCCTCTTAATATTGGTGCTTCGCAGTTGTTTATCAGACTGAGAAACAATCCTTATTTACATTTTAATGCCAAAGTTGAACAAAGATGGCAAGAGCTTCGCGACAAGCAAATCATCGATTATTCATCTGTCAATCAGAGAATTATGAGAGAAACGGAAAGAATTTATCCCTACATATACAGAAATCAGAGTGTGTGGGCGTATTACTCTAAAGATTATTATGACGCCAACACGTTTGAAGAAGAAATAAAAATTATTCAGCAGTTTATTGAATTGAGAATAAGGCAGTTGAATGAATTGTTTTGCTACCAATAATCTTTGCACCGACCCTTTTAATACGGCTCAATCGTTGCTATGATTACCCAGTTTGGACCTTCATTTTTTAGGATATGCAGCGTTTCGTTTGTACTGTTGATTTTCAGAGTGTAAGCCGTATTCCACTCGTCGTAATTCAATGAATAACTGAAGCCGTCAGATTTTTCCGGACTGATGTATTGGTGGTAATACCAGCGTCCGAATTTCTTAAGCTTTACATAAAAAGTATTGGGTTCTGTTTCAGTTACGCTGACTTCATCATCTTTGGTATGAATATTCATCATAGAAGCAATAATGATATCGGAAGAAAAATCTTCTCCGCGCAGATGGGACAGACCGGAGACAAAACCGTTTCTCAGACAATAGGCTCCCTGATAATTATCCGGAAGGTTGAGAATGATAGCTTTTTGCCCGGAGTTCAAAGGATAGTTTTGAATAATTTTATGTACTAAATCTCCTGAAACACCCCAAGTTTTACTGTTGCCTAAGGTTTGAGGGATAAAAAGTACAGTATAAAAAATAACTGCTCCGGCCAATGCCCACTTATCAAACAGAGTGTAGGCATATATACAGATAAATGTATATAAAAATAAAGAAGCGGTATATCCGTACCGATCACTTTGCATCTCAAACATAAAACTGTTATCTAAATTTAGGACAGGCAACAGTAAAACACCGGAAGAAATTAGTAGAAACAATATTGTGGACGAATTATTTTTTTCGATTTTGTTTCTTTTCGAGAAATAAATAAGCCCGTAAATAATCAGACTGATAAAAATTAAAGCAGAAATAGGATGACCAAAAACAGACTGTAAATCGTCCGGTAAATAGCGAATGTTGAAGAAAAACTTCTCTATGTAGTTTGAAAAATTGGAAAACAGATAACTTATATCAAATTTGAGATGAGTGTCGGAACCAAAATGTGCCACCCATTTGCCGTAAAACAGCCTTGTGGCAATAAGATAAAACACGACGGCCACAATGTTTCCATAAAGGAATTTTTTAAAATATTCTTTGTCAGCACCTGTATTATTGGGATAAACAAACAGTCGGTAAAACAAAAAATATATAATTGGAAATACGTATGCCAATTCTAAACTAAACAGACTCAAAACAAAAGAGGAATGGAAATAAATCAGGTATTTGAAGTCTTTTTTTACGAAATAATTCCAAACAGATAATAGTCCCCCAATGAGCAGAGCCGTAATAACTAAATAATTAAGCGTAGCACCCCATGCCACGACTTCCGCCTGATAAGGAGATATCAGAAACAAAAAGGCACCGAGAATACTTGCAATCCTGTATTTATCCGGTAAAATAGTATTTAACAGATGTATGAATAAAAGAGCGTTTAAACTGTGCAATAAGGAAAATAAAATATGCCATGCTAACCAGCCGTCTCCTAAAATATTATATACCAAAAAGTACAATAAAGCCGGAAACTGCCAGTGAAAAATCATATCATAAGAAGTGAAAACCCCTTTAATACCCTGCTCTTCTATTTTAGAAATATAAAACAGAGTGTCATTGACAAATTTTCCGTCCTGAGCAGAGAAATAAAATATAAATGTGATAAAAAAGAATGAAAGGAAAATTCTGTAATTCTTCATTCTGTGGCTCAATTTTTTCAGAGTAGTTTAATCCTGCTAAATATACACCAAAATTAAGGATTAAAATAGCAGCACTCATGAAATAAAACGCAAATATTTATAACAAAAATGCATAACCTGCTTTGAACAACAGGAGTGTAACGGTTAGTGAGCGAATTGCATCTCCACCAAATTACGGTAATATCCGTCTTCCATACTTAAAAGTTCATCATGACTTCCCATTTCTTTGATTTCTCCTTTTTCCATTACAATAATTTTATCGGCGTTTTGAATGGTACTCAGGCGATGGGCAATGATTATGGAAGTTCTGTCTTTCACCAATTTTTCAATAGCCTCCTGAATCAAGTTTTCCGATTCATTATCTATGGAAGAAGTCGCTTCGTCCAAGACCAAAATAGATGGATTGTAAACCAATACCCGAATAAATGAGATAAGTTGTCTTTGTCCGGCTGACAGGGTCGCACCCCGTTCCATTACATTATAATCGTAACCTCCGGGCATATCAAGAATAAAATCATGAGCTCCCACGATTTTTGCAGCTTCGATTACTGTTTCTCTTTGAATATCCGGATTTTTCAAAGTGATATTATCCAAAATCGAACCTGAAAACAGAAAAACATCCTGTATCACTGTTCCGATAGAACTTCTTAAAGCGTCCAGCTCATAATCTCTTATTGACACATCGTCTATCAGAATTTCACCTTTTTGAAACTCGTAAAATCGGTTTAATATGTTAATGGTCGAAGACTTTCCGGAACCTGTGGCACCGACCAAGGCTACTGTTTGACCCGGCTGTACGCTGAAACTTATTCCTTTCAGGACATAATCATCATCATTATTGTATGCCAGCCAGACATTTTTAAAATCAATTTTACCTTTTACATATTCAGGAATAAAAGTGCCCTTGTTTTCTATTTTGGCATCTGTATCCAAAATTCTGAAAACCCTGTCGGCTGCCACGATACCCATTTGCAGGGTGTTAAACTTATCGGCAAGCTGTCGGAGCGGATGAAAAGCCAGACTCAAATACTGATAGAAAGCAATAAAAATACCGACTTCCACAACAGAATCCGGCTGCATAATCAGTTTGGCTCCGTACCAGAGCATAATGGCCACAGCTACGGATAAAATAATTTCGACAATCGGAAAGAAAATAGAAAAATACCAAACCGATTTAAGATTGGCATCCCGGTGATCGGCATTAATTTTCTGAAATTTTTGATACTCTCTGCTCTGAGCATTAAAAACCTGAACGATTCTCATCCCGGTAATGTGTTCCTGAACGAAAGCATTCATCTGTCCCACTTTTTCTCTCACCTCATTGAAGGAATCTTTGACTGCTTCCTTAAAAACATAGGTGCTCCAAATGATAACAGGAAAAGTTACGATACAGGCGAGCGCAAGTTTCCAGTTGATGAAAAACATAAACCCGATGACGGCAATAAATGTCAGCACATCCGAAATAATGGTGATAAAACCCTCGGAAAAAATATTACTGACTGCTTCCACATCATTAATTGTTCGCGTGGTAATAATACCAATGGGAGTTTTGTCAAAAAAGCTCAGTTTCATGCTTTCCGCGTGTCTGAAAACTTTTACCCTTAAATACTGAATGACGGACTGGCCGAGATCTGCGGTAAAGTAGCTAAACATGTATTTCATTACAAACTCACTCAAAAGTACTATAGCTACTATAGCTGCGATTTTGTTCAGTCCTTCCCGGTCAAAATTGACAATATAATTGTCCACCATAATCTGAGTAAGCCAAGGACGTACAGAAGCAAGCAGTGCAGCAATAATTCCCAATATAATAGTAGCCCAAAGCAAACCTCTGAAAGGCTTGGACAGGTTTAACACTCTTTTCAGAGTCCCCCAGTCTTTAATCAATATGACCTCTTTCTGATTGCTCACAACACCTCAAATTTTTCCGGATATTCCACCGACATTAAATGTAATCCGCAGGCAGGTGCTGTCATACGAAGATGAATAGGAGTCTGTTTGTTTACTTCCTGCATAATGTCTTCTGTATTTTCTTTTTCACAGCCAATCATCAGGGATGTTCCGACGATAGCCCGCACCATATTTCTCAAAAATCTGTTGGCGGTTATATTCATCATACATCCGTCTTCGGTTTCTGCCCAGTATGCATTAGTAACCCTGCACAGGCTGTTGGTATTATCGCTTCCTTTCTTTTCAAAAGATGCGAAATCCTGAATATGAATTAACTTTTGACAAAACTCATTCATCAGTTTTACATCCGGTTTGACAGGTTGCCTGAAAAAATAACTTCTGTCTGTCAAAAACGGATTTTTTTGATAGTGAATATAATAACGGTAGCTTCTCGATACAGCCGAAAATCTGGCATGCAGAGTATCGGAGGTTTTATATACTTCCCGAATGGCAATATCTTTTGGCAAAATAGAATTTAAGGTATAAACAAACTGGCTGTCGGAAAGGTCGTCCCAGTCAAAGTGAGCATAAAAAGATTGTGCATGTACCCCCGTGTCCGTTCTTCCGCAGCCGATTAATCCAACCGATTTTTTTAAAACAATTTCCAACGCTTTTTCGATTTCTTCCTGTACAGAGTTTGCATTTTTCTGACGTTGCCAGCCGTGAAAACGAGAACCTCTGTATGACAAGTGAATGAAATAACGCATTAAAAAAGCTAAAAATGAATGTACAAAGATAGCCAAAGCATAATTTTTTTATCCGGGAATGGAATAAGATTCACTATATTTAGCATCTTCAAAAAATCGTAATGATTCAGAGAATACAAACAATCTATCTGCTCCTCGCATCCGTTTCACTTGCTGTAATTTTATTTTTATCGGTAGGATATCAGGAGGCCGCTTCAAAAACTGTTGCATCACTGTCCATGACGACAAATTTGACTACATTTATTTTAGCCCTGATTAGTGCAATTACAGCTGCAGCTGCCATCTTTTTGTTTCGAAACAGAAAACTTCAGATGACCGTCACCCGGATATTGATTTTGTTGGCTCTGCTGACATTGAGCAGTCTGATTGTGTTTGATTTTGTAATCGGAAAGGAAATGATTACACAACCCAACTATGTGCCGATAATATTGGCATTTTTCGGAACAGTATTCAGCATACTCGCCCACAGAGGAATTGCTTCGGACGAAAAATTGGTGCGGTCTATGGACAGGTTAAGATAGAAGTCTGACTTGTTTTTGAGTCTGTGAAAGTTCACGGAAATCATCTTAATATGGTAAGGGAAGCAAAAATATTTTTCACCGGATTATTCATGCTGGTATTGCATACAGTCGCTGTACAGGGACAGACTGTATCGGAAAATATTGAACTTGCACAACAGTTTTTTGAAAATGAAGAGTATGAAAAGGCAGCAGATTTATATGAAAAGCTGACAGTCAGCACCGATTTTTTCTTTGACCTGTATGAAGAATATAAACATACACTACGCTTGCTTGAGGACGAAAAAAAGGAAAAATCGCTTATAGAAAAAGCATATCAGCTTTCCGGGAAAGATCCCGTCTATCTGATAGATTTAGCTCTGTTTTATGACCAGTACGAGAATGATAAATCAGCACAAAGGCAATTTTCAAAGGCTTTGAATGCATTAAAAGAAAATGTATATCAAATACAAAACGCAGCATCTAAACTAATGAAAGCCTCTAAGTTGGAATGGGCAAAAGAAGTGTATCTGAAAGGAAAGGAAATCTTCAGACAGGCTGATGCATTTGATTTGGAGCTGGCTTATCTTTCCGGCAGGCTCGGAGACTTTGAAGGCATGGTTCAATCTCTGATTTTATACATACAGCCCCATCCGGATGAAATAAGTCGGGTGATTGATTTATTGGATGATTCTGTCACAGATTTGGAAAAGGGAGAAGTCATAGAGGAAAATCTGTTGCGGGGTATTGGAAAAAACAAAGACTCCAAACCTCTGATAGAACTTCTTGCCTGGCTGTATAATAAACAGGAAGATTATGCATCTGCATTAGATCAGCTTCGCTCTTTGGATATCTTACAAAATCTTGGCGGGACTCAGGTTCTTGCACATGCTCGTCTTGCCTTTCGTGAAAAAGATTACCGTACAGCGGTTCGTGCGTATAAATACATTACTCAAAAAGGTTCATCACACCCATACTATACCACTGCGGCACTGGAATTAATTGGTGTGCAGAAAGAAATTGTACTGCAAAGTGCGAATTATGATACTTTCGATTTATTGGAGCTTAAAGAAAGCTATCAAAATCTTATATCGGAGAATGTAAATCCGTACAATACCACTTTGGCTAAAATAAATTTGGCAGAATTAGAGGCAAAATACCTTCATCAGCTTGACAGTGCGATAGCTCTTTTGGAAGGAGTGATTTCAAATGCACGTTCCAATAAAGATTTGGTCGTACAAGCCAAGCTTGCGTTGGGTGACTACTATATCATGAACGGCGAACACTGGGAATCCACACTTTTATATACTCAGGTGGAAAAAGATTACAAAGGAACACCTTTAGGCGAAGAAGCCAAATATCGGAATGCCCGCCTGGCTTATTTCAAAGGAGATTTTGATTGGGCGCTGACTATATTAAAGATGATAAAAGGCAATACATTTGAACTGATAAGCAACGATGCAATTAAGCTGGCTACTTTTATTTCGGATAATTACAATCAGGACTATGAGGAAGATAAAGCGGCAATGAAGAATTTTTCCAATATGGAATTACTTTTTTTTCAAAACAGACTCGATGAAGCGGAACAGATTGCAGACCTGATGATGAAAAATTTCGCCGGCCATCCGATAGAGGATGATATTTATTTTATGAAAGCCAAAATAGCCCGAAAAAAAAGAGATTACGTTCAAACAGAAAAATATCTCTTAAAAGTTATTGAAGAATATCCTAAGAGTTTTATGACGGATGATGCCGTTTTTCAATTGGCAGAACTTTATGAAAATCAGTTGGAATCCGTTGATAAGGCTAAAAAGTATTATGAAAAAATCCTTTTGGATTACCCTGACAGTGTGTTTACCATAGAAGCCCGAAAACGTTATAGATTATTAAGAGGCGATCAGCTTTAAGTTTAAATTCAGTGGACAACCTTATCTTTGCACGGTGATTTTGTATAATATTACTTTTAAGGTGGAGTTGGATACTACAGAAGATTTTAAGAATTATATCCGATTAGAACATCTTCCGGCATTAAATCAGGAAGTCACAGAACATAAGTTTATGAGGCTGCTGAATACGGATGAATCAGAAGGAATGACACTGATAGTGCACTATGTTTTTGAAAACATGGAAAACTATAACCGGCATATTGCTGTTACTGACAGTAAGTTAAGAAAAGAAATCTTTGAACGTTATCACGACAAAGTGCTGTATTTTTGCAGCGTATTGGAAAAAATTTGAAATCATAAAACTATAAGAATATGTTTTTATTTATCATTTTATTTTTTGGAGGCTTGAGTGCTTATGTGGGGCACATGCTCAAAAAAAGATTTAAAGAGTACTCTCAAATGCCCATCGGACTGACCGGAGCACAGGTGGCAGAAAAGATGTTACAGGACAACGGCATATATGATGTAAAAGTCATTTCGGTACCGGGAGCATTGACCGACCACTACAATCCGGTCAACAAAACAGTTAATCTTAGCGATTGGGTGTATGCTCAAAACACGGTAGCGGCTGCGGCTGTAGCTGCGCATGAATGCGGACATGCTGTACAACATGCGCATGCCTACACTTGGCTGAGTTTCAGATCAGCTATGGTGCCGGCATTGAGTTTTTCTTCGAGACTGATGCCGTGGTTGATTATGGGAGGTCTGTTAGTCATGGGTTTTTCGGGCAGTCCGACTGTATTAATACTTGGAATTATTCTTTTTGGTCTGACTACACTTTTTACATTTGTCACCTTGCCTGTAGAATTTGATGCATCCAACAGAGCTCTGAAGTGGTTAGACGGTGCAGGAATTTTAAACAGAGAATATCACGAAAAAGCCAAATCTGCTCTTAAATGGGCTGCTTCTACATACGTGGTGGCTGCATTGGCTTCGTTGGCTCAATTGCTGTACTATATCAGCTTGGTCAGCAGGAGGGATTAGAAAAATCCATGATTGGAAAGGGGTGAAAAAACGAAAAGTTATTGGGCACCTTATTAAAAACAGAAGTATTTTAATTCTGTTCAGGCTAAAATATTAGCTGTTTTTTGTTTTGTTGCAGAAGAAGAGTTTGGAAGACAAACAAGAATTACAGCTCCATTATCATTGATAAATTGTGCATGTCCACCTAAATTAGCAGCTCTTTCTTCTATTGACTTCATCCCGAACCCTTTAACTTTACCAAACCCAACGCCATTGTCACTTATTTGAAAAATGTTTTCATCTTTCTTTTTATAAAGAAAGACACTCACTTCAGTTGCTTTACCGTGTTTGATAGTATTGATAATGGCTTCATGTAAAATTTTGAGTAATTCGATTCTTGTTTTCATACTTAGCTGTGAAGCAATATTTGAATCTGTATCAATGCTGTAACTGTATTTTTTGGAAGGTAAAGCATATTCCAATAAATTGGATATACTTTTTTCAAATTGTTTGTCCAAATTATTGTCGGTTTGACTGAAGAGAAGATGGCTCTTGTTTCTGACAGAATCATATATTAAACCTGTATCGCTTCTAAGCTCTGCTAGTTCTGTCCGGCTTTCTTCGTTTTCCAATCTTTGATGAATTAGGTCTATTTTATGTAAAACTGAAGCTAAAGATGCTGACAGTTCATCATGAAGATCCTGTGCAAGTTTCTTCTGCTCCTGATTCGTAACCTGATTACGGACTTCTTGTATTGTCAGTTGAGCTATTTTGTTGATATTGTCGATTCTGTTTTTATTTTTGATACGTTCGCGCCTTATGTACAGGCCTACAAAAAGAGTCAATATTAGGGCAGCCAATAACAATGAATAAATCAAAACTTTTTGCTTATAGACCCTCTGCTCTTTTTGATAGAGTGCTTCTCTATTAAATTCGGCTTCTGTTTTAGCATACATTAAATTGTCCAGGTCATTATAAGTCGTTGCTACTTCATTAATTTTTTCAGTCAAAGCACTGTCTAAGTATAGATAAGCATCTTGGTACAGATTCTTATTAAACATTAATTCAGACTTGTATTTCAACAGTATAAACTTTTCATGATTGAAGACTTTATTGTTTTCTTCCAGCTCTTTGAGATGGTGTTCAGCAAGTTTATTGTCTTTTGTTGCAAGTGCATATTGCAGGAAGTATGAGTCATTAAAATTTTTGTAAATGATAAAACTCGACCCCAACTCGGTTTTATGCTCATTTACAAGCTGTTGGGCACTATCCAACTGCTTTTTCATCAGGGTATATTTTTTCATGTAAATCGACTCTTCTATTTCTGAGTGCAGAGTTAAAAGTTTTGGAACGCAGATGTTGACGTTTTTTACAGAGGCACTTTCCCAGTCTCTATGCACTATTGCATTTAATTTCTTTAAATAATTCAGGGCTTCTTTAGCTAAGGTGTCTTTATTTATAAGTGTCAGTGGTTTGTATGAGTATTGCAGACATTGCATAGCCTGCAAATATTTGGATACACTATTACTATTCA
>CAZZEH010000024.1:0-47441 GCA_964653095.1 uncultured Chitinophagales bacterium
ATAAAAGTTTTATGACTTGAAGTTTGAAGATAGCAAATAAAAAATAAATTTTGTTTTGTAATTGCTTCTCTACTACTGCGATATTTTGATGTGGTCACTTCCGCCAAAGACGAGTTGAAGTTTAGCCAATAAGGTGCTTGAATTTAGCTGAAGACATACCACTTTTCAGATAAGTGAGCCAGATTTCTCACTCCTTTTGGAAGAATAATTACAGTGTAGAGATTCCTCGCTCCTAACGAAGTGCGAACAGTAAGCATTCTGAGATAAAGCCTAATTATCTTTACCTTTCTTGCTCCTAAAATGTATTTTAAGCTTCCATAGGCTTCCGACTCTCTAAAACTTTTCGATACAGGCAGATTGATCTCAAACTATCTTGAGCAACAGCTATAAAGCAATTCTGCACTTCTCTATATTGATGCTATCCCATAGTTATAGCAATACTCTGATTTTTGCTTACTTCTTCAAGACTCTCAGCCCGAATCCTTCTGATACTGCTGCATTTGCTGCCTGAGATTGCGTTGCCTCCTGTTCAGTAAGACTTGATATGCAGTTTTGCCTGGCTTTTTATTGAGTTTATCGAAGGATTAACGCCTGCTATTTTGAGTTTCTTTTCAGACCTGCCAGTCTTCATAGCGGATTCCGGTGTCGAATAGATTTCGGCATGTTTGGTATATAAAAAAAATGCTGCGCGAATTGCACAGCATTGATTTCTTATTTGAATGTAGCGCTTCTTAATTATCTGCTACAGATACAAAAGTTCTGTTTTTTCTGCCTTTTGCAAAGACAACTGTTCCTTCAGTCAGGGCAAATATAGTATGGTCTCTTCCCAATCCTACATTTTTTCCGGGATGGAATTTAGTTCCTCTCTGACGTACTATAATATTACCCGGTATGACCTGTTGTCCGCCAAATACTTTTACACCTAAGCGTTTGCTTTCTGAATCACGACCGTTTTTGGAACTACCTACACCTTTCTTGTGAGCCATTTCTGTTCTTTTTTATTTATTAAGCAATATCTTCTATCTTAATTTTGGTAAAAGACTGGCGAAAACCATTCTTTACTCTATACCCTTTACGACGCTTTTTCTTGAATACGATTACCTTATCTCCTTTTAACTGATCTAAGATAGTGGCTGTAACTTTTGCGTCTTCTACTACCGGAACTCCTACCCGTACATCTCCATTATTATCAATAAGCAGAACTTTATCAAAGCTCACTGAATCCCCTTCATTACCATCTAATCTGTGTATGTAGATTTCCTGATTTTGTTTTACCTTAAATTGCTGTCCGTTAATTTCAACGATTGCGTACATCTTTAAAAATGTTTAGGGTGCAAAGATAGTATTTCCTTGTTGTATTTCATAATACTTTTTAAAATAACTATTCTTTCGAAAAAAGCTGTCCGATTAAATGCGAATTACAGCTTGACTACTTTATAAGAATTGGAAAGAGCATTACTCTGTTCTATTCTAAACAGATAAGTCCCCTGTGGAAGTTTTTCGATATTGACCGGTATAATTCGTCCCATATCAGGGAAAATATCCTTTTTAAGCAATAGTTTTCCCTGAATATCAAATACTTTCAAAGTGCCTTTGTTCTGAAAATTTTGAGAAGTTTTTACATATACTAAATTTTGAGTGGGATTAGGATAAAATGTGACAGCATCCTGGCCCGCGCCTTCAAAATACACCTGTCTTATCGGTGAGTAATTATAAGTTCCATCGCTGTCTAATTGTTTCAATCGATAATAACTATAACCAAAATATGGATTCTCATCAATCCCCTCATAACTTTGTTCATTAGTACTAAATCCCTGAGCCGCGACCTCAAAAACATATTCCCAATTTTCTCCGTCAACAGAACGTTCTACTATAAATTTTTCACTGTTCTTTTCTGAAGTTGTTTTCCACTGTAAATGCACGGCATTTTCGACGGCTTCAGCGGTGAACCCGAGCAACTCTACCGGAAGCGGGCTGATTTTATCTACGATTACCCACCAGTCATAAATCTGCTCTTTATGCACTCCAAGCGGTATTGTCACGGTACGATTAACATTATCCACGGCCGCATTTCCTCCACCCGGCAGAAAATCATACCAACTGTCCAAATCAGGATTATAACGCTGTACCATCACCTCATTTTCTCTGATTGTATTGTCCGGCTGAAGTTCTTCCAGCCTGTATCCAAACATCAGCGAGCCAAAATTAGGTTTATCATTATTCCCCGAATTATATCCCCTGGCTTTTATCTTCCAAAATCTGTCCATCGCATAGGCCGAGTTATCCGGTCCGGAAAATCCATGGAAATTAGAAATCCCCGTGGGTAAATAAGTACTGTTTTCCCAATCCGACCCGCCATAAGTCGCCATTTCAATATAACCATTACCTGCTCCGCCGTATGTGCTGAATGCAAGCGGTAGCAAATGGGTGGTGCCAAATCCAAACGGCACCAAATAATTACCCGCTTCCGCACCAATATTCCATCTCACATTATTATTTTCGCCTTCTGAAATGATGTGACCGCCATTAACTGTTCTCTGAATGGCTGCGTCATGCGGATTATCTATAACTATATTGGCTGCATTATGGATATTTATAAAAGCTCCATCAAATACAAGAATCGACTCATCCTGACCGTATATCAGGCTGAACCCGAAGAGTAAAAAAATGGATGTAATAATTGCTTTCATAAGACCTTACAGTAATAAAGTTAATATATTACAAAACAAAAAACCTTTTTTATCCAAAATATATAGCCGCAAATTCAAAAACAACTATACAAATATCAATTAAACCCGGATTATGCATTAGATTTCATTATGAGAAGCAAAAGAGCAATAAACCAGGGGCTTATTATCGAAAAGCATAGCCACCGGGCTTCGGGTACCTCAGCCACCATATGGTTACAGAGAATAAGTCAGTGGAGCAACTAATACCGTTTGGACAAAAAATATAGACCAATTTTGATTTTATCTCATTATTCTATTTATTTATAACCACGGCATAATACCAAAATAAGGTTTCACTTTATCGGTCTATTTTGATTCGGAATAGATTTACTAATGCATAGCCCGTTGAAACTCCAAAAAACAAAAAGGGTCTCTTCCGAGACCCTCAAATATTTTATTCTAATTAAAGTTTGATTAGAACTGGTTAGAGGTGTTTTTGGCACCGCCTGCTTTAAGAGCGTGCTCACCGGAGAAGAACTCTTTGTGGTCATCACCGATGTCAGAACCTGCCATACGCTGGTGTCTTACGCAGGATACTTCCTTACGGATTTCCTGACGCTGAATATCTCTAACATAAGCCAACATACCTTCATCACCGAAGTAACCTTCTACAAGGTCGTTCATTTGAAGTGCGTTAGTATGGTAAGTAGGCAATGTAATCAAGTGATGGAATACTCCTGCTTCACGAGCTGCGTCCGCCTGGAATGTGCGTACCATGTCGTCCGCTCTGTTACAAAGCTCCGTGTCATCATACTTAACGTTCATCAAATCAGCGCGATCGTATGCAGAAACATCTTCACCTGCCTCAACCATCGCATCATAAGCCTGCTGACGGAAGTTCAGAGTCCAGTTAAAGGATGGAGAGTTGTTGTACACCAACTTAGCGGATGGCTCCTGTTCCTTGATACGGTTCACCATATCCGCAATTTTCTTCACGTCCGGGGTCGGAGTCTCAATCCACAACAAATCTGCACCGGCTCTAAGAGCTTCTACACAGTCCAAAACAACGCGGTCGATGTTAGTACCCTGAGCAAATTCGTACAAGCCGCTTGCAAGACGAACCGGACGGTGTAGTTTACCGTCTTTCTTAATCAATACTTCATTTGGCTTAGCGTCAGCGATATCAACTTCTTCTGTTTTCAGGAAGCTGATATATTTAGAAGCCAAATCTCCTTCTTCTTCAGATACAGGAATAGCCTGAGTCAAACCTGCACCTTCAGAGTCAGTACGTGCCACAATAATACCGTCATCAACGCCCAACTCAAGGAAAGCGTAACGAAGAGCATTCAGTTTTGCGTGAAACTCAGCATGAGGAACAGTTACTTTACCGTCCTGATGTCCGCACTGTTTAGCGTCAGATACCTGGTTCTCAATCTGGAGAGCACAAGCACCCGCTTCAATCATTTTCTTACCCAACAGGTAGGTAGCTTCGGCGTTACCAAAACCCGCGTCGATGTCAGCGATAATAGGAACTACGTGAGTTTCAAAGTTATCGATTTCATCCTGAACATCTTCGCCCAATTCTTTACGACGGAAAAGATCGTTTAGTTCAACAGCATCTGCCTGTCTCAAAAAGTTGTAGATTTCTTCAATTACGTAAGGAACTACAGTTTTTTCGTGCATTGACTGGTCAGGCAGTGGGCCGAACTCAGAACGAAGAGCTGCTACCATCCATCCTGAAAGGTACAGATAGCTTTTTTCAGTTGTTTTTCTGTGTTTTTTTACCGCAATCATTTTCTGCTGGGCAATAAATCCGTGCCAGCATCCCAAAGACTGAGTGTATTTTGTGTGGTCTGCATCGTACTCTGCCATATCTTCACGCATAATAGCAGCAGTGTATTTAGCAATATCAAGACCGGTTCTGAAACGGTTTTGAACTACTAAACGAGCAGCATCTTCCGGAACTATTGCATCCCAAGTTTGTCCATACTTTGCTTTAAGCTCACGCACCCTTTCCAATGCTGAAACATAAGCTGATTTTTGATTTCCCATAATTAGTTTGAGTTTATAAATAAATTTGTTTGTTAAAAAATTTCTCTATTTAAAATAAAAGAGGAGAGCATATTGTTCTCCCCTCAATTCTTAATTTTATATAAAGTTGTAAGCTTCCAATGTTAGGAATTCTTCCAAAGTTTCGGCAAGGCTCATTTTTTCAAACAGCTCAATAGCTAAATCAAACTTTGTGCTGGCATAAGCATCGCCATACTGCTGTTTGTAAATTTCTTTTTGTTCTGCAATCAATTTCTGAACTAATTCGGCAGTTACCTTAGTGCCGTCTTCCATGATAGCTTTCGGATGCTTGACCCACTGCCATACCTGAGTTCTGGAAATCTCTGCAGTAGCAGCATCCTCCATCAGATTATAGATAGGTACACAACCGTTCCCTCTCAACCATGCTTCGATATACTGGATACCTACGTCAATATTAGTTTTCAGACCACCCATTGTAATAGTACCTTTTGGAATCTCCAACAAGTCGGCTGCGGTTACATTGACATCTTCACGCTTCACATGTATCTGGTTAGGAGTAGGCATATACTTGTTAAATTCTTCCATTGCTACCTGAATCAGACCCGGGTGAGCCACCCAAGTTCCGTCGTGTCCCGCCTTGGCTTCTCTCTCTTTGTCCTGACGAACTTTCTCCAGAGCGGCATTGTTAGCAGCCTCATCTCCTTTAATCGGGATTTGAGCAGCCATACCGCCCATAGCAAATGCCTCTCTCTGGTGACAAGTCTTAATGACCAATTCAGTATAGGCTTTCATAAATGGCGCATTCATAGTCACCTGAGCTCTGTCCGGAATCAGGAATTCATCGTTTTTTACTAATCTTTTGATGTAAGAAAACAAGTAATCCCAACGACCGCAGTTCAAACCTGCAGAGTGATCTCTCAATTCGAATAAAATTTCATGAAGCTGGAATGTAGCCATGATAGTTTCAATCAGCACAGTGGCTTTAATTGTACCCAAAGGAACATTCAGACGGCTTTCGGCAAGGATAAAAATATCTCTCCACAATCTTGCTTCAAGATGGTGTTCCATTTTTGGAAGATAGAAATATACCCCACTGCCGTTTTCCAACCTCTGCTTCACATTGTGGAAAAAATACAAACCAAAATCCCAGATAGAAGCTGAGATGGGTTCACCATCTACCAATACATTCTTCTCTTCCATATGCCATCCCCTCGGACGTACAAAAAGAACTGCGACTTCATCATTCAGTTTATAAGATTTACCTCTTCTTTCATCTTCAAAAGCAATTGTTTTTCTGTTGGCATCCCTCACGTTGATTTGACCGCCGACGTTATTTTCCCATGTTGGAGAGTTGGCATCTTCAAAGTCTGCCATAAAAACTTTTGCACCGCTGTTTAAAGCGTTAATGACCATTTTTCTGTCCACAGGCCCGGTAATTTCTACTCTTCTGTCCTGTATATCGGCAGGGCATGGAGCAACTGTCCAATCTCCGTCTCTGATAGATCTGGTGGCAGGATCAAAATCCGGCAATACCCCCTGATCCAAAGTTTTCTGTCTTTCTACTCTTGTCTGCAACAACTCTTGACGCGTTGCATTGAATTTTCTTTGAAGTTCTGCAACAAACTCCAATGCTTCAGGTGTAAGAATTTCAGCAAACTCAGGTACGAAAACACCTTTGATTTCTACTCCCTGAGGAACTTTATAACTTTGTGACATAAGGTATTTTTTTGATTCGTCGCGAAGATAGGGATTTCTTATTTTAAATCTCAATAAAGTATGTTAAGCATTGATTAATCCAGCAAAAACCAGAGCGTACATTGAAAAAGATTCCACACTTTATTAATACAAAAAAATGATACATCAGCAGTCATATCATAAACTTTGTTTAATTGAATTAATTAAGCTTTATAAACAAACGTAATTCATAAATCAATACTTCAAAACATCATTCCTGTTTATATTTATTTTCATCTGTTTAATCTTATCTTTGCGTGTCTGTTTTATGCTAAATTTTTGGGAAACATTGAGACATGCAGTTTTAGAGCGTTTTATCAAAAAAAAGATAGTTTCAAACGTTCCGCGTAAGTTGATGCCGGTAGGAAAAGCCGAGAAAATCGGTATTCTTTTTCAGGCAGACAATGCTGCGGACGGCGATATAATTGTCGAATATGCGGAAACTCTTAAAAAAGAAGGAAAAGACGTTCAAATACTTGGTTTTCTGAGCAATAGAAACCACAGCAAAAACTACTTGTTCCCATACATATCTCCGAAAGACATTACGTGGTTTGGCAAACCAAAAGGCGGTACCAGCGGTTTTTTTATAAAATATCCTTTTGACATTTTAATTAACTTTGCTCCCAAAGAAATAGTGCCTTTTGAATATATTTTTACTTTATCGAGAGCCGGCTGCAGGATAGGATTTAATGAAAAAAATACATTAGACCCTTATGATTGTATCCTTTTGGCAAAAAATAAAAACGATATTCGCGGTATGATTCAGGCATTAGATCAATATTTATTCTAAAAGTATGAATACTCCTAATTTAAGAGGTGTCGGAGTTGCTCTTGTTACTCCATTTGACAAACAAAAAAACATTGATTACAATGAGTTTGAAAGGCTAATCAACTATGTGATTGAAAACGGTGTGGATAATATTGTAGTATTAGGTACCACAGGCGAGTCCGTCACCTTAAATAAGGATGAAAAGCAAAAGCTTATAAAAAAAGCGGTAGAGGTCAACAATAAAAGAGTATCCGTAATTGCCGGTTTTGGCGGTAATAACACAGCAGCTTTAGCCGACGATTTAAAAAACTTTGATCTTTCGGGTGTGAATGCAATTTTGTCTGTTTCTCCGGCGTATAACAAGCCGACTCAGGAAGGCATCTATCAGCATTACAAAATGATTGCTTCCAGCACCCCCCTCCCAATTATCCTGTATAATGTCCCGAGCAGAACATCCGGCAATATTGATGTAGAAACTACTCTCCGGCTTGCGCGCGACTTTGAAAACATTATAGGTATTAAAGAAGCTACCGGAAACATGGAACAAATCTCGCAATTAGCCAAAAACAAGCCCGATCATTTCTTTTTGTTGTCCGGCAGTGATGAACTTATCGTACCTCAGGTGGCCATAGGATATGACGGGGTCATCTCTGTTTTGACCAATGCAATGCCCAAACTGTTTACTACCATGGTACATCAGGCCTTAAACGGAAACTTTGAACATTCGGGAAAAATATTTCGCGAAATGATTGATGTCATCGAACTGATGTTTGAAGAAGGGAATCCGGCAGGTGTGAAATGCGCATTGAAAGAACTTGGAGTAATCTCAAACGATAATGTCCGATTGCCATTGGTGCCCGTATCAGACAACCTCAGAGTGCGTATCAGAAATAAAGTGCAGGAACTACAGCAAAAACTCAATCAGCTGATATAGATACTTTAGCTGACAGACTTTTCATCTGAACTATATTTCTGCTTTAGTCGGCAGAGTGATTTTCCATGCTCCTCTCAATTCATTAAGGATGTATCCAAGAGCCTTATCTTCCGGATAAAGTTTTTGAATTTTCTCCAAAGCATCCGGGTTGACCGTTTCGGCGGTTCCGTGACAATTGAGACAGGTTTCCATACCGAGATTAATACGTTTGTAGTACAAAAAATCATTCCCGGTAAAAACAAGACTGTCCTGCATATCCGGCTGCTCTTTAAAACGATTAAAGACATCCCGATCAGCATCTGTCTTCAGCGCATTATCCGGATTTCTGTTTTTATCGGTTATTCTTTGTATTGTTCCTCCAAAATCATCTGCGGCATGATTTGTCAAAGGAATGGCTTCCGCATTGCAAAACTCTACTGCATACGCGAAACCACCTTTTTGGACTGCCTCCATCACATTGGACATCAGCGTTTTTTGTGCAATCGTGGAAATCGAATCCCCCAAAACTTTCAACTCCTTTATTTGCTCAACAGAAAATTCTGAATTCGTCTCACTCTGAACTTTCTTGGAGTCGTTCTGACAGGAATATGCAAACCACAATAGTGAAACCGCAAACAGTATAGTTATCTTTTTCATAATCACATTTTAATTTTCAAAACTAAAACTTAAATCCGGGATGAACTGTAACTTCTGTAACAATATCCAATTCAATGCCGTTTAGTTAAGTTTTTTCGCAAAAAAATGAGATGCGACACCCTTAGCCTTAATCGTAGAATACAGCATGATGGGATGTTCAGCATAGCAGTTTACAAAGCGTCACGCTGCGGTCAGTGAGACTTCGACGTGAGCTCAGTCGAACGTTTATCGAACTGGAAGCGTCTCAATGGCAAGATGGTTTGAGACCCTTAGCAGGGTGACGTTCCGGCAAACCGTCATTCTGAATTCCGTCACGCTGGAAGCGTCTCTTTACGAGTCTGTATGAGACCCTTGACAGGGTGACCATATCGATAGTTGAGCGATTCGGTTATGACTCCCCGACTACGCGGTGGCTGAGGAGCGATAGCGTACTCGAAGCCACAGACGGGAACGTCATTTCGGCTGACGCTCAATGACCGCGCTATGGTTGGGGTGGTTTGATTATGTGGTGGTTGAGCGGCGCCGAAACCACAGGCAGAAATGTCATTTCGGCTGATGCCCAATGACCGCGCTTCGAGTTGCTCCACCTTCGAGAGTGCTTCGAGTAACCTCAGCCACCTCCTCAGGTATCGCATCGTCGTCATCCTGATGATAACCGCGTTTAGGATTTTAGACCCTTAGCAAGGTGACATTTTACTATACCGTCACGCTGGAAGCGTCTCTTTACGAGTCTGTATGAGACCCTCAGCAGAATGACATTTTACTATACCGTCACGCTGCGGTCAGTGAGACTTCGACGCGAGCTCAGTCGAACGTTTATCGAACTGGAAGCGTCTCTTTACGAGTCTGTATGAGACCCTTGACAGGATGACTGAGTCGAGACCCATCACGGCGTGGTCACGCGTCCCCTCCGTGACCACGCTACTCTGCGCTTCGCGAGCACTTTAATAAAAAGGTGCCGGGTACCCACTTTCAAAAAATGTCGTGAAATCATTTGGTGGCAGAAATGTTAAATATAGAAAAATGTAGCGTAGCGACTTTCAAATGGTTTAGACATTGAGGAAATAGTGGGTGGCATTTTTTATTAGGTGCGATTTTTTTAGTCCTTTTTTTCTAAAAAAACAGGACAGAAGAAAAATTATTTGCCTGAAAGGGGGAATCATCAGACGCTCTCAGCAGAAGTGGACGCAGTACAGAATGACATTTTACTATATCGTCACGCTGCGGTCAGTGAGACTTCGACGTGAGCTCAGTCGAACGTTTATCGAACTGGAAGCGTCTCTTTACGAGTCTGTATGAGACCCTTGACAGGGTGACTGAGGTGGAGACCATCACGGCGTGGTTAGGTATCGCATCGTCGTCATCCTCAATAACCGCGTTTAGGATTTTAGCCCCTTCCACCAAGGTGGACATTGAGGGGGTTGCTGAGACCCTCAAAGCACTCTCGAAATACCGCCATTTTTATAATTTCAGTCTGATTCTTTCATTTTTAAAAGTGTATGAGTAATTTTAAACAAACAGACCGCACAAACTATGAGAGTTAAAATATACCAAATAGTTACAATATTATTACTTGCGATTCAGCTCGTTTTAGTTATTCTGATGTTTGTACACAACGACTTTTCCACTATATCTTTTTTTAGCGGAGTTCTTACAGTTTTAATCTTCGTCCTCCTTATAATAAACTACAACAATATGAATAAAAAAAAGGAGGCCAGAAATAAATGATTCCTGTAATTTATACCTTGAAGATTCCGGTCGCAGATTGCCACCTAATTATTAAGAGGACGAATGTCCATCCGCAAAACCAGTTCCCCGTAATAAAGGCAGTCAGATAATTAAGCACTCAATGGCTAACAAGCAACTGTACATTTATTTGTTTCATCGCATCCTTAATAATATATAGACGGCTTATAGCAGCGTAGTAGGAATGCGGTTGCTTCCGCCAGTGATGGGGAAGTGACTTTTCTAATATGTGGCTTCGAGTACGCTATCGCTCCTCAGCCACCGTGATTGGTGGGTCATAATCGAGCCGTTCAGCTACCGCGCAGTCACTTATCTTATTCTGATTTCAGAGTTTATACCGTTTGGACAACCAATATAGAACAATTTCGATTTTATCTCATTGTTCTGTTTGTTTGTAACCACGGCATAATACCAAAATAAGGTTTCGCTTTATCGGTCTATTTTGAATTTCAAATTGGTATTATTTTAAAATATAAAATCAATTTTAAAGTTTTATCTTTGCCGCACAAATCAATCTAACTGACTTCATGGTTCTTCCTGATGTAAAAATTATTAGCGGACGCGCCACCTATTATTTAGCAGATAAAATAAGCGAGAGCTATGGTAATGCGTTGACTGACGTGGAAGTGTTAGAGTTTAGTGACGGAGAGTTCGAACCCATTATTCAGGAATCAGTTCGGGGGTCTTTTGTATTTATTGTTCAATCTACTTTTGCACCTTCAGACAATCTGATGGAACTGCTGATGCTGATAGATGCTGCCAAAAGGGCTTCTGCCGGCTACATCGTAGCGGTAATGCCATATTTTGGCTTGGCTCGCCAGGACAGAAAAGATAAACCAAGAGTTGCGATAGGAGCCAAATTAGTGGCCGATTTGCTCACCGCAGCAGGTGCAGGGCGTGTCATGACGATGGACTTGCACGCACCTCAAATACAGGGTTTTTTCAATATCCCGGTGGATCACTTAGATGCTTCTGCCATCTTTGTTCCTTATATCGAAAATTTAGATATTCCGGATTTATGCTTTGCCTCACCAGATGTAGGAAGTATCAAGCGCGCCAGATACTACGCTAATATTGTAGGAGGTGATTTAGTCATTTGTGATAAGCACAGAACGAAAGCCAATGAGATTGAATCCATGAGACTGATTGGAGATGTGACCGATAAAAATGTAGTTCTTGTGGATGATTTGATTGATACGGGCGGAACATTAGCTTCGGCCGCGAATCTTATCATGGAAAAGGGAGCTAAAAGTGTGCGGGCATTAATTACGCATCCGGTTCTGTCCGGCAAAGCTTATGAAAGAATCGAAAATTCGCAGCTGACAGAATTGGTTGTGTGTGATACGATTCCTCTTAAACAAGAGTCTCAAAAAATAAAAACATTATCCGTGGCGTCGCTATTTGCCAGAGCAATTCGCAATGCCCACGAGTATAAATCCATAAATTCATTATTTATTCAAAAATCAAAATCTTAAAAAGCCATGAAAACATTTACCATTGACGGCAAACTTAGAACGGAGGTTGGTAAAAAGGCCAGTAAAGCAGACAGAAGCGCCGGACTTATTCCGTGCGTGCTTTACGGAGGAAATGAAGAAACCATTCATTTTACTACCACACTCAGCAATTTGAGAAATTTGGTCTATACGCCTAATTTCTACAAAGTAGAACTTCAAATTGACGGGAAAAAATATGAGGCACTCTTAAAAAGTATTGCCTTTCATCCGGTTACTGATGAAATTTTACACATAGATTTCCATCAACTGCTTCCGGGCATTTCTGTCACCACAGAAATACCTGTTAAAATCACAGGACGTTCTCCGGGTGTCAGACTTGGTGGAAAATTGCTCGTAAAAGTTCGAAAACTTAAAGTGAAAGCTACTCCCGAGACATTAAAAGATACGATTGAAGTAGATATTACTCCTTTAAAATTGGGTCAGTCTGTGAAAGTGAAAGATCTTCCGGAACAAGGTTTCCAGATTATGAACTCTCCGAATATTCCTATTGCCTCTATTGAAATTCCAAGAGCTCTGAGAGGGGAAAGCGGCATAGACAGTGAGGATGAAGCAGAAGAAGCGGAAGGTTCTGAAGGAACAGAAGAGAAGAGCGAAGACTAAAATATTTTTTTGAGATAAAGGCTGTCTGTCATTGCAGGCAGCCTTTCGTTTTTTACAGTAGGAAGAGAATCCTCCAATTTATACCGTTTGTAACCACGACATAATACCAAAATAAGGTTTCGCTTTATCGGTCTATTTTGAATTTCAAATTAGTATAACTCGAAGTGATATTCCCATTTGTGGTTTCGTTCGCCTCTGACGAATCGCCCTCAACCATCGACACAGTCACCCTGTCAAGGGTCTCAAGCCATATAAGTCCTTGAGATGCTTTCAGTTCGATAAACGTTCGACTGAGCTCACGTCGAAGTCTCACTGACCGCAGCATGACATTTATTATACAAAATGAATTGATTTACGTCATCCGCTTTAGCGGATCTAAAAGCAATTCATTTTGTGAACTAAACGACATGGCTATAAGAATTATAATCCCTTATGAATCGTAAGTTGCACAACCCGCTTAGTCTTTTCGGTAATTTTAAAACGATCGTCAATCCTGTACCCGACTACCCACAGCAGTCTGTCTTTACTGAAAATTAACGGAACTCTCTCCCTCTCTGCCAATGAAATATTTTCATCTTTGAAAAATTTGGATAGTTTTTTCTTTCCTGTTTTATTTGGGTTTTGAGCTTTCCCCAGCCCAAAAGGATAAAAATAATCTGCATTCTCCAGGTAGCGAATTAATACGGGAAAATCAATTTTATCTGCATCCAGATACGCAAATCGGGCTGATTTTTTCAAATTTACTTTATTGACAGGTTTTATATCCACTGCTATCCTGTACTCATTAAATACAATTTGTCCGGGCCATTTGTCAAAAGTGAGCATAGAGGTCAGATCAGCATTTATCGGCAAAATGTAGATCGATTTTTTAGCCATAATAAAACGGTGGCTTTCGGAATAGAACGTTTGTCCGGAGATGTTTTTTCTTTTGTGTCCGGTTACATTTAAAACAATTTCTTTTACCTGATATCTATTGAGTCCGAACGGAGAAAGTAATTCAAAAAACAGCGTATCTCTTGAAGGGTGTTCGGTTAGAGATGTATAATAAAAACAAAAGCCTTCCTTCCAATCCGCTAAAACATTTTTTCTGATTTTGTTGACCTGTTCATTAAAAAGGAAAAAGCTTTCGTGCATTCTCTGAGCAAAGTCAGAAAACTCCTGCAAATAATTGGGATTGAGCTGTTCAATCAGAGGGGATATTTTTTTTCGGATAAAATTTCTTTTATAATCCGTAGAAAAATTGGAACTGTCTTCTCTGTACGGTATATCATTCTGAGCCACGTAGGCATTGATTTCTTCCCGGCTTACATTCAAAAGAGGGCGAACAATCTTACCGTTTTTGGGCAGCATGCCTTTAAGCCCTTTAAGCCCTGTACCCTGAATCATCTGGAGCAAAATGGTTTCCGTCTGATCATCTTTATGATGGGCTACTGCAATTAAGTGAAGCCCGTTTTCCCTGCGAATTTTCTCCAACCATTCGTATCTTAATTCCCGGGCTGCCATTTGAGTAGAAATTTTTTGCTCTTTTGCATATTTTTCTGTCTCGAAACGGACTGTGTGAAAGGGTATCCCTTTGTCCCGGCAAAAATTCTGGACCATGAGCTGATCTCCGTCAGATTCTTCACCTCTCAACTGAAAATTGCAATGTGCCGCATGGATATTTTCAACCCCCTGCCGAATCAAAGCAAAGAGCAAAGTCATAGAATCTTTCCCTCCGCTACAGGCAATCAGCAAAGGAGTGGTTTTATGAAAAAGACCGGATTGAAATACGGCTTGCTCTATGAAGTTTGACATTAAATAATTTTTAAGATTTTCAATAATAAAACCGAACTGACAAAGCTAAACTTAAACAGTTTTGTATAAAAATAAAGATAAAGATAAACCCTCGAAAAGTTTTAAAGTCTATAAAATCAACCTGAGTAAAAAATGATAAAACACCATTCGTACAATGCTTTATAACGGAAACTGTACGAAACATAAAAGTGCTAAAACAAACTTTCAGCAATCAGAAAGCACGAGCAGAAAACAGATAAACAAAGCTAATTTTCCGGTCTGTGAGTATTTAAAAAATGTTATCTGTTACATGGAAGTTACACTAAACACAACTCTTGTTTAGACAGATTATAAAATGTAATTAGAATTGTCTAATTTCGCTAATCGTTAAATAACAAAATTCAATTATAAATATGAAATTCTTGGTATGTATTAGTTTAGTGCCGGATACAACGACGAAAATTTCTTTCACGGACAACGACACTAAATTCAACGCAGATAAGGTTCAGTGGATTCTGAATCCTTATGATGAGTGGTACGCATTGGTGCGTGCATTGGAGTTAAAAGAAGCAAATGGAGGATCTGTTACAGTAATCAACGTAGGTCCCGGCTCAAATGATCAGGTTATCCGCAAAGCCCTTGCTATAGGTGCTGATGATGCAATTCGCGTAGATTTAGACGGAGAAGCTGACTCATTTACTATAGCTTCCAATATTGCCAATGCAGCAAAAGCAGGGAACTACGATGTCATTCTTTTGGGTAAAGAAACTATTGACCACAACAGTTCCAATATTGGAGGAATGCTGGCGGAGTTATTGGACTTGCCTTTTGTTTCTTATGCCGCAAAATTAGATTTGAATGGAAACACGGCTACAATCTCTCGTGAAATAGAAGGCGGGAAAGAAATTGTAGAAGTGAATACACCATTTGTATTGAGTGCTGCAAAAGGAATGGCGGAACAAAGAATTCCAAATATGAAAGGTATTATGGCCGCAAAAAGAAAACCTTTGAATGTAGTACCGACATCAAGCACACAGGGCTATACCTCTATAGCAAAATACGAGCTGCCTCCGGCAAAATCAGATGTCAGGCTTATTGATCCGGACAATGTGGAAGAGTTGGTCAATTTATTACATAACGAAGCAAAAGTAATCTAAATCATGTCAGTATTATTCTTAGTAGATTCCATTGGAGGAACAATTAAATCAAATACAAACGAAGCTGCGTCTTATGCTTCGGCATTAGCGAAGCAATTGGGAACAGAAGCTGTCGGACTTGCTTTAGGTACAGCAGATAACGGTCAGCTTGCCGGATTGGGAGAATATGGTGCTTCAAAAATTCTGCATGCTTCCGACTCCGCTTTGGATTCTTTTGATACCGGTGTATATGCCGCTGTGATTGAGCAGGCTGCCAAAACTGCCGGAGCTCAGGTTATTGTACTTTCTCACAGTTCATCCGGTAAGGCTATTGCCCCGAGATTATCTGTAAGACTTCAGGCCGGACTGGTTTCGGGTGCAGTTGCACTTCCGGATACGTCCAACGGCTTTGTAGTAAAGAAAACCTCTTTTTCAGGAAAAGCTTTCTCTTACGTCAAAATTGATACAGAAGTTAAGATAATAGGATTAGTGCCACATTCATACGGAGCCGAAAAAGGTTCGGGTACAGCGGCTGTAGAAAGCATATCTGTAGATGTTCCAAGCTCAAAAGTAAAAGTAATCAGTGTGGATAAAGCTGTCGGTGACAGACTACCATTGCCGGAAGCAGAATTAGTCGTTTCTGCAGGTCGTGGAATGAAAGGACCTGAAAACTGGGGAATTATCGAAGACCTTGCAGATGCATTGGGTGCGACTACTGCCTGTTCCAGACCAGTGGCGGATGTGGGTTGGAGACCTCATCACGAACACGTAGGGCAGACAGGTGTAGCTATTCGCCCAAATCTGTACATTGCAATCGGTATTTCCGGAGCCATTCAGCATCTTGCAGGCGTCAACCAATCAAAAGTGATTGTAGTCATCAATAAAGACCCTGAAGCTCCATTCTTTAAAGCAGCAGATTACGGAATCGTAGGAGATGCATTTGAAGTAGTTCCTAAGTTAACGGAAGCAATCAAAAAGCTTAAAGGTTGATTTTTTAGGTTAAAACAAACATATTTAAGCCTTCGGTATCTTTTGCCGGAGGCTTTTTTCTTGAAAATTATACAGGCAGAGTAAAAGTAAAATTACAGGAAAAATCAGTTTGTGATTACGGCTTAAACAGGAAACAATAAATTAACAGCACAGTAGTTTTTTTAAGCAAATGCTGTTGATTTTAAATAAAATATCTTTATCTTTGCACCTCTGAATGAAAGTGAGAACTGGATTTTATTCGGCCCCGTGGCTTAATTGGATATAGCATCTGACTACGGATCAGAAGATTGGGAGTTCGAATCTCTCCGGGGTCACAGAAAGAAGAATATTTTATTATTTGGAATAAAAGGCTTTAAAAGTAAAAAAAACAAGATATGGCAAGGTTTTGCGAGCTAACAGGAAAGGGACCTATGACAGGCAATAAGGTCTCGCATTCCAACAGGAAAACAAAACGTAAGTTCAATCCGAATTTACAAACTAAGAGTTTCTATATCCCGGAAGCGGATCGTTGGATAAGACTAAAAATTTCAACTCAGGCTCTTCGTACAATCAGCAAAAAAGGTGTTTACGCCTATTTGAAAGAGTTAGAGAAGAAAGGAGAAATAGTTTTAAACTTTTAATTTAGACAACTATGGCCAAGAAAAAAGGAAACAGAATACAGGTAATTTTGGAATGTACTGAACACAAAGAAAGCGGAATGCCGGGTACTTCGAGATATATTACTGTGAAAAACAGAAAAAATACTCCTGAAAGAATCGAATTGAAGAAGTATAATCCAATTTTGAGAAAATATACTATTCACAAAGAAATTAAATAATTATGGCAAAAAAAGCATCGAAAAACGCAAGGGTTGACAGAGGTAAAGCTGTTGATTCCAAGACTATGGTGAAAGTGATCAAAGCTATTAAGTCTGATACAACAGGAGCCTATTCTTTCCAGGAAAAGTTTGTACACAAAGACTTAGTTCAGCAGGAACTTAAAGCTTAAGCGTTTACTGAAAATAAAGTATCTTAGCTTCTCTGATTTTTTAGAGAAGCTATTCCTATTTATACTAACAGCTATGAGTATCTTAAAAAAGTGGTTCGGGAAAGATAAGACCGAAGAACAGGTAAAAGAAGAATCCGAGCAATTGGAACAGGGTCTGGAGAAAACCAAGCAGGGCTTTTTCTCTAAAATCTCAAAAGCAGTTGCCGGGAAATCTACTGTGGACATTGAGTTTCTCGATGAGTTGGAAGAAATTTTAATCACCTCGGATGTCAGCCTGAAAACCACCATTAAAATTATCGACCGATTAGAAGAAAAAGTAGCGCAGGATAAGTATATCAATACTAAGGAACTCAACAATATCCTATACAATGAAATCTCTCTTCTTCTCGAAGAAAACAATACTCAGGACATAGAAAGCTATCAGCTCCCAAAAGACAAAAAGCCTTATGTAATCATGGTTGTCGGGGTCAATGGTGTCGGCAAAACTACTACCATAGGCAAGTTGTCACACCAATTCAAAAAACAAGGCTATCAGGTCGTATTGGGAGCGGCGGATACATTTAGGGCCGCAGCAGTAGATCAACTGAATATTTGGTCAGAGCGTGTCGGTGTTCCTATCGTAAAAAAAGCTATGGGAAGTGATCCGGCAGCAGTGGCGTATGATACTGTACAGTCCGCAGTAGCAAAAAATGCCGATGTGGTACTGGTCGATACCGCAGGGCGGTTGCACAACAAGAAAGGTCTGATGGACGAACTGACCAAGATTAAGAGAGTGATGTCCAAAGTCATACCGGATGCACCGCATGAAGTGTTGTTAGTCTTAGACGCCACTACAGGTCAAAACGCCTTAGAACAGGCCAGGCATTTTTCAGAAGCCACACAAGTTACCGCACTTGCTATCACCAAACTGGACGGCACGGCCAAAGGCGGAGTTGTACTCAGCATTGCAGATGAATTTAAAATTCCGGTCAAATATATTGGTCTGGGTGAGCAGATGGGGCAGTTACAGGTCTTCAACAGACGGGCTTTTGTAGAAACTCTTTTTCATTAGACAGAAGCAATAAGCTTACACCAAAATTTTAAACAGGGTAGCAGTGACGAAATTAGTCGTTCACAGCAGGGAATATGGTGGCTGATTCGCCAGAGACGGACACAGTGCAGAATGTCAATAAGTAAATCCATTCTGTTGCCCCAACGACAATAAATGAGTAGTGATGATTTAGATTCTTGCAAAAATCCACTGCATGCATTTGATATTTATCAATAAAGCGACTTTTTTGTCGCAAATAATATAATCCAAATATGTGAATATGATAAAGTCCCTAAATTGGGGACATGGACAGAAGAAAATTTTTGAAAATTTCATCTATAGCCGGTGTGGGAATTGCAGCGGGCTGTAAGAAAGATATTTTAGAGCCGCAGGAAGTGAGATTAGAAACTCCCGTGTTAATTATAGGCTCCGGATTTGGCGGATCTGTTACTGCATTGAGATTGTCCCAAAAAGGCATTAAAAATATGCTGATAGAACGTGGTCGTTCGTGGGAGAGTAATGATTTTTGTTCATTAGGCAAAGTGGATAAGCGGTCCACCTGGCTCAGGAAAGACGCATTTATTCCCATCATTAATCTGTCTGTTCCCATTTCAAAATATACCGGGGTCATTGAGTACAACAAGCATAAGAACATGACCATTTTTAATGCGGCTGGACTGGGTGGGGGTAGTTTGGTGTTTGGCGCCACTTTTGTCAAACCGGATAAGTTTTCTTTTGAACAGGTTTTCCCGTCTGAAATATCGTATGATGAGATGGACGAAAAATACTTTGATAAGGTTCGGCAGGAAATAAAATTTGACGACATACCCGAAGACATTTACCAGTCGGAATATTATCTGTATTCAAGAGCTTTTACTGATCAGGCAGAAAAAGCCGGCATGAAGACAAGAAGGCTTGTAGCATCATACAACTGGGATATAGTACGTCAGGAGATGAGGGGAGAATTATCGCCTGACTTTATATATGGCGACGGTATGTTTGGAACGCGTAACGGCAGTAAAAACAGTTTGGATAAAAACTACATCAAAAGAGCAGTTGCAACCGGGAATACGCAAGTCTATACCCAGACTAATGTGACTAACATTTCTATTCGTTCCGACAAAAAATATGAGGTAGAAGCAGATCATATTAATCCGAGCGGTCGAGTAGTGAAAAAAGTGATTATTGTGTGTGATAAGCTCTTTTTGTGTGCCGGAGCGCCCAATACGATTAAGTTGTTATTAAAAGCTAAATCGGAGTCCAATCTAAGAGAGCTGAACAGTCAAATCGGGAAAGGATTTGGTACAAACGGAAAAGTCTTTTTCAGACGGGTAATCAAAGAAAATACCGGAGGTTATACCGGGTGGGCACCGGGTCTGGCAGTACGATACTATGACAATCCTCATGTGCCGATACTGATAGAAAATATTCCCCAGCCGCTTACACTGGTTTCTCCTTTCAAGTTTACCGAGATACACAGTCACCTGCACGCGGCATTGGCACTATCCAAATACAGGGGCAGTTATTCTTATGACCCACTTACCGATAAGTTAAATTTGGATTGGGATAAAACTGGACTGGATGATGCGGTCGCAGCAGCGAGACATTGGACAGAGGTAGTTAATGCGGCTAATCCCGGTTCGGAGACGGACACCCTGTTAATTCCGGATAAGTTTTTGAATAAAATATCATACCATCCGTTGGGTGGTTGCGTGATAGGGGAGGCTACCGATACTTTGGGAAGAGTATTGGAATATCCAAATCTGTATGTAAATGACGGTACTTTAGTTCCGGGCGTGACCGCCGCCAATCCGGCTTTTGTGATTGCAGCATTGGCAGAAAGAAATATTGACAAGATTATACAGGAAGATTTTTCGTAAGCCGATCTGAGACTATTGAGCATTCAGGTAGGTTCTCTTTACTAAGGTCAATGTACAGGAAGCGGCTACAAACGGGAAAGTAAGCTGCGGGAGCTGGTATTTTAAAAATAAAATGCTGACTGCCAATGCAATAAGAACAGACAGGAATACCAGTATGCCGTCTGTAATAGTTTTACCGGCAAATACAATAGCGCATAAAACTGCATTGAAACTGAGTAATCCCATAGCGACTTCGGGTGAATCGGTATAAAATATTAGTGCCAAACCACCTGAAAGTACAGAGGCGAATAATCCGTAAAAAGCGGCAATCGGTGAACTGATTAATACGCCGATAAAAAATAAAAGACCGGAAATTATACTACTCTGAAAAATGACCTGTCCGTATCCGCGAATAGCAAAATAGTATAATTCATATTCTGAAACGTCAGAAGAAGAAAGCACATATTCAGGGTGGAAAGTTGAACCGGTAAACAACAGAATCCAAGTCACCAATACAAAAGGAAAAGTATAAACCGGAATATTTTTCAGAATAAAAAAATGTTGAAGTACACTCGCCAAAATTGAGCCAAGTACAATACATCCCCAAATGAGCGGTACAGGTTTGAAAAAGAGCATAAGAGCTACACCAGTCAAAGCCGCGCTAAATCCGTATAAACCACTTTGAATATTCGCCTTATTGAATCTAAAAACGATGGCAGTAAGTGTGCCGACAAGTGCTGCAAGCAAGGCCGCGAACCCCATATTTACAGACCCGTAAAAAATACCTGCAAGAAAAAACAGCCCGGTCAGAATATTTTCCTGAAGCATGATTTGACTGATGCCTTTCAGAGTGGAGGGGATAATGCCCGTTTGGAGGTATTGCATAACTGAATAGTATATGGGGTAAAAATGTAAAAATGAATGTAATAAAAATTAGAATATTGCAGGTCAGAGACTCAGGAAATTATTGAATATTCAAAGAGTCTTGAATCTCCTCAAACTTTTTTCTGTGAATAGTATAAGCCTGTTGACCAAAACAGACTAAAAATACTTTTTTAACAGATAAATTGGTTTGCAGAAAATAACTGATTGTGCGAATAGCAGCTTCTGCGGCTTGTTCCATCGGATAACCATAAACTCCGGTACTGATAGAGGGAAAAGCTATGGTGGAGATATTATTTTCAACTGCTGTTTTCAGACTGTTTTGATAGCAGCGAATTAAAAGGTCTTCTTCGTTCTGACTACCACCGTTCCAAACAGGTCCGACGGTATGAATCACATATTTTGCCGGCAAATTATAACCTTTAGTTATTTTGGCTTCTCCGGTATTACATCCTTTTAATGTTTTGCATTCTTCAAGCAGCTTTGGGCCTGCTGCCCGGTGAATAGCTCCGTCCACACCTCTGCCACCCAGCAATGAGCGATTGGCTGCATTGACTATAGCATCTGCTTGGAAAGTGGTAATGTCTCCCTCAATAATTTCAATCCTTTTCACTATATAATAACCTTTAGTTATAAATTTTAATAAGAAATAAGTTTTCTCAGCACAGAATCCAATTGCTCCAATGATTTTTCTTCTATAATACCGGTATCAATTTTAAATTCTTTTTTGAGGTCGAAAGGATATACTTCCCTGCGTGCTTTCTGACCGAACGGATTTCAGGAACAGGTATTCTTTCAATCCTGAATGGATGGCCATACAAAATTACCGTGTTGTGATTGATTTGTACATATTGGAAGCGACGATAGTACAGCGCAAAAAGCACTAAGATAAAGGGGATACCCACCAAAATCAGAGTGTACTTCATATTGTCAAGAAAGAAGAACGAGCCGATAACAATAAGGACAGGACCACTCAGACCATACATCAGATTTTGTGACAGATGAGACTTTTTGTATTTAATCTTCATAACCTTGTACTCTGCCTAAAACTATGAAAATCCCGAATTTTATACAAGTCTGTAATAAGCTGATTTGAGATAAGCACCTTCTTTAAATGTAACGGGATGGTCTATATCGTGAGTAGTGAATTTTTCTAAAATATAGTTCACATTCATCTTTTTGAATACTGGCGGATGAATCTGCTTAAACTCAGTTTCGGTTACCCGGGACGAACAGGATGCAAGCAGCAGTACACCCTCTTTCTTAGTCAGTCGGACGCCTAATTCGGCAAGCTCCGCGTATTTCCTGATTGCTCCCGGCACTTCTTCTTTACTTTTTGCAAAAGACGGCGGGTCTATAATCACGATATCGTACAGCTTCTTCTCTTCAATTAGTTTTTGCATACTGTCAAATGCATCTCCACAGATGATGTGATGCGTACCTTTATGGGAATTCAGTTCGGCATTGGATTGAGCGAGTTCCAGTGCATGTGAACTAATATCGAGACTTGTTACGCTTCGGGCATTGCCGGCAAGCGCGTGTACGGAAAACCCTCCGGCATAGGAAAATACATCTAATACATCCTTGTCTTTTGCCATCAGCCCAACCTGTTGTCTGTTTGCCCGATGATCTAAGAAAAAGCCTGTCTTGTGTCCGTGAATCACATTTGCCTTAAATTTTACTCCATATTCTCTAAAAAGTACATCTTCAGACTCCAAAGTGCCGTATAAAATATCTCCGTCTTTTAATTCCGGATGACTTTGCTGCAGCTTTCTGCTGAGTCTCAGAACAACACTTTTGGAGGAATTAATTTCGGTGATTATCCCGACAAGATTATTCAGATACGGCAGCCAGACCGGGGAATATAATTTTAACACCGTCACATTCGCATAAACATCTGCGATCAAACCGGGCATTCCGTCATTTTCGCCAAAAATAAGCCGATAAGCATTAGTGTCTGTTTCTAAAAGCGGTTTCCGTATCTGATAGGCTTTTAAAACTTTTTCTCTGAAGAAATTTTTGTCAACCTTTACACCGCCACCATGATGTATTATTTTGATTCGGATGACCGAGTTCGGGTCGTACAAGCCCACTGCATAGACTTTGTTTGATTTTCGATCGAATAAGATGACGATATCTCCGTCGTTACCATCAGGAGTCAGTTTTTCAATACTGTTCGCAAAAACCCAGGGATGTCCTTTTTTGATTTGCCTTTCAGCAGGTGCATGGAGTTTGGCGGCTAATCGGTTGACGGGAGACATGACTTCAAAATACAAATAAATTCAGCATTAAGCGGATGTGTTTATTTATTTTTTAAAAATGAAATAGACCGCGAGTACTAAAAAACAAAAACCAATCAGGTGATTGAGTCGAAAAGCTTCATTCTTGAAAAATGTAACGGTAAAAGCCATAAAAACGACTAATGTGATAACTTCCTGTATGACTTTTAGCTGCCATAAATTAAAAGGACCGCCGTTCTCACTGTATCCTATTCGGTTTGCCGGTACTTGAAAAGAATATTCAAAAAGGGCAATACCCCAGCTGAGCAGGATAATGCCTGCAAGGCTGAGATGACTGAACCAATTCATCTGTTTAAACTTAAGATGCCCATACCAGGCCAGAGTCATGAAGGAGTTGGATATCACCAAAAGCCCGATAGTCAAAAGTGCCCTTTTCATCGTGTATTTGCAATCTGTATTTTTCGAGTTCGTTAAAGTTTATGATTATCTCATTAATTTCTCAATATCTTTTAACTCCCCAAACAGTACCAGCACATCTCTCGCTTCCATAACGAAATCAGGCGACAGTACTCCCAACACCTGACGCTCGGAAATATTGATACCCAACGAGTTTTCTTCTTCAGATCGGCGAATGATAGTGAGCAGAGATACTCTGTGTTTTAATTTGAAATTGGCATCTGCAATGGACTGACCGACATATCGGATAGGTACATCTATTTCCATGATTCTGTATTTCTCCGAAATTTGGAAAGAGTCTATCACTCCCTTGATATCCAGTGTTCCGGCAAGCCGCTCGGCTGTTTCAGTTTCCGGGTCGATAAATTCTGTAATCCCCATTGCTTCGATGACCGTTTTGTGTAACGGGGAAATGACTCTGGTAATAATTCTTTCGACTTTTAGCTTTTTCAGCAGAGCAGTTGTCATAATGGAAGGCCCTTCTTTTTCTCCGATTGCCACGATTACGGCATCGGCATCTTTGAGCGGGAGACCTTTTACAGATACCTGATCCGTGGAGTCCAGACAAAGAGTGTGAGAAATTTCTTCCTTATATGCTTCTACGCGGTCCATATCTTTATCGACACCCAAAACTTCATGTCCCATACGGGTGAGCCGGGTACTGAGAGCGTACCCGAAATGTCCCAATCCTATCACTATAAATTTCATAATCCTGTTTTTTTAGAAAATAACCTCCTGACTTGGGTATTTATAACCGGTTAATTGTTTTTTGTATAAAAATGCAGAGAGCAGAGAAAGTGTACCTACCCGACCTGCAAACATGGCCAGGCATAAAATGAATTTGCTTTCAGAAGAAACTTTGTCGGTAATTCCCAGACTCAGCCCGTTATTGTTAAAGGCAGAGAAAACTTCAAAGCCAATATGCATTAAATCATATTCTCCGTCAAAGCTGTACATCCAGAAAATGAAAATACCCATCAATACGATAGAAACCGAAATGACTGCATAAGCCCTTCGCAAGGTATCCTGTCCTATTTCCGACCCGAAAATCACAACTTTATCTTTGCCTTTGGCAGTATTCCAAAGATTAAGTAAAGCTAATGAAAATACAGTTGTCTTGATTCCGCCCCCGGTACTCTCCGGAGAACCGCCAATCCACAGCAGAAGCATATAAAAGACAAGTATCGGATAGGAGAGTGTGGACATATCCAGTAAATTGATTCCGGCATATCTCGGTGTAGTCGCCGAAAAGAATACTCCCGTCAGTTTGCCGATAAAAGAACGACCTTCCAAGGCATGGTTCCATTCTAAGGTGGTAAAAATTAACATACTGATTGCCGTAATTAAGACGGAGGTCCAAAGTACCAGCTTTGCACTGACTGAGAAAAAGTGAGCAGAGTGAATAAAGCTTTTACGGAATAAAATCTTCCTAAAGATATTGAACAGCAGCAGTTTAAACTGTTTGTAAAAGATAAATACAATGGGGAAACCTATTCCGCCCAAGATATACAGCACTACCATGGCAGTCTGAAAAGAATAATTAGTAATAATGTGCGGATTGAGCATCCCGTCTGCAGGAAGCATAAATCCTGTATTACAAAATGCAGATATGCTGTGAAACAATGCAAAGAATACTCTGTGCCATTCACTGTGAAAAGGATATTCCCAGGTAGAAAAATAAATTATTGCCGAACCGAGCCCTTCAATTAAAAAGGTTATCAGAATAATCTGGTACACAGTATCCATGACTTCGCTGAGCCTGTCTCCGGAAATAATTTCATTAAAAGAGGATTGGGGCTGAAAAGAAGACTGGAGAATCTTTTGCCTCTGAAAGGAAGCTCCTGAGGTGAAAAGTTTCGCAAGCAATACGGCAAAGGTCATAATTCCCAAACCACCAAGCTGCATCAAAACCATAATAATTCCCTGTCCGAAAAAAGTAAAATCTCCTGCGATATCTAAAGTGGACAAACCCGTAGTACAAACCGCACTGACAGAAATAAAAAGCGCATCAATATACTTGACACCTTCAATAGTGGATCTGGGCAGCAGCAATGCCAAAGTTCCTATACCGCTTAAGATAAAGAATGAAAGCACGAAGAATGCTGCCGGATTGATATCCAACTGGTAAATGCGGTCAAACTTGATAGATATTACGTGAAAAAGCGCAATGGAAAACAAAGGAAAAATAAAAAGTAAATAGTAGTTTCTTACAGAGTCCGGCAACTGTAAGTCCCATTGTCCTGTCAGTAATTCATAAGTAAAAAGGAACAGAAGGAGAGTTGAAAATTCAAAAAGTTTGGCGCGAAAATTTTTTGCAGTATGAATGAGATTTAATATCAGTCGTGCAGTACCGAGTATGAGATAAAACAGGGTGTACAGAATATAAATCTTTTTGAAAGCAGAGGTATCTTTAAATTTATCATCAAAGCCGAAATCATATACCATAACCAGAAAAACGGCAATAGCACCAAACAGCAACAGCCAGTTGATGAACTTTAGCAGAAGATTGCTGACATCTTCTGTTCGGGCAAGCAGTATTGTTATTTTTTGCAGACTGTTCATAATTGTATGTCCTGTTTGGGATGTCTGATTCCCGAATAATCCCTTGTGTATAAAAACATGGAGAGAAAAGCTATTGAGCCCACCCGCCCAATCAGCATCAGAAAAATCAGCACAAATTTACTTCCGTCAGACAGATGTGTAGTAATTCCCTGAGTCAAACCTGTCGTGCTAAAAGCTGAGAAAGCTTCAAAAACTACTTCCTCCAAAGAAAACTGAGGGTCAAGTAAAATGATTAAAAATATCGACAGCCCTATCCATAATAATGAAGCTATAATAATGGCAAAAGATTTATTGATGGAAACATTGCTGATTCTGCGTTTTTGAATAATCAGCCTGTTTTCACCTTTGGCCAAGGACCAGAAATTCATCACCATAACTGCAAAAGTAGTGGTTTTAACTCCGCCTCCGGTACCTCCGGGAGAAGCTCCTATCCACATCAGAACAATAGTAAGGATATAAGTAGGAAAATTGATACCCGACAAATCTATTACACCAAACCCAGCCGTCCGGGTAGTCGCAGAAGTGAAAAATGCAACAGATAGTTTTTCCGGAAAACTATACTCTCTTAATGCCGTATTGTACTCAAAAACAAAAAAACCGAACCAACCCACCGCCAGTAAGATAGCAGTCGTAATGAATATAATCTTTGAGTTCAAATTAATGACATAAGGAATATGGGTAAAGCGTTTTTTATGGCGAATTCGTTTCCAGATATTTTTTACCCATAATTTCAAATAATCATACAAATTCAGCATGATAGGAAAACCTATTCCTCCGAGGATTATTAAAAAGCTTATGTTTAATAACAGGACGGACTGAAATCTTAAATCCACATGATGAAGTCCTCCCGGAAAATTGGACAGACCGGAATTGCAAAAAGCCGATATACTGTGAAAAATTGCAAAAAACACCTGATCCGATACTGTATCAAACACACCATCAGGAACGGAGTAAAAGATTAAAACAGCACCCAAACTTTCGACAAGGAGCATGATAAGGACAATCTTATAAACAGTATGTATCACGTCATTTACTCTTTGTGAAGTGGCAAGTTCTCTCAAAAGCAGTCTCTGCTGAAAAGATATTTTTCTGCCCGAGAACAAAAAGCCCAAAAAACTTGCAAAAGTCAGGATACCCAAACCGCCAATTTGTATCAATATCAAAAGTATAATCTGACCGGTCAGAGTCAGGTCAGTCGCAATATTGATGACACTAAACCCGGTTACACAAACGGCCGTAGTAGAGGTGAAAATGGTATCTGTCAGAGAAATGTGTGTGTATGAAGAATTGGGCAGAGAAAGCAAAATAGCTCCGAGAATAATAATAACAATAAAACTCAGTACCATAATCCAGTACGGATTAATCCTTCTCGAGTAAAAACTGACTGCGTTTCTGGAATATTCTATAATAAAAATAAAGCTTAGTATAGGTGTGTACAGATATTTATAGGAAGGAAGAAAGTATAAAAGACGATTGAGATAACTGCCTTCTATGTGAAACCGGAATGTCAGAAACAGACTGATTAAAATACTTAAATCTAAAAGTTTAGTTTTAAGTGGCTTGTCGCGATTAAAAAGATTAAGGAAATTTCTAAGTAAGAATGAGGTTATCAGCACCCATTTCATGCTGTGATAAAAGATGTGAAGGAAAGCTTCTTCTTTTGGATTTTGCTTGAAACCTAAATCAAAGATAAAAACAGAGAAAAATACGATTCCGGTATATAAAATGATTCCGCTGATAGTTTTTCCCGCCTTCTTCCTGTAATATAAAGTACTGTCCAATATTTTTCGGTAAGAAAGACTTTCCATAAATCACAAGGGATTTTTGTCAAAATAAAGGTAAAAAGTCATTTAATAAAAAGTTCTTTTGAGGAAGCTTATATTTTACGGAGAAGCAATTTGATTTTCGGCTACAGCAACTCACATTAAGATGCTTTTAAATATAGAGTTTTGCAGAAAGCGAACTGGCCGATAGGTATTATTTGTTCTGAAAAAAATTTGTTCTTAAAAATTTTATCCACATCTACAATAAAACTTCGCAAAATATCATAATTTAGCATGTGATTATCTGAAACTCTAAAAACCGTTAATTTAGAGCAGGTTCATTGACTACAAAAAACACACCTATGCAACAATCAATTCTTATTTTCTTTTTGGTGCTGGCAGGTATTACTATTTTGACTTTCTTTTTAGTGTACCGTTCATCCATTCGTGCAGAGGATAATGCTACCGGAATGGCTAATGCGCTTCAAAAGCGAATGTGGTTCATTCTTATTTTAGTAGTGACTCTCGGCATTTTTGCTTCTGTTACGATACCTAAATCACCGTATTATCAGCACGCAGACGAACAGCCTTCTACGGTTATTCATGTGGGTTCGTCTCAGTTTGTGTTTATCATGTCTCATGAAGCTCTCGACCCAAGCTGGCCTGTGGGCGAATCAATGATTGAAGTAGATGCCAATGAGCTGGTAGAGTTTAGAGTGACAAGTTTTGATGTCAATCATGGGTTTGCGATTTATGATCCTTCACATCAATTAATAGCACAGACACAGTGTATGCCGGGTTATGTCAACGTGCTTCGTTTTAAGTTTGATACCCCGGGTGATTATGATATTCTTTGTCTTGAGTATTGTGGTTCAGGACATCAAATGATGAGAGGAAGGTTTAAAGTAAATTAATAAGATATGGAAAATACAAAATTTAAGAAAATTACAGCGGCATGGATTATAACAGTATTGACGCTGTTTGTATTGAGTATAGTATTGGGAATAATCATGCGTTTAAATCAGGCTGAAATAATCAGTATATCACCTGTTACTTTTTATTCGGATATGACCATACACGGTCTGACCATGATTGGAATTTGGTTTGTGGCTGGTATGGCTGCGGTAAATTTTATCATGGAACGCTATGTTAAAACGAGCTACGGGGCAAACTTATTTGCTTTGGTTTTGACTGTAATAGGTGTGTTGATGGCATGGACATCCACTCTCATAGGAAATTTTCATGCAGGCTGGACTTTTCTGTATCCGCTCCCTTTCAAAGTGATGTGGGAGGCATGGGCTACTCCGCTTTTCTTGGCGTCTTTGGGCGTTATGGGTGTAGGCTGGTTAGTCTGGACTCTGAGTATGATGACGGCGCTGCTTAGAAAATATTCTATTTCACAGGTGTTTGCATGGCAGCATTTTAAGAAAAATCCTCAGGTAGAAACACCGCCATTTGTCCTGATTGCCATGATTAGTCTGGTTGGCGTACTGACATGTCTTGTAGTGGCAGTAGTCTTGCTCGTACTTCTATTTTGGGAGTATTTTGCAACCGGTTCGTTTACGAATGACGCACTTTTGATGAAAAATCTCACATATTATTTTGGGCATACATTGGCTAATGAAATGCTCTATTTGGGATTGGCGGTCATTTATGAAATTTTTGGTGAAGTGAGCGGCAGACCAAAGTGGAAAACCACCTGGTATGTGGCAATTGCATGGAATCTTACTTTATTCTTTGTACTCGCAGCGTTCTTCCACCACATGTATATGGACTTTGTACAACCTGTAAAATTGCAGTTAATCGGTCAGATATCCTCTTATCTTGCAAGTATTCCATCGTCCGGTGTGACCGTGTTCAGTTTGATAGTAGCGGTATATTCTACGAGAATAAAATGGTCATTACCTGTTTTACTGTTCTTTATCGGAACTGCCGGATGGGTTGTGGGAGGTCTGGGAGCAGTGATAGATGCGACTATTGTCAATAACTTTGTATTGCACAATACGCTATGGGTACCCGCTCACTTCCATACATATAATGCGATGGGAAATGTCCTGTTCAGTTTAGGATTTTTCTATTGGTTTTCAAGACAATTTTCAGGATGTGAATCAGAAGAAAAGTGGATACGTCTAAAACTCATCCTGTTGACCTTAGGAGGTATTGGATTTTTGGCAGCATTCTATTTTGGAGGGGCAGATTCAGTTCCGAGAAGATACAGTACATATCCTAGTCTGTTAGAAACAGCGAAACCTTTGGCAGCTATTGGGGCGCTTTCTGCTTCGGTGTATTTAATAGCAATTCTGATGTTTTTTGTAGGGATTACGAAACGATGTGCAAGAATTTTATTGCGTTTGTAATATTATTTATTGGGATAGTGAATGTGTGTCTCGCAGACCCTGATTGGAGAGAAGAGGCATATATTCAACAACAAATATTTGATGCGCAGCTTCTGCTGTCTGACAGTTCTGAAGTCAATCTGCATAGCTATGTGAAGGAGAAACCGCTTCTGTTAGCATTAATCTTTACTCGCTGTTCAGGAGTGTGCTATCCTTTTCTCCTTCAGTTAAAAGAAACTCTCAAAGGACACAAAAAATACGGTTCGTTCAACGTTCTTGCTTTGAGTTTTGATCCTTGGGACTCCCTTCCGCAAATGCAGAAAATGGCTGATTTTTTTGATTTGGGGAGTGATACGAACTGGAATTTTGCCGTGACTAATGATATTGACCTGTTAAATAAATCAGTAGGTTTTTATCCGGTTTGGAGCGAAACGCTACGGCAGTTTGATCACGATGCTTTTCTGGTAGGAGTCAATACGCAGGGCAATATTACCAAAAAACTCATTGGAATCAGAGACCGGAAAGATATTGATTTAATGCTGATGAGTATCGATAATAAATTTATCCCCACATACAAATTGCCATCTTCCAATAGTATTTTTTCCTGCTTTAATTATAATCCCGAAACAGGAAAGTTAGAGCCGGGGCTGGGATTGCTTTTTATTCTTCTTCCGGCTGTTTTTGCATTTCTGTTAGTAATAGGTATTCGCCTCTCAGTGAGAGAAAGATAGTTAGACTATTTATAAAATTTGGCTTTTTATTTTAAAAATTCAAAACGGAAGGGAATATTCCCGGATAATATCTATTTTCACAAAGTGATTTCAAATGCATGCATATAATTAATTTAAAAAAATAAAATGAAAACATTTCAGGACAAGGTAGCAGTTATTACCGGAGCAGGTTCCGGAATTGGCAGAGCACTCGCAGTTCAGTTATCCAAACAAGGAGCAGATTTGGCCATTACAGATGTCAATGAGGCGGGATTAAATGAAACGGCAGATTTGTGTCGTGATTCAGGGGCGCTGGTATTGTCAAAAATCAGCAACTCTTCCGTACTAAAGGATGTACAGGAATTAGTAAGGGCTGTAATAGATGAATATGGTCATGTCGATATCGTAATAAATAATGCCGGTATTGCATTGGGTAAAAAGACTCTTGAAGAAGTGTCTTATGAGGAGTTAGAACGAATTATTGGAATTAATCTTTGGGGAGTCCTATACGGATCCAAAGAATTTATTCCTTATTTGAAACAGCGGGATGAAGCTGCTCTAATAAACCTTTCAAGTATTTTCGGATTGGCAGGAGTCCCTGAGCAGGTGCCGTATTGTACTACAAAATTTGCAGTCAGAGGGATGACGGAGTCTTTGAGGGCTGAACTTGCAGATACAAATGTGGAGGTCTATACAGTGCATCCGGGAGGTATCAATACGAATATTGCAGAAGATGCTTTGAAAGATGCTGAGAACGACCCTAAGAAGAGAAAGGAAGTAGAAAGCTTCAAAAAACTTTTGGCACATTCACCTGAAAAAGCAGCTAAGGTTATTCTGAATGCAGTTCGCCGGAAAAACTATAAAATTCTTATTGGCGAGGAAGCCTATCTGTTTGATATCATGACAAGAGCCTTGCCGAGGTCTTATACTAACCTGATGGGGTTGGGTTTAAAAGTGCTGATGAGATAAATGAGACCCCGTTTAGTATTATTACCGGGATTTGGAGAGAACTGTTCTGTCTATAACCCTCTTCTTCCTTATTTTACAGATTACGAACTCGTTCGGGTAGAATATCCGGATATATTAAATAAGGTACCTTTTTGGAATTTCAGCGGTTTTGAAATTGCTAAAGTTATTTCGGAAACCTATGACCTGAATTCGGAGGATAAGTTAATCGGTCATTCTACCGGCGGATATTTTGCCTTTCTTCTGAGAGAAATGATGGGCAATGAAATCTGTATGATTTCAGGATTCAGTGATTGTGCCAAGATTATTCACCCTTTACCTTACACTTGGTTTACCACTCCTTTTTTGGGTATTACCGGTTTTGTAAAATCAGCTCTCGCCAGAAGATATATGTTGAATAAGGTCAAGGATAAGCCTATTGCAATTCCGATGAAAGAAGCTATGCTGCAAATGAAAGATTATTCAAATATGGATTTGTTTAAGCTTTCAGTTATTTTGAGATATGATGAGAAGCCCGTATCTGTCCTTGCACATCCACTCCGGATACATGCGCGGGACGACAAGCTTGTCAAATTACCGGATGAACCTTATACAGAAGTCAGTGGGGGACACTTTCCAATAGCCTTAGATACATCCAATGTTGCTTTGGAGATGAAAGGCTTTTTGGAACTGCAATAAAATAATCGAATTATTTTATTTTGATTTTAACGTTTAGAGGATCCAGTCTCAAAGAATCCATTCTTTCTACACGCAAAGGCTTACTGAATTTGGCTTCGGTTTTTAAAGTAGAACTAAATTCTGTGGCTACTTCATTCAGAGTAGTTACATCAGCAGTAAACGGCTCCAGAACAGGAGTAGATATAACCTTTGACAGAGGAATCGTAATTTCCTGATTAACCGGAACGACCAATTCACCCCGAATTTTTACTAATTGCTTGACAGGTACTTTTGCCGATACCGGAATTGTTGTTTTCAAAGGTATCTCATAATCCATCATACTTAAAGTAAGTGTATCATTCACCTGAAGCGGTTGGTTAACGGGTATTTTTTGTACCACAGGAATTTCAGATTTGACCGGAAGGTTAATATTGAAAAACCGTTTAAAATTTGTTCTGATTTTTGTTTCTAATGGAATAGTAAAGTCCACATCTAATGAGTCGGTAATCTTCATTTTCTGGTTAAAAGGAATTTTAAGATTCTTAAGAGGCATTTCTGTTTGGTCTAATACTATATCTACCGGCAGTTCGAAATTTAAATCCAGAACTTCATCCATGAAAATCTCAGTATTAAGCGGGACGACCATATCCAATTGTAACGGAACCGTGAAGTTTTCATCGAGACGAATTTTCAGATGGTCATTAACTGTAATTTGAGTATGCAGATCATTCATCAGTCTGATAATCACTGCACTGTCGATTTGAGCTTCTAACGGTACGCCATCTTCAATATGAATCTGCATGGCTTTATCGATTTCGACCTGTACATACATTTTAGTTAATACAAAGGTAGCTACTGCTGTCGCGAGGATGAGAGTTAAAATTCCGGGAATGATAAATTTTTTCAAAGCATTAAATTTTAAATTAAGATAAGACTATTTATTAATAAATCTCATTTTTAACAAAAAAAGTATAATAAATTGTTTCTCAGGGTGTAGGCTTACCTAACTTAGTTTGTCGGGATTGTTTTTGATAAAATTTGCCCAGGAATTCTTTTTTTTATTGCCTGTAATACGGATTCCATGACTAATTTTAAAGTGATGGCATATCGCAGCAGCCAATCCGTCCGTAGCGTCTAACTGTTTTGGCAAATCTTTTGTTTTTAAAATGTGGGAAAGCATGTGGGCTACTTGCTCTTTTGAAGCGTTTCCGTTTCCGGTAATAGCCTGCTTAATTGACTTTGGAGCATACTCAAAAATAGGAAGTTTGTATGTTAATGCGGCGGCCATTGCGGCTCCCTGAGCTCTTCCGAGTTTGAGCATAGACTGCACATTTTTGGAGTAGAAGGGTGCTTCTATGGCGAGACAATCGGGCTTGTATTCCTGAACGAGCTCTAAAACTCTGTCGTAAATACACGCCAAACGATCGTAGTGATCATCATATTTTTCCATAAAAATAGAACCGACAATGATTAATTCTGCTTGTTGATTTTGTGACTGTATTATGCCGTAACCAGTAACTTGTGTCCCGGGGTCAATACCTAATATGATTTGTTTCTTTGCCACAGAAATGAATTTGTCTATTTTTGGGATATATTTTGACTTGAGTATATCTAACAAATATCTGAATACTTTCGTAAAGCTCGCCATTTTTATCGGATTGGGCTTTGTTCTTTATAAACAGGTGTTTACGAATGCCGATGTCAGGCAGGCTTTGCAGTCACTCAAAGGAAATCTTTTTCAAAGCAGGGGGCTGTTTGGAATTGTACTGATTCTCACTGTTGTCAACTGGGCTTTTGAGACAGTCAAGTGGCGCAAATTGGTCAACCGTTTAGACCAAATTTCCTTTAAAGAGGCTTTTTTTGGCATTTTACTGGGGATATCTTTTTCGCTTTTTACTCCCAACAGATTGGGAGAATATGGCGGCAGGGTGTTGGTTTTAAAGAAAAACAGAATAGCGGCCATCGTCTCAACTCTGATAGGCAGTTACAGTCAGATAGCGGTCAATATGACTTTGGGCGGGCTTGCCTGTATTATTTATCTATGGAAATATCTTCACGTCAGCCTGTATTTAGTCTTTTCTGTCTGGGTGATATATCTGATACTTGCCGTCTTTCTTTTCATTAGTTACTTTAATTTGGAGGTGGTCAGTATTGTTTTCAGGAAATACAGCATCTTCAAAAAGATATCGCCTTATATAGATGTCGTGAAGAAATACACATCCGAAGATTTGAAGTTTTTGCTGGTGATTTCCATACTCAGGTATGCGACTTATTGTCTTCAGTTTCTTCTCTTACTGAAAGTATTCCGTGCCGGGGTTCAGTTTTTGGATGGTCTGGTTTTGATACCGAATGTCTTTTTTGTTCAGAGTGTACTGCCGACTATGGCTATTTTTGATGTATCTCTGAGAGGGCAATTAGCATTGCAATTTATCAGTGAATATGCCGGCGGAGAATTGATACAGATTATAGCCGCTTCCTTAGTGCTTTGGTTTATAAATTTGATAATCCCTTCCTTGATAGGTGGATTTATAGCTTTGTTTTATAAATTTGATAAATAGGCGGAGAGTTTAATACTCTGCTGATTCACATTAAATACAGTCACTTGAAAGATTTAACAGCCAGTCAGAAGACGATGATGGGACATCCGGTCGGTCTTTTTGTTTTGTTCTTTACTGAGATGTGGGAACGTTTCAGTTATTACGGAATGCGTGCACTGCTTACGCTCTTTTTGATTAGTACAGTGACCAGCGGCGGATGGGAATGGACTCGGGAAGAAGCGATGAATCTTTTTGGCTGGTACACTTTCCTGGTATATCTGACTCCTTTGTTTGGCGGTCTGATTGCTGACCGCATTATAGGTGCGCGAAAAGCGATTACCATAGGTGCCATTACGATGACTCTTGGTCACGCATCTATGGCTTTAGAGCTGGTGGACCAAAACTTTTTCTTTTTGGGATTGGCTTTGCTGATTTTGGGCAACGGTTTTTTTAAACCCAATATCTCTACTATGGTAGGAAATCTGTATCCGGACAATAGTCCCAAAAAAGATGCCGGCTACACCATTTTCTATATGGGTATCAATGCCGGGGCTTTTCTGGGTATTCTGCTTTGTGGTTATATAGGCGAGAAAATTGGCTGGCACTACGGCTTTGGACTGGCAGGTATCTTTATGTTTTTCGGTATGCTGCAGTTTTATTTCGGACAGGGAATCTTTGGACACAATGGTGAATCTCCTAAGAAAGCCAAGCAGACAGATATTGAAGAAAAAGAGGAAAATGTTCCGGCTCACGTAGTCAGAGACAGGCTGTTTGTGATTGCAGTACTGATGCTGGCGAGTGTTGTTTTCTTTTTAGCATTTGAACAGGCGGGAGGCTCCATGTCTATTTTTGCAAAAGACTATACTCAGAGAGTATTGGAAGGCAATGCTGCCAATATTTTTAGATGGGTGGATACCATTCTGACTATAGTTCCTATGGCGATTGTCACCGTAGTTTTGGTATCTCTTTCCAAACGAATTTACAAAGAGTACCAACTGACAATATTATTTACGGCTATATCTTTTGCCATTGTTTGGGGGATAGGGTTGTGGAAAATAGGTCGTGAGTTTATGCTGGAAGGTCCGACAGAAGTGGCTGCTTCCTGGTTTCAGATTCTGAACTCTTTTTTTATTATTACTATGGCTTCCGGCTTCAGTAAGTTTTGGGAAGAGAAATGGAATCCCTCCGGCCCGGTGAAATTTGCATTGGGACTGATACTGATAGCTGTAGGTTTTGTGGCATTGGCTTATGGTTCTATGCAGATTCCGCAGGGTGCCAAAACGGCTTCTGTCAGTATGATATGGCTGATACTGGCTTATTTTTTCCATACTACGGGTGAGCTTTGTCTGTCTCCGGTGGGATTGTCTTATGTGAGTAAGCTATCTCCAAAGAAGTTTTTAGGCCTAGTTTTCGGATTTTGGTTCTTGTCATCGGCTATTGCCAATTTTATTGCAGGCAGAATGGGAGGTATGATAGACAAGATTTCGGAGCAATACTCCATGAGTATTTTCTTCCTCATCATCGCCGCCATACCTATTGTTGCAGCTCTGGTACTTTTGGTACTCAATCCAATGCTTAAAAAGAAAATGCATGGAATTCACTAAAGCGCTATTATTTCTGTCTTTTCTGATGACATTCACCTTTACAAAAGCTCAGGATTTAGATGCGTTGCAAAGAGATTATCCAAGGGTAAGGGCTGCGGTTCAAAATACTCAGCATAAGCTACAAAGCGTTGCGGTTCAAAAAGGATTACAGTTGCCTCTGAAAAAAATCTTTTTACGCGCTTATAAGGCTGAGAAACATTTTGAAATTTGGACGGACACTGATGAAGGGTGGAAATTGTTTAAAGCTTATCCGATATGTATGATTCCGGGAACATTTGGCCCCAAAATAAGGCAGGGGGATCACCAGGTTCCGGAAGGCTGGTATAAAATAGATTCAATTAATCCACGCAGCGAATTTCATCTGTCACTGAGAGTGAATTATCCCAACAAAGCGGATTTAATCAGAAGTAAAAATGAAAAGGATCCCGGCGGAGACATCTTTATACACGGTGATTGTATATCAGTAGGCTGTTTACCTATGCAGGACGAAGCGATAGAAGAAATATTTTGGCTATTAGTTCAAAGTCTGTATGCTTATCCGGAGAATGAAATTTCAATGCTGATGATGCCTTTTGACTTATCCGATGCAGAAAAATTTGAAATATTCACGACAGAATTTCCTCAGCATAAAGAGTTTTGGGATGAGTTAAAAGCCATTAATATTTATTTTGAAAATTCGAAACAGTTACCTCAGATTATTGTGGATGACGGAGGGCATTATATCATCAGTTTTTAAAAGAGGGTATGCGTGATGTTTTGATACCGGAAGAAGGTTGGATGACTGCCGAAGAGACTATAAAGTTTCCGCCGGCAACGGATGCTGTATTTAAAGTGATGGGTCGGGCAGCCCGTTTTATGGGTCGAAATGAAGTTCCTGATATTATTAAACTGCTGTATATCCATAAAGGTCTGTTTTGGCAATGGCTGCATTTTGCTTCAAGACTGATGCCGTACGGAAAACTAAAACGAAGGTATTCTGAAATGATAATCCTGCGTACTGCCTGGCTATGCAGATGTCGATACGAGTGGGTACAGCACATTGAGATAGGATTGCGCTCCGGACTAAATGATGAGGATATCATAAGTATTTCGAAAGGGTCAAAAGCTTATACGGATTTAAAAGAAAACGTGCTACTTCAGGCCGTGGAAGAGTTAGTAATGAAAAACTTTGTGTCTGAGGAAGTCATGTCAAAATTAAAGGCGTACTTTTCAGATAAGCTGATCGTCGAAATTATTTTACTGACCGGACACTATCAAATGTTGGCAGGTCTGATGAATACGGCAGGATTAAAACCCGAGCAGTCTATAGAAAGTTTTATGGGTGAATTTAATCAAAGGATAGAGAGTAAAGTGTAGTTTGTCAGTAAGAGATATCTATTCTGTATGCACCCTGCACTTCTATCTCGGCCGTATATCCGCCCTCTCTTTTAATCAGGTTTTTCAGTTCGGCATTTTCACCTGTTATGGTCGGTTCACCGAAAGTATTGGGTATCCATAGTTCGGTGATTCCTTTTTGCGGTGAATTTGCTTTCAGGAAAAAAGTACCGGAATCAGGATTGCTTTCAAATCGAATGTTTTTCCCCTGCACGGCTATCGGTCTTGCTCTGGAAAGTACTTTTAAAAAAATCTCATTCTTTTTACCGGTATATTGAGCATTTTGGTCAAGTTCTATGAGATGCATCACTGTAGGAGAAATATTCTCCCCATCCCAGTCTATACTGTGCGGGTCTCCGGGAGCCTGAGCCCACTGCCAGTACGTGCTGCCCATTTTATAAAAATCTTCCTGTTGGGCAAATCTTAAAATTTTCTCCTTGTCTGTTTCCGGTGAAGAGTAGGCACCCCATTCGCCTATAAAGCAAGGGGTCTGATATGCTTTAGAAAGAGATTCATACAGTGCATAGCCCTGCTCGATGGTCAGTATGTTTGATATCACTTCAAAATAATTGTGAGGTGCAAATACAATGTTTCTGTCAGAGGTGAAATTAGTTGCGCTGACAGAAGGAATACCTTCTCCGTTAAAAGTTACCGCAGGCTCAAAGAATATCATTTTTTCAGTCTGATTGTTTTCTCCTTCAGTTTTCCGAATAGCATCAATGGTGAAACGGTAAAATTCACTGAGTTTGTTTTGTTGGTCAGTTAGAGAAGAAGAGCCCAAACTTGGCTCGTTAATTAAATCATACCCAATCACATTCTCGTGATGCCCCAATTCCCCAACTATTAACTTCCACATTTCGATTAGCCTGTCTTGAATACCCTGTGAATTATCCCAAAGGTTTTGCCAGGCTCGTACGACTGCCGGTACATTTTCACGGCTGCCGTCTCTGCTGCATACAGATTTGTTGTCTGTCAAAACTGCCCAGAGAGGTGCGCCATCCCATCCCTTCTGGTGAAAACTGCATGAATTCTCCCGAGTACTGAAGATAAATTTTGAGTAAGCATCCTGATGCAAATCAAGCAGCACATATATTCCGTTTCGTTCGGCAGCGAGAATAACTTCTCTTATTCTTTCTATGTAATTATAATCGTATTCATTTCGATTAGGCTCTACCGCACTCCAGTTGAACAGTAATCTGATACAATTGAATCCGTATGAAGCCATCATCTCAATATGCGTTTCATCAAACTGTGCAGTTGCGGGCGCATCTTCGTTGGCTTGCCAGTAATCACCTAATATATTATAATTCACACCTCTAAGTATAACGAACCTGCCTTGTTTGTCATATATGCCGGTATTGCCACCCCTGATGGCAGTGAGTACGGCTCTTTTGGAAGATGTAGAGACGGATTGGCTTGAAGATTCTTTTTTACAGGATACACTGCAAGTTATTAATAGGAGCAGCACGACATGTTTCAGGTTTAAATATTTGAATTTGTAGTTTTTCATTTTTTATGATTTAGTTCAGGCTGAAAGGAAGAAAGTTTTAAGGTAGCACAAAGTTTAAATATAAAAAACACGTTTAAATTCAAGTCTGTTAGGATTTCAATTTTAAATAAGAAAAGAATAACTGTATTCCCAAATAGTGAGAGTCGTACAAAGTTTTGAGGGAAATAGAGTGTTAGCATTTTTGCGAATGACTTCGACAGATATTTTACAGGCAATAAAATCTTGTCACTAAAACCTTTTGTAGAGAACAAATTTTTGCTGGAAATAGATGATAATATAGAATAGGGTATTAAAAAAGCGTGTAAATTATAAGAATAAAACCTTATTTTTTCTTGGAAATTATTAAATTATTAAATAATTTGCTCAGACATAAAACTATGAATATATGAAACACACATTACTTTCTTTTATTGCCTTCTTATTGATGCCATCACTGACTTTTGCTGCATGGATAAATCGAACGATGGAGTCAGGTGGCTACACAAGAGAATTTAGAGTCTATTTACCCGCGGATTTTGATCCGGATGAGGAATATTCTCTTTGTATTGGTATTCACGGTTTGGGAGATAACAAAGAAGGGTTTGCCAACTACATGGTAAACTTCCAGTCAATAGCTGATACTGCGAGAATTATTAATGTTTATCCTCAGGGAACACCAAACCTGTTGCTGGGAAATGCCTGGAACTCGGCTGCCGGCAATTTAGGCATTTATCCGAGTGAGCAGTATGATGATGTAAAGTTCATCAATGAATTAGCCGAGTTGATGCAGTCCGAATATAATATACCGGAAGATAAAACGTATGTGTTTGGTTTTTCCAATGGGGGCTTTATGGTACACAGAATAGCCTGCGAAGATAACAGAATGTTTCACGGATTCGCTTCTTATGCCGGAACGATTGGTAATAAGGTTTGGGAATGTGAACCGGAAAGAGCAGTGCCAATAATTCACTTCCACGGAACAACTGACCTGAATGTGGGATATGGTGTGAATCTTTTTGGAAAAAATGTGGAGGAATCTCTAAAAATTTGGGAGAGAAACAACAAGTGTAACGGATATGATAAATATGATGTACCTAATACTGTTGCGGACGGATATTTTGTGGAGCATTTTGTATATAGAGACTGTGTAGCGCCACTGGAGTTTTTCAAAGTAAATGGTATGGATCATATCATTATGCAAAAATATTTACATGATATCAGCTATGCAGAAGAAACCTGGAGATTTTTTAGAAGGAATCAGGATCAGCCGGTACCAACGGCCATACGTTCAAAAGACAGACTTATTCTGAGTACTTTCCCTAATCCGGTGACGGATTATCTGAAAGTTGTAGTACCTGCGACGGGGGATAGTCACAATCTGGAAATAAGTATATGGGATTATACCGGCAAGAAAATGTCGGGAATATCTACAGACATAAACACCACGGGCTCAATATATCAGTTTGATTGCAGCCAATTTCCAGGCGGATTGTATGTTGCTAAAGCAAGTAACGGCAAAGAAACTTTTAGTTCGACCTTTGTTGTTGCAAGATAAATCTGAGAATTTATTCTCTTTAATAATTGAATAAAACGAAGCATGCAGTTCTAAGTGGACTGCATGCTTCGTTTAAACCCTGAAAGTATTTGCCTATATTTTATCACTGGCCCATTGGACGAGTTTTGGCCTTTCTATTTTAGAATTGTGCCTTGGATCAACAGGTAGTTTGTCTATGAAAAGTATGTGTTTAATTCTATTTGTGCTTTCGTATCTGCCCGCAAGTTCCAACAGCTCTTTCCTGATTTTATCATGCTGATTCTTATTGATGTTGGGAACCAGTTCAACACAAATTACAGGAACTTCTGTATTTCCTTTCGGCACTCCTGCCAATCCGCTTTTGTGTACAAGAGGATGAGTGTCAAAAATTGGCTCGGCCAGCAGTGAGAACAAAGGTCCTTCTTTTGCTTTTACACGTTGGCTGACTCTTCCGCATACCCAGAGCCTTTCTTTTTCGTCAATGTATCCTGCATCTCCGAGTCTGTGCCATTGTCCGCTTGGATCCGGGATTTTGTTTTTTCGTGTGCTTTCCGGCTCCATAAAATAGCTCAGACTGATATGCTTTCCCCGGACAAGAATTTCTCCAATCTTTCCTTTAGGCATTTCCGTTGTCTTGTCTATAGAATCCACCGCACCATCTTGTAAGGCTACAATTCTTAACTCTACTCCTTCAAAAGGGCGACCTACACATACTCCATGCCCTTGGTCTGTTAATGGAAAAGTTTCTTCCAAAGCTTCTTTACCACTCATTTCTGTTGATGGCATTGCTTCTGTAGCACCGTAATTTGAGAAAACTTCACCCTGATCGCCCATCATTTCCAGCAAGGCCTTATTGACTCGCTTGTAAATAGGTGCGCCTCCGCCGATAATCCTTTTTAACGATGGAGTTTTGATTTTGTGTTCTACGGCATATCTCGCCATGTTTTCAAGAATAACAGGTGAGGCAAAGCAAGTTTGTACTTTACAGTCATTGATTACTTCAAGTAAAGACTGCGGCTTTGTTTTGCCGGGAGGCTCAGGGAAATTAATTGGCGGTACAACCATTGTCCCGCCGGCAGTCAGAGCAATAAGGAAAAATGCCGGAAAAATAGCCATGTCAACCGGCGGCTCCTGATTTGGAGTAAAACGCCAGCTTTTATGTACGACACGGTATAATTCGGAATAATTTCTTTGAAGATAGAGAGTCGGTTTGGCAGGCCCGGTACTCCCCGTGGTATATAAAATCACAGCTGGATCATCAGGTGTGACGTTGGGCTGCGAAAGGACTTTTGGGACTTGCCCTTTTAACGAAGCCAGAGTTTTTGCTCCCGGGAAAAAACCGTTAATTACAATTGATTTTTTGGGGAATCTGGCTCCCCATCCGAATACAGAACGACCTAAGTGCGCAAGAGGCGTCCCAATAAAGGCTTCCGGTTTGATACGGTTCAGGCGTTCTGCTACGTTAAAATATCCGACAGTCGGGTCAATCATTAAGGCTACCGCTCCTATTCTTTGAAGTGCCAATGCAAATACGCAGGTTTCGTATGTGGGTGGAGTCATGGATACAATTCGCGTTCCTTCATGTATTCCCATTTTTCTCAGACCTTCAACTATGGACTCCGCATCTTCGGACAACCTGGCATAAGTATATCGCCTGTATTTTCTTTTACCGTGTGAATCATACCCATCAGGCTCTATAATTGCAATCCGGGTTGGGTCTTTTTTTGCCACATCTGCAACGATATCTGCTACGTTAAAAATGTTATTTGTAAATGTTGCCATGTTTTAAGAGATAAATTCGTGAATAATATCTGCAACCTCATCCGGTTTCTCCATCATAAGCAGATGCCCGCAGCCTTTGAGCCACTCTTCCCGTTTAGGTTTCAGTACTTTATTAAGCTCTTTTCCGGCTTTATATGAGAGTATATTGTTTTCCAGTCCCCAAATGGTACAGACAGGCGGAAAATTATCCGGAACGACAAGTTGATCAAACATCGTATAATTAACCAAATCATCTAATGTGCCTAATAAAGACTGCATTTGTCCTTTAGCGGTAAAACATGCACATAGATTTTCAGTTTTTTCCAGCTTCTTTTTTCGACCTATTGATCCAAACTGAACCCGGAGCGACTGTTCTCCGATAAAATCATTAAGTCGAAAACGGCCTAAAACTCCATATAGTTTTTGGGAGGCAATAGGGGCTTCTTTACGCATTTTTAGAAACAGACCAAGTTTTCCTTTTGAAAAGGTATTATAAGTCAGCGGGTTAATAAGGATGAGAGCCGATACCTTATTGGGATTTCTTAAAGCATAGGCTATGGATATAGCACTGCCCATACAGTTTCCCACTAATACTATATTGGTAAGATTGTGGTGTTCTGCGAAAGATTCAATAATTTCCACATGTCGTATCAAATCATCACTGCCGTCAAATTTGGAAGAAGCTCCATAGCCCAGAAGGTCTAAAGCAAATGTTTTATAATTAGATGTAAAATGAGGAATTACATCTTTCCATATTGTATGAGAAGTGCCGCCATTATGCAGGAAGATGATACTATCCCTGCCGTCGCCGTTTTGTACATAGTGAATGTCCAGGTCTTGAAATTTGAATGCTTTCATTTCTTAGTTTGAAATTTGAAATTACAATAATCTGTTCGTATAATAAAAAAGTTTAGACCGTATTTTGCAAATAAGTATGTGCTTACTTCATAAGGAGAAGTTTTTTTTAAGAAATAACTGATGGCTCAATATCTTTTACATTAAATTAGCGTCCTAAATTTTTTTTATGGAATTGGAGAATGGGCAATATGTGATTGACGGAGTACCCGTATTAGATATTTGTAAGGAGTTTGGAACTCCGCTTTATGTGTATAACAGTGCTACCATAGAGAAACAGTTTTTGAAAATGAAAAACGCCTTTAAAGAGGATGATATAAAAATTAATTATGCCTGCAAAGCACTGACCAACATAAATATTTTAAAATTTCTCAAAGGATTAGGCTCAGGGCTGGATACAGTTTCCATTCAGGAAGTACAATTGGGACTGAAAGCCGGATTTGACCCACTGGATATTATTTATACACCCAACGGAGTCAGTTTGGAAGAAATTCAGAAAGCTGTGGATTACGGGGTAATTGTGAATATTGACAATATCTCAATTTTGGAACAGTTTGGTTCTATATACGGAGACAGTTATCCTATCTGCATCAGATTGAATCCACATATCATGGCGGGAGGCAACAGTAAAATTTCAGTTGGTCATATTGACTCTAAATTTGGAATATCCATATATCAGATGCGTCATTTGCAGAGAGTGATAAAAACAAACAATATCAAAGTTACCGGACTTCACATGCACACAGGCTCTGATATTCTGGATATCGATGTGTTTATTCAGGGTGCCGGAATATTGCTGGAAAGTGCTATGGAATTTGAAGATTTAGAGTTTTTGGACTTTGGGAGCGGCTTTAAAGTAAAATATTCCCCGGAAGACAATACTACAGATGTAGAACTCTTGGGAGAAAAACTGACAGAGAGACTCAATGAGTTTACTGAAAAATATGGCAGAAAACTAAAAATTATGTTTGAACCCGGAAAGTATCTGGTCAGTGAATCCGGTTATTTATTTGTACGGACCAACGTAATTAAGCAAACAATGGCGACTGTATTTGCCGGAGTGGATTCAGGACAAAATCATTTAATCAGACCGATGATGTACGACGCTTACCACCACATCACCAATATCTCAAATCCTAATGGTACAAAAAGAATTTATACGGTAGTGGGTTACATCTGCGAAACGGATACATTTGGTTGGGACAGAAAACTCAATGAGGTTCGGGAAGGAGATATACTTGCCCTGCATAATGCCGGAGCTTACGGGTATTCGATGTCCTCGAATTACAATTCCAGATACCGTCCTGCCGAAGTTCTTGTGCATAAAGGAAAGCCTTTTTTAATCCGGCGTAGAGAAACTTTAGAAGACCTTTTGAGTACACAGGTTATGGCCGACTTGCCGGAGTAAGAAATTGCATGCAGTTTTTTAATAAGAGCGTAATCCTCAAAAGAATAGCAAGCTTGCGTGATAAAGCTATTGTCCTTTACTAATGAATCACAAGTTGTGAAAGTAGCATTTACTCTCGAGAGGATAGTAACCTGCTTTGAAAATTAGGATAAGAATGGGACTCTCTTTTTTAATCTGAAACGTATAGGAGGAACGTGCTTAAAACTTTTAAAGCACTTATCTTTTATTCAATCAATAGAAGAAGCCGCTCTTAATTTCTTTGAAGTGCGGCAACTTTATATAAATCAAAAGTCTTATCGGGCTACTGTAAAACTTTTTACTGTATTGCCGACTTTAATAAAATACATTCCATTGCTAAAAGTTGAAACCGGAATTTGGGCTTTACTGTAATCAGAAGTCAATTCATAAAGGTTTTTACCGTCTATCCCGTAAACTGTGACAGTCCTAGTTTCATCATTGTCAAAAGAAAGAGTGAGAAAGTCTTTGGCCGGATTAGGATAAAATGAAAAGCTGACATTTTGCTGAGTTTCTTTTATTCCGGTCGGTACCCCTCTGGAATATTTTTTAAAGAAATTCCAAATCAGCTGAGTGGCATCAATATCTAAACACGTGTTTCCCAAACCTGCAAGAGCAGCCATCCAGCCGTACGGAGAGCCCGGCCAAGTATGCCCACCTCCTTCTATCACATAATGTTCGACAGTATTTCCCCCAATACCTCCGCTATATAAATAGCGAATAGCCCTGGCTCCGTCGAGTTTGTTTATATCCGGCATTCCGGTTGCCTGAGGCTCAGGATTGCATTGATTGAGATCGACCCAAAATTTTAGAATCATACCCATTCCTTTCATGACACCATTACTGTTCCACGGGCTGATAGGGTCACTTTTTCCTCTGAAATTTATGACCGGAACGGGATAATCCGGAATTAAATTATCATTTTTGGTCATCCCTCCGGCGACAACACCTAAGGCCGCAAATCTGTTGCTGTGATTACCCATATAATAAGTCATGGAGCCGCCTTCTGATATTCCGGTAGCATATACTCTCGTGGGATCAACTGAATAGTTTGAGGCAATATCATCCAGCATATATTCCAAAAATCCCACATCATCATTATCAAATGGAAAGTTAAGCCCGTAATTCCAAAAGTCAAATAATGCTTCCGGATATGCCACCATGAAGTGCTCTTTGTCTGCCAAAACATTCCACTGAGTGTATTCCATCTGAATATCCGTAGAGTAAAAAAAACCTTTTAAATACACGACTAACGGAATGTTTTCCCCCGGTTGATATCCATTTGGGGTATATACTCTGTAGGATCTTAGAGCGTTTTCATAAGTTAGAAGCTTAACCGAAGAAATTCCGGCGGACAAACTTGTTGTCATCAATACCATCAAGAAAAGTATAATATTTTTCATAATATATATTATCTTATGTAATTTAGTTAAAATCAATACTCCATGCAAATAAACTTTTGTTTTTTTAATGTGAGTTTAGGTCAGTGTAAATTGATTTATCTTTCCATAGATGAAAGCCCATAGCTCTACGGCATGATCTTCAAGAGGACAGATAACGCTTTAAGATTTATATTATCGTATTGGTCAAAATCAAAAGGAAAATAGTAAGGATGCGATTTTAAGAAGCTGGTTTAGAGATTCTGAAAAAAGAATATATTAAATATAAATCTGCTTTGTTCTGATTTTAAAAATATTTCAAAGATCGTTATGCTTTTGGAAACAGCCAACTGTTAGAGCTGCATTTTTATCGAACTTCTATATGGTGGTTTTATCCTACTTATTCTTAAGCTGTGAAAGAACTTAGGAAGAAAAATCAAGAAATAGAGATCGCAAGATAAATTCATATCTTTAAACTCAATAAATACGGACATTTATGGAATTA
>CAZZEH010000025.1:0-47072 GCA_964653095.1 uncultured Chitinophagales bacterium
CTGCAATAACACAATGACCATAGGAACGCCAATGATACTAAAAGCTATCAGTCGTTGCTTTAAGGTGTTAAAGCGTACCTGAGGCGTATCGAGGTACTTAGCAAGTGCCATAGCCGCAGCTAACTTGGCAAACTCTGAAGGCTGCAACTTAAAGAAGCCCAAATCTATCCAGTTCAAATTTCCTTTTGTAGCTGCTCCGATTGCAAAAACAGATAACAGCAGAATCAGTATCATGCCGTAAATCAGATAAGACATATTCATCAAAAAGAGTCTGTCTATTCCCAAAATGACAAAAAACACCAAACCTGAGATACCCATCCAAAGAAGTTGTTTGCCATGACTGGTGGACAAATCAAACATATTATACTCCCCATTAAACTGGGTGGCAAAAATCGCCGTCCAGCCTATCACCATCAGCAAAATATAGATGATGATTATTGTGGAGTCGAATTTATTTTCGCCGTACTGTCTTGTTTTGGCCATATTAGGTTTGTATTCAACATTCTTTCTTCCATGTGTAGCCTTTTGGAAGAAATAGTGTCATTCAAATATTTTTCTATCATCAGTGAAGCTATCGGTCCGGCATAAGTGGCACCAAATCCCGAATTTTCCACCACTACCGCAATGGCAATTTTAGGGTCTTCTAAAGGAGCATATGCCACAAAAATGGAGTGGTCTTTCCCATGCGGATTCTGTGATGTTCCCGTTTTTGCTGCAAAATCAAAATCTGCCGATTTCGTTCGGGCTGCGGTACCGCTTCTTACAGTTTCTGCCAGAGCTTCTTTTATCGGAGGATAAAATTCCTTTGCCACCCCGACATTCTTCATCTCTGTCTTAGATTTATAAATCTTCTTATCTTTTATAAAATACTTTAGAATTCGTGGCGGATAATACACTCCGTCATTGGCCACCGCTGTAATCATATTAGCCATTTGTATCGGTGTAGTCAGCACCTCGCCCTGACCGATTGCTAAGGAAATGATAGTATTGGCATTCCACCTGCCTTTCCCATAGATTTTATTATAATGAGTTTCAGAAGGAATATCTCCTCTTTTTTCACCGCCTAAATCAATTCCTAAAACCTCCCCAAATCCAAATCCTTTTATTCCTTCTCTCCATTTGATATATCCCTGCTCGGCACTCGAATACTGAGGACTCATAATCATATCCCTAAATACTGTGCATGAATATGCATTACACGACACTTTCAGTGCCTGCACGACTGTGGGGAGAAAATGACTCCCGTGACATCTCACTCTTATACCCCTGCCGACATAAGCACCTCCACAGTTGTACGACCAGTCGGGATCGTAAATTCCATTGTTAAAAACTACCAAATCTGCTGCAATTTTAAAAATAGAACCGGGGGGATAGGTAGCCGAAATAGGTCTGTTCACAAGAGGCTTGCTGGTATCCTGACTCAACTGCTGAAAGTTTCGCCCTCTATAACGCCCGGCCATCAGATTTGGGTCATACCCCGGACTGCTGACATAAGCCAGTATGCCGCCTGTACTCGGTTCGATTGCCACTATTGAACCGGATTTATTCTGCATGAGTAATTCTCCATAATCCTGCAGATGAATGTCTAAAGAAGTGACCAGATCAAATCCGGATACCGGTTTCATATCGTCTGCTCCATCCTTATATGCCCCCTGTATTCTCCCCCTCACATCCGTGATTTGAAACGTAAATCCTTTTTTGCCTCTCAGGTACTCTTCGTATTTAGATTCCAGGCCGGTAATTCCTACATATTCGCCCATTTCATAATAGCCGTTTGAGCGTTGCATCTGGTCTTTATCGACCTCTCCCAAATAACCCAGCACGTGTGCGGCACCGTGATGAGGGTATGTGCGAATAGTACGGGCTGTAAAGGTTACGGCAGGGAAATGATAGAGATGTTCCTGAAAACGTGCAAAAGCAGCCTGCCCCACCAACTTAATTATCGGCGTAGGCCTGTTAGGAGTGCTTTCCTTGATTTGCTGCAACATTTTTGAAACATACTCTTCATCTGTATTCAGCAATTCGCAAAATAAAGCAGTATCCAGGGGATTATTTTTTAAAAGGTTAAACTGTATGTTGATGTCATACACAGCTTCGTTTGATACGATAACTTCTCCGTTTCTGTCAAGAATTAGCCCCCTTGACGGATAGACTGTCACTTTTTTGATGACATTATTTTTGGCTCTGAGCTTATATTTGGAATCTGCAATCTGGAGCATAAACAGTTTTATTAAAAATGTCGCAGCCACGAGATAAATCCCTATTCTAAGCAAACCAAAAGGATTGTCATTTTCACTCATTCTAAGCTCTCTTTTTACTGTTGTCCGGTACAAATAATACGGTCAGCAACAAGATAAATATTACCGATAATAAAGTTCCTGAAAACACTCTCTTTAAGGTAAAGAAAAAGCCCGAAACAGAAAGTCGTTCTATAAAATAGAATGCGAGATGATGGGCAAATATCAGTAACAAAGTGATTCCTGCAAATTTCTGAATTCCCATTTCTCTGAAAGTAGTCGCCTGATCTTTGTCTTCAACAAGAGAAACCACATACCTCAACATTACACTTCTAATCAATACCATAAATGTCATGGCAGCTGCATGCAAACCACCTGTTCCCAAAAGATAGTCTATCAAAAAGCCTACTAAAAAACCAAAAATCAGCACCAAAACCTGCGGTACCCGTATGGGTATAAAAAGAATAATCATCGGATATACCATAATTCCTCCGTATCCGGGAAGCTGAATCAGGTCAAATATGAATATCTGAGAGAGCAATAAAAATATGCTCAAAATAAAAACTCTTATAAATACAGAAATCAGCATACCTGTCAGTTAGAAATCATTTTCAGAGAATCGAGTACTTCTCTATCTTTCCCCTGAACTATATAAACATAACCGATTTTGTCCACTTCAACAGATAAAACCGCTTCAATATTTAAAAAACTGCCGGAAGGGTCTTTGGTAACTTCCGTCACTACGGCAGCAGGTATATCCGGCGGAAAGAAGTTGCTGTAACCGGTAGTAGAAAAAGTATCGCCTACTTCGACCGGATTAGTTTTGTTAACATTTTCAATCGTCATTTTCCACGGGTCATTTCCGTTCCAGATCAGATTGCCAAAAGCATTTGATTTATTATGTTTCACACTGATTCTGGATTTAGTACTGACCACCGACATGACTTTACTGTAATGTTCCGTTATATGAGTAATCATGCCAATCACTCCTCCAAAAGTAATGACACCATAATTTTTTCGGACTCCGTCCGAGGCTCCTTTATCGAGTATTAAATGATTGACAGTCTCTGTCAGGCTGTTGTCAATAATTTTCGCAGGAATGTAAGTAAAAGTATAAACGTCTGAATAATCGGGTAAAGTCGAATCAGGTATAAAATGCTGTTGTTCCCCAACTAAGGCAAGTATCTCTGTATTTTCTCTTGTCAGTCTTTCATTTTCACTTTTCAAATTAAAAAAACTGACTACGTTATTCCTCGCTGCATACATTCTTCCCGAAACAGCTACGGAATGATTGCCAATTACAGAGTCGTGGTAAAGATTGTGTTTTCTTATAAAAAAGAATGCTGTCCCTTCAAGTACAAGAAATACTATTATCAGATGAAACCGTTCTATCAGAAAGATTAGATTCCGCATTTCATCTAACTCATTAGGAAGGTATATCTATGTCTGTTTTTTAACGCGAGACTTGTTCCTCTCACTACTGCCTTAAGAGGGTCTTCGGCAATCTGAACAGGTAATTTTGTTTTTAAACTAATTCTCTTATCCAATCCGCGCAGCAAAGCACCCCCACCCGTCAGATGCAGTCCTTTCTGATAAATATCTGAGGACAACTCCGGCGGTGTGCTTTCCAATGCTCTCATAATCGCCTCTTCGATTTTGGAAATAGTCTTATCCAAAGCTCCTGCAATCTCACTGTATGTGACTATAACCTGCTTTGGAATTCCGGTCAGCAAATCTCTACCGTACACAGGAAAATCTTCCGGTGGATTTTCCAGTTCCAATGTGGCGCCCCCCACGTGTATTTTAATCTGTTCTGCCGTACGCTCACCTATCAGGATATTGTGCTGACGCTTTACATGCTCTATGATATCATACGTGAAGTCGTCCCCTGCCGTACGAATGGATTCATCGGTTACAATACCCGAAAGAGCAATCACGGCTATTTCTGTCGAACCACCGCCTATATCAATAATCATGTTGCCTTCAGGCTGCTCTACATCCAGTCCGATACCCAATGCCGCTGCCATAGGTTCCTGCACGAGATACCGTTCTCTCGCATTGGCTCTTTCCGCAGATTCTATCACTGCTCTTCTTTCCACCTGCGTACATCCTGACGGCACACAAATGACCATTGTAAGCGAAGGCTTAATCCATTTGCTTTTGTTGTTTATCATTGAGATAAATCCTCTAATCATGGCTTCCGCTGCCTTAAAATCAGCAATTACACCATCTTTCAGAGGTCGGATGGTTTCGATATCCGCGTGCGTTTTTTCGTGCATCATCATTGCCCGCCTTCCTACTGCAATGACGTTTTCGGTTTTTCGGTCTATGGCCACAATAGAAGGCTGATCCACCACCACTTCTCCCTTGTAGGTAATCAGGGTATTGGCGGTGCCCAAATCTATCGCTATTTCTTTATTGAGGAAACTGAGTAATCCCATTTATTGATATTTTCTTTAAAATTTAAAAGTTATGGTATAAAGATAAAGAATGCTTTTTTCTCTTTGTCTTTTCTTAATGTTTAAAATGTCTTACCCCGGTAAATACCATCGTTACATCATGTTGGTTACAATAATCTATTGAATCCCGGTCTCTTATCGAACCGCCCGGCTGAACCACAGCGGTTACTCCTGCCTTGTGCGCAATTTCCACCGAATCCGGAAACGGAAAAAAAGCATCAGATGCCATCACGGCTCCCTGCAGGTCAAATCCGAAATGTTTCGCCTTTTCAATTGCCTGTCTGAGTGCATCTACTCTGGAAGTCTGTCCGGTACCGCTTGCGAGCAGCTGACCTTCTTTTGCCAGTACAATAGTATTGGACTTGGTATGCTTACAGACTTTCAATGCAAACTCAAGTGCTCTGTACTGACTTTCGGTCGGAACAGACTGAGTCACCGGCTTCATCTCATCAGCGGTTTCCATTGATACATCCTTGTCCTGAACCAATACTCCGTTCAGTACAGTTTTGAATGATTCTTTAGGTAATTTCGCCTGCTTTCTTTTTAATAAAATCCTGTTTTTCTTACTTTTTAGAAGTTCCAATGCATCCTTGTCAAATGAAGGAGCTATTAAAATTTCCATAAAAAGTTTATTCACTTCTTCCGCCACCTGAATGTCCACGCGGGTATTGGTAATAATTACTCCGCCAAAGGCCGATACCGGGTCAGCTGCCAATGCATTCAGATACGCTTCTTTTGCAGTGGGTGCCGAAGCCAAACCACAGGCATTGGTATGTTTAATGATGGCAAAAGTAGGAGTCGTATCGCCAAATTCATCTATTAATCCCACGCAGGCATCAATATCCACTAAATTGTTAAAGGAAAGTTCTTTGCCGTTTAACTGCTCAAACATAGCTTCGAGATTTCCGTAAAAAGCTGCTTTCTGATGTGGATTTTCTCCATATCGCAATTCCTTTTTGGGCATCTTTTCAAAGGCACTCAGATTTTGGCTGTCTCCTGAAAACCAGTTTTGAATGGAAGTGTCGTAATGCGAAGAAATGCCAAAAGCTTCTGTTGCAAATAATTTTCTGTCGGATAAATCGGATGCACAGGCTTTTTCAGTTAAAATCTCCAATACTTTCCCGTACTGATTTTTTGATGAAACAATCAGCGTATCCTTATAATTTTTTGCGGCTGCACGAATCAGAGAAATTCCTCCTATATCTATTTTTTCGATGATATCCTGTTCTGAGGCACCTGATGCAACGGTATCTTCAAACGGGTATAAATCCACCACAACCATATCAATCGAAGGTATATTGTACTCTTCTGCCTGTCTGATATCTTCTGCATGATCTCTTCTGTATAAAATCCCTCCGAAAACAACAGGATGCAAAGTTTTGACACGGCCTCCAAACACAGAGGGGAAACCGGTAATATCTTCAACAGGCACGACTGAAACTCCTAATTTTTCAAGATAAGCCTGAGTACCTCCGGTAGAATAAATGGTTACCTTTTGAGCAGCCAAAAATTTTACAATAGGTTCCAAGCCATTTTTATCAAAAACTGATATAAGGGCGGACTTAATTTTTTTCAAAATGATTGTTATTTATGATAGATTACTGAAAGGTGCAAAGCTACGATTTTCAATACAGTTTAAGGAAAAATGTATGAACTTTCACAATTAATTTTACGTTTATTTTGTATTTAATTTCTATTGGGCTTTACCTGAATTTCGAAGCCTCCGAAAACAATTAAACCGCGTATAAATTCAGTAAATATTTCTCTGTTACAGCCGGGAAATATTCATATTCCAACTGATGTACCTTTTGAGCAATTTCTTCCGGTGTATCGCTCTTGCGGAGTGACACTTTCTTCTGAAAAAGTATTTCTCCATCGTCATACACTTCATTGACTAAATGAATGGTAATCCCGGTTTCAGACTCTCCGGCCTTTTTTACTGTCCGGTGTACATGCATGCCATACATACCTTTGCCGCCATATTTTGGCAGTAGTGCCGGATGGATATTTATTATCCTTTCGGGAAATTTCTGTATTACATGAGTCGGAATCAGCCATAAAAAGCCCGCAAGAATAATGCTGTGTACGTCGTAGTTTTGCAGAATTTCCAAAATTTTATCTCCCGAATATTCTTCCCGACTCACAATTTTAAAGGGTACACCCGTATCGGCTGATATCTGCTGCGCTCCTGACTGTTTATTATTGCTGAGCAGTAAAGCTACCGAAATGACAGGGTGAGCGTTAAAGTATTTAATAAAGTTTCGTGCATTGCTTCCGGTACCGGACAAGAAGAGTGCTATATTAATCTTACGGGACATGGTGTCGAATTTAACCACTAAGAAAGAAAAAAATGTTATTTTCACGCACTTAATTGCCTTACTAATAGAAAATGAAAAAAGCGTTAATTACAGGTATTACAGGTCAGGATGGTGCGTACCTTGCAGAACTTCTGCTCGAAAAAGGATACGAAGTACACGGAATAAAGCGCAGAAGCTCTTTATTTAACACAGACAGAATCGATCATCTGTACCAGGATCCTCATCTTGAACATATTAACTTCAAACTACATTTCGGAGACTTGTCAGATTCAACCAATCTGATTCGAATCGTGCAGGATATACAACCTGATGAAATATACAACCTTGGGGCTATGTCTCATGTAAAAGTGAGCTTTGACACACCTGAATACACCGCCAATGTGGATGCGGTGGGTTCTTTGAGATTGTTGGAAGCCATTCGTCTTTTGGGGCTTTCAGAAAAAACAAAGCTGTATCAGGCTTCCACATCCGAACTTTACGGTAAAGTGCAGGAAATTCCGCAAAGTGAAAAAACTCCTTTTTACCCGCGTTCTCCTTATGCTGTTGCCAAAATGTATGCCTATTGGATTACGGTCAATTACCGGGAAGCCTATAATATTTTTGCCTGTAACGGAATTTTATTCAATCACGAATCCCCATTAAGAGGAGAAACCTTTGTCACGAGAAAAATTACCCGGGCGGTTTCCAGAATTGCTTTGGGACTTCTGGACAAACTTTATTTGGGAAATCTGAATGCCAAAAGAGATTGGGGACACGCTAAAGATTATGTGGAGGCCATGTATCTGATTTTACAGCAAGACACTCCTGAAGACTATGTGATTGCCACCGGAAAGACAACAGAAGTAAGAGAATTCGTAAAAATGGCTTTTGCTCATGTAGGTGTAGAAATTGAATTTAAAGGAGAAGGCGTAAACGAGAAAGGATATGTGGCGAAGTGCACTAATCCCAAATACGAAATGGAGATCGGAAAAGAAGTGGTGGCTGTCGATCCGAGATATTTCAGACCTACAGAAGTGGATTTGCTTATCGGAGATCCGACCAAAGCCAAAACTAAACTCGGTTGGAAACCCAAGCATGACTTGGCTTCATTAGTGACAGACATGATGAAAGCCGATATTTTGCTTTTTGAGAGAGATAAATATTTACAGGAAGGCGGACACAGAATTTTCAACTACAACGAATAATTGCGGCCTGTTCTGATTGATTAAAAGACTCTGTAATTTTTTCGATCCGGAAATCTGCAGGGTTTTTATATTTTAAACACTTCACAGAAATTGAAAATGGATAAAAACTCTAAGATATATATAGCCGGACACAGAGGAATGGTAGGGTCAGCAATTTTCAGGTTGCTTAAAAAGAGAGGTTATAATCAAATTGTTACTGCGACCTCTGCCCAACTCAACCTCATCAACCAGGCCGATACTCTTGCTTTTTTTGAAAAAGAAAAACCTGACTATGTGTTTTTGGCTGCCGCAAAAGTAGGCGGTATTCATGCAAACAATGTGTATAGAGCGGACTTTCTGTACGACAACCTCATGATTCAGAACAATGTCATACACAGTGCTTTTAAAACCGGAGTCAAAAAGCTCTTATTTCTTGGGAGTACCTGTATTTATCCCAAAATGGCTCCACAGCCTCTAAAGGAAGAATATCTTCTTTCAGGCTATTTGGAAGAGACTAACGAACCATATGCAATTGCCAAAATTGCCGGAATCAAGTTGTGTGAAAATTTCAGAAGGCAGTACGGTTCGGACTTTATTTCAGCTATGCCCACCAATCTTTACGGTCCCAATGACAATTACGATTTGGAAAACTCACACGTTCTTCCGGCACTAATCCGCAAGTTTCACGAAGCCAAAATCTACGGCAAAAAAGAAGTAACGGTTTGGGGTTCGGGCAGTCCGCTCCGAGAGTTTTTGCATGTGGATGATTTGGCTGAGGGTTGTCTGTTTTTGATGAAAAACTATTCGGATGAAGGATTTGTCAACGTAGGTACCGGAGAAGATATCTCCATCAAAGACCTCGCTTTAATGATTAAAGAGGTAGTAGGATTTGACGGAGAACTAATCTGGGACAGTTCCAAGCCGGACGGTACACCAAGAAAACTCACCGACTGCTCAAAAATTCACAGTCTCGGGTGGAAGCACAAAATAGATTTGCCTGAAGGCATAGGAAGTGTCTATGAGCAGTTTCAAAAAGATTACGAGAGAATAGCTGAAAAAGGACGGTAAAATCGGATATACAGCGACAGTTTTGTCTAAAGCCGAATAGTGTCCAGTGAGATATCTGTACCTCTTGAACGAAGCCTCTCCACAATTTACCGTTGGCAACCTAAGACATCAGGAGCATAACGTGGTGATAAAACCCTATTATCCTTAATTTTCATTTCCTGTCCATCTCAAGAAATTATAGCCAAATTCAATACCTACCCAAGGTCTATCGGAGTCGTACCTGACTCATATAGATCTATGTATGTGTATGTGAAATGATTTTTGAGCAATACCAAAATGTACTCGCACCAATAAAATGCTTTATTTTTTAAACATAGGCGTAAAATCAGACCAGTCTTCAATTCTAAATGCCCTGATGTCACGAACTGATTTTTTGAACCAGTCAATTTTCTGGAGCGCGTTCATAGCCATTGTTACAGCAATGAGACTCTTTTCGGTGACATACGTGCTACCCTGTACCCAATAGAAATCATTTTCGCCCATTACTTTTTTTATTTCGGAATAGGCACTGTGGTATTGTTCGCCATAGTACTTTTTCAAATCAGAGATAGTCATGTCGAATGCTATTGCATACATACCTCATTGTTCAAAAGTTTAAACATATCCTCCTTTTCAAAGAATATTTCTCCATCGTCCGCTTTAGCCGTGATAACTAAGCCTGCGAAAGGGTTTCTTTCTAACTCAATGATGGTGGCTTCTGTCCACTCCTTTCTCCCTGTTACCTGAGGAGAAATCAAAACTCTGTCACCTACTTTCATATCTGCTATTTTATACTAAAGATAATGATTTCGGACAAGGATTTGCTGATTGAATGGATTTTCTTTGACTTCGTGAGATAAAAAACTTCATAAGTTTACTTTCGTCTGAAAAGAAATTTTTCTAAAGTCATCACCTGGCTCATACAATTCTTTTTATGCACATGCGAGTCATCTGTATTAGTAGCGATAAAGTAGATTCATCTTTTACTTAGTAAAGTGATGGTAAGAACAGATGTCTCTCCGCCTTGCGGTAGATCGACATGACAAATCACCTTTTTCCTTTCCACAAAGACGGTCATTCTAACCGCAGAGAGGAATCTATTTTCTTTCGAACGAAGTGCGGTCACTGAGCAAAGCCGAACTGGGAGGCGAAAGACAAGAAACATATTAAATCTTGTCTCTAAAAAACTTATATTTGAAGATACGCTCTGTCTATGTCTTTGTTTCAAAATAATGTCGTACAACAATACCTAAAAAGTCAGGATAAAGATATACTTCAGCAAAAATGGGATCAGTTTCAGGCGCACTTTCATCAGGAAGCTGTGCAGGAAAATATCCGCAACTCCAAAGAGGAGCAATATCAGGAAGGATTTCTCAGAGACCTTTTTGTACAGGTGCTGGGTTATACGCTCAATCCCGCCCCCGATTTCAATTTGACTACCGAGTACAAAAATGTCAAGGATGCCAAAAAAGCGGATGGTGCTATTATTATCAATGACAAAGTGCTGGCAGTTATAGAACTCAAAGGAACAGACACCACAGATTTGGGTAAAGTGGAAATACAGGCTTTCGGCTACAAAAACAATCAGCCCGACTGTAAGTATGTCATTATCTCCAATTTTGAAAAACTGAGATTTTATATAGACAATGCCATTGAACATATAGAATGGAATCTCTTTGAACTGAAAGAAGAAGATTTCCAAAAACTCTATCTCTGTCTGGCTCATGACAATCTGCAAAAAGGTATTCCCGGCAAAATCAAAAACGATTCGGTCAGCAGGGAAGACAATATCACCAAGGAGCTTTATAAGGACTACTCCAATTTTAAGACGGATTTGTTTGAAGACCTCAAAGCGCAGAATCCGCAGTACGATGAATTGACGCTTTTCAAAAAATCACAAAAACTGTTGGACAGATTGCTCTTTATCTGTTTTGCGGAGGACAGAGGTTTGTTGCCGCCCAATTCTATATATCTGATTTTGGAGCAGTGGCAAAAACTCAAAGACTTAGACGAATACCGACCGCTGTACGACCGTTTTAAAAAGTATTTCGGTTATATGAATACGGGACACAAAGGACAGAAACATGATGTCTTTGCCTACAACGGCGGATTATTTCAGCCGGACGAAGTACTGGATAATATCAGCATCAACGACGAACTGCTGTACAAATACACCAAAAAGATATCCGAATACGATTTTGAGAGCGAAGTGGATGTCAATATACTCGGACATATCTTTGAGCATTCACTCAATGAGATAGACGAAATCACTGCCCGTATCGAAGGGCGTGAGGTGGAGAAATCCAAAACCAAACGCAAGAAAGACGGTGTGTTTTATACGCCGAAATATATCACCAAGTATATAGTAGAAAATACCGTAGGCAAACTCTGTGAGGAGAAAAAGCAAAGGTACAAAGTTGAAGAAGAACTATATACAACAGATAAAAAACGCTCGAAAAAGATTAAGCAGGAACTGCTCGAAAGACTGAAATCATATCGGGAATGGTTATTGCAAATTACTGTGGTTGACCCTGCCTGTGGTTCGGGCAGTTTTCTCAACGAAGCACTCAACTTTCTAATAGATGAACACGCATATATAGATGAACTGGAAGCCAAGCTGATGGGCGACTCTTTAGTCCTGTCCAACGTAGAAAACAGCATTTTGGAAAATAACCTTTTCGGAGTGGACCTCAACGAAGAATCTGTGGAAATTGCCAAACTCTCCCTTTGGCTGCGTACCGCTCAACCACATCGAAAACTCAATGACCTCAACTCCAATCTCAAATGCGGAAACTCGCTGATAGACGATCCAGAGATTGCAGGCGAATTGGCGTTTAAGTGGGAGGAAGAGTTCCCGCAGGTTTTTAAAGAAAAAAACGCTTATCATCTTGTCTTTACCACTCATAACAGCAGGACTTCTCAGCGAATGAGAAATTTAAGGATTTATCCCGGGAAACCAGCCTTGCTGAATCTTCCGCAGGAAATACAACTGGCAAAGATTTTCAGAGATATCATCAGAAATTATGACTTGGAAGTTTTGGCGTGGAATGTCTGTAAAGACCACGTTCATCTGATATTGGTATGTACAGAAGATGAAATACATGACCAGGTGAGAATCATGAAATCCATCAGCAGCAGAGAACTGAACAGATGGGTGAGTACCGTTTCAATGGGTCAACACCCATTGGGGCGTCTGGTGACGACAAGAATGGGGGCTGATATAAAATCAGAGAATATCCCGACAAATGCATCGAATTCTAAATCTCCCATAGAGCACGGCTTCTCAATAGATTCCGAAAATGCGATAGAGCAAGACTCTCTAATGGATTCTGAATCTCCCATAAAACACAGCTCCCCAATGAATTCTGAAAACCCGATAGAGCACGGCTCTCCAATGGGTGTTGAATCTTCGTTAGGACACGACTCTCCAATGAATTCTGAAGACCCGATAGAGCACGGCTCTCCAATGGGTCTTGACCCATTGCCATACAATCCCGAAGAACACGATAATCACCTCTGGTCGCAGAAGTTTTACTCCGTAGATACGAAAAGTTGGAAATGGATTTCCGCCCAGGAAGAAGGTTTCCCATACCGTGCCACACATCTGGAAAACGCATTGGCATACATTGAGAGCAATCGACATAAGCACAATCTGCCCATCAGCTCAGAACTCGAAGAAATCATTGCATCTTTTGTGAAAACTCCCGAATCAGTCTTTAAAAACAGATACAAAGGCGGCTTTGATGTGGTCATCGGAAATCCACCGTATGTAAAACTCGAAACCATTAAAGATGCTTCACAACAACTGGAGCAAATGGATTATCAGACTTTTGACAAGCGTGGAGATTTGTATGTCCTTTTTGTAGAAAAAGGGTTTGATATCCTGAAACCTAAAGGCAAAATATCTTATATCATGCCCAATAAATGGTTGCAGGCAGGTTATGGTGAAAAGTTAAGGAGCTATTTCCTGGCTAAAGATTTGGAAGTTTTGATTGACTTTGGAGATATACAAATCTTTGAAGGTGCTACCACTTATCCCGTAATTTTTATTGCAAATAATCTAAGTGCAAAGGAAACTTTCAGAGCAGGGATGCTAAAAAAGGAACTGATGAATGATTTTCTCAGAAATGTAGAGGAAAGTCTTGCTGAATATAAAACTGAAGATTATTCCGGTGAGACTTGGGTAATATCCTCTTTAGAAGAAACCCGACTGTTGGACAGATTAAATAAAAAATTTCCGTCTTTAAAAGAGTATGTAAACGGTGAAGCTAATTATGGAATAAAACCAGGTTTGACAGAAGCATTTATAATTGATGAAGAAACGAGAAATGAAATTGTTTCTAATGATTTACAGTCCAAGCAATATGTAAAACCCTTTTTACAGGGGAGAGATATAAAAAGATACACAGCGGCTAATCATAGCAGCAGCATGATTATTATTCAAAAGGGAGAAACCGCTTCAATCCATGGTGATTTAGAAGAGCAAGAGGCTCATTTAAAGATGGCACAATCTTTACCAGGTCTTTTTAATTGGCTGAATAATTTTGAGGAAAAGGCTAAGAAAAGAACAGATAAGGGAGATTATTGGTGGGAGCTGAGAGCTTGTGATTACTACAAAGACTTTGAGTCACCCAAAATAATGTATCAGGTTTTTCAGGTAAGCCCTTGTTTTATTTACGACGAATCAGGTCTGTATTGTAATAATTCTATGTGGATTCTGCCTACTGGAGATAAAGGTCTATTGGCTATTCTCAATTCCAAATTAGGCTGGTGGCTGATTACCAAATACTGTACTCAAATACAAAACGGGCATCAGTTGATATGGAAATATTTCGGACAGATACCTATTGCACCGACCAATGATGCATTGGCAAGAAAAGCCGACCTCATGCTCTCCCTTCACAAAGACCTGCAAAGCAGTTCCGACAGTTTTATTCGTTTTTTGCAGGGCAGATTTCCTTTAGAGAAAATCTCCAAAAAGTTAGAAACCTGGTACGAACTCGACTATAAATCTTTTCTCTCCGAACTCAAAAAACAAAAAATCCAACTCTCTATGACCGAAGAAAAAGAGTTGGGAGACCTTTTCCTTTCCGAACAGCAAAAAGCGATGGATATCCGTAATACTATCGACCGCACTGACCACGAAATCGACCGCATGGTCTATGAACTTTACGGACTGACCGATGAGGAGATTGGAATAGTTGAAAGTTGAAGAGGGTATCCGAAAACCCGAACACCCTCTTACTTTATAATATTTGGTTTCTTATGCGTAATCCTTATCCTTAAAAAACTCCTCAAGAAGATAGTAATCGTCAATTTCATTTGGATGGAAATCTCTCCTGAAATATCTGAAGAAATTTTTGGCCAATCCCTGTCCCAGCTTACCAAAAGTCAGCTTGGTAGCAAAATCTTTGGATTCCTGACCAAGTTTAAACCATTTGACATCTTTATCTTTAGTCAGAAAATAAACCTGACCGATTCCCAATAATCCCCAAAGCATAGTAGTCGCAATACCCATGCCCGCCATACGCACCCAATAGGAATCGTCCACCGTGTTGAGTACGTCAAAGCAGACTGCTTTGTGTTCAATCTCCTCGCAGGCGTGCCAGTGCAAAAGTTCCAGCATCTGCGGAGCCATATTATCGTTGGTAAAAATAGGTTCGTGAAAAGCTGCATTCGCAAAAATAGCGGTATAGTGTTCCAATGCGGTAGTCACCGAAAGGCTGATTTTATCTCCGAGTCTTGGAGAGACTTTATTCAGAGCCATTATCATACTCTCTGCACTGTACTTTCCCGAAAAAGCTACTGTATTCAGAAAATCAGCAAAACGCTCAGGTTCTAATCCGTGATCCTCCAGCACTTCCCAAAATTTCTCATGCTCTCTCGCGTGAATACCTTCCTGACCGCAAAAAGCCACTACATTCTTTTTTAACTTTTTGTCTTTTATATCTTTCTGAAATCTTCTCACACTTCGGATAAAAAACTTTTCGCCTTCCGGGAAAACTACGTGCATACTGTTGACAAAATGAGTCATGACCGGATTGCCCAAAACCCAATGCTTTGGAACTTCGCTCAAATCGAAGGATACGTTCCTGACTTTTAAATCACGGGAAGAAACAGTTTCTGTTGACATACTTGATTAATTTTTATTTTTTGCCAAAATAGTGAAAATTAGTTTGCAATGCGTGCATTGAATTGTTTTATTTGAAAAATATCAGCTGAGCTTTTTCAACAACATGGCATCCAAAAGCTTTTCCAAATGATTGGGATGATAGTTTCTCCAGGGTACTTCCGAAAAGCGTTCGTGCAGATGAATGTAATAATGTAAGTCCGAAGACTGCATTTCTTCGACAATATGTTCTCCAAAATTTACGGCAATAATCCAACCTCCTTCACATTCTACCTCTTCACACCATTCGGCATAATAATCGTTGTCCAATGCATGAAAGTTGAGAATATTTTCTCCTATCAGTATAAACTTACAGATACCTTCCGCCAGCATCGCGTCAATGACTTCTCTTTTGAGAAACATGATATCATTGCCTATTGCATCATTCCATTCCCCTATAAATTCTATGACCGCAAACTGCTGTTCGTAATCCGCATAAATCACCTTGAGGTATAAAGTATCCGAACCGAATTCGTCCCATTGGGGATGGATATAATAATTGTACACTTGTCTGGTATATTCAAACTCACAAGATTCTGTCCCGTAAAAAGGTGAGCGTTTGTCAAACTGTGCTTTGTATCGGTCTCTCCATTTCCAAAAAGGCTCAATTTCGTGCATATCATTCTCCTTTTTTGAAATAAAACAAGCTTATTTCTGCTGAGATTTTATGAGAAAATAAGACACAATATGCCCAATAGGTCTGCTGATAATTTTTCCTGTTTGTATTCCAAAAGGTTGGGCAGCAGCTCTCAGCTGTTCTTCATAATGCACTGCAATAGAACCTATAAAATTGACCGGAAAACTTTGGTGCTCATCGTAGATAGCAATATTGTATTTAAAGAAATCCGTAAAAACTCCTGTCAGTAAATCCTGCACATAGGGCAAATGTTTAAATACATGAATCTCTTTGGCGACAGAGGCCATATAAGTATTGGCATTGGGTTCTTTATAAACATTCTGCAAAACAATATCTTTGGTCAGTTCAAGCTTCTCTTCAAAATGTAACTGCATAGAATACGGAAGTGCTTTATACAAAAAATCCCTCAGTACGATTTTCCCGATATATGCTCCGCTTCCTTCATCACCCAAAATATATCCGATTCCCAAACTGCCTTTGGGTTCGATTATCTCTTTACCGTCAAAGAAAACTGCATTGGAACCCGTTCCCAAAATGGCTGCAAATCCCGCCCGGTCTCCACAGGAAGCTATGACCGCCGCCATCATGTCGTGATCCACATATATCTTTGCATTTTTGAAAAATGGTGAAATTATTTTTTTTATAATGTCTTTTCTTTCATCTGACGAACATCCGGCTCCAAAAAAACGCACTTCAGTTATATCATCTGCTAATTTATCATTGGCAAAAGCTTCCCGGATATTCTCTGCGATAAACTCCTGCGATTGTATTATAGGATTAAATCCCGCTGTCGTCACGGATTGGACTAAACCGATACCGGGTTTACAAAATGCCCAATCCGTTTTAGTGGAACCGCTGTCTGCTATCAGTAACATGGCAGTAAATGTAATGACTTGCCGTCATTCCATATAATTAAATCAGGAGAAATTGCACATGAACTATTCCTTCCGAGTGGAATAATACTGTTCTCTCGTCTTAAGTTTGTCTGACAATTTTAGATGTACTGCTTTAGCCACATGCCTGCCGCTCAAAAGGGCGTTGTTGACAGAACCGTAATACATATAGTCCCCACAGTAATAAATATCATTTACTTCACGGAAAAAATGAAAATGATGGGAATCTTCGATCTTCGGAAGTGCCTGTTCGATATGGTACGTTCTAAGATGTGTCCAGTCGTTTACCTTTATACCAAACCAATCGATCAACTCTTTCAATACTTCGTCTATCAGGTCGCCTTCATCTATGTCCGGAATATTCGGACGCAGTGTCACATTAATCAGATGCAATCCCGGGGGAGCATAAGCTCTCTGTATGGTGGTAGGTACAAATATATGTCCTACCAAACCTCTTTTACCGCCATTCATAAGAAGTATCGGAGAATTAACCGGAGGTGTTTTAGTTGCAAAATACATGCATCGTACGTTGTTAAAATCAACCTCCTCTGACTGCAATTCAGGATGTATTTCTTCTATTTTGTGCGGCGGGACAGTTACAATGACAGATTTGGCTTCTATAAACTCTCCGCTTGCCAGTTCCACTCCATGAGCATGAATATTTCGTGCTTTTGAATGAAATTTTACCGTACCTTTTTGAAGTTTCTCAGAGAGTTGTACCGCTATGCTTCCAATACCATACGCCGGAATGGCATTTTGTCCAAACAGCCCAAATTTCATAATGGATGCAAACACATAAGCAGGTGCTTCCAAAGAGCCGTCTAAATAGGCTGCATAACCGAGAGGACGAAAAAAAGTATCAATAATTTTTTCACTGAAACCTCTTTTTTCAAGAAACTTTCGAGTTGAAATATTTTTCAGCTTTTTTATGTTTTCATCTGATCTGGTCAAAAGATAAGCCATAAGTGAAGCTAAATTCATCTTGTCCTTAAGTGTCATAAAAGGTGAAAAAGTCATAGATAAGGTATCTGTGACTTTTCTTATCGGATTAGATATCAGATGAAAATTATTTTTTAAATACACTATAATACCGGGGTAGATACTCTCTAATCTCAGGGTTCTGTAATCAAATGTATTTTTAGACTCACTAAAATCTTTCTGAAAAAAATGCAGCCCTCTGTCTAAAATAAAACCGTCAATATAATCTGATTTACAGCGACCTCCTACCTTCCCGCTCGACTCCACTATCTGAACCTTGTGTCCGCGGGATTGCAGGTGGTGTGCCGCCGATAAGCCGGTCAGCCCGGCACCTATGATTACAACATCTGACATTTTATTTTTTATAAGGATTATGAACTGCAAATTTACTCAGGAGCCTCTTTACATCTACTCTCAAATCCATTAATAAAATATTATTATTTATATATCAGTATCTTATCAAAGACCTTATGCATTAATATGTTACGCAGAAATCTGCATGATGCAAGTAATACCTATTTGAAACTCAAAACAAGCCGATAAAGCGAAACCTTATTTTGGTATTATGTCGTGGTTACAAACAAATAGAACAATGAGATAAAATCGAAATTGGCCTATATTGTTTGTCCAAACGGTATAATATATTTCATCAAAAATAATAGGATGTCAGTTTAACCTGAAAGCAACTGTCCAAAAACAGAATATCCGCATGAAGTTTTCTGCCTTTGACAGATATCTAATAAAAAGAGGCTATTATCAGCATGTCCGTAAAGGCCTCTTACACAAAATGTCTCTCGTAAAAACTCATGGCATTTTTCCGAAGAATCTTATCTACTATTTCTTCCGGACCATAGTGGTACCACATACTTTTTCCGTATTTGGTTTTATCCAAAAACTCTACCATATCCCGATACATTTCCGGGAAGAGTGAACATTTGTCATAAGGGTCCACATGCTCAATCGCGCCATCCATGTCCGATCCCAAAGCCATAGTATTCCAGCCCGTTTCATTTCCTATTGCACGAACTATCTGAAACACATTATCGAAAAACACGCGCAGGTAGGTTTCTTTAAGTTTCGTCAGGTCTTTTTCTCCATTGATATGGTTTTTAAAAAAAAGGCCTCCACCGAGTTTATACTTATCCAACATGATACCTATGAGCCCGGTCGATTCATGAATAATTTTAATCTCTTCATCCGAAATATTCAGACTCCAGCTGTTAAAATGTTTTGCATTGTACTTGGCAGTATTATCCGGAGTACGCGTACTCCCCGACATGGTTTTAAATCCATTGACTCCGGTATGACTGCATACAATCGGTATTTTATCTGTTTTAGATATATAGTTAAATCCTTTGACCCATTTATAGTATTCTATTCTGCCCTTTATACTCATGTGTTTGGTATCAATGATAATACGCTTTCCGTTTTGACCACTGATAAACTCTTTCATGGCTTTCATCCCCAGACTCGTAACTCCGGTATCTAACCCGGCATTCTGATTGAAAACATTTCGTGCCGCACCGGAAAAACTTCTGCTGTGTCCACACAAATGATTATAAAAATGGTGAGAAAGATTGATAGTAAGAGGCGGAACTTCCCACGACTTAATCATGCCGATATGCTCTTCGATTTTCTTTTTCATCTGGGTATGGGTGAGCTTGCTCTTTGACATTTCCTCATCCCACAAGACATGAGCTCCTTCAATAGATAAAACTACGGCCACCGTGGTATCGTCTTTCTGTAAAACCTGCTGCAGCTCATTGTAATTATTCACTAATTTGTATGCATATTCTCCTTTGGGTGAGGTCCCCTGATTGCGAAACAGGTACTGATATTCATCCTGCAAATCAGAAAAATAATTGTGGCTGTTTCTCATGTGTCGGATACTGTCCAGGGTACACCCGCTCATAATTTGGGTTACTTCGTCCTGAGCTCTGTTATTCATGACGAGACTGGGGATATTTCTCAGGTTTAAAAAGCCTTTTTCCATGGGATACAGAGAAACAGTTGCTACCCGAACTTTGCCCCTGGCGAGCTGATAAAAATTTGCCTGTGAATACTTGGCCAATCCTTTGGTATTACTGATAGCATATTTGGCAGGATTTGTTTTTCCCAAAATGTGTTCAAAATCATCCCATAAATTCCGAATCGGATACGGATGACCGGAATTAAATGTTTTGATTGTAGGATGTACGTGAATGTCCGCAAAATATGAGCCCAAAGTCATAAGAAAATAATTGATTACAGTTGCGAAAATAACTGTTTATAGGTACTTAAAGTAACCGTTTATGGGTATTTGTAATTTTTTTAACAAGAAGAACAGGCTTGTAATTAATTTTTATGATTCTTTTCCTCAAACAAAGTAAACTGATAAATACTTTACTCTGATTTGTCAGCGTTAAAAACTATGAGATTTTTTGTGTCATTCACAAACGTACATTCTATTAATTTGTTTTAAATCATTCTTATATATCTTAATGTTCAATAACTTTACAGTTTTAAACCGGCGTTTTTATTCAAACAACGAGCATCTGTTCATGAGATATCCGATTACCATTTTACTTACACTTTTTATCTTTCTTCAAGTTAAGGCGCAGATTAATTCTCAGTTTACCCATCTGCCTCCTGTATTGCACTGTGTAAAAAATGAAACATCCAATCAGCTCTCAATTCAGTGGAGTGCTTCCCCCGATGCGGGCAGTTGTTTTAGTCAGTACGGCATTTATATTTCAGTCGGAGACAAGCACGGAACTTATTATAAAATTGATTCCGTGTCATCATCTGCTGATGGTATTTTGGTCATTAATCCTCAGGCGTACGGTACCATTTATGTATTTATGATCAACGAACAAAGTTGCCCCAACGCGGCGCAAACCGAAATCATCACCTCTGACACTTTGGACAATATCGTTCCGCAACCCGCTCCTGTCGTTCGTATGATTACTGTGGAAGACGATATTCCCGTAATTTACTGGGAGCCTTCAAAAAATCCGGAAGTCACAGACTATGCTATTTTCAGCATCGAAAACGGTTATAATATTGCCATTGACACGGTAAAAGGAAGGAATTCTTTTTACTATAAAAACCCGGTCCATAATGCATCTGACTCAGTGGCCGTGTATAAAATCAGGTCCATAGAATATTGTGAAGACGAGGAAGGACTTTACAGTAATATCACAGCTGCCTACAATACGGTCAGGCTTACCCACGGTGAAGAGGATTTGTGTAAAAGATCTATCGTGCTGCAATGGAACGGCTACAATACTATTACTCCGGTCAATGGATATCATGTAGAATATTCTACAGATCATGGAGCCAACTTTTATATTAAGGATACCCTATCCGATAAGGTCAGAGAATATGAGTTTAAAGGATTGACTCCTGAGGAAAATACGTTAATACGGATCTCCGCCATTCTATCCAACGGCGAGGTGTCACACTCCAATATCATTAGCTTCACAAGTGAAGGCGTAGCAGAAGCAAAGAATCATTTTATTCGGAATATCACGGTCGCAGATGATCATGTGGAAGTCGAGTATGTACCTGATCCGGCAGTAGAAATTGATGAGATTGCTTTGGAAAGAAGTACGACAGGAGATATTTTCTCTGTCTTAAATTCATCCGTTTCTATTGAAAAATCAACCACAGAAGATATTTATATCCTGAAAGATTACAGTGCATTAACTGGTCGCTCAGCTTTATTTTACAAGGTTTCTGTCAAAAATAAATGCTCCGATAAATTCTCTTCTCTTCCTGCAAAGACCATTTTACTGAAAGGGAAAAATCTGGCACTTGATAACGAGCTCACGTGGGATTTTGCCCTCATTGATGAAAATATCATTGACGAATACAGATTAATTCAAATCAAAGACCAGAATACTTCAGTCATTCATACCTCAGGCGTGGAAGGAACTTATACGGACAAAAATATTTTTACATCCGATACATTCATTGATGTCTGTTATTACATTGAAGCGGAACATGCAAGAAAAGACAGCATTACAGGTATAGAATACAATCTGACATCCGGCTCCAATACGGTCTGTCTGCATCCGACTCCTCAGGCTTTTATACCGAATGCATTTGCTCCCAACGGCCGAAACAGGATTTTTAAGCCAATCTTAGTTTTTGCTTCTGCGGATGATTACAATTTGAAAATTTTCGACCGATACGGAAATAAAGTCTTTGAAAGCAATCGGCCTGATGTCGGTTGGGACGGCTCTCACGAAGGCAGCGACAGCCCTTTGGACAGCTACCTGTACCACATGACTTTCACCGGACTTAATGATGTGGTATATGAGAGAAACGGTTTTGTAATACTCGTAAAATAAATATGTGGTCATGCCTTTTATAAAGTATCTTCTCATATTTTTTGCTTTCTGCCTATCCGGACTTGGATTTGTAAAAGCACAGGAAACAGATACAGAACCTGCCAAGCCGCATAAGTTTCTGTACAATCCCGACAATTTCGCATACACAGATTTGCGATACGGATACACTAAGCTCGGACATTATTTTCATAGTGGCGTCAGTTACAAATACAGATTTAATGTATTCAAAATAGCGTATTCCCAAGTCAATAATTTCAAACCTAACACAGATAAAAGCAATGCTGTACAGGATGTATCTTTTATCTACGGTTGGTCACTCAGAAAGAAAAACTTTTTATTCTCTATGGGTATTGGCATGGGAGGTGTTTGGGGAAATGCCGTAACAAACGAAAAAAAGTTAGATTCTTTAGAGATTGATTTCGTTCCCCAGATTAGAGTTAAAACCATTGGATTCCCTGTAGAAATTAATTTTTCATTCACGCCGCCTCCAAAACTTAAAACCTTTTCAAGTATCGGCTTATCATTCTTTGGAAACTTCAATAATAACAAATCCTATTTAGGTGTCGGCATTAATCTGTCCTTAGGTAAAGTTTCTCCAAAGCTTACCGAAGAAGACAAAAACGATCCGCTGAGAGATTACTATATACCAAAGGAACAGCGCAAGCAAAAATGGTATGAATAAAACTGATTGCAGCAGTCGTCGCTAATTCTTAAAAAGAAGTCCGTAAATTTGTCCTTATGTTTTTGGATTTTTTCCTTTTACTCAAAAAAGAAGGAATTCCTGTTTCCATTCAGGAATACCTCACTCTTTTAGAAGCTTTAAAAGAAGGTGTTTCGGAATACACTATAGAAGGATTTTATGCTCTCTGCAAAGCTACTTTAATCAAGCACGAGCAGTTTATGGACCGGTTTGATATTTTATTCGGCCATTATTTCAAGGGTGTACAGTTCATTTCCGAGGCCGCCCAAAAAGAAATTCCCGAAGACTGGCTGAGAAATGAGCTGAATCGAATGTTTACGGAGGAAGAAAGGAAACTGATAGAAAAACACGGCGGTTTGGAAGAACTGATGAAAAGGTTAGAAGAACTTTTAGAGGAACAAAAGGAGCGTCACGAAGGCGGAAACACCTGGATAGGCACAGGAGGCACTTCTCCGTTTGGTCATGGAGGATATAATCCGGAAGGTGTCAGAATCGGCGGTTCGGGGGGCCAGAGGTCTGCTATTAAAATATGGGAGAAAAGGCAATTTAGAGATTATGCCGATGATTTGGAACTGAATACGAGAAACATCAAGATGGCTCTTCGAAGATTGCGCATTCTGACCCGTGAGGGCATTGAGGACGAATTGGATTTGAAAACGACCATTGACAACACTTGTAAAAACGCCGGGTATATCGACATCGCCATGCAGGCTTCCAAAAAGAACCGGGTAAAAGTTCTTTTATTTTTTGACGTAGGTGGTTCTATGGATCCGTACATTGAGTTGTGTTCGCAGATGTTTTCGGCTGCCAAATCCGAGTTTAAGCATTTGGAGTTTTACTATTTCCACAACTGTATTTATGAATCCGTATGGAAGAATAATGCGCTGAGATGGAACGAAAAAATACCGACTATAGACCTTTTGCACAAATACAATGGGGACTATAAGGTTATCATCGTCGGTGATGCGACTATGTCACCTTACGAATTGACTCATGTGGGAGGAAGTATCGAACACCATAACGACGAAAGCGGACTTTCCTGGCTCACAAAAATCAAGACACACTTCCCGTATACGGTATGGATTAATCCGTCTGCCGAGACCTTCTGGGAAGGTACACGAAGTATAGAAATGATTCAGCAAATTTTTCCCGAACGCATGTTTCCCATGACTTTAGACGGTTTGTCCAAAGCCATGAAAGAGTTAAGAGGAAAAAAGCTCCGGATATGACCGGTTTTATTTCTCCACCTGAATCTCCTCTACGTAAAGACTTTGTACACCGCCTTTATTAAACACTTTTCCTGTGATGGTTACAATATCACCACCATGCTGAATAGCTGTATTATATGCGGCAGCTTTTCTGTGATTTTCCACTAAGAGATAGACTTTTCCGTCGGATCCCAAAATACCCGCAGGAAGCCCTTTGTCGAGACAGGCGCGTGTACAGACATAATGTGCTTTGCCTTTGGCTCCGGCATCCATATAGCAGGACAAGTCCAATACTTCACCTTTTACGGTCTGGGTCGTCTGACCAAAAGCACTCAAACAGAAAAGCGTAAACAATGTCATTAAAGAAGTTTTCAAAATATTTCGTTTTTTTACGTCAGGCATTCTCATAATAAATCAGATTTCTATAAAAATTTAAGTTACATATAAGTACACACAAAACAATATAGCGAAGTCAAAGGAATTTTGAATAATGACAGTATTTTGACAACCTCGCAATTTGTGCGGTCATTTTAATGAAGTGTTTTCGCTAAATTCAGGCTATTAATCTCACTAAAACGAATCTATTGTTTTCGTATCCTTTTAAACAGACTTCATCATGTTACGTAAAATTCTTTTGATTCTCGCCGGGCTGCTGTTATTCATTCAGCTTCCTTTTTTTACACCGGAGAAAAATTATTCCGAAGATATCCCTGAAAATGACATTGCAACTGCCTATAATATTCCTATGGATGTATTAATGACCTTATACGGCAGCTGTTATGATTGTCACTCCAACTATACCGAAAATTATTCCTGGTATTATCATATTCAACCGATCAGCTGGTGGATGAATCTTCATATCATAAAAGCCAAAGAAGATTTAAATTTTTCTGAATTTGCCCATCTTTCAAAAGAAGATGCGTACAGAAAAATAGACCGGATTCAGGAAGTAATGGAAGACCAGACTATGCCTTTAAAATCTTATGAACTCATGCATGCAGATGCCAAACTATCCGACGAAGACTACATGAGTGTGATAGAATGGGCTAAGGAAATAAAGGCTGAGTTAAAAGACCTTCAGTAAAATTATTCTTCAAAGCTAACTGAAATATTACTCCTGATTCTGCGCCTTATTTCGTCATTATAGTTGCTCAAAAGCCAGTTGTAATAATTCCTTGTACTTTTCGCCATACAATTTGTATAAACACTCAGGCGATATCGAATTTCATCCTGCAATATTTCAAGTAGTTCAATTCCGTGAAACATATCTTCCGCATTCTCATAAATCCGATTGTAATGGTCATCAATAGATAAATCTATCGCAGCTGTGGTTTTGGTGGCTCTGGACAGCAGTTTATGGTATTCTTTCTCCATATCAAAACTAAAATCCGAAGTATTTGGGAACTGTTCCTTGACCTCGTCCGGGAGTTTATACATGAGACCTTTGCTCAGTTTTTCTTCTCTTTCCACTAAGTGTTCTAAGAATTTCTCCGGATTGACAAACACATCCTGCCAATCTATAAAGTCCTGCCACAGACCCAGTCTTTTGGCATTGTTACCTAAATCTATAATTGTAAAACTGTCCTTATTTGAGATTCTCCTGCTTCCCCGTCCTACCATCTGATGGTACAGTGTCAGAGAACGCGTGGCTCTGTTAAGAATAATCGTTTCTACGGTAGGTTCATCAAATCCGGTAGTCAATATACCGACAGAAGTAATAATCGCTCCCGGCACACTTCTAAACCATTCAATCGTCTCAATCCGCTCCTGTTTATTGTTGGAGCTGTCGAGATGGCGAATTTCAAATCCTGCATCCTGAAAGAGTCTTTGTACCTGTTTTGACGTGGCTATACTACTGTTGAAAATAAGAGTCTTGGACCCAAGTGCTTTTTCTTTGTATGAAGTCAGCAATCGTTCCTGCATTTCATAGCCACTGTATATTCTGTCCAATGAACTCACGGTATAATCACCGTCCATACCAATTTTTAAGCCGCCCAGATGTACGTCATACGTATAGGTTTCGGCGCAACTCAAAAAGCCTTTTTCAATTAGTTCCTGTATGGAATCCCCAATAATTAATTTGGAATAATTGTCGTTTAAAGGAAGCTGCTGATTGGAACTTAATGGTGTAGCGGTCACACCCAAAATCAATGCATCCTTAAAATAATGAAAGATTTTTCTGAATGAATTGTAATGCGCTTCATCAACAATCACCAACCTGATATCACCTAAATAACAATTATCCTTTTTAAGTCTGTTGTTGAGCGTTTCAACCATTGCCAGAAAGCATTCATATTCTTCCTGATCTTCTAATTCTCCAACCTCACTGACTATAAGTTTGGAATGTACATCTACCTCCTTTAGGGCGGAAGCAGTCTGTTTAAGCAACTCTATTCTGTGAGTCAGAATCAATACTTTCCCTTCTCTTTCTTTTATATATTTCCGGGATATTTCAGAAAAAATAACTGTTTTGCCCCCACCGGTCGGCAACTGAAATAAAATATTGCCTTTCCTGTCCTCGGTCAGGCTGTCAAAAATCTTCTCTATATAAACTTCCTGATATGGATATAATTTCCGCGCTGTCAGCGGACGATCATCTACTGTCATTCAACTTCCTCCTATAAAACTTTTTGGCTACAAAAAAAACGTTCAAATTTTAGAATAAACTTTTATTTATAATAATTACTTACAATACTTTAATATCAGACATGCAAATTTTTAGAAAGATTAACCGATTATCTCCCTTTTAAACTTTTGCGGCCAATCTTGCAGCCTGATCTATGGCTCTCTTGGCATCCAATTCGGCTGCCACATCCGCCCCTCCAATCAGATGCACCTTTTTCTGCATGCTTTGAAGCGGTTTTTGCAGATTTCTCAAAGAGATTTGCCCTGCACAAATGACTATTGTATCGCAAGGAAAGACTTTTATCTGCCCGTCCTTATCGCGATAATGCAACCCTTCATCATCAATTTTCAGATACTCTGCTCCGTCCACCATTCTCACATTTTTCTTTTTAAGTGTCAAACGATGAATCCATCCTGTAGTCTTACCCAGTCTCTTGCCCAACTTTCCCCCTGTCCGTTGAAATAATCCTATTTCTCTTGGAGATTCAGGTACTTTAGGCTCGATGTCCTTAATACCTCCACGGGCTTCATTTTTAGGGTCTATCCCCCATTCCGCCAACCATTCCTGTACCGACGGCATATGCTCGGGGTCTTCTGCAGAAAGGTACTCACACACATCAAAACCTATTCCTCCTGCTCCTATTACCGCTACTCTTTTTCCTGCCGTTTTTTCTTTATTTAAGATTTCGATATAAGTGGCCACTTTTTCATGATTAATGCCCTCAATATTTATTTTTCTCGGCACCACTCCGGTGGCAAGAATGACTTCATCAAAATCAGAAAGTTCCCCTGCCTCCACAGCTTTATTCAGTATCAGATTGACTCCGGTCAATTTGATTTGCTTGTCATAGTACCGAACCGTTTCTCCATATTCTTCTTTACCAGGAATACTTTTCGCCATATTAAACTGTCCGCCAATCTTGGAATCTCTTTCATACAGAGTAACCTGATGTCCTCTTTGCGCAGCTACAGTCGCAAAAGTCAGCCCGGCAGGGCCCGCACCGACTACAGCAAGTTTTTTAGGTCTTTCGGCAGGACCGTAATTCAGTTCTGTTTCATAACATGCACGGGGATTGACTAAGCAGGAAGCCTGTTTGTTACTGAAAGTATGATCTAAACAAGCCTGATTACAAGCTATGCAGGTATTAATTTCATCTGCACGTCCCAAAGCGGCTTTGGCCACAAAAAATGAATCTGCCAAAAATGGTCTCGCCATAGAAACCATATCTGCGTGTCCGTCTTTCAAAATCTGTTCCGCTACATCCGGCGTATTAATACGGTTACTTGTACAAACCGGGATTTTGATTTCACTTTTCAATTTTTGAGTCACCCATGAAAATGCTGCCCTCGGCACCAAAGTAGCTATGGTCGGGATTCTGGCTTCATGCCATCCGATACCGGTATTGATGATAGTAGCTCCGGCTTTTTCTATTTCTTTGGCCAATTGTACTACCTCGTCCCACGAACTGCCGTCATCAATCAAATCCAGCATAGACAGCCTGTAAATTATGATAAAGTTTTCACCTACGGCTTCTCTGACCTTCCGCACTATTTCTATCGGAAATTTTATTCTGTTCTCATACGAGCCACCCCACTCATCGGTTCTGTGATTGGTGTGTTTGACGATAAACTGATTAATCAGATAGCCTTCTGAACCCATAATTTCTACTCCGTCATATCCGGCTTCCTGTGCAAGACTTGCTGAAATGGCATAATCCCGGATGGTCCGTTTAATATCCCATGTGGTCATTTGTCTCGGCCCGAAAGGAGTAATAGGAGACTTGACATTGGAAGGTGCCACACTCAGCGGATGATATGCATAGCGCCCGGTATGCAATATCTGCATGGCTATTTTCCCGCCCTCCTTATGAACGGCTCTTGTCACAATTTTATGTTGCTGAACATGCTTTTTTGCAGTCATTCTGGCGGCAAATGGCTTTACCCAGCCTTCCCAGTTCGGGGCAATACCTCCGGTCACAATTAATCCCGCACCTCCCTTTGCCCTTTCGGCATAAAAAGCTGCCATTCTCTCAAAACCGTTCTTCTCTTCTTCCAGTCCAATATGCATAGAACCCATGAGCGTTCTATTCTTCAATGTGGTAAATCCCAAATCCAATGGTTCGAGCAAATGCGGATAATTTGATGACATGTTCAAAATTTAGCGTCCCAATTTAACGAAATTACTTCTCTATGCATAACATCTTAGATTAAATAGACAGTTACTGTCTTTAATTAGTATTGTTCTAAATAATAATACTTATCTCTTTATGAATTTGCCGTATGACAAACTGCCATTTTCCAAAACAGCCATTATCAAATAAATTCCTCCTGTCATTTCTTCGATACTTGCAGAGTTGTTCTGTGGAAATGAAACCGATTGAACCTGTTTTCCGTCAGAGGAAAAAATATTCATCTTCACTATTTGGATTGGAACATCCACCACAATAATCTGATCGGCAGGATTTGGATATATTACAGCTCTGTCAAAGGCTTTTTGCTGTATTCCTACGTGATAAAAAGGAACCAAAGTATCACAAGGCAGGTACCGCGGTCTGACAGGGCTTTCCAAATCATCCGGTGTAATCAGACCCGTTTGAGAATCATAATAGCACCTCAAATATTGAGCTTCGGGCATATAATCGGCGTATCCGCATGGAGTGATGACCGGGAAAAAATTATAGACAGAACCTATTTTCTCGTAAGCAGCCGGAACATCCACGGTTACGCAACCCGGGTATTCATCTACCCGAACTGTATCTGTAACGGAGAATGCATACAGTTTTCTGTTCCCAATAAAAACATCCCAAATGAGGTCTATCTCAGCATAGGGAATGTCGCCCTCATAACTGTATTGAGCTACTGGTATTCGATCTCGAATCTTTGTAGGATATTCAAATACGAGATAAAAATCCCCGTCATGCCATTGATAAATTGCTCCCTCAGATTCGTGCATATACAAAGGTTCTGCCTCCGCATAAACTGTATCGCCGGAGTGCAGCAGACTCACAAATTCTCTTTGAATTACGCTCACTGGTTTGCTGTGAATGACCGTATCTTTTACGACCTCCATTTTGAGATATCCGTAATTGGTTTCTGTAAGCTGTATGGTTTCATAATACCAAGTCGCTCCTATGGGAAACCAGGTATTGCGCGGATAAGGCACAAAGATATAATCGCAGGCTATATTTTCATTTCTCTGAAAAAAGATATCCTCATCTGAATAACACCGTAAATACCCATACTCTCCACCCGTTAACAAAGGGCGATTATAGACCAGTCCAAAAAAGCCTAAAACCAAATCAAATCCTATTTTTTCCGTAACAGAAAAATCAAAATCATTAATCAGTCCGTAAATCTTATTGTCAGCTGTATCAATTACCGGAGACAAGTTCAATCGTTTAAGACTCACTCCGTCTATGAGTACATTTTCAACGGAAGTAACTACATTTTTGGCTGTCATAAATGTATCTGCAGCAGGAAAAACATCGCTCAGCAAATAGCTTAACTGCGTTATATCGGTGTACATTGTATCTCCCGGATTCAGAGTAAAATCATAAAGCCGATATGTGCCGCCTCTGTAGTAATAATTAATTTTTCCGTTATCCGCTTCAAATAAAATCGTAGATTCAGGTTCTGATTTTCCCTGACGGTAGTGTTCGCTGTAAAAAGTAACTTCTCCTTTTTGATATGTCTTCCCGTTTACAACAGTGTCTTTTGTAATTTCAATAGAAAAATAAGCACAACTGGGTTGCATGCACCAAACCGTCCAATCCCATTTAGCTCCAATCGGGAACCAATTCGCTGTGTTTGCTTTTATGTCTGAAGTATAAGACAGTATAAGCAGTAAAATAAAAGCTGATCGGAATTTTAATTTTCGTGAAATACTTTCGTGGAATAAATTCATTTCAAGACTGTTTTCATATTGGATTACGGAACCGGATCATAACCGTGTCCGCCCCATGGGTGACAGGATAAAATCCTTCTAACAGCATAAAATCCTCCTTTGAACAGTCCATGCTTTTTTAGTGCTTCCAAAGCATATTGAGAGCAGGTAGGCTGATATCGGCACTTGCTTGGTCCGAGTATGGGAGATATAAACAGCTGATAAAATTTAATCAGCAGGATTAGCGGAAATATCAGTATTTGTCTGATTACTTTCATGTTTTTCCATCCAAGATTGGAACAATCCCGTGATATGAACATTTACCGTATTCATATCGGGAATTTCTTTTCCAAAGTAAGTTACGGCAAAAATGAATGGCTTTCCCATTTCTTTTATAAAACTTTCAAGGCTATGCCTGTTTAGCCGGATGGATTCCCGAATTCTTCTTTTTATCAGATTACGGTTTACAGCGAGCGGAATATTTCTTTTGGGAACTCCGACGAGATATTGAGCCGATGCCTGATGGTTGTGTACACTCACTTCGGCAAAGTAGAGCCTGAATAAGCCTTTTCTTAAATAGTTATTTTCTCTAAACAGCAGTTCTATTTTCTTTCTGCTTTTTAGACGAACATTTTTTGGGTAAGTGTTTCTATATGTTTGATTGTTTCCCAGTCTGATTATTTCAATTTCAGTTCATCAGAAACTGAAAGCTTTTTTCTTCCTTTCGCTCTTCGGGCATTAATTATCGCTCTGCCTGCTTTGGTTTTCATTCTTGCTCTGAATCCGTGCTTGTTTTTTCTTTTGCGCAATGACGGTTGAAAAGTTCTTTTCATTTTCTATTCTTTTTTAAGGACTGCAAAGATAAGTATTTTTCAGACTTTTGCAGTTTTTGATTAAAAGTTTATGTTATCTGTTCATGGTTATTAGAAACTCCTCATTGCTTCTCGTACCTCTCATTTGTCGCAGAATAAACTGTATCGCTTCATCCGGGGTCATATCTGACAGGTGATTGCGTAAAATCCATATTTTCTGCTGCATATCCTTGTCTAACAGCAAATCGTCTCTTCTCGTAGAAGATGCCACCACATCCACTGCCGGGAAGATTCTTCTGTTGGCAATTTTTCTGTCCAAAGACAATTCCATATTTCCGGTACCTTTAAACTCCTCGAAAATGACCTCATCCATTTTGGAACCGGTATCAATCAGTGCTGTCGCGACAATAGTCAGTGAACCGCCATCTTCTATATTTCTGGCTGCTCCAAAAAACTGTTTAGGCTTATGCAGTGCATTGGCTTCCACACCACCTGACAAAACTTTTCCGCTGGAAGGTGCAGTCGTATTGTGGGCTCTTGCCAATCGGGTAATCGAGTCCAGCAAAATAACGACATCATGTCCGCATTCTACTAATCTTTTTGCTTTTTGAAGTACAATATTGGACACTTTCACATGTCGATCCGCAGGCTCGTCAAACGTGGATGCCACGACTTCAGCTTTTACACTCCGCTGCATATCCGTTACCTCTTCCGGTCTTTCATCAATCAGCAGTACAATAAGATATACTTCCGGGTGATTTTTAGCAATTGCATTTGCGATAGACTTCAGTAACATGGTCTTACCGACCTTGGGCTGAGCCACAATCATCCCGCGCTGACCTTTTCCGATCGGAGCAAAAAGGTCCACTATTCTGGTGGAATAATCGTTGGGATCAAGGAAAAGGTTAAGTTTCTCTTCCGGAAATAACGGAGTCAGATAATCAAACGGAATTCTGTCCCGTATATCATTCGGATGCTGCCCGTTAATCCGTTCTACTTTTTGCAGTGCAAAATATTTTTCTCCGTCTTTTGGCGGTCTGATAGTTCCTGTTATCGTATCACCGGTCTTTAACCCCAGGCTCTTTATTTGCGAATTAGACACATATACGTCATCCGGCGAAGACAGATAATTGTAATCCGAAGACCTCAAAAATCCATATCCGTCAGAGATGATTTCCAGTACTCCTTCCGCTTCTATATGAGTCGTCGGGTCTGCAAAAATATCTGCTATCGACTTCCCGTTTGGATTGTTGTTGTTTGGATTACTGTCTTTTTCCCGAGCTACAGAGGGAGCATTCGCATTATCTGCTTTGGTTTGATGTACTCTTTCTCGCTTGGAATGAAGTTCCTTTCTGCGGCTGTCTTTCTTAGCAGCTTCCGCATGTTCAGACTCTGACTCTTCTGCTTTTTGATACCTAACAGGTTCGCTTGCAGGTTTTTCATCAGCCGAATAACTTTTCGTTTCTTTTGATGCCATTTCTTCAGAAGGTGTTGTCTCCGGAGTTACAGTCGGCTCTTCTACTTTTCTTTGAATTCTGGTTCTTTTCCTTTTTTCTGACAAATCAGATTTTTCAGCCTGAGCTTCCTTTTTCAGCCCCATAATCAACTCTATAATTTCACCTTTACGGGCTTTAGAAACCTGTGTTTTATTCATCCCCAGATCTAAAGCTATTTCCTTTAAATCGGGTAGCAGCATTTTTTTTAATTCTTCAATTTTATGCATATTCTATTTAATAGAAATTGACCTTGTATGATATAAGTAAGGTCTAATTAGATAATTTTAGAGAAACAGTTTAACGAGAATTTGTTTGAACTTCTAAATGATAGCACAAAGAAAAAACTATTTTTTCAATAGCACAATATTTCCTCTGTTTTCTTGTGCCAACGGTCATAATTTACAAGCTTTTAACTAAAAAGGATTACGGCCGGACAATTATCTTCCCAAAATGTCCTTCGTTTTTCATGTGATTGAAAGCTTCCACTCCTTCGTCAAGTGAAAATACCCGGTCAATCACAGGTTTGATTTCATGTTTTCCAACAAACTTTATCATGGAAGAAAAATCTTCATCGCTTCCCATTGTGCTTCCCATGAGCGACAAGTGATTCCAAAAAATATTTCTGAGATTAAGTGTTGACGGCAAACCTTTTGTCGCTCCGTACAAAACCAATCTTCCTCCCGGAGCAAGAGACTCCATCAATACATTAATACCGTCGCCACCGGCACTGTCAATAATAATATCAAATTTACCGACTGATTTTGCCATAGCTTTCACCTCCTGCGGATTTGTATAGTCCGCTCCGCCTTTAGCTCCCAACTGTTTGCAGGTTTCTAATACCTGACTTTTGCCGGAAGTCACCCATACATCTGCTCCTGCTGCCAAAGCAAACTGAAAAGCGAACTGAGCTACACCTCCGCCCACTCCGGATATCAGCACTTTCTTTCCTGAAGCGAGCTGACCTTTATTCACAATTGCATTGTACGCAGTAAGCCCGCCCAAAGGCAAAGCGGCTGCTTCTGTATCGGATAAATGCTTCGGTGCTTCTGCCAGTCTGTCTGCCGGAACAGCAATATATTCCGCTAAGGTTCCCTGGGTAGGCATTCCCAAAATATGATAAGAAGGGTTTTGGATTTTTGGATTTTCACCCCAATTATTGTTCGGGTTAATTATTACCCGCTTCCCAACCCAACTTTCATCTTCCTTTGATCCGACTTGTTCGACTATTCCGCAGGCATCCGATCCGGGCAATACCGGCAACTCTATTTTTGGATAAAGTCCCTCCCGTATCCACTGATCTCTCCTGTTAAGCGCAGCAGCCAATATTTTGACCAATACGTAATTTTCTTTTACTTCAGGTTCTTTTACATTTTTGACCTGCAAACCGTTTTCATCAATAATCAGTGCTTTCATTTCCTTTTTAAAATTTATCTTTCAATTTAACAAAATACATTTCTAAATACCGGTAACTCAGATAAGATATTAGTACCAGAAGACCTATAAAAAATACAAAAAGTACGATTTCTACAAAAAAGTTTCCAAAGAATCTGGTATATCCGCCTAAAGGCGCGAGTAAAAGTATCAGCAACAACATCACAAAATAATGCCACACATACATACCGTATGATATTTTGCCCAAAAACACCGTAACCTTATTGTCGAAAAGCTTATTAATTACCGTCCGGTTGACTATGGTTATCACTAATGCCGCACACATAATATTGGACAAGGTGAACAGCAGAGTATAATTATAATGATAGGTCATAAAAGTATAGCTTCTTATTGCTCTCCATAAAGAAGCCGCTTCTCCCGACTGAGCAATAAAATATCCGCTCAAAAAAGTATAAGAAAGCCATACCACTATTATGAGCATAAACCACCGAAGAGAATGCTTAATTTTTGATACATCAAAAAGTGCTATCGCAGCTCCGTAAGCAAACGAGTCCATCTGGAAAATTGTATTTCTGAAAGCAATCAGTCCCAGCCACTTAGGGTCCGGATTGATACTCTCCAATGCAGCATACGCTCCAAGCCGAATTAATGGCGCTAACACAATCAGCCCAATCACACTTATCTTGAGATATCTGACAGGTAACAAGGCTATAATAAACGGAATCACAAGATAAAACTGCTCCTCAAGAGACAGCGACCATAAGTGAGAAAAAAGAGCCGCCGGGATATAATCAACTCCTCTGAAATAGTTGGCTATTTCCGTGAAATTATACGTGTAAGTAAAGAGAAAAAACCAGTTTTCTTTAAAATACACTACATCTTTATTAGTAGCACCCGCTTCGGTAGTCCCTACAAGGAGAGCGATTGCTCCAATTAATGCGATATAAAAAAAATACAAGGGAAAAATCCGGAGACTACGCCTTACATAGAATCTCTTCAGCATCGGCTTCATAGTCATTCTGGACTTATCATACAGGAGAATTGTAGTAATCAGATAAGCAGAGAGTACAAAAAACAGTTGCAAAATCCACCACAAAAGTGCAAATGGCCCCTGCAGGTACGGCATCATCCAGTGGTGCGTAATGATCAGCAGACAAAAGACTCCTCGCACCCCATCAAGTGCAGGGATATATTTAAGAGGTTTTACTTTTTTAGTATCTGACATCTTCCGCTTTAAATCAACGATTTAAAAAACTCGTAATGCTGCCCGGCGCTTTTATCCCAACTAAAATCTGCCGCTCTTTCCAATGACTTTTTGTTCAGCTGTTCCCAAAGCACATCGTCCTCTGATAAGTTTTCAAAAGCTTTTATCCAGTCTTTTATGTGGTGTGGATTACAGAGTATTCCGTAACCTGAAGCTATTTCTTCGCATGCTGACTCTGTAGAAGTCACTACCGGAGTTCCCACAGCCATAGATTCTATCAGCGGGAGTCCGAAACTTTCTCTTACGGACGGCAAAAAAAAAGCTTTGGCATGCTGCATATATTCCGCCACTTCTTTTTGCGTGATTGCATGATTTATCAGAGTTACTCCTTCCGTATTTACCTGCTCGGGATAATACGGAACTACAAGAATCAAAGGGAGCTTGCTGTTTTTATTCACTTTCTGATATGCTTCCAAAAGCAAATGTATGTTTTTTACCGGCTGATAGACGGATATGTGAAAAAAATAATTGTTTTTTCTATTTGATACCGGCCGGAAAATCTCATTGTCATATCCGTGATAAGCGACCTTGATTTTTTCTGGAGGCAAATTCAACTCCCGTACTATTTCCTGCTTGGCAAAATTACTTACCGTAATGATTCCGTCAATATTATTTCGAAAGAAATTCCATAAAAACTTCCTTTTAAAATTAATCCAATACCCTTTTAGCTGCTGTTTTTTTGTCCCGTATGTGTAATGGTGAGGAAGCGCAAAATTAGAAGCCCCGTGTACCGTAGCTACGAGTGGCTTTTTTCTCTTGTGAAATCTAATGTTTGGATTTTTGCCTCCTGTGCATGTCGGATCCCAGTATATATCGACCTCTTCCGGCAATGCATCCCCCTGCCCGAAAGGCACAAACTTTACCCCATAAGAAGTCAGCCTGTCAGATATCTGTTCGTAATAGACACGAACACTGTGGAGATACTTATTTGGCACCCAGACTCCTATTCTCATTTTTGAGGAATGTAATTTTTGTTCAAATTTAGAAAAGGAAGGTATGCAATATAATAACCAAATTTCTTTTTAACGAAAATGGTGCCTGTAATATTCCAAACAGCTACACCCACAGTATTGGCGATTGCTGCGCCTTCGATACCCCAAATAGGAATCAGGAAATAGATCAAAATCAAATTACATAAAGCCCCAAAGACTGTAATTTTTCCAAACTGTTTGTGATATCCTGTTACATTTAAAATTTGTGCGACCGGACCGCAGGCTACATTGAAAATCTGCCCAATGGTCAAAATACTTAAAGACAGATACCCCGGTAAGAACTCCTCGCCGTACATTATAAATATGACTAACTTGGAACCGAATAAAAGAATGAGAAAGATAGGAACGTTTAACAGGAAAGTAAGACGCGAAAATTTTACACAAATCTTTCTCACTTCATTATGATTTCCCTGATGGTGAAGCTGGCTTATCTTGGGCTGAATCGTAGTGTACACGGCTACTAAAGCCATAATGGCCATATTGGATACGCTTGCCGCAGTCTGATAAATCCCTATCATCTCTGTACTGGCAAACGCAGGAAGTCTGTAAAATGCCGCAAAGTTATTGATGAAAAATCCCAAATACACAAACAGCATTGGAAAAGCGATAGAAAGGATTTTAAAATAGTTGATATCTGCGAGAACCTCCTGATTTCTTGAAGGTCTCTTAAAATGCTTATTGACCGAAATTTGAGAAATCAACCAGGCCGCAAAACAGACTGCAAAAAAGTGTATGTACAGAGGGTTATATCTGTCAAAAAAGAATGCAGTTAAGATAATCAGTCCGCCTACTCTTGCTATTAATGTCGCGACGGTATTATAGTTGGCTACCTTAATTTTAAGAATGGCTCTTAAAGAGTAATTATTAAACTCCGACAAGAGTAAAAAGATTAGAAAAACAGATGCCGCCATGAAATAATACCTCAGATTAGGCACATTCCAATTTGAAGATTGCCATTCGGCTATAAGTAGCATGGCCAATACGCAAAGTATCCAAAATCCAAAAATCAGATGCATACTTTTCTTATATACCATCCAGGCCGTTCTCAGATTATATTTGTCTTTATACTCCGGAATAAGTTTGAGCATAGCATCCTTTATCCCAAAATTTCCAAGGATGATATAAATAGCCATAAAAGCAGTCAGATTTGTCAGCCACCCTCTCACTTCAGGACCATAATACCGGGCTATAATAATCCCCGACGCTATCCGCAAAACAGCTACGGTACCCATTGCAAAGAGCGTATGCAAACTTCGCCTTGCAACAAACGAGAAGTTCGGGTCTTTTAAAGATTTTTGAATCTCATCTTTTATTCTGGATACGAACAAATCGGATAGTTTGATTTCAGTAGTGAAAAACGGTCAAAGTTAAAAAAGGAATTAGGAATCTAATGTTTCCATCAGATAATCATATATATCTGCGGCCCCCATGCCCGGACTTTGCTCTGGCTCGGTCGGTATCTCTATACCTATCTTATCAAACTCCATGAGCTGGTCTTTCATCTGATTAGTTACAGAAGGCAGACGTAAAAAAACTTTACTTTTGTCCTGTAATTCCCGAATTATTTTCAGCTCCAATTCAGACAAAACTCCATTCAAACTTATCGCCCATGCATAAGGAGAATTGTACAGTCTGGCAGCTTCTTTTATTTCATTTTGGTGTATTCTGAAAAAAGCCAGTTGTGCAAATTCAGAATCGTGAATCAGTTCATGTCGAATACTTACGGAGGCAAACTCAATCCCGCCTTCCTGAAGTATCTGAAAAACTTCAAATGCATCCTGATTATCACCAAAAGAAGCTACAATTTTAGGTTCAAAAAGCCATTCCATTATTTTTTGTGCCTGCTCTAAAGTAACCGCTCGTTCTCTGGAATCGTCAAAAACAAATTCAATCCACGCACCGTTTAATGCATTAAAAAAGCGTGCATCTGTAAGATTATCTACACTGGAAGCTTTCCAATAAATCCTGCTCATACGATAAAGGTAAGCACTTGAAACAAGATTTCTTTCTCTCACAGACGGAAAAGTTTCAGCTAAAGCAGTTTTGACCGTTTACTATATTGTTTTTATTTCTTTTGCGGTATGATAGTTTTCTAAATCAGGATTTAGTTTTTCAATTAAACTATATTATAATTTTCTATTACTTTTGTTCACGTTAGGTACATTCTAATTGTTATATGCACAGCGTGAGACTAATTCTAATTTTTCTGTATATACTGTTTTCGGGAATTCATTTATACGCTCAGGATTTTATAGGTCTCAAACTCGGCAACTATTCAGGTGTTTACGGACTGTCCATTAATCCCGCTAACAATGTGAATGCGCCAAAGCAACTGAATTTGAACTTTTTTGCATTTGGTTTTTCATATGAATCCAATTACATCTACCTGCAAAAAGCCAACATACCTTTGGCGGCTCTGAAAATGGGAAGATTACGGCCAAACCCTGCCATTGAAAAAGAGCGTTCTAAGATTGATAATCCTTTATACTATAATTATTTTGACAGGAGAAGTGACAGATATCATTTCTACAGCAATGCTTTTGTACAGTTTCCAAGCGGAGTCATTAATATTCGCAATCAGTCGGTAGGACTATCTGTCAGCAACAAGTTTTTGGGCTATGTAAACCGGGTCTCGCCGGACTACGGCTATTACTACTATGAAGATAGTGCTACTACGGAAATGTGGTTAGACCCGATGAAACTCGGTATCATGCATTATGGGGAAATAGCAGTCAATTATGCCGTACGTCTGCCGACTATCAGTTCTAAAGATGTCAACTTTGGAATAACCGCCAAGTACATTATGCCCTGGGATGCTGTTTTCCTCAGAAATAATGTGAAAAAAGAATCTATCAAAATTGATGATGGTGTAAAAATTCCTGAAGATGCCGACCTGGATTTCAATTGGGTCAGTAGTTATCATTACGATTATGCAAACGATAAACCTGTGTATAATTTCAAAAAACACGGGAATGGAATAGCCTTAGATTTGGGTTTCACTTTTGTCAACACATACGCAAATGAGGATCAGGTACACAAATGGAAGTTCGGAGTGGCGGTATTAGATATCGGAAAAGTTTTTATTAAAGGCGGTGAAGTCAATCGCTTTCAAACTGTGGATACCGTGATCTATCGCTCGCAGTTTTTCGACAATATCAGGGACCTTGACAGTTTTAGAGCGGTCGCTAATTATCATGCATTTAAGGGGGATGAAACTCATTCCGTGGTGGGCAGTAATTTCTCGGTATGGATGCCTATGGCTTTTTCGGTTTATGGAGACTTTAATATCAATCAAAACCTCTACCTCTCCACCCATGCCATATTCAGAATGCCTATGAAAGCCGTAGGACTGGAAAAAAGCAATACCATTGCGGTTACTGCGAGAATCGAAAAGCCCAATTTTGAGCTGGCGTTCCCGGTCATTCTGCACGAGTTTAAATATCCGAGAATGGGATTATTTTTTCGAAAAGGCGTCTTCTTTGTCGGCTCAGATAATATGACTGCCTGGCTCGTTCCGCAGCGTTTGAACGGAATAGAATTTTATATGGGCTTCAGATGGTCGGGTAACATAGAATACAAAACAAAAAAGACGAATCTCAGAAGGCTTACTTTAAAATGTCCGATTTGGTAAGAATCATATTAAGCCGAATGTTAATCACATTGTCGCATAATCCACAAGCTCAAAAAAGAATGTACGCCTACCAAAGATTTAGTTGTTTCTGAGAAAAAGCAGAATACATAGAAAATCGCCACGGAGTATTTCCGCACTATAGATTTTTCTACTGAATTTTAATTTTCAAAAATGGACTGAGCTTAGTTTGTTTTTAATCGTATAAAATGTATATTTGTTATACTATGGCACGTTCAAATATATGGACGTGTCCTTTTTTTTATTTAAAATGTAAGATTATGTCGGAGATCGTTTATGTCACACAAGAGGGATTGGAAAAGATGAAAGAAGAACTAAATCATCTTATCACAATAGAGCGACCGAATGCCTCACAAGCTATCGCAGATGCTCGTGAGAAAGGAGATCTTTCAGAAAATGCGGAATACGATGCAGCAAAAGAAGCACAAGGTCTCTTAGAGCTGAAAATAGCTAAATTGCAAGATACTTTAGGAAATGCCAGAGTCATTGACCCTACTAAATTAAATACCTCTAAGGTTACTATACTTTCTAAGGTTAAAGTGAAAAACCTTAAAATAAATAAGGCTTTTGAATACACACTGGTATCCGAAAATGAAGCCGATTTAAAGCAGATGAAAATTTCTGTAAAATCGCCTATTGGAAGTGCTCTGCTTGGCAAAGAAAAAGGTGAGAAAATAGATATCCAGACCCCGGGAGGAATAATACCTTTTGAAATTTTGGACATTACCTTATAACAAATTTTATGGCAAGCATTTTCACCAAAATCATAAACGGGGAAATTCCGAGTTACAAAATAGCTGAGGACGAAAATTTTTATGCTTTCTTAGATATCCGTCCATTACACAGAGGACACACTCTCGTCATTCCCAAACAGGAAACAGACTATATTTTTGACTTAGATAACAGCACACTCTGCGGTTTGATTTTATTTTCAAAAAGAGTCGCTAAAGCCATAGAGGCAGTTATTCCCTGCGAGCGGATAGGAGTTGCTGTAATCGGCTTGGAAGTTCCTCATTGTCACGTACACCTGTCACCTATCAATTCCATTTACGATATGGATTTTTCCAAACCGACAGAAGTCTCACCGGATGAGATGAAAAAAATTGCAGACTCAATTCGTGCGGAATTCAAATAAAAATATTCTCCTGACTTGTCCCCTTGAAATTTAGTGCGGTCATAAGTTACTGTATATCAATGGTTTGATTTTTTATTTTAGTAGTTTTACCGCACTAAGGCACTAAAAGCATGAGAATTCGAGTGGTAAAAACAGCATCTGGAGCTAAAGCAATTCAGGTTGTAAAATATCAAAACAATAAGCGCATTATTTTACAGCACATTGGCTCTGCACATTCAGAAGATGAGTTACATGATTTAAAGTTGTTAGCAAATGAATGGATAAAGACTTCTATGGGTCAGCTATCATTTATCCCTGAGGAGAACCCTAATCAGCTTTTACATCTTTCGTATTGTACTTTTTTGGGTGTTCAGTATAACTTCTTTTACACTCAAATAGGTGTGCTTCATAAAAACATTGGTTTTGATACACTCCCCCAATTATTACAAGATTTGGTGACTATACGAATGTTTGAGCCTGCATCTAAACTCCGTTCAATTGAACTGTTAAGGCAATATTTCGGTGTTTATCATAACCGCAAATCATATTACAAGATAGCACCCGAGTGTTTATTTCTAAAAGATATAGTAGAGGAAAGGGTAGTTGAGTTTGCTCAAAAGAACTATGACTTTACCTATGATCTTCTTTTTTATGATGTAACCACATTGTATTTCGAAACATTTACTGAAGACGATTTAAGAGAGAAAGGTTTTTCAAAAGATAATAAATCTCAGTAACCTCAAATACTAATCGGCTTAATGGTGTCTAAACAGGGCTTTCCAATTGCCTATGAAATATTTACGGGAAGCACCTTTGAGGGACATACGCTCATACCTATAATCCAAAAATTTATTAACAGACATAAGGTTAAGAATTTTACCGTTGTTGCAGATGCAGCCATGATTAGTGATGAGAATGTCAAACAATTAATTGACAATGAGCTTAGCTATATTGTAGGAGCAAGATTAGGCAATATCTCTAATGATTTACTCTCTGAAATAGACTCTAAACTGGTAAGAGAGGATGGGAAAACTATTAGGGTTGAAACTAGTAAAGGCAATTTGGTATGTGGTTTTTCGTCCGTCAGATACCGCAAAGATAAGTATGAGATGGAAAAACAGATAGAAAAGGCCAAACAGTTGGTCAAAAATCCTTCAAAAAAGAAACGTCTAAAATTCATTAAAACATCTGGAGAAGAAGTCAAACTCAATGAAAATCTTATTAAAAAGACTAAAAAACTTCTGGGAGTAAAAGGATATTACACTAATCTGAATGAAACTGTAGCAAGCAATCATCTTATCATTCAGCAATACCATGAATTATACAGAATAGAACAAGCTTTCAGAATCTCTAAACATGATTTGCAAACAAGACCAATCTTTCATTTTAAAGAAGAACCGATAAGACTACATATCCTAATATGCTTTATGGCTCTGGTGCTATCAAAACACATTGAGTTAAAGACAAACATCTCAATTAGAAGGTTTATTGATGAATCAAAGAAGATAACAGATGGTAAAATCAGAAATGAAATAACCAAGAAAATCAATTTGATAAAAGCTGAATCAACAGATAAAATGAAAAAATACTTAAAGGAGATTTTTTGACCGCACTAAAAGGGACAAGTCAGGAAAAATTGCAGACTCAATTCGTGCGGAATTCAAATAAAAATATTCTACTGTCTGTTAGTATAGCCTTCTTCTTAGCAATATTGTTTCTTGAGCTCAACTGAAAATCCTTCGTACCAGTCAACAGCTTCTTGATACTTACCAGCTTTTATCAGTGCCACCGAAGGCAAAATCATATGTTGATACAGATAATCATAAATTTTCGAACGATTTTCCAAAGCACCTATGGCTTGCACAACGGCGGGTCCGAGCGAAAGGTATTCCTCCAAAAGACGCTTGCCCTGTGGCGTGTGACGCATAAAGTCTTCTCTTAAAAATCGTAGCGTATTCAACTCGTTACAATCGTCTGCCAAACCTCTTTCCTGTACACACGCAGTAGTTATAAAACAATCTTCGTCTGGATCACCTGAATTTTCATAGTTCCAAAGACGCCCCGGTTTACCATTTTTTTCTACTAATTCCGCATAGTTTCTAACGTGTAAATATATATCAGGATTATCAGGCCATTTTTCAGGCCAGGCTAACGTTCCTTCCAGTTTTTTGCCCTTAGTAGTTTTTATTCTATAGGCTCCGCTCGAACTCTTTTCTACATCGGTTATCCAAAATTCATACTTCACCAGCGCATCCACTTTGAGGCTGTCTTCTTTATTAACTTGTTCAAGCTTAATAATTAATCTTTTATCCTCTTGCTTAGCGTTCTTAAAATCTATTACTGCACTATTGTTTATCTTCATAATATAGTCCAAACCTCCGGCACTGTAGGAATAATAGTCTTCAGGCTCTCTAGTTGAGGTCTGAGCTTTCAACCCGACAGGCAACCCTGCCAATACAAGGGACAGTACTCCCGAACTTTTTAAAAAATCTCTTCTTTTCATCAGAGTCAAATTTTATACAAAGTAGCCATTGTAAATGAAACTATCAATACCCTTCGCCGGTGATTTTTACAATGCCGGTGATTTTATTTGTCTAAATTTGTTTATCTGAAGATAAAGTTTTTCTATTTCAAAAAGACAATAGCCCTTGATAGAGCAAAAAAACATCATAGGGGAAAGAGGTCAAAGCCATCGTCGGTTGTGATACCATTATATTCCTGTAACCGATTTTTAAGGTTTGAGATATAGCCTGCACGGGTTTTGTTGCAGCTCCATGTGCATAAAACATAAATGCAATACATCTCAAGGTATTGACCTAAAACAACAAAAGCCCCAAATCCAGGGCTTTTAGAAAGTGGTGTGGGGCGGAATCGAACCGCCGACACATGGATTTTCAGTCCATTGCTCTACCGACTGAGCTACCGCACCTTATGTGATTACACTGCGCTTGAGCGTAACGAGTTGCAAAACTATACTTTTTATTGATTTATACAAGGGCTGGATAAAATATTTATTTAAAATCGTGGGAATACTAATTTGCCTGAGTGCCCCATTCCCCAATATTCACGGCTATACCGATATGGTTCAGAGAACCGATGGAATGATACTTCGCAAAAGAATAATCTATCTGAAACTGCTGTATCACAACTCCTGCTCCGGCAGACATTCCCACCAGTCCCTTTTTTTCTCCCTGACTCAGCTCAATTCTTCTTAAATGGTCATAACCCACGCGAAGTCTGACTATTTTACCTGCTTCTACTTCTACGCCTCCTATAACATGCGCAAACATTTTATCCATAAACCCTCTCTCGGTAGTCGTAGAACCTCCTATAATCTGCTGATTGCTTCGATTGTTGATTTTTGGTCGGGTCAAATCCCATTTTTGAAGATGATGGGCAGTAATCATAAGTCGTATCGGTAGTTTATCAAATCTTTTGGAAAGTGAAAAATTAAGGTCTAAAGGCATGCGTTCTTTACCCGAACTGCTTACATACGACTTGAGTTCGCCTCCGATATTTCTCAGCATCATAGTCAGTACAAGATTTTTTTTGTCATTGAAATATCCTGCAGATAAATCAAGCCCGATACCAAAAGAATTATACCGCTCTATGGAGGAAAAAATCATTTTAAGCTGAGCTCCGTATCTGAAATCTTTCCACTGTCTTGATGCTCCGCCTGCCGCATAAAAACTTCCTGCTCTGAAATCTCCTGTATGATTACCTGCCGGGTCTCTCCCGTCAAACTTTCCGAAAGTAGTATAGCCTACTGTTGCGGAGAAAGCTGTTTTTAATTTTGAGGAATGGTGTCCGTATGCCGCCGAGCCAAAATTTGTTCCGGCAAGATAAAATCCGGTGTTGAAAGAAACTTTTTTGTGAGTCTCCTCGCCCAGCAAAACAGGATTAGCACCTGCCAACGCAATATCTCCCTTTGGAGCGGAATAAAATGCACCTCCTATGCCGGTCGCTCTGGCACTGACTGGCAAGTCGAGAAAGCTATACACACTTGTTCCGCCAATTTGAGCTTCTCCACAGAAAGGCAACAAAACTGCAAGCCAGAGAATTAAAAATTTAATCCTACTCATTTACCTTGCTAATCTAAAAGAATAAAATGTATTTATAGCTATCCTAAACGAGCTAATTCAACTAAAAGAATGTTGCCTATATTTGTTTCATGCATTTACAAACCAAACATTCCAACTACTTTATTGAACTCGAAGCTCAACACGGTGCGCACAACTATAAACCTCTCCCCATAGTACTGTCAAAAGGCGAAGACGTGTACCTCTGGGACAGAGAAGGGAAAAAGTATTTTGATTTTTTATCTGCTTATTCTGCGGTTAATCAGGGACATTGTCATCCGTACATTCAAAAGGTAATGACTGAACAGATACAGCAGCTGACTCTCACCTCAAGGGCTTTTTATAATGACCGTTTGGGAGTATTTGAGAAGTATGTGACCGAACTTTTTCAATATGATAAAGTGCTTCCGATGAATACGGGTGCGGAAGCAGTCGAAACGGCTCTCAAACTTGCCCGAAAATGGGGCTACTTAGTGAAAGGAATTTCACAAAACAGGGCAAAAATTGTAGTGGCAGACGGTAATTTTCACGGGCGTACAATATCTATTATTTCATACAGTGCCGATTCAGATGCAAAAAATGACTATGGTCCCTATACTCCCGGATTTGAAATGATCCCTTACAATAATCTGGATGCACTGGAAAAAGCTCTTCAAGACCCTAACACCGCAGCTTATCTTGTAGAGCCAATTCAAGGGGAGGCAGGAGTAAATGTACCCGACGAAGGATATCTGAAAGGTGTGGCCGAATTATGCAAAAAATACAATGTGCTGTTCATCGCAGATGAGATACAAACCGGACTTTGCAGAACAGGCAAAATGCTTTGCGTGGATCATGAACAGGTTCGACCGGATATTTTAATACTGGGCAAAGCTCTTTCAGGCGGCTTCATGCCTGTATCAGCTGTTTTGACAGATGATGAAATAATGCTGTGCATACAGCCCGGCGAACACGGTTCTACATACGGAGGCAATCCGCTAGCATCAGTAGTGGCCATTGCAGCTTTAGAAGTTCTGATAAATGAAAACTTAGCAGAAAATGCCACATTAATGGGTCAACGGCTCAGAAAAGGGCTTCACCAAATTAATCATCCTATCATCAAAAAGGTCAGAGGGAAGGGACTTCTTAATGCAATCGTGATAGACGACAGTCCGGAAAGCGATACCGCCTGGAATATTTGTTTAGAATTGGCCGAAAACGGATTACTTGCCAAGCCGACACACGGCAATATTATACGTTTCGCACCACCACTGACTATAACAGGAGACCAGATTGATGAATGTCTGAATATTATTGAGAAATCTTTGGAAAAATTTTAAACTGCCTCTACTTCGAATCCCAGTTTTCTCAAATCCTCCCAAAAAGCAGGGTATGATTTGGTTACTACATCCGGTTCGGCGATTCTCATTTCTCCGGTCACAAGAGACAAAGGCGCCAGTGCCATCGCCATACGGTGATCTTCATACGTTTTGATTTCAGGTATCGGTTGGGTTTGTGCATCAAATTTGCCAGAGATCAGTTCCCATTGATTTTGTGACACATCTCCTGTAAAGCGCACTCCGTATTTTCCCAACTCCGCATTCAGAGCCTGCACCCGATCGGTTTCTTTAATCAACAGTGTTT
>CAZZEH010000026.1:0-46602 GCA_964653095.1 uncultured Chitinophagales bacterium
TTTTCTTATTTTTGAAAGATAAAGCCGGAAAGCTGTTTTTAGACAGACTGACGTTGGCTGCAACCGTAAGACGACCGTGCTAACATCAACATTTCCGACAAAAAACAGACAGACATTTTCGCTGTAACCCGACCCTGGCTTGACCAACACACAAGCCTACACAAAAGGTTTTAAAAATTTTTCCCACCGCACATTTTAAAAAATAATTTTCCCCACGCCATTGGCACATTTTGTTTTGCCCCGACACACAAGCCGACCCTTCGGCAAAAACAAAAAGAGCCAATTCCAACGCTTTAACAGCTTCGTAATAAGATTTTATCCCGATAAATTCCAAACAGAAAACAAAAAAGACAAATAAAACGGTGCTGACGCACCGCTTTATATTTTCTCAACAAGAAGCCTATCACAAACCGTATGGCTCAATGTTTCCGACAGACGTTTGCCGTAACTCACAACCATTGTATTATCAAACGGCTCAACCGATTTGATTTTCATTTTTACGCCTAAGCTCAATTCACGACTGTTCAGAAATTTCAAAAACTCATTAGACGTATTGATTACCGCAGACAGTTTTACCGTGTCCCCTATCTTACATTCACTCAACTTGTTGTATTCTATCCAAACCATTTTTCCATTCTTATCAGGAATTGGCGAACCGTGAGGGTCTAACTTCGGGAAACCTAATAACTCGTCCATTTTTGCAAAAAGTTCAGGCGACTGTATATGTTCAATCTGTTCGGCTATTTCGTGAACCTGTTCCCAACCAAAGCCCATTTTTTCCACCAAAAACATTTCCGTAAGGCGGTGCTTTCGGATAATCAATGCAGCTTCTTTTTTGCCTTTATCAGTTAGTTTCAAAGGCTTGTAGCTTTGGTAATGCACTAATTTTTTTGTTGCCAGTTTTTTCATCATACTGGTTACGGTAGGCATTTTTATCTCTAAGCGTTTAGACAGGTCATTAACGTTTACTTCCCCTTTATCATTTGATAAGGAAAACATTGCCTTTAAATAATTTTCTTCCGCCAAAGAGTTCATACGACAAAAATACACATTGATTTTGATTACCGTCTAACTTTTTAAAAAATATTCTCGAAATAATTTTGTTAGTCTAATCTAACTTATTATTTTTGCCGAATAAACAATTTTAAGTACAGATTTTATGCAAAAGAGAAAATACAAGAGCAGCCTGATTTTGACAGGCGCAATGATGCTGGTGAGTTTAGTATCACAAGCACAAACAGCAACATTAAAAGGTAAAGTAACAGACGAAAGCCAAGCCATAGAGTTTGCGAATGTATTCCTTAAAGGAACGCAAATCGGTTCACCAACCGACACATCAGGTTCATTCCTGATACAAAATATTCCTGTTGGTACATATCAAGTAAATGTTACCGCTATTGGTTATGACAAAACGGAAAAAACAATTACGCTCAAAGAAAATGAAACAACAGAATTAAACTTTGAATTAACTTCAAATACTTCAATTCTTGATGAAGTAGTAATTTCAGGAACAATGAAAGAAGTTTCAAAATTAGAAAGTCCTGTTCCTGTTGAAGTGTATAGTGCAAAATTTTTCAAAGCAAACCCTACACCGTCTATTTTTGATGCTTTGCAGAATGTAAACGGTGTCCGTCCGCAAGTGAATTGTAATGTATGCAACACAGGCGATATTCACATCAACGGCTTGGAAGGTCCTTATACAATGGTGCTGATTGACGGAATGCCTATTGTAAGCGGACTTTCTACGGTTTACGGCTTGTCGGGTATTCCGCAAGCCTTGATAGAAAGGGTTGAAATCGTGAAAGGCCCTGCTTCCACACTTTACGGCAGTGAAGCGGTTGGCGGTCTTATCAATATCATTACCAAAAAGCCAACAAATGCACCGATTTTTTCGGCAGATGTATTTGGCACAACTTGGGGCGAAGTGAACGCTGACCTTGCAGGAAAATTCAATGCAGGAAAAAAAGCACAATCGTTAATCGGGATTAACTACTTTAACTATTCCAATCCCATTGATAACAACAAAGACGGTTTTACAGACTTAACCTTACAAAACAGAATTTCCATTTTCAACAAATGGAATTTTGAACGCAAAGACAATCGTATTTTTTCATTGGCAGGTCGCTATGTATATGAAGACCGTTGGGGAGGAGAAATGAATTGGAACAAATCATATAGAGGTGGAGATGAAGTGTATGGAGAAAGTATTTATACAAGCCGTTGGGAGTTTTTTGGTACTTATCAATTGCCTGTAAAGGAAAAAATAATGTTTCAGTTCAGTGCCAACGGACACGACCAAAACAGCGCGTATGGTGATGAGCTTTATTTAGCAGACCAAAAAATTGGATTTGGGCAACTGACTTGGAATAAGTCTTTGGGTAAGCACGACCTATTGAGCGGTATTGTTTACAGATACACTTATTATGACGACAATACTCCTGCCACAGCATCTGCGGATAATATTGACATTAATCAACCTACACATACACATCTGCCTGGTCTGTTTGTACAGGACGAAATCAGCGTTAACGAGAACAACAAATTGCTGTTAGGTATTCGTTACGATTACAATTCCATTCACGGAAGTATTGTTACACCAAGGGTTAATTATAAATGGAGTTCAAAAAACAAAAACAATGTGTTGCGTTTAAGTTTCGGAAATGGCTACCGTGTTGCTAACGTATTTACCGAAGACCACGCAGCATTGACAGGAGCAAGAAAAGTTGAATTTTTGTCGGACTTGAAACCCGAAACATCGTGGAATGGAAACCTCAATTTTGTAAAAAAGATTTATGCTAAAAACGGAACATTTATAGGCTTGGATGCTTCTGCGTTCTATACTTATTTTACCAACAAGATTATTCCCGATTACGATACAGACCCGAACAAGATTATTTATGATAACTTAGACGGACACGCAGTATCACAAGGCGTTTCATTAAATCTTGACATTACTTTAAATAATGGCTTGAAGTTTTTGTTAGGCGGTACTTATATGGACGTTTACAGCGTAGAGCATGGAATAAAAGAACAGCAAATGTTTACCGAACATTTTACAGGCGTTTGGAATGTAGGTTATACTATTAAAAGTATCGGATTGACTTTTGACTACACAGGCAATTTGTACAGCCCAATGCGTTTGCCCTTGTTGAGCGACCTTGACCCACGAAGCGAATATTCGCCTTGGTTTAGCATTCAAAATATACAGCTAACAAAGAAGTTTAAAAAAGGTCTTGAAATATACGGAGGTGTAAAAAACCTGTTGAACTGGACACCCAGCAAAGGTAATCCATTTATCATACCAAGAACCAACGACCCATTTGACAAAGACGTGCAGTTTGGTGCTGACGGACAAGCAATGGTTACACCAAACAACCCTTACGGATTGACATTTGACCCTGACTATGTATATGCTTCCAATCAGGGCATAAGAGGATTTTTAGGAATTAGGTACACGTTCAAATAAAAATTAAATTTTATGAATTACTTTTTGGGAGTTTCTCGACAGGTGCTGCTAAACTTTTAATTCAAATAATATTAAAAACAATGAAAATAACACAACAATTACCCGAACTTCCGTTCGATAAAAATGCGTTGAACCCGATAATCACAGAAGAAACATTTGATTATCATTACGGAAAACATCACGCAGCCTATGTTAATAATTTGTCAGGATTGGTAAAGGATACGCCATTGATTGAAATGAGTGTGGAGCAAATCATTCAAAAAACATTTAAGGAAAAAAATGCAGGATTATTCAATAATGCGGCACAACATTGGAACCACAGTTTCTTTTGGCATTGCCTTTCGCCAAGCGGAGGCAAAGCACCAAGCGGAAAAATTGCGGAACTGATAAACCGTGATTTCGGGAGTTTTACCGATTTCAAAAACAAGTTTTCAGAAACAGCCGTCAAATTGTTTGGGGCAGGTTGGGCTTGGCTGGCACAAAACGAGCAGGGCATTTTGGAAATTGTACCAATGAAAGATGCCCATACACCTCTGACAGAAAACAAAACACCGATACTGACATTAGATGTGTGGGAACATGCTTATTACATTGACTACCGCAATGCCCGACCAAAATTTGTGGAGGGATTTTGGGAAATAGTAAACTGGAATTTTGCCAATCAGAATATAAAATGAGTGATACTTGTATAAAACATATTGAGAATCACTGGAAAGCCAAAACCACCGCTTCCAATGAATTGTTTAATGAGAGAAAATTTCAAGATGCTTTGTTGGGTTACAAAGATGCCCTTTACAGAGCAGAAGTATTGAACAATAATTTTTTTGATTGTATTCGTGTGGGTATTCCGTTCATACAAGTTTATGTTATTTCCTGCAATAATATTGCCTATACCTACGAAGAATTGGGGAAGTTGGAGGAAGCCGAAAATATGCTGAAACGAGCGGTATATTATCTGCTGCATTTTGAGGAAAATAAAATTTTGGACAGTAACGAAATCCAATCAGAACTTAGAAAAGCGTCATTGATTTATATGAGTTTTACAGAGAAAAACAATTTAGAAAAAATAAAACAGGAACATCTTTTTAATGACCTAAAAGAACGATTTGTAACCAACTGATGAAACAAATAAAAAGCATATTGCAAATATTGATGCTCACAGCGGTAATGTTCTTACCGATTTTGGCGTTTTCACAACTACAAACCTATTCATTTTCACAGCTTGACAGTTTGCAAAAAACAGAAAAGAAAAATGTCGTGATATTTATTCATACAGACTGGTGCAGATATTGTCAATCAATGAAGAACACAACTTTTAAAGACAAAAAAGTTATACAATTGCTCAATGAAAAATTTTGGTTTGCTGACCTTAATGCAGAAGAAAAACAAGACATCACTTTCAATGGATACACCTTTAAATACAAACCGACAGGCAACAACACAGGTATAAACGAGTTGGCTGAACAATTAGGAACAGTAAATGGGAAAGTGTCTTATCCTACTCTTTGTATTTTAAACCCTGACAACGAAATTATTTTTCAATACAATCAATTTCTTTCATCAGCCGATTTACTAAAAACACTGAACGAAATTTTAAAAAATCATAATGCAATACGCAATACAAATATTGGAAACTGAAAAGAAAAGCATTGAAGCAACATTAGGGACAACAACCTGATGCAAGATAATATGAAAAAGGCAACACAGGATTTTTCTAAAATAACAGAATTGAAAAAAGCAATTAAAATCCTGAAACTTAAAGACAGGCAACTTTAACGCTACCTCACAGGGACAAGCACATTTGCAAACCACACAAAGCCAACGCGCAGACCAAAGTTTGCAAAAGAGCTTGCCCTTTGCAACCCTGACAAAATTATTTTTTAAAATTCCCTTCCCTTCAAAAATTTTTAAACCCGCCAACCCACAGCCGACACGACAGACAACAGCGAAAAACTTAACGAACGACAAGAACGGCAGACAGCCAACATTTAGGACTTAAACGAAATGTAGCGGAGCGGAATTTCGACTTAAGTTTTTGTTGACAGAAGCGGAGCGGTAATAAGAATTGTATTACGGAGTTTGAATGATTACAGGGTGCCCTTTCAGTAAAAATCCACTGCTGATATTTTTGATTTTGATCCTACCCTACTCTTTTCAGCAGATTTCAAGATGTTGATTTTGCATTGCCTTAAAAACGCAATGTTGGCTACCGAACAGACCACACAACAAATATTGCGCAAAGCTGAATTTTGGAAACTGCATGAACATACACCAGTCAATGAGAGGCAAAGAACTATTTTAAATATGCTGTTTGATGGATTCGATGGGAAACTGAAGACAGGTAAGTGGGCGAAAATCACAAAAGTTTCAACAGATACAGCATTACGTGACATCAAAGATTTAATCAAAAAAGGTATCTTGCAGGAAACGAATGAAGGCGGGCGAAGCACAAATTATGAGCTGACAAATTTTAAAAAAGAATAATCACTGGTTCTGTAATAATTCATTTAGCAAAAACAGCAGGAAAGGACTTTGATTTAAAATATTTTAGTAAATTTAAAGTGTTGATTTCGGTTCAAGAGTAAAGGTTGAAAGTACCGCCCAAACACAAAGTTTGTCTGACGTTATCACTTTCACGGCTGCAGATTTTTATAACAGAAAGAAAAAATTAGAATGAAAATTAAGGAAGAAAAAATAGTCGAATGGATACTCAGACTTGCCTTAAGCACCTCCATGCTTTCTGCTGTGGCAGATAGATTTGGATGGTGGGGCAAAGACCTGCTCATTTGGGGAAACTGGGATAACTTTCTTGTTTACACTCAAAAACTTAATCCCTGGGTACCGGACTCTCTTATCGGATTAGTCGGGACTGTAGCAACATTTTTTGAAGTTTTTTTCGCCATTGCTCTTTTGACCACATACAAAACACCACTTATCGCTAAAGGTACAGGATTTCTTTTACTGATTTTTGGTTTAGCAATGGCTGCGAGCATTAATATTAAAGCACCATTAGACTATTCTGTCTTTACTGCTTCAGGAGCAGCCTTTGCTTTAGGAGTCATATCAAAAAGGTAAAACCGGAAAACAGTTTAGCGAGATAATGAATTAATGGCTTCGTCCCGGCTATCAGAATTATCGGTAAAAATCCGCTCTCTTTAGCAACCTGCCAAAACGTTATAAGCAACCTGTCAGAATTTAAATAGACGAAAAAACACAGAATACATCTTGTTTGTTTTACCAATATTTGGTACATTTATTTTTGTAATAGAATTAATTTATAATTATGGCACAAAATACATCTGTAGCACTAGGCAATTATTTCGAAGAGTTTGTTCGCTCAATAATTTCAGAAGGTCGTTATAAGAATGCCAGCGAGGTTATTCGTGCGGGTTTAAGATTGCTTGAAGAAAGAGAGAATAAGGTAAAAGCATTACGTGATGCAATTCAAGAGGGATTAGATAGTGGTATTGCTGAAGATTTTGACCCAGATAACTTTCTAAAAGAATTGAAAAACAGAAAGTAATGTCAAAATTAAATTATCGCTTAACAAATAAAGCAGCAATTGACCTGGTAGAAATTTGGGATTATACTTCCGAAACGTGGTCAGAAGTTCAGGCAGAGAAATACTATTCACAACTGACTGATGCTTTTTCATTTATAGCAGATAATAGAGAAATAGGGAAGGATTTTTCCGAAATAATGAATGGATTATTAGGAAAGAACGTTGGTAAACATATCGTCTTCTATCAATTTGAAAGTAAAAATAAAATAGTAATAATCAGAGTGCTACACGAACGTATGGATTTAAAAAGCAGACTACAAGAATAAAAAGTATGTTTGTAGTCGGGCTAAAAGCATATTTGCGAAGAATAATTCTTATACTTGCCCCGATAAATAGTTCTATTTATCATATATACAGAGAGAACCGTCTGTACCAAATAAAGAATAGAAATAAATCGGTTAGGTATTAGGTCTGATATCGGCTGCACATTGATTAACCCCAGATCATTAACTCTTGACAAAGACACAATAATCGCAAATTTAAAATCTGCATATTTACAGAATCAGGTTTTGGTTTATCCATGCATCTAAACTAACTTGTTCTACACAATAATTTCTTATGACGACCTACGACATTACAAAAAATTGGAACACAGTGGTAAACCTGATGGAAAGAGCAAAAAAATCGGGAAAGTACGCTACTATCGCAACGAACGGCTCTGATGGATTCCCAAATATTGCTCCCGTGGGATTTATTTTTGCGACTCAAACGGGACGTATATTATACTTTGAGGAGTTTGCGACTCAAACAGGTAAAAATATCGAAGCAGACCACAGAGTGGTCATACAATTAGTGGATTCTGCACCGGTTTTTTGGGCAGGATTTCTCTTTAGCGGAAGATTTAAGGTACCACCCGGAATGCGGCTGAAAGGTACTGCAGGAAAAAGAAGGAAAGCAACTTCCGAAGAAATTAATATGCTAAACAAACGACTGGGGATTTTAGCCAAAACCAAAGGGGCGCAAAAGATTTGGAAGGGTCTGGAATATGTGAGAGATATCGAAATCAATGAAATAAGGCCCGTACATTATCCGGGAGTCACAGAAAATTTATGGAAAAGTTAATGCGAATATTCTTTTAATCGAATCATAAAATATAACTCCGCAGATTCAATCAACTATCAGGCTTGCTCGATAAGTCTGTATGCAATCTCCTAAAAATGTATTAATTTTAAGGTTATAAACTAAAACTATGGCAACTCGACTTTTACCGGTTTTTCTATTTTCCCTTATCTCATTCAACCAAATATTTGCTCAAAATCAAACTCAGGTCCGGGAATTTCAGATAAATAAAAAAGAGTCCGATACAGAATACAGATATACATTTGTACATCTTTCAGATATTCACATTGGCGAAGGAATAGATGACTATGGAACAGTCGGTTTCCGGGACGACACAATGCCGCAGGGAGACGTCGGATACTCTGCAGAAAGTCTTAGAAATGCTGTGAATTGGATTAACTCACATATTGAGTCAGAAGACATCAGATTTGTCGTAATTACAGGTGATATCACCGGTAGTGGTGAACGATCAGAATTTGAAAAAGCTAAAGAAATATTTGATGAATTGGAAGTGCCTTATGTCCCCATTATCGGGAATCATGATGTCTGGCCGTATGTCAGATATGAATTTGAGGCCGAATACGCCTACGGAGATTCTGTTATGAATGAAGTTTTTAAAGATACTTATCTCAAAAATAGTCAGTTTTTTGATTACTGGGATGAAGGTATGCGTCTGACAAAAGTTTATAGTCCAAAATCTAAGCAATCACACAACTTCCACAATTTCAGTTTTGCGTATGATGGATTTGTTTTTGTTACGGTAGATTTTAATCCGAGACATCATGTGGAGAAAGCCGAACCGGGAGTTGGAGGTTATGCCGTACTCAATAATTTTGAAAACGGTTCATATCCATGGTTGCTTGACCAGGTCGAGAATCATCCGCTTAAAGAATATAAAAACATAGTGCTTTTATCTCATCAGCCCCCACACCGAGATGCGCTCTCCTGGTACAACGGGCTTCCGTTAAGCGATATCGACAAACTCACAAAAGATTTACTGCCTTTTCGGGATAATATTGCTGTCTGGATCGCAGGGCATGTACACAGAAATGCGGAATATGTTTTAAGCACTATCGGGGGCGGCATGAAGATTACGGACGTAAAAGAAACCGCCGCCAATAAAGATTATGAAAAAGGATACCTTTCTCTCATACGTGTACATAAGGTTCCGGTAGCTACTTCTGTAAAAACAGCAAATAGCCCTGAACTTATTCGTATTTATCCAAATCCGGCTCAGGATTTATTGCGAATAAATTCAGGAAATCTTAAAATATCCGAATACCAAATTACAGATAGTAAAGGACAAACCGTCTCTGCAAGCTATGCTCTGCCCCACTCTTCTGACATACAGGTAAATATTTCAAATCTTCCGGACGGTATTTATCAACTGCTCTTAAATACTGATTCCGGTGATTTTCACAAAAGTTTTATAGTGGTCAAATAAGAATTAGTTCTTTTTTAAAGAGCGATTTCGCTCAGATAGGTTATTCGGCAGAGTCGTATTTCATCAAGCTCTATGTCATCTTCTTTCAGTTCCTCGTATGCCAGTTCTGCACTGTCGGATTCTGCTTCTGAAAAATATTCAAATATTTCTTCCTGAACATCTTCGTCTATTTCTTCATCAATATGATATCGGATATTCACTTTGGTGCCTGACTGTACTATACTCTCCAAATCACAAATCAGTTCCTGCACACTTATCTGTCTGGAATCCGCAATATCATCTAACGAAATTTTTCTGTCAATCAGTCCTATGATAGAGATTTTATTATTTAACTTATTCGCTACACTTTTTATCCCTATAAAATCCTCTGCTCTTTCAATCTCATTCTCCTCTACATACCGAGCTATGGCCTCAATAAAAGGCTTACCGTATTTTGCAGCTTTCCCGGTACTTACGCCGGATATTTTAGAAAGTTCGTCCAATGTAATTGGATACAAAGTAGCCATTTCTTCGAGCGATGGGTCCATAAAAATGACCCAAGGCATTATCTCTTTCTTCTTGGCCTCCTTTAACCTTATGGATTTCAACATTTTAAATAAAGTATCGTCTAATACCTGAGGGCCTGCCTGCCCACCGTCCTCTTCATCTATAGACTCAAATTCCTGATTAATACTCACTTCGAACTTATAAGGCTTGATCAGAAATTCTCTTCCTTTATCACTTATTTTTAAGACTCCGTATTGTTCTATCTCTTTGGAAATGAGTCCTTCGAGAATTGCCTTTCGATAAACGGATTCCCAAAACAGTTTGTCAAATTCTTTGCCTTTACCAAACAACTTTAGTGCATCATGTTTGAAAGACATCACATCTGAAGTCTTTTTACCTATTAATATATCGTATAAGTGCTGAAATACATGTTGTTCATTTGTCGCTTCTATCACTTTTAACAAGTTAGTGACTTCCTCTGTGACATCTATTTTAGGCTTAGGATTTTTGCAATTATCACACATCCCCTGACATAAATCGCCCACCATTTCCTCACCAAAGTACTGTAAGACAAATTTCTTCCGACACTCAGAACTCACACTGTAGGCTTCCATTTCGGAGAGATGCTGCATTCCAATTTCCTTTTCTGCCACAGATTTGTCCCGGAGCAGTTTTTCCATCTTGTCTATATCTTTAGGGCTGTAATAAGTTATGCACTTTCCTTCCAGACCATCTCTCCCCGCTCGTCCGGTCTCCTGATAGTAATTTTCCAAACTTTTGGGCACATCAAAATGAATGACAAATCGAACATCCGGTTTGTCAATTCCCATTCCAAATGCTATGGTAGCGACGATTACGTCAATGTCTTCCATCAGAAACTTATCCTGAGTTTCATTTCTCCTGGACTGCTCTAATCCCGCATGATAAGGCGCTGCATTAATACCGTTCACCGTAAGAACTTCGGCTAATTCCTCTGTTCCCTTTCGGCTCAAACAATATATAATTCCCGATTTCCCTTCCTGTCGTTTGATAAACTTGACAATATCTTTTTGTGCCGCGTCTTTACTTACCTTAGGTCTCATTTCGTAAAACAGATTGAACCTCATAAAGGAGTCTTTAAAAACCATCGGGTCTTTCATTCCGAGAGTCCTTATAATATCGGACTGCACTTTAGGCGTGGCCGTAGCAGTTAATGCCAGCAGAGGAATCTTGACGTCTATTGAGTCAATCATCATTTTTATTCGCCTGTATTCCGGTCGGAAATCGTGTCCCCATTCCGAGATACAATGAGCCTCATCCACAGCCACAAAAGACACTTTAATAGTTCTCAGAAAATCCAAATTCTCTTCTTTTACCAATGACTCAGGTGCTACATACAGTATCTTGGTGTAACCGTCCACTATATCTTCTTTAACCTGCTTGATTTGATTTTTAGTCAAAGATGAATTGAGAAAATGAGCGACTTTATCCTCACTGGAATAGGATCTGAGTAAATCGACCTGATTTTTCATTAAAGCAATTAGTGGGGAAATAACTATAGCCGTGCCCTCGGATATAAGTGCCGGCAGCTGATAACACAGAGATTTACCTCCGCCCGTAGGCATAATTACAAAAGTATCTTTTTGCTCCAGCACACTCTCTATAATAGCTAACTGCTGTCCTCTAAACTGCTCAAAACCAAAGAAGGATTTCAGATGTTGGGTCAACTCTTCCTGTATTTTACTCATAGTTTAAACATCTAATTTTTTATGGGATTTCTCAACTTAAGATACAAATTTTATCTTACACTTGCGTGTTTTTTGCAAATTTAACTACCAATCTCAAATAAACTTCATGAATTGAACCTGCTTTAATTAAATGTGCCTATTTTTGCGCAAAATTCGATATAATTGTCTGACATGCAAAACAAATATGCAGCAATCATGGCCGGAGGAATCGGGAGCAGATTTTGGCCGGCAAGCAGAACACAAAAACCCAAACAGTTTTTAGATATCTTAGGAACAGGAGAATCGCTTATACAGTCCACCTATAGAAGATTTACCAAAATTTGCGATAAAGACAAAATACTTATTCTTACTAATGAAGATTATGTAGAACTGGTCAAAGAGCAGCTCCCTGAAATTCAGGACGAACAAATTTTAGCAGAGCCTTCCAGAAAAAACACAGCTCCTTCCATTGCATACGCCACCTATAAAATACACCTGACTGACCCGAATGCTTCCATTATTGTTGCTCCGTCCGATCATATTATTCAGGATGAAGAAGAGTTTTTAAGAATCGTACAAAAGGCTTTTAAATTCGTAGAAAAAAATGATGCGCTGTGTACTCTCGGAATTCTTCCTTCAAGACCGGATACCGGTTACGGCTACATTCAGTATTTGGAAAAAGAAATACAGGAGAGCATTTATAAAGTAAAAACTTTTACTGAAAAGCCCGACAAAAACACGGCCGAAAGGTTTATCGAAAGTGGGGATTTTTTATGGAATGCAGGAATTTTTGTTTGGAGTATCAAAAGTATTCTGAAAGCTTTTCAAAATAATCTTTTGGAAATCTGTGAGAGTTTTGAAGAAATCAAACCGTATCTGAATACAGAAAAAGAAAAACTTGCCGTAGAAAAGGCCTTTGCTCAATGCCCCAATATATCTATAGACTTTGGTATAATGGAAAAAGCAGAAAATGTATTTGTACTCCCTTCAAAATTTGGCTGGAGTGATTTGGGTACGTGGGCATCCCTTTTTGAAGAAAAAGAAAAAGATTATTTCAATAACGTAGTGATAGGGAAAAAGGTCGTGGTGTACGACTCCTCCAGCAATATGATCAGTACTCCCGAAAACAAATTGATCGTCATTGAAGGATTAAACAATTATATCGTTATCGATACCGAAGATGTATTGCTTATCTGCAATAAAGAAAATGAGCAAAAAATCAAAGAAATCACGCAGGACATCAAGAACAAAAAAGGCTGGTCTAAATATTTATAGCTGAGGTTTTTTAAAGAAAAGTTCCGGAAAAGCTTCGATTGGTTTCTCTTTCTTTATGTGAGTGCGATAATAGGAATACAGAAATCCCGTCCCATAACCGTAAAACTGAATCAATACCGCCCAAATTGTAAGCAGTCCGATTTTTATACTTTTATTCTGAACAGTACTCACTGCTGCACACAAAACGAAATAAGCCACATAACAGCACAATAAATACGGAACACCTATTATTAAAAGCAATATCGAAAAGACCAAACCCATCATAAATATCGACGGAAACCAAAATGTGGATTTATTATATTCGGGATGCCACAAATTCAGGACTGGTCTGACTTTCCCAAATTTATTGACCTGAGTTTTGTATTTCGACCAGTCTATTCTTCTCTTGTGATAAACCCGTACGCTTGAAAATAATCTTGTCTGGTATCCCAGTTTCCATAACCGCATAGACAAATCCGGATCTTCTCCCGGGTGAATTTCAGAAAAGCCCCCGGAAGACAAAAAGGCTTCTTTAGAGATTCCCATATTAAAACTTCTCGGCTGAAACTTTCCCAGTTTTTCGGATGCACCCCTGACCCCGCCTGTAGTCAGCATGGAAGTCATAGCAAAATTAATTGCTTTTTGGACAGGCGTAAAAGAATCCAAAGCAGCATCCACACCTCCAAAACAGTCTGCATAATCTGCCGAGAGTGATTTTTGCACTTCTTCAAGATAATTTTCCGGCAGAATACAGTCCGAGTCGAGAATTAAGAAATAATTTCCTTCGGCCTTTCGCATTCCATAGTTCCTGGAATCCCCGGGACCGGAATTCTCTTTGAAGTAATAATTAATCTGTAATCGGTCTGAGTACTTTTGCACCACCTCATTGCTTTTTACTGAAGAACCATCCTCCACAATGACCACTTCAAAACTTTTCAGTGTCTGCTTTGTGAGACTGTCTAAAAGTTCTTCGGTCTCTTTGGGACGGTTATAAACCGGTATAATAAATGAGAAATTAAGATTTTGCACTATCTCATCTTTTCAGATTCTATTCAAATATTCCTGCCCGAGATTCAGACCCAGCCCACCGTGCAATTCATCTATGATTCGGTTTTTAATCATATGTAATACTGAAAGATGTATGTCTTCAGTTACTTCCATGCTGTGAATCGGAATATAAACAGAGATATCTGCCAAATCTTTTATACGCCCTCCGGAATAACCTGAAAAACTAACGACTCGGGCTCCTGCCTGTTTTGCATGTTCCAAAGCAGCAACCACATTTCTGGAATTACCGCTTCCGGACAATCCGATGACGATATCTCCGGGTCGCAAAAAATTTTTTAACGGTTCCACAAAGACTAAATCATAACTCACATCATTGGCAAAGGCAGTTAATGTGGTATAATTGTCATTGAGGCAAATAATCTTAAATTTCTTTTCCAGCCCGTAAGAAACTCCTTTGATAAAATCACCAGTCATATGTGATGCGGTAGTGCCGCTTCCCCCATTCCCAAAAATAAAAACCTGTTTGCCCTGATGATATGCTTCTAATAATACCTGTACAATTTCTTCAATTACATTTACATCTACAGATTGCAACATTTCTATTAGCGCAGAAATATAACCTTTGGGTTCTTTCGTTTGATTCATTAATGATTTATCCGGATTTGCCACACTCAAAAATACAGCTTATTTATTCAAAATCACGGTTGATTTTACTTTTTCAAAAAAGTGTATTTATCACAACGTATTTATCTCTGTATTTTCAAAGAGTACCACAGACTTAACAGCATTCCCTGTTTTTGCTCACATTGTATCGAAGATAATTTTAGTAATTTTGCCCGTATGCATTTTGAGTTCCACGAAAAAGAGAAAAAAATCTTAGAAACTATTTCTATTGCGGCGAAAGAATTGGGAATTGACGCTTACGCGGTTGGAGGATATGTAAGAGATAAAATACTCCAAAGAACGTCCACCGATATGGATATTGTGTGTGTGGGCAGCGGAATTGAACTTGCTCAAAAGTCTGCCTCTCTGTTTTCTCAAAAACCCAAAGTCAATTTCTTTAAAAGGTTTGGGACCGCCATGTTTAAAGTTTATGGATGGGATATAGAGTTTGTAGGTGCCAGAAAAGAGTCCTATCGCTCTGACAGCAGAAATCCCATAGTGGAAGACGGTACTTTAGAAGATGACCAACTGAGAAGAGATTTTACGGTGAATGCTATGGCAATCAGTCTCAGACAGGAAGATTTTGGCAGTCTTATTGACCCTTTTAACGGCTTGGAAGACTTGCAAAACAAAATTCTAAGAACACCTTTAGACCCTTCTGCGACCTTTAACGACGATCCCCTGAGAATGATGAGAGCAGTCAGATTTGCATCCCAACTCAATTTTTCAATTGAAAAAAAGGCTCTGAAAGCTATCCCGCCATTGGCAGACAGACTTCACATTTTATCGCAGGAGCGAATTACTGACGAACTCAATAAAATTATTTTATCTCCCGTTCCCTCTGTCGGATTCAACCTTCTGTTTAATACCGGTTTACTTCATCAGTTTTTTCCGGAAATGGTTAATCTGCAGGGAGTTAAAATGATTGAAAACTTTGGACACAAAGACAATTTTTATCACACTCTCCAAGTTTTGGACAATATTTCAAAAGCAACGGATAACCTATGGATCAGATGGGCTGCTATTCTCCATGACATTGCCAAGCCTGCCACCCAAAAATTTGAAGAGGGACACGGCTGGACTTTTCACGGACACGAAGTAGTGGGTTCTAAGTGGGTTCCCAAAATTTTCAAAAGGCTGAAACTTCCTTTAAATGATAAAATGAGGCTTGTAAAAAAATTAGTTTACCTGCACCTCAGACCTATCTCTCTGACTCAGGACAATATCACTGATTCTGCAATCAGGCGTTTAATATTTGATGCCGGAGAAGATATAGAGGCACTCATGATGCTTTGTGAAGCTGACATCACTTCTAAAAATGCCCGAAAAGTAAAACGATATACTCAAAACCTAAAGATGGTTCAGGAGAGAATTAAAATCGTAGAGGAGAGAGACCGAATCAGAAACTGGCAGCCACTCGTGGACGGAGATTTGATTATGAGCATTTTCAATATCAGACCGAGCAGAGAAGTCGGTATAATCAAGAATCAGCTCAAAGAAGCTATTCTCGAAGGTGAAATTCCAAATAATTTTGAAGCATCTCTGGAATATGTAATTAAGGTCGGTGAGGATATTGGGCTAAAAGCTGTACATATACCTACCAACCATGCACAATAAGCAAAAGAAACTTGTAGTTATAGGGGGACCTACTGCTATCGGGAAAACAAAAATTGCTATACAATTAGCTTCTTTTTTGAATACCGAAATAATTTCAGCGGACTCCAGACAAATTTACAGGCAATTAAAAATTGGTGTAGGCAGGCCGAGCGTGCAGGAACTTAAAACCGTAAGACATCATTTAATTGGGAGCATGGACATCACTCAGCATTATCATGCCGCGGATTTTGAGAAAGATGCTTTAAAAATACTGGATGATATTTATCTGACAAAAAACATCGCCATCGTTTGTGGCGGCACCGGATTATACATACAGGCTTTGTGCGACGGATTGGATGATGTGCCTAAAACTGACATGTCTATCAGAGCAGAACTCAATCACAGATTTGATGCCGAAGGAATTCTATTTCTCCAAAATTTTATTCGTGAAAAAGACCCGGTCTTGTTTCAAACTATAGATTTACAAAATCACAAAAGGCTTATCCGAGCAGCAGAAGTAATCATTCAAACAGGAAAACCTTTTTCTTATTTCAGAAAAGGACAAAAGTCAAAAAGAAATTTTACTCCTGTATTTTTCTGCCTTTATGCCGACAAAAAGACCATAAGAACAAATATTGAAAAACGGGTGCATCAAATGATTGAAGACGGATGGATTCAGGAATGTCTCGCCATAGAAAAATATAAAGACCTCAAAGCTCTGCAAACTGTAGGATACAAAGAGATTTTTAGGTATTTGGATGGAAATATTGGTTATGATGAAATGACAGAACTGATTATCACCCGCACTTATCAGTATGCCAAACGTCAGCTGACCTGGTTTAGGAGAGATGAAAGATACCAATGGGTCACGAACTTGGAAGAAATCAAAAACAGTCTTGAAATCTGATGAAAAGAATAGGTCTCCTTTCTGACACCCACAGCTACTTAGACTCGAAACTAAAGGACTGTTTTGTGGACTGCGATGAGATATGGCATGCCGGAGATATAGGGGACATCCGTGTCACTGACACACTCATCAAATGGAAACCTCTTCGCGCAGTATATGGCAATATTGACAATGCAACCGTCAGGGTCAGTTTCCCGGAAACCGAGATCATAGACTTGGAAGGTTTCAAAGTCTTGCTGATACACATAGCCGGAAGCTTTGGGAAGTACAATGCCAAAGTCAATACTCTGCTTCGTCAGAATCCCGATATAAAATGTGTCGTCTGCGGACACTCCCACATACTTAAGGTACAGTTTGACAAAGCAAAAAATATCTTGTATATAAATCCGGGAGCTGCCGGCAAGCATGGTTTTCATGCGGTGCGCACCGCTTTAAAGTTTGACTTGGAAGATGGTACAATCAAGAATTTGCAGGTGATAGAACTGGGAATGAGAGGAAAGATTTAAAACCAATAGTCGATTTATACCGTTTGGACAAACAATATAGACCAATTTCGATTTTATCTCATTGTTCTATTTGTTTGTAACCACGGCATAATACCAAAATAAGGCTTCGCTTTATCGGTCTATTTTGAATTTTAAATTGGTATTAGTTGAAACCAACTTATAATTGTATTTAAAGACAGAATAACTTTGTAAAAAAAGAGCTTACGCACTTAAAGGGACAGCGCTAACAATCACCTGCAGTCCAAAAAGTCATCATGATTTATGAAGCAATCTGTTATCAAAACAGACTTCCCTGTTCGCCCGGATTGTAATTAGTGATAACGAATTCAATTTCTTTTTTTTCTTCTTTGCCTTCTTCAGGTTTTGAGGCCTCACCTCCACCCTGCCCTCTGGGATTATCGTCCGGATTGGGGCTATCTCCATTGTCATCCTGATTAGAATCCGAATTATCTTCCGGGTCTTCCTCATCAGAATCCTCAATATTTTCATCCTGAGAAATTAGTTCGACAGATTTAATTTTACCGGCCACAAATCTGTTGCCCATAGCCCGCCAGCCTTTTACATCTATCAGCTCTTCGAGAATTGCTTCCTCATCTTTGGTTTTATTTTTGCCAAGACTTAGCGTATAGCGCACCACGGGATTTTTTGCTACAGTGACAAACGTGAGCTCAGCTCCGGTTTCTTCTGCGATAAAACCAAATTTCTGATCCAACGTGATTGTTTCAATCAGAAACCTTTTCAGATAATAGCATTTTTTGGACGGGTAGTAATAAATTGCTGAAATTGGCTGTTGAGGATTAAATTTTTCCACTACTGAGATATCTTTCATTTCATACCTGTTGGTCAGATCAAAATTTGTCAGCATATATTCTCCCGAATGGAGAATCACCAGAATACTATCCTCACCTGCAAAATCCCCCAAAAACCTTCCGCGTTCTTCTGTATTGAGTCGCCCTACTTCCTCATCCAGATAAACTCCGAGTTTGCCCAACGTGGACACTCCGGCAGATTTTATTTCAACTTTTCGAACCGGATATTTTGTAATCTGATTTCCTATCGCACCACGGCCTTTTATGGCCAGTTCTGAAAAATCGTACTCGAAATTTTTCTTTTTTGCCTTGCTGCCCTGAGACAACTGTACTCCTACTACTTCGGCCTCACCGTTTGGATTGGCTGAAAAGTACAGAATTTGAGAGCGCGGAGTTCCTTTGGTCACATCATACTCTTTGTCACGTGTCACTCCTGTGACGTTAAACCTCTTGCCGTATGTTATGCCGGATTTGCCGTCCCGGTAAATGGCGTTATAAATCATACGCTCATCCCCTTTTGTCCAGGTACTTACATGTATAATATCCTTGCCTACAAAGACTTTATCTTTAACTGATACCACCGAATAGACTCCATCTTTTCTAAATGTAATCACGTCATCAATATCCGAGCAGTCCATCACATACTCCTCTTTTCTCATGTCCCTGCCATAGCCGATAAACCCTTCTTTTCGATCGACGTACAATTTCTCGTTATTTGCAACAACCTGTTTTACTTCCACCTGATCAAAACTGGCAAGTTCCGTTTTGCGTTCTTTGCCTGCACTGTATTTTTCTTTAAGCTGCTTGTAATAATCTATTGCGTATTTTATCAGATGTTCAAGGTGGTGTCTGGTTTTTTCAATATCTTCTTCAAGCTGTCTGATATATTCATCCGCTTTGAAAGCATCATATTTGGAAATCCGCTTGATTTTTATCTCGGTCAGTCGGACAATATCGTCCTCGGTAACTTCCCGGAGTAACATCTTCTTGAATGGCTCCAAACCTTGGTCTATTGCCCGAATGACTTCTTCCCAGGTTTCGCACTCCTCAATATCACGATAGATTCTGTTTTCAATAAAAATCTTTTCCAATGAAGAGAAATGCCATTTCTCCTGAAGCTGGCTGAGTTTGATTTCGAGTTCACTTTTCAAGAGATTAACCGTGCTGTCCGTGCATATCCTGAGTACCTCACTTACACCGAGGAACATAGGTTTATCCTGTACTATTACACAGGTATTGGGGGAAATAGAGACTTCACAATCTGTAAAAGCGTAGAGTGCATCTACTGCCACGCTTGTGGATACGTTTGGGGGCAATTCGACTAACAGTTCTACATCTTTGGCTGTATTGTCCACCACTTTTTTGATTTTTATCGTGCCTCTGTCGTTAGCTTTTAAGATAGAATCAATCAGACTTGAGGTAGTTGTAGAAAAAGGAATTTCCGTAATAGCCAGTGTTTTTTTGTCCAATACTTCTATTCTTGCCCTAACCCGAATTTTACCTCCGCGCTGTCCATCGTTATAGTTTCGACAGTCTGCTATTCCGCCTGTCTGAAAATCCGGAAGCAGCTGAAAAGGCTTTTTTCTTAAATAAGCAATAGAAGCATCAATCAGTTCTACAAAATTATGCGGAAGAATTTTAGTTGAAAGACCTACCGCAATCCCTTCAGCTCCCTGAGCCAGCAGGAGTGGAAATTTTACCGGTAAATGTATCGGCTCTTTCTTCCGTCCGTCATAAGACAACTGCCACTCTGTAGTTTCGGGATTAAAAACAACTTCAAGAGCAAATTTTGAAAGCCTTGCTTCGATATATCTCGAAGCTGCAGCGCGGTCTCCGGTTCGAATATCTCCCCAATTTCCCTGACAATCTATGAGCAAATCTTTCTGACCGATATTCACAATAGCATCTCCGATAGAGGCATCTCCATGAGGATGATACTGCATCGTACTTCCTATAATATTGGCAACTTTGTTGTAACGTCCGTCATCCAGCTCTTTCATGGCGTGCATGATTCTCCTCTGCACGGGCTTGAAGCCATCCAACACAGCCGGCACTGCCCTTTCTAAAATGACATAAGATGCATAGTCCAAAAACCAATCCTCATACATCCCGCTCAAAGATGTAATTGACTCTTTTCTCGAAAATTCCTCCTGCAACGATTCTTCCTCTCTTTCTTCCATAAGTTATCTTTGGTCAGGTTAAAAATACAAAACTCCGCTCCTTACTGCAATCTGATTTATAAACAATTGTAGAATATGTGAAAGAGTACAACATGAGTCTCTTCTGAATAATAAGTATGCAGTCAATAAAGCTGATACACAACCGAATCTTCTATTCTGATTCTGACCGGAAGAAAACCCATTACTTTCAGTTTGACATAACCCGAGTATCTGACTCTGACTTTTTTACCGGTAATCAGTTTGCCGCCTTTCCAAAGTACAGGAACAATTTCAGAAGCAGGAAATTCTTTGGTAAACATGATGGGGATATCAAAAGTACTTTTTTGGGGAACACGAACGATATTGTGATTGATTACTTTGCCGAGGTATCTGTTTTCGAGATATAAATCTATATTCAGCTCAGTAATTTTAGCTTTATTTTTATACGTATTATAGAAAACTGCTGTCGAAAACAATTCGAGTTTTTTGGGTGAAACAGAAACTAATTTTGTGTGCTTCATTTTTATAAAATAAGGCGATTCATTCACTCTCGCTTCAGACAGATTGGACGGAATAAAGCAAGCCGTTACAGTTAATATGAATAACAAACCTCTTACTGAAGCACTCATTTGCACTTTATTTTTTATCAGACTTTTGTTCTGCTTTCTTTTGCTTTTTCTGCAATTTCTTAAGCTCTCTTTGTTCTTTTCTCTGATTTTTTTTATTGAGCCTTTTCTCTTTCTTTGGCGCGATTGGCCGAACAGTCTCTTTATGTCTTACAGACACTATACTTTCTGAACCGTGAATATCCACGAAAGTTGCAGTTCCCCTGATTTGTACTACAGAGGATGACGAAATAGCTCCGTCATTGTGCCATATTCGGGAAGAGTTGATAGAATGCTCAACGGATACTTTCAGTTGAGAAGAGGCTCTAAAATCCATCGGCTGCCTGGAATAGTATGTACCTGCATCTATGCCGTCTATCAGCACATCCAAATTGATATCTTTAAGCTTATAATCTTTGTTACCGGATTTATTTTCAAACGCAATTGCAGCCTGAAGCAAGGCACGTTTTTTATCCAAATCTTTTAGCTGAAGGCTGTACGTGCTTTTATACACTAAACTTCCTTTATCCTCACTTCGGCAGGCGACCGTAAGCAGCATTATTAGTATCCAAAAGAATACATTCTTCATCTGTATTTTATCCTAAAACTTCGTTTAGTTTGTCAGTCAGCTCTTTTCCGAAAAGATTCCTTCCTATAATAATACCGTCCGGATCCAATAAGATGTTGGTAGGAATTGCTACTACTCCGTAGTCTTCGCTTGAGATATCTTTTTCATCCAAAACCTGCTTCCAGGTCAGGCCATCCTTCTCGATAGCCTCTCTCCAATTATCCGGCTTATGATCTATAGACACCCCCAGTATTTCAAACTCAGGACCTCTGAATTCTTCATAAACTTTTACAAGTCTTGGATTTTCATTTCGGCAGGGCATACACCAGGATGCCCAAAAATCAATCAGCACATACTTACCTCTTAAAGATTCCAGCTCAAACGGCTGTTCATCGTCGTCATTCAGTGTAAAAACAGGCGCTTCTATACCGATAGCTGTTTTGGCCACTACCGCCAACGTGGTGGTCACCTTCTGACCATACGAACTCTTTTTTACATTATCATCAAACTGATTCACGATTTGTTGCAATCTTTTTACATCCGGCTTTGAAATCAGTACATCTGAAATGAGCATCGCGGACAGCATATCCACCGGGCGCGCCTCCACAAAGTCATACGCAGTATCGTAGTATTGTCCTTTAATCAGGTCAATTTTTTCATTTATCAGGTCAATCTGCTCCTGATCTTCCTCATGTTTTGCTGCAACTAATTCATTTGCGATTTCGCCATACGTCTGGCTGATTGGCTTCATTAAATCTAAAAATTTGTTATAATCATTTTGAAGCACACCACCTTCTATTCGGATATCCTCCAATTCTTCCAAGTTGCCATTTATCTTAAATATCCCCGGTTCAAGAAAGACCCCTAAGGGCATAAAACCTTCTCCCAAGGACAGCATGTATAAATTAGGCTGTTCTACTGTTCCTTTAATTCTGAACTTCCCATTCTTTACTTCAACAGAATCATACATTCCTCCGGATTCTTCGGGATGAATCAGATAGATAGGCGTTTCAGTCAGTCCCTGAATTTCACCTTCGATGACGAAAGCATTTTTTTCAGGTTTACAAGATGCTGCCACAAGGAACAAACTAAATAGAAATACAATATTTTTCATACACTTAAATCTTACAACAATGATACAACAAACAGTATGTTTTGTTTCCTAATTTATACTAAATCATTGCGATATAAAGTAAAATTTACATTCACAAACTTATTAGACTTTTCACTTTCTTTCGGTTACAGATTGTCCTTAAGTGTTTCTGCGATTTCAAATACTGCCGGACAAATCTCTCGGTTTTTAAAAGTCAGATCCAAAATCTTTTTCATATTCCGATGATTGGTATGAGGATATTCTCTGCAGGCATTCGGACGCACGAAATAAATTGTACAATAGTTGTGTTCATCCAAAAATACGCAGGGAGTCTTTTTAAATACAGTATCTCCGTCCTCATCCCGGACAGTATATCGGGTATAAAAATCTTTAAGAGACATCTTCAGATGTTTTGCTATTCGTTTGGCGTCTGACGGCAAAATCAAAGCCGGTGTTGTCTTGCAGCAATTGGCGCAGTCCAGACAGTTTATCCGTTCAAAAACCTGTTCATGTGCAGTATGAAACAATTCGTTTACATCATCCTGCGGTAGTTTCTTCAGTTCTGAAAAAAGCTTCTGATGTGACTTCTGAACAGATTTAGCCCGTTCAATCAATTCCTGACCTCTCAGCATGTTTTTTAGCTTAACCAAATAATACTGGTTTAAAATCCTAATCCATAGAAACAGGTTCTACGGTATAGCCTTCGTTTCTTAACAGCTCTATCAATCCGAATTTTCCACCTAAATGACCTGCTCCCACAGCTACAAACATACTTCCTTTTGAAAATTCAGGAGTCAGTTTTTTCACCCAATTTATGTTTCTCTCATCCACAAGCATATACGCAAAATCCTGAATATCTTCGTACTCTGCAATCATTTCATGCAGCTTGTGAATATCTGCATCTTTATAGACTTCTATCAGCTCATCCAAATATGCAGCCTGTTTGTATCCCTCTCTTACCGTTTTGAGAAAAGACTGATATTGGTCTTCTAAGCTCATTTGATCTACAAGTGCTAATTGCTGAGTAAGTGTTTCCAAACCCGATATTTCTATATCTCTTACTTTTGCCATATCCATCAGATTCATTTCATACGAGCTGGTATTATCTCCCAAATACTGCAAATAAATAAATTGCTGAAGGAAAAAGGGTTTTAATCGGGCATAAGCAGTTTTGAACAGGGAAACCGGAGCACCGAGAGAATCTGCAAAATAAGATTCCACTTCAATATACTCTTCCTCGGTGTAAAAATCTTTTATTGTTTTATCCTCGGGAAGGACACTGGCTTTTGCAACTTCCTGCGCATCCACTTGACTCAAATCCATTTCCAAAATCAATTTTTGGGATAAGTTTAGTTTTTGAATTACATTTTCACCCAGAAAATAATCATTGCCGGAAATCACATGAATTGTTCCAAACAAATAAGAAGGAGCAGCCAGCCCACGACCTGAAATTTGCCACAACAACGTTTTTTCGGACAAAATAGGTTTATCAAATATTTGTGTCTCAGCTGTTTTTTGAGCTGTTTTGCAGGAAGACACTAAGACAATAACTAATGCTGCTAAAATCTTGGAGGTTTTGACTGTGGTTTTACAAAGCATTCTTTAAATTTTAATTTTTAATATCAATAATCAATCCGATAATACACCTGACTTAAAGATAATGAATAACTGTCTTTGTAGTCTATTTAAAGTATTCACTACTAAACTATTTCACTAAATGTAGATATAATTTATTTCATTGGCAAAATAGAGATAAATTTGCCAAAAGATAGTCATGAAAATTGATTCGTGCAGCAAAAAAATGATTTTTTCAGGTATTTTATTTTATACTCTGCTCACGATATTATGTATGAATGTACCTTTTTTTTGGGATACCATTCTCACTTCGTCTATTGCTCAGTGGTTTTATGATAATGGAATACAAAATGGTATTATTCCGATTTTTTGGGATGCAGGACATCCGCCCTTCTTTCAGTTCTATCTCATGTCAATGTGGAAAATTTTTGGCAAAACCTTGATGGTGAGTCATTTTTCCATGCTTCCGTTCTTGTATATAATGGTAATTGCATTTGTTTTACTGATGCAAAAAATAACATCTCATACACCCTCAAGAGTTTTGGGCATGGCATTGTTTCTTGTACACCCCTACATCCTAACTCAATCTACATTAATCTCGTATGATATTGTTCAGGTTGCTTTTTATCTCATTTTTTTACTTGGTTTTATTGATAATAAAAAACTATGGTTATTGATAGGAGTAATAGGTATGAGTGCCTGTAGCATACGCGGGCAAACTATCGCTCTGATAGGTATAGCGGCATATGCCATAGTAGAATTTAGAAATTGGAAATTAAATATCTTTTTTATACCAATCGCTATACTACCCACGATTGTCTGGAATTACTACCATTATCTTGAAACAGGCTGGATTATATCCACACCTTCCGAGACTTGGGAAACACATCGGGAGTTTGCTTCTTTCTCTCAGGTGTTGGGAAACTTCAAAGGAATTTTAAGAACATTTACAGACTACGGCAGTATAGCAGTCAGCGGCCTCTTTTCAGTCTCACTCATCAGTTATATTTTCAAGGAAGAGCGGGAAAACGTCAAAAAGATTTTCTATACGACATTACTTGTCTTTATCACTATTACCACATTAATGGTGGCTTTCACTAATCCAATCGGACATCGTTATTTCATAATCATTCACGTGGTAATGATATTGATTATTGCTTCCCAATGGGAATATTTTAATAAAAAAATTATAGGTATTGCAGCTGTTTTAATTTTAATGTCAGGCCATTTTTGGCTTTATCCAAAAACATTCAGCAACGGGTGGGATGTCACGCTTAAATATCTTTCGTACGAAAAAAACAGAAAGCATTTCTTTCAATATATCGCAGAAGAAAATATCTCCGAAGAAGATATCTCCAGCAGTTTTCCGCTCTTTTGCAGCAATAAGCAAACCAATTTGAAAGAAGGCAACCGACTGTCTGATATAGCTTCCATTTTACATAAAACCGAATTTTTAGCCTACAGCCCTGTATGCAACGACATGAGAGGCACTCCACTAATTGGTTATCATGAAATCAAAAGTTTTGGCAAGGGGAAAACAGCCATTATTTTATATAAAAAGAACGAATAGCTTTTTAAAAACAATTCACTTTTTGCAATAGCTCACCAAAAACAGTTACATTTAAAGTAGGAAATTAGAGATATGTCAAAAAGAGTACATGCATTTACCGATGATGTGTTAGGCTACATGGACGCTACGGACATCGCCCAAGCCATTAAAACAAAAAAGTTATCTGTCAAAGAAGTTGCAGAAGCTTCGTATAACAGAGCCAAAAAAGTTAATTCTGAGCTTAATGCCATTGTTCTGAATACAAAAGAAGATGCTATGAAAGCCCGATACTCCAATAAAGAGGGCCTGTTATATGGTGTACCGACTTATATCAAAGATAATGACGATATAAAAGGCTATCCTACTCAACACGGCACTTGGGCTTTCAAAGCCAAACCGGCTAAGAAGAATGGAAAATTTGTAGATCAGATGCTCTATACCGGACTCAATTATCTGGGCAAATCTACCATACCCGAACTGGGGCTGATATGCAGTGCTGAGGATGAAAGATGGGGTATCACGAGAAATCCGTGGGATACCAACCGCACACCGGGAGGTTCGTCTTCGGGTTCGGCTGCATTGGTGGCAAGTGGTGTAGTACCTATAGCTCAGGCCAATGACGGTGCCGGTTCGACAAGAATACCTGCCGCATTGTGCGGATTAGTGGGACTCAAACCTTCCCGGGAAAGACTGATGAATCACGGAGCAACCCATCTGCTGCCCATCAACGTAGTCTATGAAGGCGTGCTGACTCGTTCGGTTAGAGATACTGCAGCTTTTTATGCAGAAGCTGAAAAATTCTTCTACAACAAAAAAATGCCTCGTATTGGGCATATAAAAGAGCCCAGCAAAAAGCGTTTGCGAATTGTAGCTTTTAATAATCCTGCTCCGGGTGAGACCGGACACGTAGATAAAGAAACCGAAAAAGCCTACTTGGATACAGTAAAACTGTTAGAAGGATTGGGACATCGCATGGACTTCATTAATATTCCTATTGACTTCAGCAAGATGATGCATTATTACCTCATTTATTACGGTTTTCTGGCTTTTATGCAGACTAAAATGAGTCCGCTGATGTTTGGTTCCATTATAGACCAGAAGCAGTTAGAACCATTCTCATACGGTCTGGCTAACGTCTTTCAAAAGAATTTTATGAAATTTCCGAAAGCTATCTCCGAACTCAAAAAACAGATACATCATTTGGAAGATAGTTTATTAGAAAATGCAGATGTCATTCTGATGCCAATTACCACTATTGTTACTCCCGAAATCGGTTATTTATCGCCTGTATATTCCAGTAAGGTGATTGTACCGCGTGCAGCTAATTATTCTCCTTATCCCGGTATGCAGAATATTTCCGGTGCTCCTGCTATTTCTCTGCCTATGGGTGTGGACAGCCACGATATGCCTATAGGATTACAATTTGCCGCAGGGTATGGTCAGGAAGCCCTGCTTCTAAGTCTTGCATACGAACTCGAACAGGCTCAGCCATGGAGAATGATTTGGGAAGAATAGTTTTATATATTCCATTCAACCCTATTGACGAAGCTGTGTAAATTATAATAGTTTTTTACAAGTCTTTTAGCTCACCTACCAACTTGGTAATAATCTGCTTAGCATCACCAAAGAGCATCAGGCAGTTGTCAGCCCCAAAGAGTTCGTTTTGGATACCTGCATAACCTTTGCCCATACTTCTTTTGCTCACGATTACAGTACGTGCTTGTTCTACATTCAACACCGGCATGCCATAGATAGGGCTTCCCGGAGAAGTCTTTGCGGCCGGATTAACCACGTCGTTGGCACCAACCACAAATACCAAGTCTGTATTGGCAAAATCGTCATTAATCAAATCCATTTCTACCAGCTTGTCATACGGTACATTAGCCTCTGCCAGAAGTACGTTCATATGGCCTGGCATACGACCTGCCACCGGATGAATTGCATACCGCACATTGATATTTCTCTTTTCACAAAGTTCTGCCAGTTCACGTACTACATGCTGTGCCTGAGCTACTGCCAAACCGTAACCCGGTACGATAATCAATGAAGAGACTGAGTCAAAAATCATGGCAGCTTCTTCTACTCCCACTTCTTTCACTACAATATCGTCGTCACCGCCTCCACCGGCAGCTGCAGCACTACCCGTTGTCTGACCAAATCCGCCCAACATGACATTCATCAGAGAGCGGTTCATCGCTTTACACATGATTCGGGTCAGAATGATACCGGAGGCCCCCACCAATGCACCTGCAACAATCAGTACTTTATTATCCAAAACAAAACCTGTTGCACCTGCTGCCATACCGGAGTATGAGTTCAGTAAAGAAATCACTACTGGCATATCCGCTCCACCGATAGGAATCACTATCAACACTCCCAACAACAATGATATAGCTACCAAAGCCAATGTCAGAGTAGGATTAGTAATATCGAAAAGTGAATACACTGTCAGCCCGATAGCTGCGATAATCAGTAACATGTTGATAGCATGTTGTCCCGTAAAGGTGATAGACTTGCCGGATATTTTCTCACTCAGTTTCAGAAATGCCACCATAGAACCCGTAAAGGTCACCCCACCAATAAAAATACTTAGCGCCACTGATACTGCAGTAATATTATCATAGCTCAACGGCGTATATGCCTGCTCCTGAGTTTTGAACCAAAACTCTGCCGTCGCCACCGCCAATGAAGCCAAGCCTCCAAAACCGTTAAATAATGCCACCACTTCAGGCATTTTGGTCATCTGAACTTTATAGGCAATCAGAAGACCAATAGCAGAACCTATCGCCATACCGGCAATAATTTCTACAGGACTCATGAATTTTGTCTCATACAGCGTGGCCACAATGGCTATCAGCATACCTGCTGCGGAATATAAGTTACCATTTTTAGCAGTCTTCGTGTTACCCAACATCTTGATACCTGCAATAAAAAGTATCGCAGAAATCAAATACGCTATCAGTACAATCGGACTCGTTTGAAGAGCTGAGTTTATTGTTACTTCCATTATTTTTAATTTCTAAAATGGTTATTTTTTCTTTTTAAACATTTCCAACATTCGGTCAGTCACCGCATAACCGCCCACTACGTTAATTGTAGCCAGTATTAAGGCGATAAAACCTATCCATTTACTTACTCCGGCACCGTCTGCTGCGGTAGCCATAATGGCGCCCACAATAGCAATCCCGGAAATAGCATTGGAACCTGACATTAAAGGAGTATGAAGGGTTGGCGGAACTTTGTTAATGAGTTCAAAGCCCAAGTAACTGGCCAAAACCAGCACATATACCAACAGAATAAAATTTCCTATTTCCATTGTAATCTAATTATATTATTTAGACAATATTGATTTTGTGAACTCATGCACCAGTTCGCCTTTATTAGTAATGAGAGCACCTTTGGTAATCTCTTCCTCCATTTCCCATTTGAAACCGTCCTTATCTGCCAAATGCAGCAACAATGTACTGATATTGGTCGCATACAGCTGGCTGGCGTTGATAGGAAGAAGCGCAGGAAGATTAGACTCTCCGATAATAGTCACTCCGTGTTTCACGACGGTCTGGTCTTTTTCTGAAACTTCGCAATTTCCACCCGATTCTACTGCCATATCCAATATCACAGCTCCTGATTTCATGGACTTCACCATTTCTTCTGTTACGAGCATTGGTGCTTTTTTACCAATGACCAACGCGGTTGTAATCACGATATCGGCTTCTTTAATTCTTTCTTCAATCAGTTGTTTTTGCTTGGCCAAAAAATCCGCAGATACTTCTTTCGCATAGCCGCCTTCGGTTTTTACACCTTCTGCACCCTCTACTACAAGGAATCTTCCACCGAGGGATTCCACCTGTTCTTTGGTTTCAGGACGCACATCAGTCACTTCTACTACTGCACCTAATCTTTTTGCAGTCGCAATCGCCTGAAGACCTGCCACTCCGGCACCAAAAATCAGTACTTTAGCAGGAGTAATCGTGCCGGCAGCTGTCATCAGCAACGGAAATATCTTACCCAAAGCATCTGCCGCCATAATCACCGATTTATAACCTGCAAGATTGGCCTGAGAACTCAAAGCATCCATCTTTTGAGCTCTGGAAATGCGTGGTACGGCATCCATTGAAAATGCAGAAATCTGTTTGATCTTAAATACTTCTAACAGCTCCGGCTGAGTGTATGCATACAACAAAGAAATACAGACTGCACCATCTTTCATAGACTCGGCCTCTTCTTTGGTCAAAGCATTCACCTTGAGAACTACGTCAGCTTCGCACACTACCTTTTTGTCGGCAATATCAGCACCCGCTGACTTATAGTCTTCATCGCTGAAGCTGGAGGTTAATCCCGCTCCGCTCTCTATGACTACCTCAAATTCTTTTTTGACTAACTGTTTGACCACATCCGGAGTGAGCGCAACTCTTTTCTCCCGTTCTTTGGACTCTTTTAACACACCTAATTTCATATTGGCTTGAAAGGTTTTACCTTATTTTATTCAAAAGTCGGTTTTTGTACGTGCCAAATATAGAAGTTTAAATGAAAATATTAAGAGGTCGTTTGTTAATTCTATTTGACTTATCCACAAAACCCAATACTGCTTTGATTCCTGTGGAGTTCGGACAAAATTTTTGTATCTTTCTTCTGTCCTGTTTTTAGAGAAAAGGACTCAAATTATTTTACGTTGAGATGCTTTCAGTTCGGCAGGCTCACTGACCGCAGCATGACAATTGGAAAGCTGTTTACTACGTTGTTAACCTGAACCAAATCCACTTCCGGAGATATGGTCTTATATCCAATAATACAATCACTGAGGGCGACGACGATAGCGATGCTTGAGGCTCGAAGGCAGAGACCCGAATTGCGGTCATTGAGGAAACGACTCGAAATGCGGTCATTGAGCGTCAGCCGAAATGACGTTCCTATCTGTGGTTCCGACACCGTGGCCGGTGAGTCGTATCGAACCGCTCAACCATCAACATAGCCACCCTGTCAAGGGTCTCAAACCATTCAGTCTTTGAAATGCTCTCAGTTCGGCAGGCTCACTGACCGCAGCATGACAATTAGAAAGCTGTTTACTACGTTGCTAACCTGAACCAAATTCACCGCCGAAGAAAAGGCCTTATATCCAAAATGCGGTCACTGAGTCGGAGTCGAAGTGACATTCCCGTTTGTGATTTCGACGCCGTGGTCGGTGAGTCATATCGAACCGCCCAACCACCGACATAGTCATCCTATTCTGAGTCTGCCTCCGACAGCCCTTCTGCAAATTCAATTGTTTTTTCTGCCAAAAGATTTATTTGATTAAAATCTGCTGTCTCGTCTAAAGGATGCTTCCCACCAAAATTATGGTGGGCATGCTCCATAATAAATACCTCTGCCTGAGGTTGTTTCACTTTAAATCCGTGAGCTGCCTCTACCGGAATTGTAGGATCATCACTTCCATGAATAATAAGCCAGGGAACGCGAACTGTCCCTGCAGCTTGTTTTACATCAAGTCGGGCTGCATTTGCGATACTGTCTTCATACAGAGAGTAATTGACAGGCATTTCCTGATTGGTTCGGGCATTCGGAATATAAAACACTCCCTTTTCTTTCCATTCCCTAACCAAATCTTTATCCTTAGCCCAAAATGAACCTGCTGAATCCGCCGCAGCCCAGGTTACTAGTTTTTTAACTCTCTTATCTTCAGAAGCGGTTATAATGGACATAGCACCTCCCCTGCTGTGACCCACCAAAATAACTTCGGCACCGTTCGCATTGTTGTCACGGACTATTTCAGAGGTTTCCAGTTCATCAAGCACTTTCCCAATATCAAATAACTCTCTGCTGTATGTATTTTTTGCAAATAAATCTAATCGCACAAAATCTGTTGGAGATTCGGGAGACGTTCCGTTATGAGAGATATTCATCATCACCACCAAATGACCCTTAGCAGCTATTTTTTGAGCCACATAGGGAAAATGTCCCCAATCCATAAACCCTTTAAAACCGTGTACAATGAGAATAGGCGAAGAAAAGACTGTTTTTTCCGGTATATAGTATTTAATCAATATTGGTTTTTGATCACTTCCCGGAATCACCTGTTTCTCAATCTTCATTATCTGTTACAATTTATTTTTAATTCTTTATACGCATCTGAGTAGCCGAGTTGGCCTGCTTTTTCAAAATCCTGGCAAGAGAGAATAATATCTCCCATCATTTTACGGCTAATGCCCCGATAATAATAGACGGAAGCATCATCGGGTTCCCGCATCAGTACTGCCGTAAAATTTACTATGGCTTCCTGATAATTGCCGAGTTTATACAGCATCATGCCTCTGCCCTTGTACGCTTTAATATATGTGGGCTTGAGCATAATCGCCAGATTAAAATCATTTAAAGCCTCCAAAGGGTCGCCGAGTTCTGCTTTTGCGTACGCTCTGGCTTCAAAAAGCAAAAATTCGGTTGGCTCATGTTCAATTGCGCGGCTGTATTCGATACTTGCACCCAAAAAATCCCTCGCCGCATATTTAGTCAGTCCGAGCAGATACCTCATTTTCCAGTCGTTGGGTTTGAGACGCACTGCCCTTTTTGCATAAGCTACGGATGTTTTATGTTCTCCCATGTCCATCATCACATAAGCCATCAGATGGTGATATTCATAGCGGTTAGGCTGTTTTTTAATCGCTTTTTTCATCAATGTGGCAGCCTGAGCGAGGTTCCCTTTTTTATAAGCGCTGTTGGCCTCCATGAAAAATCTGTTGGCACTATTCATATCCGCAACATCATAGGGATATTCAAAGAACACGTTTAGGTCATTCACACGAACCGTATCCAGTCTCAAATCTTCGATAGTGATAGTTTGGGCATACGAACAGAAACAGATACTCCAAACAAGATAGGTGAATAAGATTCGCAACATGAATTTTTAGGTAAAAATACAGTATTAAAGATTTATCTCTAAATTTTAAAGTGAAATCAACCTAAATTCTTCCTGTAAAAAAATACTATCTTCGCCCATCCCAAACATATAAAATAACATAAAATACTTTCGACCATGAAAGAAGCACCTATAGAAAAGCTGATTACTCCTTTTCGAAATATAATAAAGCAGGAACGCACGGGAGCTATCATTTTATTTTTTAGTGTAATTGTGGCTTTAATTTTGGCCAACTCTCCTCTGAGTCACCAATATCATGAGATTTTGTCTTATAAGCTTGCTCTGTCGTATAGAAGCGAAGTCTATTTGGAAAACAGCATTCTGCACTGGATTAATGATGGGCTGATGGCTATATTCTTTTTTGTGGTTGGCCTCGAATTAAAAAAGGAATTTGTGGCAGGTGAATTGGCTTCTCCTCAAAAAGCTATGCTTCCGATAGCTGCTGCCATTGGCGGAATGGTGGTTCCTGCGAGTTTTTATATTGCTTTCAACGCAACCCCTGAAACGCATCATGGTTGGGGTATTCCTATGGCTACAGATATTGCATTTGCTTTAGGAGTCCTGATGTTTTTGGGGAAAAGGGTCCCGGTAAGCTTAAAGATATTTCTGCTTGCTCTCGCTATTGTAGATGATTTGGGGGCGATCTTAGTCATTGCATTATTTTATTCTTCCGATATCACTGCAATAAACCTTCTAATTGGCTTTGCATTTCTTGCAGCCATGTTTATTGGAAATAAATTGGGAGTCAGAAATACTTTGTTTTACGCAGTTTTAGGAATCGGTGGTCTTTGGACGGCATTTTTACTTTCGGGAGTACATGCCACTATCGCTGCCGTGATGGCGGCTTTTATGATTCCGGCTGACTCCAAAATGAGAGAAAGAGAATATATTAAAGACATAAAAAGCAAGTTACAGGCCTTTGAAGCAATAGACCCGGATGATTCTATTCCAATACTGAAAGAAGAGCAGATTGCCATTTTGGATCAAATCAGAATTTATACCAAAGCTGCTTCCACGCCTATGCAGAATCTGACAAATGCATTAAGTCCAATAAGTACATTTATCGTACTGCCTGTTTTTGCGATAGCCAATGCCGGTGTTTCTTTAGATGTGGATATGAGTACATTATTCTCGACTAATATCGCCATTGGAGTAGCTTTAGGATTAATTTTAGGCAAGACAATAGGAATTTTTGGAGTCACGTTTATTTTGGTCAAGTTAGGAATTGGGACTCTGCCTAAAGGAATGACCTTTAAAAATCTGTTGGGACTCGGCATGTTGAGCGCGATTGGATTTACTATGTCCATTTTTGTAGCTTCCCTTGCATTTGACAATCCACTCTATTTAGACCAGGCAAAAATCGGAATCTTTTTAGGGTCTATTATTGGAGGTGTACTGGGTTATATTTATCTTTCAGTGGTGTGCAAAGCCGAACCGCACGACTAATTTTTATACAAACTGATTATGTACTTTTTTTTTGATACCGAAACTACAGGATTGCCCAAAAACTGGAAAGCTCCTGTGAGCGATTTAAAAAACTGGCCCAGACTGGTCGAAGTGGGCTATATTTTATACGATGAAGAGGGAAAATTCTTAAATTCTTCTCAAAGTATCATCAAACCGGAAGGGTTTGTGATACCCAAAGATGCATCCAACCTACACGGAATTACTACTGCAAAAGCAATGGAAGAAGGTACGTCTTTAAACCAAGTTTTGGAAGAACTCTATGAACAAATTTCAAAATCTTCTTTGTTAGTTGCTCATAATATATCGTATGACGAAAATATTCTTGGTGCAGAATTTCTGCGGAAAGGATTCCAAAATATTATTCCCCGAAAAAGAAAAATTTGCACGATGAAATCTTCAGTGGATTTCTGTGCGCTTCCGGGAAAATACGGGTATAAATGGCCTAATCTGACCGAGCTTCACAAAAAGCTTTTTCATCGGGGATTTGAAGGCGCTCACGGAGCAATGGCAGATATTCAGGCGACGGCAGACTGCTTCTGGGAACTGAAAAGATTAAACGTAATCCGCCCTTAATACTTATATCTGATGTCCAAAAAACTTCGAATTGTATTCATGGGCACTCCCCTATTTGCCGTGGAGAGTTTGGATATTTTACTTCAAAACAATTACGATATAGCGGCGGTTGTGACGGCACCGGACAAGCCTGCCGGACGGGGAAGAAAACTATCCGTATCGGCTGTAAAAGCTAAGGCACTGGAACATCACATACCGATACTCCAGCCGATAAAATTCAAAGACGAGCAGTTTCTGGAAGAATTAAAAAACTTTCAGGCTAATCTGTTTATAGTAGTGGCCTTCAGAATGCTGCCCGAAACGGTCTGGTCAATACCCGAATACGGTACCTTTAACCTCCATGCCAGCCTGCTTCCTCAATACAGAGGGGCTGCACCCATTAATTGGGCTGTAATCAACGGAGAAGTCAAAACAGGTGTGACGACGTTTTTCATAGAACATCAGATTGACACGGGCGATATTTTGCTTTCTGAAGAGGTTGAAATTCTCGATACCGACAACGCTTCTTCACTTCACAACAAGCTCATGAAAACCGGTGCCGAGTTAGTGCTCACTACGGTAAAAGGAATAGAATTCGGCACGTTAACTCCGGTATCTCAACCTCAAAATGCACCTATAAAACCGGCTCCGAAAATTTTTAAGGAAGACTGCCTGTTAGATTTCTCTCAGGAAGTGACTCAGGTACACAACAAGGTCAGAGGTTTGGCATATTATCCGGGAGCCTTCACTTTCCTTGAAGGCAAAAACTTAAAAATCTTCAAAACAGAAGTTCAGGTTTACGATGACCAAATCGAACCCGGTGTAATAGAAACGGATGAAAAATCGTATATGCGGATTAAATGTCGAGACGGTTGGCTCAACATTTTAGAGCTTCAGCTTGAAGGTAAAAAGAGAATGTCAATTGCAGATTTTCTTAGAGGTTACAATTTTCCGAATGAGGAATTATCAATTGGGTAAAGAGTTGTTGTTAGAAAACGACAATTGAAATGCGGTCGCTGAGAAAACGACTCGAAATGCGGTCGCTGAGCGTCAGTCGATGCGACTTCCCAGTTTGTGGTTTCAACACCGTTCAACTGCCAACAGAGTCATCTTGTACTGTGTCCGCCTACGGAGGAACGGTCTCTACTTGCAGGCAGAACTATTACTATATGGTCTTTATTTTTCTAGGCTTAATGGACATTTTTAATGCTAAAAAGTCCTGTAACTCTTGGTATTGTTAGTTTAGAGGTCAATCAAAGGTTATGAATAAAAAAAGTGTTTTTACTGTGTGAGCTCAATCGACGGCCACTTCGCTGATTTGAAAAATAAATTGAGATGTCATAACGGACTGTCTATCGAACGAAAAAGAAAGTTTATCGATGGGTTTTTAAAGGCATAATGCCCTCTGAAAATATCAATGGATTGTCATTAGACAACCCATTGGTCTGACATTTTCGTCGGGTTCTATATTATCCCTGGCAAGTTGCTCCCCAGCAGAGCTTGCTTCCGTTTATATAGATATTACAAAGCTAATAATAGAGATAATGCAGAGCAGATGGCGAGTAAAAAAAACAGCATTAAAAATGTCCATTAGAAGACATCGACTAAAAAATAGCATTAAAAATGTCCATTACACCTTTTTCTATGTCTTATTTTTTTAGAAAAAAGGACCAAAAAAACCGCACGATAGCAAAAAATGCCATCCATATTTCGACGAGCTCAATAACCTCCATTTCCTCAATGTCTAAATCATTTAAACAATCGCTGCGCTACATTTTGGAACATTTGGCATCTTGCCTGTAAATGATTTTGCGACATTTTTAGAAAGTGGGTACCCGGCATCTTTTTACTAAAGTGCTCGCGATGCGCAGAGTAGTGTTTGAGAAGTGTGGTCACTGAGGAAGAAACGATAGCGATGCCTGAGGAGGAGGCTGAGGTTACTCGAAGCACCCTCGAAGGCAGAGCGACTCGAAATACGGTCGCTGAGCGTCAGTCGATGCGACTTTCAAAATGCTATTACACAAAACAAATCGAGTAGGAAGCAAAGGTAGGTAACCACTCATAACTTTGCTGTCCTCTCACACCACCCAACGTGCGTGTCTCGTATTAGGCGGTTTTCCCAATTTTTAACCGTAATTGGCTGCTAAACTGTATAAATTACTATGTTATTTCGCCACAGATACGGAACGGGTTTCCCGAATCACAGTGACTTTTATCTGTCCCGGATAAGTCATTTCGTCCTGAATTTTCTGAGAGATTTTAAACGATAAATCTGTTACATCCTCATCACTGACTTTTTCCGCCTCCACTATTACTCTCAATTCTCTTCCCGCCTGTATGGCATATGCTTTGGCCACTCCGTCATACGATAACGCAGCCGATTCGAGTTCCTGAATACGTTTGAGATAAGTTTCCATAATCTCTCTTCTTGCTCCCGGTCTGGCGCCGGAAATCGCATCACATGCCTGTATCACCGGAGAAATCATATACTGCATTTCCATTTCGTCGTGGTGTGCTCCTACTGCATTCACTATTGACGGATGTTCGCCATATTTTTCACAGAGTTTGGCTCCGAGCAAAGCGTGAGACAATTCCGGATCTTCGTCCGATACCTTTCCGATATCGTGGAGCAAACCGGCACGTTTAGCTCTTTTCACATTAATACCAAGCTCTGATGCCATGATTGCACACAGATTGGCGACCTCTCTTGAGTGCTGTAACAGATTTTGTCCGTATGAAGAGCGGAAACGCATTTTTCCGACCAGTTTAATCAGTTCAGTGTGCAGCCCGTGAATACCCAAATCAATCACGGTACGCTCTCCTATTTCCATTATCTGAGCATCTAACTGTCGCTGTGTTTTAGCCACCACCTCTTCAATTCGTGCGGGATGGATACGCCCGTCTGAAACCAAACGCTGTAAAGATAAACGGGCCACTTCCCGCTTATACGGATCGTAGCCGGAGATAATCACAGCTTCGGGAGTATCGTCCACGATTATTTCCACTCCGGTAGCAGCCTCCAAAGCCCGGATATTACGTCCTTCCCGACCGATAATCTGCCCTTTTTGATCATCGCTGGAAAGATTGAATACCGATACCGAATTTTCTATTGTATTTTCTGCTGCAGTCCTTTGGATAGACTGGATAATAATTTTCTTCGCCTCTTTGGATGCTTTCAGTTTGGCTTCATCCATCACCCCTTTGATGTGAGCCATTGCATCTGCCTGCGCCCGGTCTTTCAATATATCTATCAGCTCTGCTTTTGCATCATCCTGAGAAAGTTTGGCGATTTGTTCCAATTTGGAGATATGCTCGGTTTGCGCTTTATCTAACTCTTCCTTCCTTTTCGCAACAACATCCTGCAAAGACTGAAGTTTGGTTCTTTCTTCATCAGTTTCTTTTTCTTTGCGATTGACGTTCTCCAATTTTTTATTGAGAGACTGTTCTTTTTGTTTGATGCGGTTTTCTGCTTCCGCTATCTTTCTGTTTTTGGTGTTAATTTCCGAACTGTGTTGTTCCTTGAGTTTGAGAAAATGCTCTTTTGCCTCTACCCCTTTTTCTTTCTTGTATGCATCCGCATCAATCTTTGCTTTTGATACAATTTTTTCGGCTTCTATTTCTGCCTGAGCTTCAAGCGCTTTTGCCTTTTCAATTTCTGCCTGCACATTTGCTTTAAATATAAACTTACCGAGAACGATACCTATAACTAAAGCTGCCAATGCGGCAATTCCAATAATTCCTGTTTCCATAATTTGCACATTTATAATAATAACGTGCCGGGTAAAGGGAAATCGTTAAAGATTTGAAAGATTTTCCGTCAGTAACTTATCAAGCACATCAAATTTTTCTGCCCACTCTTCATTTTGGGCTTTCAGTCCCGAACTCTTCAGTGCTTCGACTTTTTGCTGAAGTAACAGCATGGATAAAAAATCCTGCTTATCCTTGCTCGGAAATTCCTGATGATATTCCAAAACCTTATCATTGATGTCTTTTACAGCCTTTCTGACCATTTCTTCTTCTTCGGGCCTTACTCTCAACTTAAAAGGTCGTCCTGCTATTACTACATTGATACTTATATAATCAGTCATCATATTCTAAGCATTGATTTTAGCGAGACAATCATCTATTTCATTTATATAATGCTCAATCTGTTTCTTTACTTTATTTCTTTCCTGATCTGAAAGACCTACTCCTTTAGCCAGCTTTAAAATATTTATATTTTCGTTTAATTCATTTTTTTCTTTTAACCAATTTTCTTTTTCCTCCTGCAGTTTTGATATCGACGCATTCAGACGCACTATCTGTTCATGTTGCTCCCGGAGTTTATCGGTCAGCAAATGTACTTTTGCGGTAAGCTTATCCCATTTTTGTTCCAACTGACTCATTCCTGTCCTCTTACTGTAGCGTGTAACTGCCTTGAATATTGTTCCATCAAATCGTTCATAATGCGGTCAATTTCCTTATCACTCATTGTTTTCTCTTCATCTCTGAAAGTAAAACTCACGGCATAGGATTTTTTATCTTCTGCTATTTTATCTCCTTCATACACATCAAAAAGTTCAATTTCTTTCAATTGCTTTTTTCCGTACCTGACTGCAATATCTCTTACCTCCGTGAATTTAATATTTTTGTCCAACAAAAGTGCTAAATCCCTCCGAATTGGCGGAAATTTAGATACATTAATATTTCCGACAGCAGATTTTCTCAAAAACATGACGATTTTATCCCACTGAATATCAGCCATATATACATCCTGACTTATATCTTTACCTTTAACTATCGAAGCAGATATTTTCCCAACTGATGCAACCTCTTGTTTCCCGACATAATAAGTCAGTAAATAATCATGTAACGTATCTTTTCCTTCTTTAACAGCGGAATACCGTACTCCTATCCTTGTCAAAAGGCTTTCTAAAATCCCTTTGATATAGTAAAAATCTGTGCTCTCTTTTGGTGTAATCCAATTGACAGGCTGCTTCTCTCCCGTGACTGTCAGAAACAAATGTGTATCTTCTCTGTAACCGTCATTTTCTTTCACATAAGTTTTACCGTATTCAAAAAGTTTTAAATTCTTCTGAGAACGGTTGATATTATAGCTGATGACCTCCAACGCACTGGAATGCATGTAGGGTCTCAAAATATCGAGTTCCACATTAATACTGCTCAACAATCTGACAAACCGCTCCGGATTAATCCAGCCTTCTATACTTTTTGAACGTGTCAGAGAGTTGTTCAATATTTCATAATACCCATTGGAAACCAAATGATTCGCAGCCGTTTTATAAAGTAAATCTTTATCCAATCCCTTTTTGACCGGAATGGCTGCAGTCACCTCATTCGGAATCGGCACGTTATTATATCCGTATATCCGCAGAATATCTTCAATCACATCCACATCCCGAGTCACATCAGCCCGATAAAGCGGCACTCTGAGTTCCCATTTTTCACGGGAAGTATCTGCATCAATTTCTAACAGTTGAAGGATTGTTTTAATTTCTTCATTTGAAATTGGGGCTCCGGTGATTTTACGAACTTTGTCCGGAGATAACTGCACTATATTTTTCTCAAACTTTTCCGACACTACATCCGTCAGACCGGAAACAATCTGTCCTCCCGCCAGTTCTGTAATCATTTTAGCCGCAATTTTCAGAATTGATGCGGTTTCGACAGGATTTACACCTTTTTCAAAATGCTGTGCCGCTTCTGTGCGCAGGTTATGCCGCATGGATGTTTTTCTTACAGATGTCGGATTAAAATAAGCACTTTCCAAAAAAACTGCAGTGGTAGATTCTTTCACACCGGAGTCTATTCCTCCATACACTCCTGCAATACACATTGGAGAGTCGGCATTGCAAATCATTAAGTCTTCTTCGTGAAGTTTTACTTCCTCTCCATCCAAAGTTTTGAAAATGGTTCCTGCCTCTAGAGTTTTAACTTTAATCGTATCTCCCACAACTGCCATATCAAATGCATGCAGAGGCTGTCCGTATGCGTGCAGTATGTAATTTGTAATATCTACGACATTGTTCAGAGGTTTTTGACCTATGGCCTGCAATCTGTTCTGAAGCCATTCGGGTGAAGGTGCTATTTTGATTCCTTCGATGACCAAACCGGCGTATCGTGCTGCAAGCTCCGGATTTTCCACTTCTACCCTGACCGGAAAAGTATCACCCAAACTGACTTCTGCGTTTTCAAATTTCAGTGAAAGATTTTTTCCGTATCTGAAATTTATCGCCGCAGCTAAATCTCTCGCTACTCCGTAATGTGACTGGGCATCAGTCCGATTGGGTGTCAGCCCTATTTCAAATACAGTATCCTGAATCACGTTATAAATTTTCGCTGCAGGCGTGCCCGGCACAGCATCCTCCGGCAGTACGATAATTCCCTCGTGCGACTCACCAAGACCGATTTCATCCTCTGCACATAACATACCGTTGGACTCTTCGCCTCTGATTTTTGCCTTTTTAATTTCAAAAGGTTCATGTCCTGTCGGAAATAATTTAGTTCCAACAGGTGCCAGTACTACTTTCTGACCGGCTGCTACATTGGGCGCACCGCAAACAATCCGAAGCGGTTCGCCACTTCCCGTTGTTACAGTAGTCAGTTTCAGTTTATCTGCATTGGGATGCGGCACGCAGGTTAACACTTCAGCTACTACCAGCCCCTTAAGCCCTCCGGGGACTGATTCATACGTCTCTACTCCTTCTACTTCCAACCCGATATCGGTCAGTAAATCTTTAAGAGATTCATCATCTAAGTCTATATCTATAAAGGTTTTCAGCCAGTTTAAGGAAATTTTCATATCGCTTTTGTCAAAAGTGCAAAGGTAAAAATAAATGATGATAAGAAAAGATGATGTCTGATTAGTTCTTTAAGAAAATCAAACTTTTCCCTGCCTTAAAAAGCTACTCTTCTAAACGCACAGCCTTTCCCTCGTGCGTGAAATAAGGCAATAACTGTTCCTGTATTTCCGACGAAGTTTGAGTGTGATTTCCGTTATCTGTCCAAAATCTGACGGCAAGCTGTATATTGCTTTCTCCAAGTTTTAAGACGGTTACTTCCGGCTTTGGAGAGCTGTGCACGCGGTCATCTTTCTTCAAATGAGATAAAATCAGCTCCCGAACTTTTGAAATATTCTCACGGTAACTGATCAATACTATAAATTCGCTCCTCCTCGTTTTTTTACGGGAGGAATTAACCACACTCGAATTGGCTACCTGCCCGTTGGGAAGTACAGCATATTTATTTTCCACCGTAATCAATTTGGTGTGCAGAATGTCAATCCCCACCACTTCCCCGTAAAAGCCCATACTTTCGATATAATCTCCAACTTTAAACGGCTTGAAAATCAGGATTAAAATTCCGCCCGCAAAATTGGACAGGCTTCCCTGCAAAGCAAGTCCTATTGTCAAACCTGCTGCTCCTATCGCCGCAACAAAAGAAGTCGTTTGGATACCCATCTGGGCGGCAACTGACAGGAAGAGCATGATCAGGAGTGTAATTCTGACCGTCTGTCCTATAAATTGCCCCGTAGCAATATCACCGGTTCTTTTTACAATAAAAAAGTTGACTCCTTTGGCTAACTTTCGAATCAGGTAAATTCCCACAATGAGAATCAGAAGTGCAGTAGCTATTTCTATTCCCTTCGTTATCAGCATATCATACAGTTCTTCCGATACTCTTTGCCAATATGTCTGATTTAGTAATTCACGCTCCATTACACAATTAATTTAAGGGTAAAGTTAGACAGAATTTACTGAGCTTCTGACTGCTCAGATATTTTACTGATGCTGAACTGCTTTTCCTGCGAGAAGATAAATGCACGCCATCCTGACTGCCACTCCGTTTTCTACCTGTTCGAGAATAATTGAATGGTCTGAATCTGCCACATCCGAAGTAATCTCCACCCCTCTGTTTATTGGGCCGGGATGCATAATCACAATAGGTTTTTTCAATGCTTCTAATCGCTTTTTGTGAATACCAAAGTAGAGTGCGTACTCTCTGAGAGACGGGAACAGTTTAGTATTTTGCCTTTCAAGTTGAATTCTTAAAACATTGGCAATATCGCACCATTCCAATGCTTTTTGAATGTCATACTCCACCTCCACTCCTAACTCTGTAATATACTTTGGAATTAATGTGGACGGTCCGCAAAGTTTGACGTTGGCCTTTAGCTTTTTCAGACAGTAAATATTGGACAAAGCAACCCTTGAGTGCATGATATCGCCGACTATCAGTACATTTTTACCTTCCAGACTTCCAACTTTCTCCTGCATGGAATATGCATCCAACAGAGCCTGTGTCGGATGTTCGTGTGTCCCGTCTCCGGCATTCAGGATATTGGCATCAATATGTTTGGATAAAAATATCGGCGCACCGGGACTCGGGTGTCTCATGACTACCATATCCACTTTCATGGCTAAGATATTGTTCACAGTGTCCAGGAGCGTTTCACCTTTCTTGACAGAAGAATTGGAAGAAGAAAAATTAACCACATCCGCGGAAAGTCTTTTTTGAGCCAATTCAAAAGAAGTGCGGGTTCGGGTAGAGTTTTCAAAAAATAAATTGGCAATCGTGATATCTCTTAAAGTGGGTACCTTTTTGATAGGTCGGTTAATGACTTCTTTGAATGTAGTCGCTGTCTGCAAAATCAATTGGATATCTTCTTTTGTCAAATCTTTGATTCCCAATAAATGCTTTGTACTCAGCTGACTCATAAATCTTCTTTTAATAGCATGACACGACTGTTCTGATTTTCATCTTCCCACTGTACCGAAACAAATTCCCCGACATGGGTATCTACGGTCAGTCCGATAAAATCAGGCTGTATTGGTATTTCTCTGTTAAACCTTCTGTTGATTAATGTAAGCAGCTTTACTTCTGACGGCCTGCCGTGATCTAACAGGGCATCTAATGCTGCCCGAACAGTTCTCCCTGTAAACAGCACATCGTCTATCAGCACCACTCTTTTTCCTTCTATGGGAAAATTTATATCGGTTTCTTTAGCTTCCCGAAATTTACCCCCCCGAAAATCATCTCTGTAAAAAGTAGTATCCAATCTCCCGTATAAAGGCAGTGTGGACGTTTTGCTTTGAAGGCGGTTAAAAATCCTGTCTGACAGCAACACGCCTCTCGGCTGCATTCCCACCAAAACCGTATCCGTAAAATCTCCATAATTTTCCAGTAACTGCTGGCTGAATCGCTCCAACATGAGCTGCAATAGCTGATTGTCTATGATGATGCGATTGTTCATGGACAGTACAAACTTAATTCATTTTTCGGCAATTGAATAACTGTGCAGAAGGTTTATTCTTTTTGATGAATGAAAAATTAGTTGTCCGAAGTAAATTTCAAAGTAAAATATATGTGCCTGACAGACCTTTCTGCCACTAATTTTCTTATTATAGCACGTTTTAAATACAATAAAATGTATCCGACCAAAGCATACGCGGCATATCATGCCAAAGACAACCTTAAACCGTTTAGTCTTGAAAGGAGAGCCTTACAGGAAGATGATGTATTAATCGAAATAGATTTTTGCGGGGTCTGTCATTCCGATATTCATACGGTCATGAATGACTGGGGCGGCAGTAAATATCCTGTAGTACCCGGACACGAAATTGTCGGACACGTAATCGCAACCGGCTCCAAAGTTACCCGATTTAAAACAGGCGATACAGTCGGCGTAGGCTGCCTCGTGGATTCCTGCCAAAGTTGCACATCGTGTGAGAATCACCTGGAGCAATATTGCCTCCACGGAAACACAGGGACGTACAACGGAAAAGACAAAATTTCGGGCGGATACACTTATGGCGGATATTCAGATAAAATTGTGGTCAAAGAAAGCTTTGTACTCCATATTCCCAAAACTTTGGACATGGCCGCAGCCGCACCCCTCTTATGTGCCGGCATTACGACCTGGTCGCCCCTCCGAAAATGGAATGTACAAAAAGGAGATAAAGTGGGCGTGATTGGCTTAGGCGGTCTCGGTCACATGGGAGTTAAGTTTGCCCATGCCCTTGGCGCACACGTGGTTATGATTACAACAAGTCCGCAAAAAGGCGACGACGCCAAAAAACTCGGAGCTGACGAAGTACTGATTTCTACCGACAAAAAAGCCATGAGAAGCCATAGAGGGACTTTTGACTTTCTGCTCAATACCATACCGGTCAAGCACCAGGCTGATCCCTATATCACACTGCTGAAAACAGATGCTACCATGGTTTTTGTGGGAGCTATCGAACCCATCGAACCGATAAATATGGGCCTGATAGTCAGCAGAAGAAAAAATCTTGCAGGTTCTCTTATCGGAGGAATTAAAGAAACACAGGAAATGCTTGACTTTTGCGGTACGCACGGTATTACCTGCGATATCGAAACCATCCCTATTCAGGACATCAATCTGGCGTATGAAAGGGTGGTGAAAAATGACATTAAATATCGTTTTGTGATTGATATGCAGTCACTTAAAAATGAATCTGTTTAAATTATGCAAAAACTCAATATACCAGTTTCTCTTTTGGAGCTGGCTCTGATTAACGAAGGCAGCAATGCTTCCGAAACCTTAGAAAAAACTACTGAAATCGCACAGAAAGCAGACGAACTGGACTATAAAAGAATTTGGTTTGCCGAGCATCACAACATGCCTCATGTAGCAAGTTCGGCTACAGTTATACTGATGAGCCATTTCGCCGAAAAAACCAAAACTATCCGGATAGGCTCCGGTGGCATCATGCTTCCCAACCATTCCCCTTTGGTAGTAGCCGAACAGTTTGGTACTCTCGAAGCACTCTATCCCGGGCGAATTGATCTGGGACTGGGAAGAGCGCCTGGAACCGATCCGATAACGGCACAGGCTCTGAATAAAAACTTTTATGAAGCTGCCAAACAATTTCCCAAACATGTTGCCCGACTTCAGCAGTATTTATCCCGAAATAATGCTCATTCGGCAGTTCGGGCTTTCCCCGGTGACGGCACGGAAGTACCGATATGGATTTTGGGTTCCAGTATGGACAGTGCTCTTTTGACATCGGAATACGGACTGCCTTATGCTTTTGCGAGCCATTTTGCTCCTGCCCATATTGTACAGGCATTTGATTTTTACAGAAGACATTTTAAACCTTCTGAATATCATGATAAACCTATCACGATGGCGGCGGTCAATATGATAATCTCCGACACACAGGAGGAAGCCGAATCCCATGCCACCAGCATGTACCGTATGTTTTTAAATATTGTTCGCGGCACGAGGAAACCTCTTGAACCTCCAATTTCGGGCATGGAGGGGCATTGGTCGCCCAAGGAAGAAGCTTATGTCAAAAATATGCTCTCAAAATCTTTTATCGGCACTCCTGAGAATGTATATAAGCAACTTCAGAGATTTTACGATGAAATTTTACCGAACGAAATTATTATCACCATTCCTACTTACTCTCACGAAGCAAGGCTTCAAACTCTGGAGTTTGCCAAAGAGTTTTTTGCTTAGATTTGAGGACAGAAGTGGTTAAAAAATGTGACTATAATGTGATGCATGGTGTTTGAATCATTTTGGATAAATGGGGTCAAACGATCTTACGTGTCTGAAAAAGGTCATCACGTTATGCTATTAATAAGATTTTATAATACCGATATTTTTCTTATATTTACTTGATGAAAAAA
>CAZZEH010000027.1:0-44245 GCA_964653095.1 uncultured Chitinophagales bacterium
AAACTCTTTTAGAGAAAATGAAAATATCTATTACCTAAAAGTTTTAGGGTTTGGGATTAATAAGACTCAATTTATCTCACTGTGACTCTATTAAAAGATTACAGTTTACCTAAAAATCTATATGCTAATCCGGATTCTGCATTTTAAAGCTGAATTTCTTGTTTTGGTCAACTCAGCCTATCTACTGTCTTGACTACTATAGAAAAAGTCGGACAAGCGATAACAGCTCATCCGGCTTTCTATTACATTTTGTTTTTTATGGCACGGTAAACGAACCTCCATCTATCCATTCGGATGCATTATTGGTGACCAGAGTTCTGGTATCGCATAGGGATTTCACATACCAGGTGTAAGTACCCGGTACAATATTATCTACAATTACTTCTTGAGTTACTTCGCTATATGCATATGAATGTGATCCCACAATGCGTATTGCATAGATATCTGTAAAGCTTCCTCCGGACCAAGTGAATGTCACTTTACCACCACTGACCAAGACATTGAATCCAGTGGGAGTCACACACGGTCCATTTGCTCCTGTACAGCCTGTTGTTTCATTGACCGTCAGGTTAACGGTTACTGTAGAATCACAACCATCGGATGATTGTAAAATCGAAGTATAAATCCCGGCTCCGGTCACTTCGCTGCCGTCTGGTAAGGTATATGAGTTATCAGGGCAGATTGATGCGTCAATATTGGTTGTCAATACATCATTAACGGTCAGGTGAACGATTACGATAGAATCACAGCCGGCAGAGGATTGCAGCATGGTGGTATAAGTTCCCGCATCAGATACTACACTCCCGTCTGGTAAGATGTACGAATCATTTGCGCAAATACTTACATCAATTGTAGTATCCGGAGATTCATTTATTGTAAGAGTTACTGTAACTGTAGAATCACAACCGCTTGTTGATTGAAGTACAGTAGCGTAAACACCTGCATCAGATACTATACTTCCATCTGGTAAGGTGTACAAGTCACCACTACAAATTGCGGTGTCAACACTTATGAACTCCGGATTACAGGCAGGAATTCTATTACCGCTTATAAAAATATTATCCAAATAGATATTCGGTGCAAAATATTCACTGTCTGTGTTGTAAACAATAGAGATAGTTATTTCTGAACCTGTGTAATTATCTAAATTAATAGTTTCTGTTCTCCATTGATCACAATTTAGAGGTATCCACGAAATATTATATTCAAATCCGGGCGTCGTTGCCAATTGTTCTCTTGTCTTGCTGTATAATATTTGAGCAGGCTGACAGTCTTCTTCGACAGTTACTTCCAGGATACCTACTGTATTACCATAGGATTGTTTATAAGCAACATCAAATTTTAATTCTGCATCAGTGTAACCAGACAAGTCTGTTGCCGGCAAAATCATTTTTTCAATATTGAAACCGGAACCCATGTTATTAAAAGAATTAATTCTCGCAACCTTATCTTTACAACTAACTGTTGTCAAACTCCAGGGAGTAACTCCGTCTATCAAATCAACTCCGACAGGCGGAAAGACACCGTCTTCAAAATCATAAGCTATAGTATCTACTACTGATGTTGTATATGAAATCAATTCTGTTATAAAATTGTTACCCTGAAAGTCGTTAGGATTTTCGTTGGGTTCGAAAAGTTCTATGTATAATTTATTTTCTCCTTCCTGTAAGTTTACAGGAGGAAGATTTATATCCAAAGTACCATTAGACGAAAGAGAGCCCGACCAGTTAAAAGAAGGATAAGCCACATTATTAATCTTTGTCTCTACTCTAAAATTGGTAATGGTGGTAGTACCAATATTAGCAACTTTTATCGCAGGAGAAAATATCTCTGAGCAAGCTCTAGTCGGAGTATTAATTATACCTTCAAGTTTTATTTCATCCCCGATTGGAGCGATACATCCTTTAGAGTCCAAAAGAGTTGATCGTGTGGCGGATTTTAATGCCATCCTAAATCTTTCTTTCTGTCCTTCTGTAAATCTTGATCGTGTGACTCCATATGTATGGCAATAACTCAGATAATTATATTTGAAATCTGCAAAATTCCCTTCCGTAGAACAGATCGGTTCCGAACCACATTCACTTCTTTTCAGAGGAGGAGTATCGCACACTTTATCTCCATCTTGCAGACAATCGTTATTAGTCGGACAGCTATTACCATCATTATCTCCGTCAAAAGTATGATAAAGGCCAAATGCATGACCCAGCTCGTGAGCAAGAGTTTGAGCTCCATAAGTCATATAGTCTGAATGCATAAAAGCTCCGTCCCAATCACCTGCTGTGGGGAAATAAGCATATCCGGCAATATCTCCGGGACAAAATTTATGAACTACCCAAATATTATAATAATCTTCACGGGGCCATCTTGTAGCATTTTGAATGTCCTCCTGTACAGCCGCATCACTACACGGACTGTCATCGCCGTACTTTACTCCTTTGCTAACATATCCGCTAAATATACTTCCGTTAATCCGATTGATACCCGTAGTAGTATTTCCATTAGGGTCCTGAACGGCAAGACAGAATTCTATTTTCATATCTGCGCCATCGCCTGTAATTCTTCTGTATCTTTCATTCACACCTCTAATAGCATCATGTATCTGAGCGTCTGGTATATTACTGCCGACACCCACAGCCTCACCTTTATGTATGATGTGTACAACAACCGGTATAGAATAAACCTCATCATCATCTATATAGCGACCATTTTCTTTTGCTTTTATTAAATCATAAATTTCATGGTCTAACTGCTCAATCTCTAATTTGTAACCGGGATTGATTTGCTGCATATACTGATGCATCCTATCTGTTCCACAGGCAAGTTGAGCAATAGATTTTGTAGGATACAATAAGGTCAGAAATAAGATTAAAATGCCGGATCTTTTTAAAAAAGAGGGTAATAGTAAATATAAAATTTTCATAATTTAAAGTGAATAATTAAGTTAATTGATTCTGGATAATAAACTCTGAATGACACAAAGTCATTCTTAAAAGTATATTTTTTATATCTCAATGAAGGGCTTTAAAGCATTTTTTTCACTGAAACACAATTATACTTTTGAATTTCGTTTTAATCCCAAATGGTAAAACGCGACTTGCACTAATCATAAAATACTGATTATCAGCTATACAATAAATTTTAAGTAATTATTTTATGGCAAAAATTAAAACCGTGAAAAAGGGAAAATAGCACTTATGAAATATTATTAAATAGCACAGGCCGTGCTATTTTGCCAAAACAATCTCCTGATTTGTCCGCCTTATGAACATTGAAAATATCATTATTGATTATCGGATTATCATAAGATTTTTTTGTAATTTGACTGTACCAGCAATCATAAATGTTACACATAAGAGCAGTAAAAAACCATGGTATTTTCCGATTCGTTCAGGTGTTTTATAATCAAAAAGCAAGCGCATTATTGTCAGATAAAGCTACCATGATCTATATAAAATCAAATTCGCATTTAGAATATCAAAAAGTGATTTGCAAGCTTGTTCTGTCTTTTATTTAAAAAATAGCCAATACAGCGACGCATTCTGATTTGTTTTAAGGCAATAGTAGTATCCAAATACATAGAATTAGCTTCTGAGCTGTCAACAAGAGATTTTCTTACTAAGTGCAAAAAACAGATGCAAGACTTTTAAACAAAATAACGGATAGATAGATGAAATTAAGAGTATCTGTTTCACCTGACCTGAGTGAAATTTTATCAAAAACTGTTAGACCACACTATACGGGGCAAGTCAGGAAAATCATCTGCTAATGATAAATTTAGTCGTATAACCTTCATCTGTCTGTATAAAATATATTCCGCCCGGCAGATTGCTGACATCTATTTGTTGAGTCGTAAAATCTCTTTTGAGTGTTTTCCCGGTCTGATCATATAAAATATAACTGACAGGCTCAGATATATACAGCCAATCTCCTCGGTTCGGATTGGGATAAAGTGTTATTGGAGTCGCATTGTGGCGATAAATTACCGCTGTAGGTTTGTTTTGGGAATTAAAAGTCGGTGAATTAAAAACTGTCCATTGCTGTCCACAGTCTTCTGTTCTGCCATAACTTGTATTAGGTTCCAATGGAGGAAAACTGACTGAATCTACAATGGTTTTCCCATCCGGCATGACTAAAGCAAAATACTCTCCCAACAAGGCACTCAAAGCAAAACTCAGATGATTACTTCCCTGATTGGGTTCATTGTCTGCCCACAAAATAAGATATCCGTTAGGAGGTATGGTAACTTTTCCGGTATCTGTCATAGGTAACAGATGCTTAGTAAGATTTTTTGGATTATCGGTCACATAATAACCGGATAATAAGACAGGGCTTGAACTATTATTTTTCAATTCAATCCAATCATCATAATCTCCAAATTCATCTTTTATCCCACTGTTGGAGTTATTGGAAGCTGCAAGTTCATTGATGCATACTTGTGCTATGGATGGGTTTTCGCTCAAAATACTCAACTCATAATAACCACGTCCTCCTACTACTGCGTTTTCAGGATTCGTCAATTTAAAAATCGCTGTTCTGATATCCAGCCTTTCTGGATTATTCTGTGTGCTTACTCTAAATTCGATTTTTCCTGTGCCGGGCTGGAAAGTCTGTGTAAAAGGAAACTCAGTATCTGAAGTGAAATCATCTCCAAAAATAGCTGTAGAGCCTGCTTCTAATGCGACTGTAACTGAACTTGGTTCACTGTTGGGATTGATGCATTCCAGAATAATATTTATTTCGGTCCCGGATTCAAAAGAATAAGAAGAGTAAGAGTCAAATCTGATTTCAGGAGCTATACTGACACCGCAGCTCATCATGGGAGAAGCATAAACAGGGATACCGCTTACGGATTTTCCGAGTGCACTCTGCGTGGTGGACCAACTGAGCGGATTGTCATTCATGGCCGGATTTCCCGGATTACAATATGAAATGGAGTGCCCGTTTCCGTCACCGCCCCAGGTTCTTTCATATTTTACAGAAGTAATGAGCTGCCCTTCAGAGTTTTTTATTTCCAATCGTTCGCCCGCATTATTGAGTGCACCTTCTTCCCATTCCAAAAATCCTACATCATAAAAATCTTGTGCGGCTCTTGCATTGGCTGCGATGACCATATAACTTTTTTCATCTAAAGAATATTCGGGGAAAGTAAATGTCAGACCTGAAGAAAAATAAAGACCGCCTAATCTTGCTGTACCCGGACCTGCATTGTAAATCTCCAAGAACTCTAAGGAGTCATTTTCCAGAGCAGGTGAATTGTACATGATTTCAGAGATAAAAAGATTGGGTCTGCTGTTGTTGTAGATTATTTTTTGAGTGTATGGAGATGCTATAAGATTACCGGACTCATCCGCCACATTACTAATAGTTAAATAGTATGCTCTGCCATTTTCAAGATTTTGTCCAAGCCTGACAGTAAAATCTGTATTGTTGGGAGAACTTGTAACAGAAGTAATGTCCGGAAGTCCCTGGTAGTTCACATCATTTCCCGCAGAAGCTGCATCCATTGCTTCATTAAACTTAATTTGAATCGTGTTTGAATTCAATACTCTGACAGATGCCACTTCCGGTGGCGTAATATCATTATCCTCTTCAAAAAAATGTACGTCATCTATGACCACCCCGGCAGCCTTGCCGTTTTCGGATTCAGTACTGATTACAAACCTGACTGCCGCAGTCAGTCTGTTGGAAGCAGCTCCTGCCAAAACATATTTAAAATCGCTGAAATCACTGTTTTGATTATGGAATGTGTGTATGAGTTTGTTTGTATTCCAACTTATTCCTCCGTCGAATGAGGACTCCAGATACAACATACTGCGACTGTTTCCGTCTTCATTTTTTACACTCTTGGCTTTAAATGATACTGCTACTTTTTCATATCCTCTCAAATCTAACTTAGCTTCTATTTCTCCCTGAAAACTGCTTGTGGGAATCACCGCAAGAGCTTTTTCTTCTGCCTGAAAAATTCGGGAGTCTTTTCTGACCAGATTGCCGTACCAATTAGGTATGAATTCTACATTTTCTCCTAAAACAAAATTTTTATTAAAGGTTTCTGTGTGCGGTAAATCTGATATCTGGGCAGAAGTTTCAAAGATTAACCCGGATAAAAGGAACGAAAATACAAGGCTGTTTCGAAATACTTTTTTCAAATGAAATAAAATCATGACAGAATATTTTAAAGCAGTCTAAAATTACTTTAAAATATGAAAACTTACAGCGACTTAACTTTTATAAACTAAATATAGCTTAGAATTTCAAGCTTTTGACCCTTAAGAGCTTTTTGGGTTTGGGAAAGATTTTGAGTAAAGCCCAAAATAAAACCACCTCCGCCGGCACCGCACAGCTTGAGGTAATAGTCGCCACTATCAAGGCCTTTTTTCCAGTGTTTACTGAACAGTTTCGGAATCATAGGTTTGAAATGCTGGAACTGAAACTGCGAAAGCTTTTTCATATATCCGAAAAGAGTCTCGGTATCTCCTTCTAAAAAAGCATGAATGCAGTTGTTGGCAAATGGTTTAAGCTGCTTGTCCACAAACTCTCTGTATGTAGGCTGCTCCATTTGCTGCATATAATGCTTGACCAAAGGTTCCGTTTTACGGGAAATTCCGGTGTCAATCAGAAAAATTGCTCCCTTCCCGTTCTTTTTCATCACCACTTTTACAGGCTCTATTTCACCTTTTTCTTTAATCAGAAGGGGAAGATTAAGATAACAAATAAGAGGATCTACACCGGAACTGGAACCATGAAAATAAGATTCCATTTGACCCAAATCATTTTTTAACCTTGAAATAGATTCCTGAGTCGGGATTTCTTCCAGTGATACCTTATTCCTTACATAACGTTCATATACAGCTGCCACCAGCGCACCGGAACTGCCAATACCAAAACCCTGGGGAATGGTTGAGTGAAAGAAAATTCCATTGGAAATATCTTTCTGCAATGTGTCTAAGTCAAAGTCAAGTGATAGTGTACCGGCACTGATTTGCTCCTGTATATAATGTGCAAACCCTTTCAAACTGTCATTAGATGCTCGCTTAAACTCTTCATCTGCAGAATCTTCCGGAAAAGTAAGTACTCCTTTAAATATTTCATAAGGTACTGTGAGCCCCATACTATCCTGGATAATGCTGTACTCTCCGAACAAGAGTATCTTGGAGTGAAACGCTACATCTTTTTTATTGGACATCGTTACAAAATTTTGACGGGTCCCTGACCCACCTGATCATGTATTACACGATTATTCTCGCACAAAGATAGTAACTCTTCGTGGATAAAGCGTATAATCTTATCTTTAACATAATTGGGATACAACAGATGTATGTTGGGTCCTGCGTCTAAAGTGAAGTATATCGGGGTATTTGTTTCTTTTCTGAAAGTCTGAATTTTCTCTATCCCTGTCAATGTATTTGGGTGCATTAAAATATACGGCGGATCGGAAGCCATCATCAGGGCATGCAGAGTGAGAGCTTCTTTTTCTACTATGCTGCCCCAAGTCTGCAAATCGCCTTTCTTCATTGCTTCCATTATTTCGACAAGATGTTTGTTCGCCTGTTTGTATCGAATTTCTGCATAGGGATTTTGCTCCATCAGCGCATGTCCGGCTCTGCTGGATACAGCCTTTTCTTCTCCGCTGATGATTAATATACTATCTCTGAAATCCTTAAATACAGGATTAATTTCTCTTTCTACTGGTATAGCATATTCATTAGATGACTGCACAAAAAACTCATGCTTTCCCCAGACGGCTGCATAGGGATGCACAGACCTGCAGGCACTTCCTGAGCCTAATCTCGAAATCACTGATGCCTTCCTGTAAAATTCCTGTTCCTCCGCAAGTTGTCCCGTGACAAGGCGTTCCATATCACAAAGGCATAATGCCAATGCACTCATAGAAGAGGCTGAGGATGCAATCCCGGCAGAATGCGGGAAAGAGTTTTGACTTTCTATTTCAAGATGAAAAGACGATAAGAACGGAAAATGTTCCTGAACAGAAGTTAAAAAACTTTTGACCTTACTTTCAAATGCAGTATTGGGCCTGCCTTCAAATTTAAAACCAACAGAAACCTCAGAACTTTTTTCAGTTTTTGGGTAAAATGAGATTGTAGTTTGTGTATAAGCATTTTTGAGTGTCAGGCTGACAGAAGTGTTTTGCGGAAGCTGGTTGCCATATTTTCCCCAATATTTGACCAATGCAATATTGGAGGGAGATTGCCAGGATACTTTATCGCTTTTTACAGTTTTATCAATCATCTAATTAAAATCAGAGGTCTAAGATACATTAAGTAAAATCTTTTAACCTGAATTGTGCATTAGATTTCGTTATGAGACGCAAAAGGGCAATATTTCGGAGACTTAGCAACAAAAAACATAGTGCCGGCTATAGTTACAGAGGTGATGTCTATCGAACAACTGGTTTGAAGCTATTTTGATTTGGAATAGATTTTTTAATGCATAATTCGGGTCTGATTCAATAGAACCCTTTCTTTACACATATAGTTATCAAATATCGAAAATCTCCATAAGTTTTGCTAAACTTGCATTATTTCATATATGAAAAATGCTTTTACAGTAGATTTGGAAGATTGGTATCAAGGCGTCGGAATTGATTATGTGCATTGGGAAAACTATGAAAAGAGGCTTCGACATGGATTTGACATACTTATGAAGTTATTATCAAATGCGAATACTAAAGCCACCTTTTTTGTCTTGGGTAAAATAATTGAAGATCATCCGGATGTCATTCAGGAAATTATAGAAGAGGGGCATGAAATTGGCTGTCACACATATAGCCATCAACAGTTATATAATATGACTCCTGAAAGTTTTGAGGAGGAAATCAGACTATGTGTAAACTTATTTCAGGACAAATTTAACAAACAGTACACAGGATTTAGAGCGCCATTTTTTTCAGTCGATTATAGAAGTTGGTGGGTTTTAGATATTCTTAAGAAATACGAATTTAAATACGATTCAAGCATCTATCCGGGAGATAATAAACGAACAGGAATTGTCGGTTACAGAAAAGATATTCACAAGCTGGAAAACGGCCTTACAGAAGTCCCGGTAGGCACAATAAAAGTCTTAAACTTTGATGTAGGATTAGGGGGAGCTTATTTTAGAATTTTACCTTATCCGTATTTTAAATATAAATTCAGACAACTTAATAAAAAGGGGCAAATTGGTGTGTTTTATATGCATCCCTGGGAATTAGACCCCGACCACCCTAAGCTTACGAATCTTACTAAACGTGTAAAATATCCTCATTATTTCAATTTAAACTCAACAGAAATAAGATTAAAAAATCTGTTAAATGATTTTGAATTCTGTACTTTAGGTGAAATAGTTAAAGATAATTAATGGAACAGGAGAAGATAAAATTTTCTGTGTCAGTGCCTGAAGACAGGCAAAAGCTCGTAACAGCTATAAAAGATATAATGGAAGAAAATTCTTCTCACAATTTAGATACTTTCAGTTACAATTCGTGGAAATGGCAGTATTTGGATTTACCTACCGGAAGAGCAGACGTTTTTATCGGGAAAAATAATCAAGATGAAATTTTGTCTTATTACCATGTTCCTTATTATAAAGGTAAATGGAATGGCAGTACAACTCTATACGCCATGGTCCAGGATGTAGCTGTCAGCGCGAAACTAAGAGGACAAGGTATTTTCAGGCAGATTGCAACCTTCGCAAATGAATATATTGACAATCTCGATATAAAATTAATATACACTTTCCCTAATCACAGGAGCATACATACTTTTCTTAAATATAACGGATATAGCCATCTAAATTTAATGCATGCTTATGTCCTTCCTTTTAATCTGACTCAGATTATTCGCTCAAAAATCAAACTGTTAGGGCTTGAATATCTGCTCTCAGCGATTTTCAATATCTTTTACCGTTTTTTTTCATTGACCAAATTCAAGAATGCAGTGGTAACAGAGGAAAAAGAGATTACAAATGAAATGGTGGATATTTACGGGGAGTTTTCGACTACTTTTGACTTTGGTCTTATAAAAGATAAAGAATATCTGCAGTGGCGCTTTTTGAATAAACCACAACAAGAAATCAGAATCTTTTCTATCAGAGACTCGGAGGATAGATTAAAAGCAGTCGTTTTTTTAAAAAAAGATACGATTAAGGGTATTCCGTGTTTGTTACTTATGGACTATGCATATTCGAAAAATGGACGAGAATATTTTCTTCAGCTTATTTCTGCATTGAGAAATCAAGGCAAGAAATATTTTGATAATAAAATAGGGCTGATGTTTACTTCTATGAATTCTTCTGTTGAATCCAGTCTGCATAAGTGCGGCTTTATAAGATTACCTCAACGAATTAATCCTCGACCATTAAATCTTTTAATAAGAAGCCAGAGCCTTGAAGCAAAAGATAAGAGCAGGTGGAATATTACTTTATGTGATTGGGATGTATTTTAATAGTTTTAGATGGAAATCAGAGTTCTTAGAATTATAAACAGGTTAGTTATTGGAGGACCTGCTTACAACGTTTCTTATTTATCCAAATATATGAACCCGGAATTTAAAACTATTCTGATTTCAGGTTCTAAAGATGAGGGAGAAGAAGATTCGGACTTTATTCCTAAGAAGATGGGAATAGAGCCTGTATATATTCAAGATATGCAGAAAAGTCTGATTAAGCCGTGGAAAGATCGTAAAGCATATAAAGAGCTGACTAAGATAATCCAGGATTTCAAACCGCATATTGTACATACACATGCTGCAAAAGCCGGATTCATAGGTAGGTTGGCTGCCATACAAAACAAGGTACCGATAATTCTTCATACGTTCCACGGGCATTATTTCCATTCTTATTTTCATCCGGTTAAGACTCGTATCTTACTTCAGATAGAGCGTTACCTTTCCTCAAAGACAGATGGAATAATTGCAATAAGTCCTGAGCAGCACAAAGAACTATCCATGGTTTATAAAGTAGATAAGCCTTCAAAAGTTTATGAAATACCTCTGGGATTTGATTTGGATAGGTTTGCGGTGGATAAAGAAGACAGAAGAGAGAAATTTAGAAATGAATTCAATTTAAGCAGGGATACAGTTGCTGTCGGAATTATAGGAAGAATGGTACCCATCAAAAATCATTCACTGTATAGTAGAACTATACCGTTTATCCTGAAAAATACAGCTAAGAAAGTGAAGTTTTTTTATATTGGAGATGGTGAATTAAGAAAAGAAATAGAGGAGGAGCTAAGGAGAATACAAGTGAATTTTACAGATGAAAAAGAAAAAGACTTCTCGAAGCCAGTTGTGTTCACCTCCTGGCGGAAGGATATGGAAAATGTGTATGCAGGCATGGATATCATTGCTTTGACATCATTGAATGAAGGTACTCCAGTCAGTCTGATAGAGGCACAGGCAGCAGAGAAGTGCATAGTGGCAACAGATGTAGGTGGAGTCCAATTTGTTGTACAGCAAAACAAATCAGCTTTCCTTGTACCCAGCAATAATTTACAGGCTTTTAAAGAAAAACTGTATCTGCTGATAGAAGATAAAGGTTTGAGAGACAAAATGGGGAAAGCAGGAAGGAATTATGTGATAGATAAGTTTTCCTATAAACAGTTGGTTTTTAATATGAGTGAGCTTTACAACAGACTGTTAAAAAGCAAAGGAATATTACCTTCAAGGTAAGCTATGTCGTAGTGTCTCAGATAATAATCTGTAAAACTGTCTTTAAATATAAATTCTGTCTTATTGGGAATTGTTTTATCCTGCCATCCAGATGAAGATTACGCAGTAATTAATTATAAGCTTATCCTACAAATGAGGTATTCTCATCCCACTTAATAATGAATTCTGTAATTTTTGTAAAATATTTACTTATTTTACATCAAAGACTTGATAGTCAGTATATGTTTGACAGCCCGTTTTTGAATATTATTGCATCTGCCTTGCTCGCATTTGGGATAGTATTTTATATAATTCCCAGCATCATAAATATTGCCAGGATAAAAAACCTATACGACACTGAGAATGGCAGAAAGTCTCATATAGGCTCCATTCCAAACTTAGGCGGTGTAGCCATTTTTGGAGCTTTTATTATTACTTACGGGATTTTTGGAGATTTTACAGAGCCAACAGTAAAGTATATTCTGTCCGCTCTCAGTTTTGTGTTTATGATTGGAGCCAAAGACGATATAGTAGAACTGACTCCCAGCAAAAAGTTTTTAGGACAAATCATAGCAGCGTCAATAGTAGTCGTACTTGGAGGTATTCGACTGACAAGTTTTTACGGGCTTTTCGGAATTAGTCAGCTTCCTGAAGTGGTCAGCATTTTGTTCTCTGTAATTACAGTAGTATTTATAATTAATGCTTTCAATTTAGTAGATGGTGTGAATTGGTTAGCAGGAGGTTTGGCGTTAGTAGTAACCGGAACTTTCGGTGCCTGGTTTTTTATCCACGGCTATATGGATTACGCAGTGATGAGTGCATGTGTGCTTGGAGCAGTGCTGGCTTTTATGAAATACAATTACACTCCTGCCAAGATATTTTTGGGAGACTCAGGAAGTCTTTCAATAGGATTACTAATGGCGGCGATGGCATTATTATTTATTGAAGAAAGCAGTATCGTTTTAAGGTCTCAGACAACATTACCTTTTCATGTGATATCGGGACCGGCTATAGCAGTAGCCGTACTCATTATTCCCATTTTTGATACATTTAAAGTATTTACTGCCAGAATACTGAAAGGAAGATCGCCTTTTTCACCGGATAAAACTCATCACCATCATAAGTTATTGGATTTGGGATTTTCTCATGTTCAGGCCAGTGTGATCCTCATTACTGTAAATGTAGGTTTTATTATATTTACTTTTAAAATGCAGCATTTAAGAAATGCAATTCTAATTCCTTTGATTTTTCTTATAGCTTTTCTGCTTTCTTCATTCCTATATATGCTGAAGCCCTCATCTAAAAAAATATCGAATTCATCAGACAAGCATATTACCGGAACAAAGATAGAGATGAAAAATTTTCACTCTTAGAATTTGTATCGTTTTGTATATCTGATTGTGTTTTCTAAATAAATGATAAAAGAGAAAGTTAGGCAGAAGCTGAATTGTTTTTGTCTGTGTGAAAACAGTATATTTAGTTTATGCAAAAAATATTAATTCTGCTGTTATTGATTCTGCTTGGCTGTCCTAAATCTAAGGCAGCTTATACATTAATCCCGATGGACGAAGTGCAGACCAATCATCTGAAGGCCTACGGCATTGCATATTGGGCATTGGAGAAAGGAGTAGATGTGGACTGGCTTCTAAATTACAGAGGCGGGAGTTTTGCTATAAAGTCCCATGCAGAGATAGAGCGGGAATGTAGTATCAGAGGTATAAAATATGAAACAGTTGCAGATGCGGCAATGCTGAATATTTTGGATGAAATTGCCCGCCCGGATGTAAATATGGATGCAGTTCGATTGGAAAAAGCTCCAAAAATTGCAGTATATAGTCCGCCCAGCATGCTTCCCTGGGACGATGCCGTAACATTGGTACTCACTTATGCAGAAATTCCATACACAATCGTTTATGATACTGAAATTTTAGAAGATGAATTGGTTCTTTATGACTGGCTGCATCTGCACCATGAAGACTTTACAGGCCAATATGGGAAATTTTATGCAGCTTACAGAAATGCGGATTGGTATATCAAACAACAAAAAGAAGCAGAAGAGTTGGCTCATAAACATGGTTTTGATAAGGTGTCAAAAGAAAAATTGGCGGTTGCAAAAAAAATTAAAGAATATGTAGTCGGCGGAGGTTTTATGTTTGCAATGTGTTCGGCGACAGATACGTATGATATTGCCTTAGCTGCCGAAAACACAGATATTTGTCATCAGGTTTTTGACGGAGATCCAATGGATCCTCAGGCACAGGAGAAATTAGATTATTCCAAGACTTTTGCGTTTGAAAACTTTAGGATTGTAAAAAACCTGATGGAATATGAAGTGTCGGATATAAATGTCCTGCCTCAAAGACCCATGCCCGAAAAATTAGATTATTTCAGTTTGTTTGAATTTTCCGCAAAATGGGACCCCGTGCCGACTATGCTTACCCAAAATCATACCCGTCTTGTAAAAGGTTTTATGGGACAGACTACTGCATTTAAAAAAAGAGTGATTAAGAAAGATGTGTTAATTTTAGGAGATAATAAATCTGCCGACGAAGCCCGGTATATACACGGGGAAATAGGAAAAGGAACATGGACTTTTTACGGCGGACATGACCCCGAAGCATACAGGCATTTGGTCGGAGACCCGCCTACGGACTTAAATCTGCATCCAAATTCACCCGGCTACAGGCTCATTCTGAATAATATTCTTTTTCCGGCAGCGAGAAAAAAAGAAAGAAAAACCTAAGCGGCTCCTATTTAAAAATAACAATTAAATACAATGGTTTTTTATCTCTGCCTTTGCCTGTTTCTGACCCTGTTTTATTTAGTAATGATGTCTTTGTACAGATATTATTGGGTACAAACCGAAGAGTTTCAAATAGAAGAAACCGAAATGACACTTCCCACTGTTACTGTGGTGATACCTGCCAGAAACGAAGCAGAAAATATTGGGGCTTTACTGCAGGATTTGATAAATCAAAATTATCCCAAAAATCTTTTGGAAATTATTGTTGTAGATGACCATTCGGATGATGATACCGTCCGCATTGCAGAAAGTTTTTCAGAAGAACAGGTCAAAGTCCTCCAATTGAGTCAAATTCTTACCGGTACAGAAGTAAAAAATGCCTATAAGAAGAAAGCTATCGAAATAGGAGTACAATGCTCCGAAAGCGAGCTGATAATAACTACGGATGGCGACTGCAGAGTTCCCCGGGAATGGGTGCGGACAATGGTAGGCATCAAAAATAAAAGTCATGCTAAGTTGCTGACCGGAGCAGTAATTATGAGAGGGACTAATACCGCTTTTAGAAAATTTCAGTCTTTGGACTTTTTGGGAATGATGGGGATTACGGCAGCCATGCTGAAAATGAGAATCTACAACATGGCCAACGGTGCTAATCTGCTCTATGAAAAAAAAGCTTTTGAAGAAGTTGGAGGATTTAAAGGGATTGATCATCTGTCCTCCGGAGACGATATGCTGCTCATGCACAAAATTGCAGCGAAACACAATGGGGAAGTAGCTTATGCCAAACATCCTCAGGCGGTAGTTTACACTCAAACTGAATCTACATTAAGTGCATTTTTACAGCAACGTTTCAGATGGACTGCCAAATCCAAAGATTATCAGGATAAGAAAATGACCTGGATTTTGGGGTTTGTGTTTTTATTTGTTTTCTCTCTGCTGGCCAATGCTTTCGGAGCTTTATTTTCCATGGCAATATTTAAACTGTTCCTTTTCCAGTTATCCGTAAAAATTGTTGTGGATTACAGGCTTCTCAAAAGCACATCCGCATATTACAGTAAAGGAGAATTGATGCATTCTTTTCCGCTGAGTCAGGTATTTCATATACTCTATATTGTTTTTGTAGGAAGTTTCGGCAATATCCTCAACTTTGAGTGGAAAGGCAGAAAACAAAAGAAATAAAAAGTTACGGGGAATTCTTCGGAAAGGATCGTTTCGAAAACGTCTAAGTATATACTATGCTTGTAATATTTTTAACTGAGAGGATCATGTACTAAAAAACATCTTTCATCTACCAAAAATGACTAATTTTACCTCAATGGCCTCAAGTTTTGAGTATATAAAGTTGACACTGCCGCACGGTAAGAAAGCGTTTTTCGCATCAGATTTTCATTTGGGTGCACCTGACACACAAGAAAGCAGGGCAAGAGAGAAAAAGTTAGTGCAGTGGCTGAAATCTATTCGCACGGAAGCGGGAGCTTTATTTCTTGTGGGAGATTTGTTTGACTTTTGGTTTGAATACAAGCAGGTTGTACCTAAAGGATTTACAAGATTTTTTGCAGAAATAAGTAAATTTTCTGACGAGAATATTCCGGTATATGTTTTTACAGGCAATCATGACATCTGGATGTTTGATTATTTACAGGATGAGACTGCTGTGAAAATTTTTAGAGAGTCCGTGATTTTTGATTTAAACGGTAAAAGATTTTTTGTGGGTCATGGAGATGGACTGGGCCCCGGAGATTACAAGTTTAAGCTTCTAAAAAAGATTTTTACTTTTCGTCCGTTTCAGTTCCTATTCCGTTGGCTGCATCCGGATATTGGTGTGCAATTAGCAAAAATATGGTCTAATCTGAGCCGGACCGACCCCAAAAAGGAAGTATTTATGGGTGAAGATAAAGAACGTCTGATTGTTTTTGCCAAAGAGCAGCTCACAGTAAACCCTGCGAATTATTATATTTTTGGTCATCGGCACTTACCTTTGGAAATTACACTCACCAACGAAGCAAAATATTTCAATTTGGGAGACTGGCTTTATAATTACACTTACCTGGAATATGATGGCATAAAAATTGTCCTAAAGAGATATCAAGGATGAAATGGGTCTGGACATATCTTTTTCTGATGTGCGTGTATTCCGTAAAAGGTCAGGATGCTCAACACGGTAAAATCGTAGCTGAAAATGTATGGTCGGCTGCGATAGATCCGCTTCAGGAAATTTACTATATCAATAAAAATAAGCAGTTAGTCAAGATTTCTGAAATTCAGGACAGAGAATACAGCTATTCCAACCTGATGATAGATGAGAACACTTATATAGATGTTCAAAATTCATTTAAAATAGCTCTGTTTAAAAAAAATGTAGGTGATTTTTTGATTTTAGATAACCGGCTAAATCTTACTGCGAAATCTAATCTTTTTGATTTGGGATATTTTGGAGTTACTGCTTTGACCGTTTCAGCAGATAACAAAAATATTTGGCTGTTTGATGAAAACATACAAAGACTGATAAAAATTGACCAACAATTTAGGGAAGTATATAGAAGTGATAATCTCACACAGTCCCTGAGCCAAAGTATTCGTCCGAAACAGATTATTGAAAAAACAAACAAGCTGTATCTTTTAGACAATGAAAAAGGAATTTTTGTTTTTGATAATGTAGGAAATTATATCAAAACATATCCCGTCATGCAGGCAGACAGAATATGGATTATCAACGACAAGCTTTATTTTTCCAGAGGCGGTAAAATCTGGTGGTACAACCCCTTACTCTTTGAAGAGGTATCTCAATATGCAATAGAAGATTTTACTTTAGCCGATTTATGCAAAGATTTTATTCTTGCTATCTCTCCGGCCGGAGTACTCTTTCAGTTTAATTGGAAATAACACTTACAAAGGCGGCCTTTTATCTTTCCAGGGCTGTGCCTGTTCCAATTGGGCTGCAAGTCGGAACAAAGTAGCTTCATCACCCATTTTGGCTGTAAACATACTTCCTACGGGCAACCCACTTTGTGTCCAATGCAGAGGAACACTCATGGATGGCTGTCCGGTCATATTGGCTATTGGAGTAAATGGGATATATCCTAAAGTTCTTTTAGCAATTGTATCCACAATGGGAGAACTCTTCAGCATTGGAATTACGCCTAAACTTATACCGGTTTTTAAAGCAAACTCTTCGGATGCACTGACTTGCAGGGCTCCGGTTTTTATTGGCGGAGTTGCCATAGTAGGACATAGCCATAAATCGTAGGTTTGATGAATTTCTCCAAATTTTCGGGAAACCACATTCCATTGTTTTCGGGAATAGGCAAAATCTCTTGCAGAGAATGCTCTTCCCAGTTCATTCAGCAACCATGTGGTCAGTTCGACTTCATTTTTTTGGATTTTCTTCCCTCTCATTTCGCCCAAAATGTCCAGGTCTGCCGCTATATCCGCCATCAGCATAAAAAATACTTTTGTCAATGTGGCTTCTTCGTATGGCAAGGGGATTTCTTCCACTTCATGTCCTAATGAAATGAGAATTTCTACGGTTTTTTCGATAGCAGTAATACATTCTCCGTTTACTTTACCCCCAAACGGGTGATCGGTACTAAAAGCAATTTTGAGCTTGCCGGGATTAGTTTGAGTCTCGGATAAAAAAGGTTTCTCCGGTCTTTGAAACACAAAAGGGTCTCCAGGATGTGCGCCAAGGAGTGCATCCAGCAGTGCGGCACTGTCCCGAACTGTTCTGGATAATGCAAAAGAAGAGACCAATCCGCTCCAGGCTTCTCCGCTCATGGGACCCAGACTGATACGTCCTCTACTCGGTTTGATACCAAAAACACCGCAGGCAGAAGCCGGAATACGAATAGAACCTCCACCATCTCCTGCTGCTGCTATTGGTAAAATGCCTGCTGCAACTGCCGCTCCTGATCCCCCGCTGCTGCCTCCCGGACTATATTCCAAATTCCAGGGATTTTTAGTTACTCCGTTGGCCTTCGGTTCTGTATAAGGCGTAATACCAAGCTCAGGAGTGTTTGTTTTTCCAAAAATAATTAATCCTATGTCTTTCATCTTTTTGACCATAAAGCTGTCTTTATTCGGGATGTAGTTTTTCAAAGCCATAGAGCCATGAGACATAGGTACATCCTTAAGATAAAATTCAAGGTCTTTCAGTAAAAAAGGAACTCCGGCAAACGGATGATCCGGAAGAGGCTGCTGAACTTTTTTCTCGCCCGTTCATACAGAGGATAGTTAATAGCAAAAATCTTATCATTTACCGCCTGAGCTCTCGAAATCGCTGCTTCCAGAACCTCTTCGGCAGATACTTCCTTTTTTTTAATCAGAGCTGCTAATCCCAATGCATCGTACTGACTGTAAGAATTATAATCCATAGGTGTGTGTTGTTGTTTAAGTAGTCTGATCCCAATTTTTAATGAATTGTATTAATGCCTGCTTTGCAGCTTCCAATCCTTCCGGGTCCAAGTTTTCCAAATTGTCCAGGCGGGTATGATACGCCGGGTCATATTTGCCTGAATCCATTCCAATTATAGTGATTGCCGGGAGTCCCTGAATGGCAAAAGCCGAACCATCTGAGGCACCAATTGGTAAAGGTTTCTTTTTATAAGCAACCCCAGCCTGTGTAAAGGCATTCTCCATTTTTTGAATCAAATCATCCGGGTATTTGACTAAAGTATTCCATTCTTTATTTAAGATAGTCAATTGGGACTTGTCTTTAATAGTATCCAAGTTAATCAGCACTGCACCTTCTTTCAGAAGTTGTTCTTTGTGTTTTTTGACATAAGCTTCTGAACCTCTTAATGCAGGTTCTTCACTTCCAAAGCTGATAACTTTGAGGCGGGTATGATTCAATTTTTCCTTAGAAAAGTGCTTGGCCATTTCCACTGAAATTGCAACACCGGACAAATTATCGGAAGCACCATCCACCGGGTCCTCTCCATGCATGAAGAACATAGACAATAATGCAGGTGATACCGCAATGAAAGCATAGTAAGGCCACATGATTGCTCCTTCAGGTGGTGCAAAATAAGTGTACAACCATAAAACTGACAAATAAATCGGTAAGAGAACATAAGCAAATCCGGAAATTGTGTTCAGAGCGACTCCGATTGTCTTAAAATGGTACCACCACTGAAACTCATATACACTGTCTATGTGACCGGCAACTAATAAGGTGGACCTGACTTCTTTTTGAGGTTCGACAGTTCCCTCCACATTCCATGATTTTTCTTTTGGAAAAAGAAAGTCTAACACATGCCGGTAGGTTAAAAAATGCCACAAAAAAAATATTGCGCCAATACCTGAGATTATTGCGCTAATCAATATTCTTTGATTATAATTTGTGGAGAGGAACCATAGAGAAAACCAGTAGATTATACTAAAAATCTTAAGTGATTCGAAATGGGAGGAAAGAGGACTTTTAAACTCTTCAATTTTGACAGAGTCACAATGCTCTTTGAGTACATCTGCGGTGTATTCCTGAGCTTTCTTTTCTTCTTCAGAGCCACCGGGTCTTCCTCCAAATTTGGATATGATATCTGAAATAAATTCCTTCATGATAAATGTAAATTACAGCTTAATTATGATTTGACTAAGATATTGAAAAATAAGCTTTCTTAAAACACAAGTTTAGGAAATATCCAAAATCAAATTTAGCCGTAAAATTTGTCAAATTCTGTTGACGAAAAATAAAATAGAAGCGCTCGAATTCCTTCCACGAGATGTTCAAATGGAATAAATTATATAAGATTTTCTATTCTTTTAAAAGAATATCCTCCCAGTTTTGACAATAAATCTTCATTCTCAGCTTTTGTATATATCTGATAGTGCTTTTTCAGCTCTTTCGGCATTGGAACCCAATTGATTTTTGCATGATATTTTTGAGCAATCTTTTGGGCAATCAGTTCAAAAGATACTGCTTTACCCGTTCCCAAATTATAAATGCCATAAATTTTCCTGCTGAAAGCTTTGTACATAATTTTTGTCACATCGTCCACAGATATAAAGTCTCTTAGATAATCTCCGGAGTTATAAAATAGGTTTATCTGTTTCATTTTTTGAGCCTGAGAGCGAAATTTAAAATATGGACTGGCCTGTTCTTTTTTGTGTCGTTCATTATTTCCAAAAACGTTGAAGAGTCTCAAAGAGGTAAGCTTTAACAAAGGATTTCTCTTGAGGGATATCTGGATATAATGATCTATCACCATTTTTGAATAGGCATATATAGAAAAAAATTGATTACCGCTATTTATACTGCTAGAAAAATTATGCCCGTATATAGATGCGGAAGAGGTGAATATTAAGTGAATTTTTTCCTTTACGGCAAATTGAATTAAAATTTTAGAACAGTAGATATTAAGCAGATTGATTCGTTGCCAATTGGTTTCCGTTGTGGAAGAAAGAGCACCCACATGAAAAATACAATCAAAATTGGCAAACGATTCAATTTGTTCTAAAAAATTATCAAGCCGCAGATAATCAACCGAAGTGCTTTTCGGAAAATATTCTTCGCGCAGTTGATTGTGGATATCAATTCCAAGGATTTGGATATTAGTTTGGCTTGACAAGAATTGCACCAGATGGCTACCTATAAAGCCATTTATTCCTGTTACAATTACCTTTTGCATCCTGTAAAAATACTAAAGATACTTTTGACTGCCTGAAAATTTCAGAATGCGTTCTTAATAAAAAATAATACCAGACTGTTTCGCAGTCTTTTGTTTTGGCAATAAAGACAACGACCTTATCTTATCAGTTTTTATTTCAAATTTTTTGTTCGATATTTATATTCAATCACTATCTAAAAGACTTACAAAAATGAAACTATTTTCTAATCCTGACGATCAGGCATTTTTTGACAAAAACGGGTATTTGGTTATAGACTCTCTCAATTCTGAAGAAGTTGCTGATTTAGTAGAGTATTATAATAGCATTGATAACAGTTATAGTCATGGAATGCATTTTCATGTGAGCTTGTACAGCAAAGACAAAGATTTAAAAGTTGGCGTAATACAAAAATTAGAATCAACAGTTTATGAACGCATCAAGCATTTTTTTGTTCCAAGCAAAATGGTGACCGGGTCTTTTGTTGTAAAAGAACCCTGTACGAATTGTTTCGTTCCACCCCATCAGGATTGGTCATTCACGGACTCTTCCAAATACAATTCCGTCAATGTTTGGACTGCTCTTCAGGATACCAATATTGAAAACGGTACTATGGCTGCTTTGCCCGGGAGCCACAAATGGAAGGACTTTCCCCGTGCATCTCCTTCACCCGGCTTCATCACTCCTTATCAGAAAAATGATTTAGAATTATTTCCATATATGACACTTGTCAATTTAAAAGCCGGACAGTCCATAATCTTCGAAAACAGAACTTTACACGCTACAACACCAAACAGAAGTAATCAATCAAGACTTGCCACAGTAATCACTATTGTACAAAAAGAAGCACCTATTATTCATTATAACATCATTCCCGGCTCTAAGCCTCAGCAAGTGCGGCAATACGTTGTAGATGAGGATTTTTATGTGAAGTATAGTAATCTTCGACTATTGGAAATGCAAAAAAGTGGTGAAGAAATTATAGGCTACGAAAAAGGAGCTGTGACAGTTAATGATCCAAAAATTCTGACCAAGGAAGAGCTAATAGAAATGGCTGAAGATTTGGGATGCAGCAAAGACTTAGAGTTAGAAAAATTTCTAAAAAAGTTTTACAGTGAAATATCCGCAATAAAAAAGGATGAATTTATACAGCCTGAAAATAAAGGACTGCTTTCTAAAATCAAAAACATGATTTATACGCTCAGTAAATCGTAGGGTGACTATTTAGTCCAAGCATAGAGGCAGAGTGTTTTTTATGTTTTAAAATCTATAGAAATGTATATTAATCAGTCCTCTCCAGAAACTGCAAATGAATATCTGAAAAGGATCAATGACCATAGAGAATTTATCTTAATTCTTGTCAAAAGAGGGTTAAGAATTAAACTAAAAAGAACATGGGCAGGTGTCCTATGGATTTTAATCAATCCAATAATTAGTATCTCTATCTATACTCTTTTCTTTGGGTTCCTGATGAAAGTGTCATGGGCTGAAGATTCGTATCTCTTTTATTTGTTTAGTGGATTTTGTATCTGGAATCTTTTTTCCAATATCAGTATTCAGGGGGGCAATGCATTGATTACCAATCAGGAAATTATCAAAAAGAATCCTTTTCCTCGCATTTCTGTCATTATTGCACAAGCTCTTCAAAATTTAATAGAGCAGAGTCCTTTTATTTTGGCTATATGCATTGCGGCTATTATCTTAAGACATCCTCCATTGGGACAAATTACACTGTTCCCTATTTCACTCATACTTACTATTTTATTATCATTTTCAGTTTCATTGATTATAGCCCGGCTGAGTCTGAATAAAAGAGATATCCTACACGTTTCTCCTTACCTGTTCCAGATAATAATTTGGTTCTCACCGGTTTTTTATCCACTCAATATCATCCCTGAGTCATTACAGGTTTATGCCTATATCAATCCAATTTGCGGGCTGTTGGACATGTTTAGATACTCTGTACACCTGCAAGATACACTCAGTCAGGCCGCAATTTTTTCAGCATTATCCTCACTTTTATATTTGCTCATAGCCTTTTTTGCGTTCAAAAATATAGACAAAAACATTCCAGATTATTTGTAAAAGCAGATTATAAAGATATTGCTTGAAAAATATCGTCTACAGAAATACTAAAACCATGCTTAACCATAATCTTTTTTAATCAATTATAATACAGAATAAAATTACATGAAGAATTTAATCAAGTCTATCTTTTCGAAAAATAAAAATTACACTAAAGTAGATTATGCACAAACAGATGATGTGAAAAAATATTACGAGAACTGGACAGATCGTTATATGAAAAGTTTTGGAGAAATCTTTCAGTCAAAAAGAGCTAATTCAAACGAAGAACTAATCGAATACTTCATTAAACAGATGGGTGTAGCCGATGAGATGAAGATAATGGATGCAGGCTGTGGAGTATGTGGTCCTGCAATGATGATTGCTCAAAAATTCAATGTAAAAATAGATGCATTAACCATATCTGATACTCAGGTTAAAATAAGCAAAAAACGTATTAAGCACGAAAATTTACAAGATAGAATAACTGTATATCAGGCAGATTTTCATGACTTATCAGAATTCCCAAATACAAGTTATGATATTATCTATTTTATGGAATCTCTTGTACATTCTAACCAACCTAATTTAGTAATTGAACAAGTTTATAATAAGTTAAAACCTGATGGTATATTATATATAAAAGATCTTTTTGAAAAAACAGCCTATTCAAAAAATGAGTTGAAGGATATTCAACACTGGGTGGAGCATAATAATAAGAATATTCATCTTAACATATCGAAGAAGGAAGATATCCTATATATTCTACGTGAGATAGGATTTCAGTTGGAGTTTTGTATGTTGATGAGAATACCAACCAACCAAGACATTGGAAACAGATTTGTAGTAGAAAACTCTATTATGCCAGACCCAATAACAAATTCTCTTCCTCCCTACTTAGAATGGTATGAGATAAAAGCTATAAAACCCGGTCCTAACATAGTGTATAAAATGTAGTGCCAAAAATATCTTCCCTTCTATTGTTGCTTTGAATCATTAAAAGCAAGTAAACAAAAGCTGTGAGTTATAATGTACCCCATGAAATTGATCAAAAATTATTATAACTTAACTCACCATATGTCATATTAATGAGACATTACTATGGTTCAAATCTTATCAATAAAAGAGTAACAAAAAAATTATTCAACGTCAGTCTTTTATATCATGGATCTTAAAGAAAATATAATCAGTGTAGAGAATTTAAGTAAGGTATTTAAAACAGCAGAGACCTCTAAAAATAGAAAAGCACAACCATTTTACGCATTAAAGGATATTAGCTTTAATATCTATCCTAATAAAACCATAGGCATTATTGGTAAAAACGGCTCTGGGAAATCAACTTTACTTAAGATTTTAGCTAATATAATTAGCCCTAGTTCAGGGCAAGTGACTATAAATGGGAAAGTAGCATCAGTATTGAAAATTGGTGCGGGATTTCATCCTGATCTTACCGGACGCGAAAATATATTCTTCTATGGGGCTCTCTTAGGCATGAGAGAAAGTGATATTCGTGAAAAATTTGAACAAATTGTATCTTTTAGTGAATTAGAACCTTTTATAGATGAGCCAGTAAAGAATTATTCTGATGGAATGTATCTACGCCTGGCTTTTTCTGTAGTAGTGCATACAAATGTAGATATTATACTATTTGACGAGGTCCTAACAGTAGGTGATAGTTCTTTTAATATAAAAAGTTTCTCTAAAATAAGAGAGCTAAAAAAAAGAAAAACGATAATTCTTGTTTCTCACAACATGGATGATATCGTAAAAATATGCGATGAATGTATTTGGATTAACGAAGGAGAAATTAAATTCAAAGGAAATCCTAGTACTGTGGTTTCACTATATATGGAATCTAATTGGCTAACAAGTAAAGTTCAAAAACTATCTAATAATACCAACCACTATCACTATCAATTAATGGAAAAAAATGTTGACAACACCATTCAATTGAAATATATTGATATTAAGGAGAATAGTAAAGAAAAAATAGCAGAAGGCATATCATATAACAATGGTTTTCAAATAGATATCATGATTTGTGTATCTAAAGATTATTTGGAAGGCTTATTGCCTAGTATTGTTCTTTTTAATCAAAATGATATGCCTATTGCTTTAAGTTCAACTGCCTTCGATAATAAATCGAGATTAAATATATCTAGAAAAGGTAATTATAGAATAAAATGCAACTTTCCGCTTCAGTTTTTAAATATAGGAATATATAAAATCTATTTCTATCTATTTGATCATTTGGACAATGCTGTTTATAGAAATAACCAACCTGTCTCTTTCAGAATAATCTGCGAGGAGTCCTTACAAAGTGAAAGCTTAATTAAAAGTAGTTTTAGTATCTCTCCTGCTTTCAATTGGTCGATTGAAGAAGAATAAAATGTAACTTTGAGAATAAGTTTAGCCCTCACTAAAACTTCAATATCAGTATGGATTGCAGCTCATCATTTTCATTTCGGAACATAGGAAAAATATTCCGGTTTAATCATTGGTGGAATTATAAAACTTCGCACATACTTGCGTTTACTTACCTGTATAATATTTATTTTGAGATTCCGCTATCCAATCGAATTGCAATTTTTTTATTGACGATAGTTGCAATTTTTGGAAACGGCGCATTGGGATATGTCATCAACGATTTTTATGATAAGAAAACAGATGCAATAGCTGGAAAGAAAAACTCCTTAGCTGAAAAATCTTCCGGCTTTATTGTATTGATGATTACAGGTCTTCTTATACTCGCAATCCTGCCTTGGTTGGTTTTACGTACAAACCTTTATATTTGGCTGGCTCTCCTATTTCAACTCGTACTTTATCTGACCTATTCACATCCGGCAATTCGTCTGAAAGAAAAGTCTTTTTGGGGACCTCTATGCGACGCATTGTACGGTCATGCTCTGCCAGTTATAATTTTCTGTTACACCTACCAGCAATACTTAACCGGAGAATTGCCATATCCTGAAATATTGTTTTTTTTAAGCCTGTTTTTTTGGCAGTTTTTTAAAGGAATTAGAAACATTTTTTTACATCAGCTTTCTGACTTTACCAATGATTCGGTTTCAAATGTAAAAACATTTGCCACAGAGTATGGCAGAGACAGGTTATACAGATTTGTGTTATATATCATATCTCCTCTGGAAATTCTTTGCTTTATTATTTTTTCTTTGACTCTCGGTCTTTTAACATATTGGACTCTCTTGTTCTTTTTTGTTTTTATACTGATATATTTTTTAGGACACGGCCTGTTTAGAAATATAGTATGGAATCCCTCAGAATATTCATCCAATACTTATCTCTATTTCTTAAATGATTTTTACGAAATTTACCTGCCCTTTTCCATGGTTGCTATTGGTGTGATTTTTCACTCTGAATTAACTGTTTTATTAGCACTCCATGTGATCGTATTTCCATATCAGTTAGTCCGCATTTATATAGATGTCAAAAAATCCTGCAGAGAGCTTATTATTCAGGCAGAGAATTTTTTTATATTAATTTACAGAAATTTCATTAAATAGGATATCGTTTAAAATTTCATCCGAAATAATGCTCAGTATGCAACTGTCTTAACTTCGAAAATATGTATTTACTGTCCTGGCATTTCGTAAGCATTTTCAGCATTTGTTTTTTTCTTGTTTTGAAAATCTGTGAAAAATATGGAGTTTTAAATTATAAAAATTATTCTCCTCAGTGCTTAGCTCAGAATAAAAATCCGGTTTTAAATTTATACAGTAAGCTATGCAGATATAATTATACAACAAGTATTTTTGCTCATACCTGTTATTTAAACAGGGTTTCAAGCTACTCTGGTTTTATTGCGAAATATTTGTTAGCTAATGAATACTTGTTCTTAGCTCAATTGGCCGGATGGCTATATAATTTATCGCTTTTTGTCAGAAATCAAGATCCCCATAAAGAATTAAATATTATAGCCTTGGAGTATATTGTGTTTTTCTTAATACTTCAAGTGTATTTACTCTTTAAATCCGAGAGAATATTTTCAGGGGAAGAGCCCGTTTTTATCAGATTATCTCCATTGTTGTTTGCGTTATCATTTGTCGGAGTACTGATTGAATATTTATTTAAACTTGCTTTTATCGACAGATTAAAACAGATAAGTCGCAATAAAAAAAGTTCATGAAGACAAACTCTTTTGCAAGGTAATAATAGACTGTATCGACTTTCAAAGCAGTCACAACTGCCCACTAAAAGTTACATGGCTTTTTTCAACAGTTCATTCATATCTATTGCCTGAAGAAGGATTTTTTGCACTTCGTCAATATGAACCCGTTCCTGCTTCATGCTGTCACGCTCACGAATTGTCACTGTATTATCTTCCAGCGTTTGGTGGTCTACAGTGATACAGAAGGGTGTTCCAAGAGCATCCATTCTTCTGTATCTTTTACCTATGCTGTCTTTCTCTTCATAAAAAGTGCGTCCTACAAAACGGAGTTTATTATATATCTCTGTGGCTTTTTCAGGCAAGCCATCTTTTCTGACCAATGGCAATACAGCCACTTTAATTGGTGCCAATGCAGGCGGCAGACTCAAAACCGTCCGAGTACCGTTTTCCAATTGTTCTTCCTTTAGCGATTCACTGATTATACGTAAAAACAGTCGATCAAGTCCGATAGAAGTTTCTACGACAAAGGGAGTATAACTCTGATTCAGTTCACCATCAAAATACTGCAGCTTTTTACCACTGTACTCCTGATGCTGAGCCAGGTCATAATCCGTACGCGAATGTATGCCTTCCAACTCTTTGAAACCCATGGGAAATCTGAACTGAATGTCTTCTGCAGCATTTGCATAATGAGCCAGTTTTTCATGCACGTGAAAACGTAAGTCGTCCGGATTGGAACCAAGAGCTAAGTGCCATTTAAGACGAATTTGCTTCCATTTTTCAAACCATTCCAATTCAGTTCCCGGAGGTACAAAAAACTGCATTTCCATCTGCTCAAATTCCCGCATGCGAAAAGTAAATTGTCGCGCAACAATCTCGTTCCTGAAAGCTTTTCCTATTTGTGCAATACCAAAAGGAATTTTCATTCTTGCTGTTTTCTGCACATTCAGGAAGTTGACAAAAATACCCTGTGCCGATTCCGGTCTCAGATATATTTCTGTAGCATTCTCTTCTACTGAGCCGATTTTCGTAGAAAACATCAGATTAAACTGTCGTACATCTGTCCAGTTTTTACTGCCACTGATTTCACAGGCAATTCCTTGTTCCTCAATCAGTTCTTTATATCTTTTGTAATCTTCAGCTTCTGCGGCTTTAGTGTATTCCTGTTCAAGCTCCAAACCTTTGGCGTAGCTTCTGCTGGCTTTTGCTTTTTCTTCGTCTGAGGCATCGTTCGTGATACCTTTTTTAGTTAGTTCTTTCAGACCTTTTTCTTTGAGTTTTTCGATTCTTTCCTCAATCAGTACATCTGCCCTATATCGTTTCTTAGAATCTTTGTTGTCAATCAGCGGGTCGCTGAAACTGTCCACATGCCCGGAAGCCTTCCAAGTAGTAGGGTGCATGAAAATAGAGGCATCTATTCCGACAATATTATCATTCATCTGCACCATGCTTTTCCACCAGTATTCTTTCAGAGAGTTTTTGAGTTCTACTCCAAAAGGTCCGTAATCATATACTGCTCCTAAATTGTCATATATCTCACTCGAGGGAAATATAAACCCGTATTCTTTACAATGTGAGATAATTTTTTGTAAATCTATTTCTGCCATAGCGCACAAAGATAATCAATGAAAGTAAAGAAAGGTACGGCGGATCTTAAAAGATTCGCTTTCTGCAATCTTATACCGTTTGGACAAACAATACAGACCAATTTCGATTTTATCTCATTGTTCTATTTGTTTGTAACCACGGCATAATACCAAAATAAGATTTCACTTTATCGGTCTATTTTGAATTTCAAATTGGTATTATAAGTAGCTAATAAAGCTCAATTCCTTTCTGTATAAAGAACTGTTATTTAAATGTGATTTAAGGTGCCAAATCATTCAATAAGAGAGAAACTCCGTATAAATTTTTGCAACCATTCCTATGATATGTTCCGGCTCTATTCTTTAGAGTAGAAATAAATTTTCACTTAAAAAAGCAGTGGTCTTGGAAAGCAAAACGAAGACGATATTTATTTGTCTTTCGGAACCCGGGTAAGAGTTATTCCTGAATATTATCCCAGCCCATTCCTAACAAATCATAATAATTGTCGCCTTTGGTATGAAGCTTTATACCAAGATTTACATCTAACATTTCTCCTATTATACTGAAATCAGGATGATTTTGTATTTTATTTGCATCTTCAGGAGAAATCGTAAATAATAATTCATAGTCTTCACCTCCGCTTAGTGCGCAGTTTATTGGGTCTATATTAAAACTCAACGCTGTATCGTATGTTTCTTTTGCTATTGGTACATTTTCTTCCTGCACTACACAACCCAGGTCAGACTGTTTACAGATATGAAGAATTTCTGAAGAAAGACCGTCTGAAATATCAATCATGGAAGTGGGTATTATTCCCAAGTCATCAAGCAAATCGACGATATCCAATCTCGCTTCGGGTTTCAGTTGTCTTCCTACCGTATAATCATGTCCTTTAAGGTCAGTCCTAACATCCGGATTTTCCAGAAAAACCTGCTTTTCTCTTTCCAAAAGTTGCAGACCTACATAAGCCGCTCCCAAATCCCCTGTGACGACCAAAAGGTCTCCTTCCTGTGCAGTATTTCTGTACACGATTTTCTCCGGCTTTGCTTCTCCGACAGCTGTAATACTTATAATCAGACCTTTGGGAGAAGCTACGGTATCGCCCCCGACTAAATCTACTCTGTATTTGTCGCAGGCAGCTTTTATTCCTTTGTATAATTCCTGTACCGCTTCTATAGAAAAGCGATTGGATAATGCGACAGACACTAAAATTTGCTTGGGTCTGGCGTTCATCGCACAAACATCTGACAGGTTCGAAATGACTGCTTTGTAACCAAGGTGTTTTAGCGGAGTATATACAAGGTCAAAATGGATACTTTCAACCAGCATATCAGTTGTCAGTACCTGATGCAGGTTAGTTTTAACGACAGCAGCATCATCGCCCACACCTTTTACAGTAGATGAATTAAGAGTTTCAAAGCCTTCTGTGATGGTGTCAATAAGCTTAAATTCCCCTATAGTGTTAATAGGTGTAAAGGGTGTGGATTTGTCGGGCATATACAACTGGGATTTATTGAATCAAAGGTACTGATTAGTTTAAAATTATACAGCCCGAAGATTAAGCTCTTATTGTTTGATAAACTTTCTGAAAAGCACTTTCCCGTCAGTGCTAATGATTTTCAAAATATAAACAGAAGCCGGATAATGACTAATATCAACAATTTGTGTCGGCGAAGATATTTTTACTGAATGGAGCAGTTTACCATCTAAGCCAGATATTTTAATTTGGCCATTCATCAAATTGACCGTTTGTACAGTCAGGCTTTGAGTAGCAGGATTAGGATAAATTAGCAGTGATGTATGGTCTTTATCTCTGATAGACGTAGCTACTGTAAAAACAGCTTCGACTGATATATCTTTACTGATGGCTGTATCGATTCTTGGATTATCGGTCACCCCGTCTGACCAGCCGATAAACTGATTTCCTTCATACGGGACAGCCCTTACAGGAGTCCCGCTTTTCTCTTCCTCTACACGCTGACTTGTTTCACCCTCCAAGTAACCGCCTTCTCCGGAAGTGTATTCCAACATGTAATATGTCGTATCTGTTTTATTAAAAAAGGCAGTGATTTCCTTATCTGTTTCAAAGTTTGCAACAAATACAGCAGATGTTCCTTCGGGCATCCCCTCCCAATGACTAAATTCATATCCGACAGCCGGAACAGCCGTTATCTCTATCGGAATACCCTCAAAATATACTCCCTCCCAAGGATAAGGCATTTCAGCGACGCCGACCGTGCTTTTGTTCAAATCAATAGTATTAACCCTGATATAGTTTTCAGAGTTTCTGTTATTAACATCAAGAGTAAGCTTTACCTGACCTTCTAATTGAAACTGTTCCTGAATGTGTTCTCTTATGACATCTGTGCGGTGTTCGATAAAATCATTGATTCTATTAAAATATCGATTATATGCGTTTGGAGTATACTTGCTTCTCCACCTGCTCATAAATTCCGGGAGATGCACAGAGATGGATTCTTTGCGATGATTTGCCATCGGAACAAGCCTTTCGGGCAAAAAAGTAGTATTTAGCAAATCTGCAAATCTGCTGACAAAACGATGAGAAAAATAATTATTTTTGAGTAGGCGGTGAAATAAAAGCGTATAATTATCATCCTCGCGGCTTGCCCACTCCAATGTACGATGTTCATAACCTTCTTCATTCTGAGAGGCATTCAATGCAATATCTAAGTCCAGTAAAATCCACCTCCATTTTCCGTCATGATACGGAACACCGTCTTTAATTGCATCTGTACGAACTCTCCAAAAACTGATATTGTTTTGAGGCCAGTCTCTGTTTGCTGCATAAATTTCAGCTATATAATAATCTATAAAATTTTCTATATCAATGTGTTCATCAATAAAAGCATAGTCCTCTTCATTCTCCATAGAATGACTTGATACATAGCTGAGCAGTTTTTGATACTCTAAATCATCTCCCAATTCAACTCCGCCGGGTTCTCCTAATAAATCTATATAATCTGAATCTACTCCGTATTTTTCTTCCAAATAGTGTTTGTCAAATCTTTCCCTTAAATCCATTAAACCCCAAAATTCACCATTGAGAAAAGCTGCTGACAGCGTATATGATTGGGTGCCGATATCCAAATGGCTGACCATATCCTGATATAATCCATCCACGAATGAAAAATCATACAGTCTTCTTGCGACTAATCTTTTGTATTTATCCTGGCTATTCCCATGAAAAAAAGAGTGTTTGAGATTTGATTCTCCGTACTCTTTCCGGGCGTACAATCTGAGCGATTTTTGAGGATATGCTCTGGACCATCCTCCCTGTATTCTAATTCCAACTGATTGATTTAATACCGCCTGATCTTTTGAAGTTTCAAAGTATTCAAATTGTACAGGATATTCGGCTTCCCGACCTCTGCGTGTATAGTTCGCATCAGAGGTCGGATGTGCGGCAAGCAGTAAGTTTTCATTTCTCCACCAGTCAAAATCTATTCCTGCCAAATGAATTCCTTCATGGTGATCGAATAACTGTTTTTTGGAACCGGATATAGAGATGACAGGTAACGAATATTTCTCTCTCCCATCAGGATGAACAAAGTAGGTATGAGTGATAATAGGCCCATAACCTAATCTTTCATCATATACCCGAGCTCTTACCGTCGTTCCTTTAAATACGTCCTGAGTCTTTTCAGGTAAATATTCTGCTTCATATTCATAAGTTACCGGTATGTTAGACACATCAACTGGCTCATCAGTTCGGTTAATAATCGGAATTTCAGCTTTGTATTCAAAAGTTCTAATTTCATTTTCGATAAAACCTCTTTGCGACTGGATAGGCAGCTCTCTATAGCCTCGACGATATTGAAAACCTGTACCGTCAATGTTTTCAAGCGAAGGCTCAGAACCATCCAAAGTGTACAAAACAGTTACATCCGAATCCGGATAAGTTATTTCCAAATTAAAGCTCTCTTTAAAGAAACCTCCCCGTTCCGAAAAAACAGGCTCATGTAAAAAACGCTCGTAAATATTTGGTTGTCCCGGAGTAGGAACTTCAGTCTTTTTTAGGGTATCTCCGCCATCAGGTATTCGAATGTATGACACATCACTTTCCATGGCAGGCAATAAAATATAATCAATAACTTCTCCAGAGGTATTAGTAAGAATTATTTCTTCTCCCTCAGAACTGATTTTAAAATTTGTGTGTAATTCTCGCGAAGCACCGATTTTATCTTTCCCGGAGGTCCACACCAGCAAAAAAGATTTGGCAGCTATCGTAGTGCCTGGGAACATCCATTTGGAAAGCTTTTCTGCATTATCGGACAAATACATACCTGTCAAATCGACCTCAACATCTGAAGAATTGTACAGCTCTATCCAATCGCTAAAATCACCGTCTTCATCTGAAACAGTTTGCTTATTGGAAGACATCATTTCATTAATCCAAATCTCTGAAAATGACTTTTCTAAAGTAAAAACTGAAAAAAATATAAGTAATATGACTTTTTGAAACAACACTCTGCCTCAGCAATATAACATTTTTTATTTGATACTAAAACTTCAATAGATTCTCTTTTTAGAAAAGCACAATTGCTGAACACAGCGATTTCAGCATAGAAACATGATTTTTATAAATAAATTATATCAACCCTTTTTCAATCAGATATTCAGCTATCTGAATTGTGTTGGTAGCAGCCCCTTTTCTGAGATTATCTGATACTATCCATAAATTCAGAGTTTTGGGCTGAGTTTCATCCCGGCGGATTCTGCCCACAAATACTTCGTCTTTATTATGTGCATCTTTTGGCATAGGATATTGAAAATTTTGCACATCATCTACGACGACTACTCCCGGACTCTGCTCAAGTATTTCGCGTACTTCAGCTAAATCAAACTCTTGTGTAAATTCAATATTCACAGATTCAGAGTGACCTCCCATTACCGGAATTCTCACTGCTGTGGCAGTTACTTCAATAGTTGGGTCGCGCATGATTTTTTTGGTTTCATGCACCATTTTCATTTCTTCTTTGGTATATCCGTTCTCTAAAAAGACATCTATATGAGGAATTACATTTAGGTCTATTTTATACTTGTATGCCATTGGACCTTCTTTGCCCTCACGTTCATTCATCAGCTGATCGACGGCAGCTTTTCCGGTACCGGTGACAGACTGATAAGTAGAAACCACTACTCTTTTGATTTGATATTTCAAATGCAGAGGATTTAGTACCACCACCATTTGAATGGTACTGCAATTCGGATTGGCAATTATTTTGTCATTTTTGGACAGAGCATCCGCATTGACCTCCGGAATAATAAGTTTTTTGTCCGGGTCCATTCTCCAGGCAGAAGAATTGTCCACGACTGTGATACCTGCTTCCGCAAATTTTGGAGCCCATTCCAATGAAGTACTTCCTCCGGCAGAAAAAAATGCAATATCAGGTTTCATTGAAATAGCCGTATCAGGAGTGACCACAGTATAATCTTTCCCTTGAAAGTTTATTTTTTTTCCGGCGGAACGTGCAGATGCGACTGGAATTAATTCGCTGACCGGAAAGTTTCTGTCATTTAAAATTTGAAGCATTTGACCACCGACTAATCCGGTGGCTCCGACAATAGCTACTTTCATTTTTTTTATTTTAAGTACAAAAATATAGAATCGCGCCTTATCTTAAGCATCAAATGCAAAAGACTGCCAATTTTTTAATCATTTTTGGGATACTGTTACTCCAAACTGTCTGCAATTCTTCGATAAATGCCCAAACTGTCGGGTATAGAGAGGTAATAATAAATGAAATTATGGCAGATCCGTCACCAGCGGTATCCGATATACCGGAAGTGGAATATGTTGAAATTTTTAATCGTTCCGAGTCAAGTATTGATTTGACAGGCTGGACTTTAAAAGATGCATCCAACACTCAGGCAGTTTTCCCTCCCACAACTCTCGAATCCGGAGAATATGCCATCATTTGCAAAGAGACCGAAAAAGCTTTTTTTGAGCGTTTTGGGAAAGTTATCGGCACTCCGAAATGGCCTGTTTTAAACAACGATAAAGACAGTGTGATATTAAGAAATTCACAGGGAGAATTGATAGATGCTTTATACTACTCGGATTCCTGGTATAAAGATTCTGAGAAGAAAAAAGGCGGATGGGCATTGGAATTAATTAATCCGGCTCTTTCCTGCTCGGATAGTGAAAATTGGATAGCGTCAAGCTCTTCAAACGGAGGTACTCCCGGTACGGCAAACAGTGTCTTGGATAATACTCCCGATACAATTCCTCCATTGCTGTTTTCTTATAGTGTTCAGGACTCCAAAACAATTTTACTCTCCTTTTCTGAGCCAGTTGATATAATTACTTCCGAAAATCCAAATCTGTATATCCTGTCACCCAACGTGGAAATTCAGACTGTATTGATTGCCCCAGATGCAAAAAACATTACCCTCCTGCTGGAATCAGAAATGCAAAAAGGAATAGAATACACACTCAGAATTCTTGGTATAAGTGACTGTGAGGGGAATAGTACAGACGAGATATTAATAGAGATTTTCTTAGGAGATATCGCAGAATTCAATGATGTGATTATTACAGAAATTATGGCGGACCCGACACCTTCAGCAGGTCTGCCTGAAGAGGAATATATAGAAATATACAATCGCAGCATCAAAATAATTGACCTAAAAGGGATGATATTTACTGCCGGTTCACGAAGTGCAGAATTCCCGGAAGGGCAACTGCTGCCGGGAGAATATGCAGCAGTTGTTCCCGAAGAGGCAGCAGAACTATTTGATAGGGTTCCAAAAGTAATCGGCCTGTCAAAGTTTCCCACTCTCGCCAATACAGGAGCCACGCTCTCCCTCTCAAACCAGAATCAGGAGATTATTTTTAGTCTGACCTACAGTGATTCCTGGTACGAGACCGCAAATAAAAAAGAGGGTGGATGGTCTTTGGAAATGATTGATTTGACTCAACCCTGTGCAGACGCCATCAACTGGAAAGAATCAGAGAGCGAAATAGGCGGAACACCGGCTGCGCAAAACTCTGTAGATGGTTTTATAGAGCAGCAGGAGTCCCTCAAACCTCTTGCCCTTGAGTACCTTTCTGACAGGTCAATACAAATACTTTTTTCGGGAAAACTTCATCCGGCGTTTACAGACAAAGTTCAAATAGAGGTGATTCCGTTTTTGGAAATAGAACAGATTAATTTCAAAAACCAATCGGGCAACCAGATTGAAATTATATTTGCAGAACCCATTTCCGAACAGGAGAAATATGAAATATCAATCCAAGGTTTTTATGATTGTGACGGCAGAGAAATGGAAGCTGCGAAAATTGCATTGGGCAAACCGACTTTCCCTGAACCCGGAGATATCATTTTAAATGAATTGCTGTATGATCCATTAACAGGCGGAGAAGATTTTATAGAACTGCTGAATATCAGTTCAAAAATTTTATCATTGTCCGATTTAGTGATTACCCGGGAAGACCCTATTACGGGAGTTTTCGTAAATCAATTGGAACTCAGTGAATACAAAAGGCTGATTTTCCCGGGAGACTACCTTGTGCTGTCCGCCAAAGGAGAAAATGTCCGAAGTCAGTATCATACGCCCGGGGCAGGCGTTTTTACAGATATAAGTAAATTTCCCAACTATGTGAATGACGGTGGAATTGTCGGAGTGTACAGTAATGACGGAGTGCTTTTAGACAGGCTTGAATATGATCCCAAGATGCATTATCGGGTGTTGAAATCAACAAAAGGAGTTTCCTTGGAACGAATCAATCCGAAAGTGCCTGCGGACGAAAGGACTAATTGGAATTCAGCTTCGCTTTCAGTAGGAGGTGCTACTCCGGGATATCAAAACAGTCAGTTCTTAATACCTGTGCCAAAGGGTTCGCTTTCCGTCACACCAGAAATTTTTTCACCAGACGGAGACGGTTATGATGACGTTTTGGGAGTCAGCTATCAATTAGACCAAACAGACTATGTCGGTTCGGCTGCGGCTTATACAATTGATGGGATACCTGCGAGGAAAATTTTTAAAAACCAGACTCTGTCTCAGAATGGATTTTTTACCTGGGATGGATTAGACGATAACGGCAAAAAGGCACGTGTAGGTATTTATGTGATTGTGTTAGAAGTTTTTGATTTGAACGGACGGAAAGAACTGCTGCGAACAAAATGTGTGCTTGCAGGCAGATGAAAAAAGGTTTTACTGATGGTTATATGAAACACGTTTCATAAAACTTTTTCTTTGTCTAAAAACATGCCCTAAAAAGCATAGAAGAACTTAAAGGCTCAATAGATGTCTATAAGGATAAAGGAACTACTGTTGTGATTCAGTTTCCGCTGTCGGAATAATTTAAACTTTCGGGATTGTTTTATTTAGGATATAAACTGTTATTTTAGTTTGGACTGTAAAAAATTGTGTTTCAGCGAAAGGATATGGTAAGAATTAAGATGTCGTTTATAACTGTGCTAATGTTTGCTTTAGAATGCAGCATTTTGGTTTTCGCAGACGACAGGAATAACGCTTATGAAAGGGCAGTCGAAATAAAAACACAGTATGAAGAAGCAATTAATAAATCCAATCTCAAATTAGCTGAAAAATACTTCCAGAAAGGAGTATCCAATCTTTTGTCCACAAAGATGGATTCAGCAGCCAACACGTTGCTAATCGAATTTTACCAGCTCAAGTATAGACTCTTGGATAAACAGGACGCTGACATTGACGATATTTTGGAAGTTGCGACCGAAGTTTTCAGGACAGAGGATGTTCAGAATTCCAATCCGGATATCTATGGAGTCTTGTGTACAGATATAGGAGGAATGTACAATTACAAAAAAAACAGAATTACTTCCATACGGTTTTATGAGAAAGCGGCAGAGGTGTTTAAACAAAGTCCTACCGCACCGCCAAAAGTGTTGGGGCTGGCATATAACAATTTAGCTTATGCATACGTAGAAATCGGCTATATGCATCAGGTCATTAAAAATTATGAAAGAGCTCATAAATTATGGATTGAAAGTACGCCTGAAGATATCATATACAATAGTACGGCACTGAGTAACCTTATAGATGCCTATCTTGAGTATGGAGAAACAAAAACTGCGAGTCAGTATTTGCAGGTTTTTTCTGAGTATTTTTCAAAATATGTCAACACTCAAAATCTTTATTTAGAGTACCTCAATCAAAATGATTCGATTCTGAAAGCTACATACAGTTATCTGAAATCAGAAATTAATGTAGCGATGCATCAAAATGATTTCGTTTTAGCTCAGGATAAAATCAAACAATTGGAAAAGCTCTTTCAGCATACACCCGAAACTGTGAAAGAAACATTCAAAATATACCTGTTCTCTTCTATTGAGAAATTGGGTTTAGCATATAAGAATGAGAAAAGATTTTCGGAAAGCAAGAAAGCGTATTGGGACTCAAAAAAATATATCACGGATACTTTTCGTAAAATGAAATATCATGCCAATATGGGAATTCTCTACTATGATCAAAAGTTTTATAAAAAATCATTAGAAGAAATAAATCAGGCATTAAATCTTTTCTCTGACGGTTCAAAGAGTATTAGTTTTTTTATGCTGACTGTTTTAAAGGCAGAATTATTGGCGGAGTTGGGTGAAAAAGAATCCAGTCTTCAGGAACTCAATCTGCTTTACATACGAATGTTAGACATAGACAAATCCCATTGGAATACCGGGCAGCTCACTTATAAGGATTTTAACAAGCTGAACTCGCACAGACATTTAGCTATCTTATTAAAATCTGCCAAAACACATGAAATTCTTTATGAGAAAGACGGAGATAATACACATACCAGACTGGCAGGTAATTTCTATACTATTGCAGCTGAAATGTTTCAAAAGTATTATCAGAAAGGATTTTACAACGCAAATCTCAATAAATACTCCAGGGAAATTAAAGACGGACTGCTCAAAACTGCTGTCTCAAACCCAAAAACTGAATTATCCGATCTCATTAACAGCCTGGAAAATAACGAATCCCAACACCTTTGGAGGAAGTTTCTCGATAGAAATTATGCCTCACTCGGACTGTCCGAAGAATGGATGAAAGAGCAGCAGCTTGAAGCCCTTAAAGATGAATATCTCGCAGATTTAGATTCTGTTTTAGCAGAAAATGCTTTGATTAAACTTCAAAAAAACTTTTCTGACAACGAAAATATGACTTCTGCATCGTTCAGAAAATTCAGTACTGCAGATGTGGATGTAAAGCATATACAGAGGAAACTGAAGCCGGGAGAAGTATTGCTGAGATTTATAGTTGGCGATAAAAATGTGTTTGCATTCATTATTCGGGATCAATCTGTCCGGCTGATTCATCTGGGAGATACAGAAGAATTAAAACAGTCTGTATTGGAATATTATCAGCAATTGAGTACAATTTCAAATGAATATAAAAATATCGGAGCCAAATTATACGAGCAGCTTGTAGCGCCTTTGCAAATAGAACAGGAAAAATATCTGACTTTTATTTTGGAAGACTTTTTTCAGATGTTGCCGATGGAAAGTCTGCTTTGGTACGGTGCACACTCTTCTGTCCGTTCAGTCAGCTATGCCTACTCCTTAAAAATGCTGGAAATACAGTCTCAAATACAAAATCAGGGTAGAAATAAGCAGGTCGCAGTATTTGCACCTAAGTATTCCGGTGATAACTCCGAAATCCGGGCTTCGGGAAGAAATAATTGGAGTCCCTTATTCTTTGCCGAAAAAGAGGCTAATGCGGTACTCAGCACCACCAAGGGCAAGCTCTTTGCCGGGGAATTGGCTACGGCAGAAAATTTTAAACAGGCATCCGGCTCATACAATATTCTGCATCTCGCCATGCATGCTGTAATGGACACCGCAGATTATGAGCAGTCTTTTTTGGTTTTTCAGAATCAGCAGCCTCTGTATTTCAACGAACTCTATCAAATGGATATTCCTTCGCAGTTAGTCGTACTTAGTGCCTGCAATACCGGAAAAGGTCCGTTGGAAAATGGAGAGGGATTTATGAGTCTGTCCAAAGCATTTACTTATGCGGGTGTCAATGCCACTATACATTCGTTGTGGGAAGTGCCGGACAAAGAGACCGCTCATCTGATGGAAATTTTTTATGAATTGCTTAAGGAAGGAACCGAAATGAGCGAAGCTTTATATCGGGCAAAGCAGGAGTTCATTCAGAGATATCCTCAAAAATCACATCCGTATTTTTGGGCGGGTTTCGTACTCAACGGCAAAGTTTCATCTGAAGCTCCTAAAAGCCATTTACCTGTAAGTGCCATATTATTTTTAATTATTCCGGGCGGACTGCTTGCTCTCGGAATTTATAGGCATACTCTCAGAAAAGAGAATCGGAAAAATTTGAACTAAAGTAAGTGGTATCCCAAAACCTAATTTTCAATCTTATAGGCAATGATGTTATCTTCATTCCAGCCTCCTCCAAATCTATTTAAATTATATCCTGTCCCCGTATTGTAATAATCGGTATTGCCGGCTATATAATAATAAGTTTTTGAACCTCCGCTATTATTATTAATAATTATACTGCCTGTTACCATGGCGTAAATAGTAGTCCCCGGAACATTACCACTGATATATGCAGAACCGATTATATCATTGGATGGTGCCATCCCGACACCATTATTGACATCAGAAAAAGTTGATCGCACCCATCCAAAAGAGTTATTGGGAGAGATTACGTCTGGTGCCATGAGCATATACACATTCACCGCCCAAGTACCCGTCGGAAGTGTAATCCTTGACCCTGTATAGTACCAATTAGTTCCTGTATTGATGTGAAATGTGTAACCTGCTCCTTTTATGCCCTTCACATTATCTATTCTTACAGGTTTCCAGGAAGCTACGCCGCTGGCATCGCTGGCGAGGTAATAATTATTGGCCTGAGTTCCATCGACTATTCTCACTTTACCTGCTACATGAAGCATGCTTTGAGGAGAAACGGTACCAATACCCACTCTACCATCTCTTAGTACAGTGACTGCATTCCTTCTGGCATTATCTGCTGTGCCGTTTCCAATTTGAAATAGCCGACTTGTTGCCGTATTGCCCGGAATATCTGAGGTGTCATTGTAAAGACCAATAACCGTTTCGCCATAAGACCTTGCTTTATTGAAAATACCCCAAGCAGTAGAGTAGTTTCCACTGGCAACAGAGTTCGATCCCCATACGGTAGAATAAGCACCGCTTGCAGAAGTTGCTACACCCCATGCGGTTCCGAATCCACCACTGGCAACAGAGTTCGATCCCCATACGGTAGAATAAATGCCGCTTGCAGAAGTTGCTCTACCCCAAGCAGTAGAGTAGTTTCCACTGGCAACAGAGTTCGATCCCCATACGGTAGAATAAACGCCGCTTGCAACATTATTGGAACCAAACGCCATGGATTGGTTTCCGCTTGATATATTATTAAACCCTAAAGCTACAGAAGCCAAATTGCTGGCTTTGTTATTATACCCAATTGCAACAGCGTAATTGCTGCTCGCCTTATTTGTATATCCGATAGCCGTGGAATAATCTCCTGAAGCAGTATCTGTATATCCAAGAGCGACAGAACTATATCCCAGGGTATAATTTTGGTGACCTATTGCAACTGATGCCCAACCGTCTGTTGTATTTAACCGACCTAATGCAACAGAACCTTCAGAATTGGCCAGATTGGAGTAACCGGCTGCAAAAGAAAAGTTTTCTTTACTTATATTGGTATGACCCAGAGCTGAAGAGTATGCCCCAAGTGCTGAGTTTGAAAGTCCTGCAGAAAATGAATGATTTCCTTTTGAGTTATTCAAACCTCCGAGAGAAGCAGAGTAATTACCTGATGCTTTAGTTCTGTATCCGGAGGCAAAAGAATAATCTCCAATACTGTCTTTATCCCATTCATCCAGAAATACACCTCCTGCTCTAAATGCGGCTTTATCCGGATACCACATCATTCTTCTTCCGGTACCGGAGACCGGCGGATCATTTGGAGTCCCCGGGAGATTTAAATCAGATGCCGTAAATACCACACTGCTGTCGGCCACATGAAGCCTTGCAACCGGAGTAGCAGTACCTATTCCGACATTCCCCAGGGTGTCAACACGCAGATGTTCAATATTATTGGTTCTGACAGCCAATGCCTGCCCATCGATAGTTCCGATAAAGTTATTATTGTCATCCGTACCGGAATTCCCTTCCAATTCCCAAGCATTATTTGAAGACGAAAAGTCGCTTGTATTAGCAATTTTCACCCAATAAGGCGAATCCTTATCTCCCGAATTGTAATAAAATCCTGTTCCACTGCCGTATTTTACCAGCTCATTGGTATTCCAAACTAATAAAGACTGCTCCGGTCGCGGTATAGTAATCGAATCTGTAATACTGTCCAATGCAACTCTGGGAATCAAAACGCCTTTATTAGGTGTACTTACATCTAACGCAGCCGAAGAGTCTGGAGTACTTCCGTCTGTATTAATTGCAATTCCCTGCGCAATTCCCAATACAGGAATCACCCATATATATGCACTAATAAATACATTAAATAATTTTACCTTCATAAAACCGTCAGAATAAACTTATACTAAGTTATATCAGAAAAATGGGAAAAGCATGAAAAGAAGCTATTTTATTATGGAACAGACAAAATATCCTGAACTCAGGCTGTAGGATTTCCAAAGCCGAGAAACAGAATTACATGAAGAATCATACAGGCATAAAAACCTGCAAGCAGATCATCCGCCAAAATACCGCAGCCTCCTCTTAAATTTTGAATCTTATAGATACCAAGAGGTTTGACCATGTCAAAAAACCGAAATAGAATAAATCCAAAAAGAATAATATAAAAATCTGATAAGGCATAAACACTCGGCAGAACACCTACAAAAGTAATCCCCTGACCTGCCCACTCATCAACAACCATTTTGGGCGGATCTTCGCCCCAATATTTTTCGGCAGTTGGCGCAGTCAGTATATTGACGACCGAACAGATGAAAACAAACAAGAGCAAATAAGCGGCTGGATGAGTCGAATGCAGTATAAAATAAATGGGAATCAAAGCAAAAAAACTGCCCCAGGTACCGGGCATCAGAGGTAGGTAGCCTGACCCTAAACCACTTGCTAACCACAAATAAAAGGTTTTAAGCATACAGGCTTTTTTTAAACAACTTCCTGTTGGCAACCACATATTCCAGTCCGGTATAAACCGTAAAAAGCATGACCAGAATAGTCAGAACATACATGGTATCTGTTTTAAGTATGGCAACGGCGATTTTACCCAACCAGTCCGGTCCGCCTTTTAACACCCCGAGAATCAGACCTATAAACAAAAAAATCAAATGTATAACGGTTTTGGTTTTGCCGATTCTTCTGGTTTTTAAAGTGGTATTCCTCAATTTGGCTAAAACTCTCATTAAGGTGATAAAAATATCTCTGAAGACTATTAGGCTAATGGCCCACCAAGGGAACATTTCGCTGTCAATAAAAATAAGGGAGAAAAAAGCACTGAAAGTGAGCAGCTTATCGGCCAAAGGATCCAGGAACATTCCTATTTCCGACTGCAATTTATATCTTCTTGCGATATAGCCATCCAGAAAATCGGTAAAGGAAGCAACTGAAAATACCGCTAACCCCAACAGCCCGTATATAAAACCGCCTTTCCAGTACAAATAAAGGAAAACCGGGGTTAAAAATATCCGGGCAATACTGAGAGCGTTAGGTATATATTTCACTACGTACAAGGTATTAAAACAAAGAGAAATTCGCTAAAATAAACCGGACATAATCTTGTATGAATCATTTTATTTTATAAAAAAACTTCCAAAACCGTAAACAGACTTAATTAATTTACAAGAGACAACGCCTTATATCCATAGCGTTTTTTTAAAGAAAGAGCTAATGGTCTCAGTATATCGGAGATTGAAAAATAAGTGAGTACGTTATTACTATATTAAGCCCAATAATAATTATGTCCATCCAAACCTTTAGCAATAAAACAGCCGATAGTGATTCTGTTCGAATCTCCTTCAATTTTATCAATTGCATGCCAAATTTGAGCAGCTCTGAAGAAAATCGCATCGCCTTCTTCGGGCGAGACCACTTCATGAGTTATCTGTTCTGCACCTCTGTTTCTGAATATAGAGCCTTCTTTGTCATGGCGCTCCTCATATGTAGTGGTATCTAAACTGATAGAAATATCATCCCAATCCTGATTGAAAAGAATTAAGTCACCGCCTTTCTCAGACTTCTGTAAAGTGAGAAGAAAAGAAACCGAGTTTAGCAAATCAATTTTAGACTTTAACCAACTCCTGAAATCATCTTCAAGCTGATGAACGAATGCATTTTCGCAATGGATATCAATTCCATTCTTTTTAGAATACAATATACGCGTATTTAACTCGGAAAATTTTTCTCCCGTCCGATAGGTCAGAGGTTTTATTTCTGTCTTTAATGTTTCCTCTATTCTCCCGACTAAAAAATCAATTGTTTCACTTTGCTTTTCTCTGAA
>CAZZEH010000028.1:0-42335 GCA_964653095.1 uncultured Chitinophagales bacterium
GATGCAAGGCAAAAACTCAGACGACTTTATCCGTCAATTTACAGTTAACATAACAGTAGTAATAATTATGGAGAAGGCTTTTTAGCTTAAGCTTGGTAAAAACCGCCACTCTGATATGGACTGGTCGTTTTCATTAATCACCCGAAGCACATACTCATCAATCGGATATATCACCCTTTGACTTATTTCCCGTCTTTCTTACTTTGTACTTTTAAAAGTCCTTCAACAATTTTATCTGTTTTCTGTAAAGCAGCAGTTTATTATCGTTTTCTAATCTTTTGAGCAGTCTCGAAATAACTTCTCTGGAAGATGCCATATCAACAGCTATCTGTTCGTGAGAAATATTCAGCAGTGTAGAACCTACGGCGTTAGACTTTTCTTTGAGATAATTCATCAGTCTTTCGTCTAATTTTTGGAAAATCACCTGATCTATCGCGACTAACATATCTTCAAAACGCTTTCTGATAGTCGTCATGACAAAAGCTTTCCAGGTCGGATATTTAGACATCCATTCATCCATTTTGCTGATAGGAAGTGCTATTAATTTAGTGTCTTCCTCCGCCACCACATTGACCTGACTCGGAAATGCCTGCATACAGCAGGTAAAAGTCATGGCACAACTTTCATTGGCATTGACATAGTACAAAAGCAACTCTTTACCGGATTCATCCACCCGGGACACTTTCATCACTCCTTCCAAAAGTATGGGCATAATTCTGACGGTATCTCCTACCCTAATAATTTCATTATCGGCTTCCGCACTTCTCAATTCGCCAATTTCTCGCATTTCACTCAGCAAATCCGGCTCAAACAACTGAGTCCAGATATGCGGTATATCTTCCTGTAGCAGTGTCATAGTGGCTGCAAGATAAAAAATACAGCCTTTATTTCGCCTTGTCTGACCACGGCAAAATCTGCTGTAGCTTTTAAAAGTGATAATTGTCACCAACAACGGCATATCTGCCTTTTAATTTTGCACCCATTCTAATTCATCTGAATAAAGTTTAATAAAAGAGAATCAACAATATGAGGAAAATTCTTTACAGCCTGACATTATCTGCAGCATTGCATGGTACAGCTCAGGCGCAGGATGTGATTCCTGTTTCGTGGGACGATATCGAACAGAAATCTTTGGACAAAAACTTAATGGTCAAACTGGCAGAAGAAGAAATCAATCTCTCCAAAGCTGAATTGCTGGAAGCGAGAGCCATGTATTTGCCCAACGTCAATTTTTCTTACACCCTAATGAATACCAACAGTCCACTGATGGCATTCGGTACAAAACTCAATCAGGAAAGAGTGACGATGGAAGATTTTGATCCAAACAGGCTCAACAATCCAAAGAGTATCACTGACTTTGCAACAAAATTTGAAGTGCAGCAACCGATTTTCAATTGGGATGCCGTGCAAATGAAAAAAGCCGGAAAAGTAAAAACTGATGCTCTGAAAATCAAGCAGGAAAGAACAGTTGAGCACATTCAGTTTGAAGTGAAAAAGGCCTACATGATGCTGCAATTAGCTTATAAAATGAAAGCCACCATGGAAAAAGCCAAGAGTACAACCCTCGCCAATAAAAAGGTGGTTCAGGATTATTTTGATAACGGAATGCTCAAAAAATCTGATTTGCTCTATGTAGATGTACGTCTCAACGAGATAGAAAACCATCTTCAGGTGGCTAATTCTAATATCCACAACGCTTCAGACTTTCTGTCTCTGTTATTGAATGAAGATACTGATGGGAAAGTGTACGAACCTCAGGAAGAATTGGCCTATGCACAGGAAACTCTGGATGCCGAACTTCCGGTCTTGAATCCAAACAGAAAAGACATCCTTGCTTACAACAAGTCGCTGGAAGCTTATGACTGGATGATTAAGTCCAGTAAGGCCAAATATTTCCCAAGACTGAATGCTTTTGGAAGCTATGAACTGCACGATAAAAAGTTTACTCACTTCAGAGGGGACGGTTATTTAGTAGGACTGCAGTTAGCGTGGAATGTCTTTGATGGTCTGAAGGGCAAAAGCAACATGGACAAATACAAAGCTGAAATCAATAAGACTAAGGCTGAAATCAACCAATACACTCAGCAGAGCAGTCTGGAGCTAAGAAAAGCATACAGAGATATGCAGGATGCGGCAGCCAAAGTAGGTATGACAAAAAAATCCTGGGACCAAAGTAAAGAAGCATACAGAATCCTTAAAGACAGATTTGATCAGGGACTGGAAAAATCTTCCGACCTCCTGATTTCAGAAACCAAAATGTCTGAGAAAGAGCTGGAATATCAGAATGCCATTTTTGAATACAATGTAGCACAATCATTTTACCAACTTTTAAAATAATCATCATGAATAAAGTATTTTTTGCATCACTGATTGCCGGATCGGCACTGTTATTTACTCAGTGTTCCGGCGTAGAAGAAAGATCTGCTGAATTTAGTGGAGACTCGATTTCTGTCACTGTCAGTCAGGTTTCAGAATCCGAATCGGGTAATTTTGCCAAAGCCAGTGGTAGATTGGTGTCCAAAAACTCTATCAACGTATCTACACGAATGATGGGTTATATCACCTCCATGAATGTACAGGTAGGTCAAAGCGTATCCGCAGGCCAGCAACTCGTCACTATTCAGAGCAGCGATATCCAGGCCAAAGGTGGTCAGGTAGATGCTCAGATAGATATGGCAAAAGCTAATCTGGAAAATGCTAAGAAAGATTATGAGCGTTTTCAAAATCTTTTTGCATCCGGTAGCGCCACTCAAAAAGAATTAGACGACATGACTACCCGCTATCAGGCTGCGCAGGCGGGAGTGCGTGCTGCAGAGCAGATGAGAAGTGAAGTCAATGCACAGAAAGCTTATACCAATATCTCTGCTCCTATCAGCGGAACCATTACCGCCAAGCATGCACAGCAGGGAGACTTAGCCAATCCGGGTATGCCTTTGCTGACCATTGAATCCTCAGGCACACTGCAGGTACAGGCTATTGTACAGGAACAGTACATCACTCAAATCAGCAATGGTATGAAAGTCGATGTTACTGTAAAATCTATAGACAAAACGATTAGCGGGACTGTAGCTGAAATCAGCAAATCCGCTGTGAATACCGGAGGTCAGTATATGGTTAAAATCAATGTGCCGGGCTCAAAAGAATTGTTACCGGGTATGTTTACCAGCGTACTGTTTCCATTTGAGACTACAGGTGTCGGAGCTGCTGACGGAGAAAATATCTTTATCCCTGAATCAGCTTTGGTCAAAAGAGGTCAGTTGAGCGGAGTATATGTAATAAGCAGCCAGGGAACAGCAGTGCTGAGATGGCTCAAATTAGGCAAGCAGTCTGGAGATCAGGTGGAAGTCCTTTCAGGTCTGAATGCCGATGAAGCGTATATCACCTCTGCCGAAGGAAGACTGTTTAACGGAGCGAAAGTTAATGTGAATTAGACAATGAACGGCACTTCGGCTACGCTCAGTGCGCGCAGAGCACGCCATGGTGGTGACTGAGCGAAGCCGAAGTCACAAACTGCGGACAAAAAATAAAAATACAACTATGGAAAAAGGTTTATCAGGACGTATTGCGTCGATGTTTATAGACTCTAAGCTGTCGATACTGCTAATGATAGTATTGATGCTGATTGGGGCTTACAGCTCTACGCTGATACCAAGAGAGGAAGAACCTCAGATTAATATACCGATGGCCGACGTAATGGTCGGTTATCCGGGAGCCAGCCCGACTGAAGTAGAAAGTCGGGTATTGAAGCCATTGGAAAAAGTGCTCTCCAATATCAAAGGCGTCGAGCACCTGCACGCAACAGCCATGAACGGTATGGCGATGATTATCGTGCAGTTTTATGTGGGAGAAGATATCGAACGTTCTTATGTAAAGCTCTATGATGAGCTGATGAAAAACAGAGATATCTTTCCGCCGGGAGTTTATGAGCCTATCGTAAAAACCCGTTCTATTGATGACGTTCCTATTTTGGGGATGACCCTTTGGAGCGAGCATTACGACGACTTCGAACTGCGTCAGATTGGTGAAGAAGTAGCATCTGAAATCAAAAAGGTGAAAGATGTCTCTCTGACCAAAATGATTGGCGGTAGAACCCGTCAACTGAAAGTAGTCCTGGATAAGGATAAAATGTCTGAGCTAAATGTAGATGCACTCAGCATCATGCAGATGATACAGGCCAATAACGGCAGCTTTCAGTCAGGAAGTATTGACAACGGAGATCAGGAATATCTGCTGACTACAGGAGAGTTTCTGAACAGTGCCGAAGATGTGGAAGGTCTCGTGGTAGGTGTTTTCCAAAATATGCCTGTATACCTCAGACAGGTTGCACAGATAGAAGACGGTCCATCCTCTTCTTCCAACTATGTCAGTTTTGGCTACGGTAATGCTACTGACGAAGGAAAAGAATTCCCTTCAGAATATCCTGCTGTCACCCTTTCTGTTTCCAAACTCAAAGGTGCTGACGCGATGAAAATTACGGACAATATTCTGGCAAGAGTCAATGACCTGAAAAAGGATTTGATTCCGGATGATGTCCATATAGAAGTTACCAGAAACTACGGTGAGACCGCTTCTGACAAGGTAGCAGAACTGATGGAGCATTTAGGTATAGCTATTGTTGCGGTTACTATATTAGTGATGCTGGCGATGGGCTGGCGTGGAGGTTTGGTCGTATTCCTGTCCGTACCTTTAACTTTTGCCCTGACACTGTTCAGCTACTATATCTTAGGTTATACCCTCAACAGAATTACGCTGTTTGCTTTAGTATTCGTGGTAGGTATCGTGGTGGATGACAGTATCATTATCGCTGAGAATATGCACAGGCATTTCAAGATGAAAAAACTGCCATTCAAACAGGCTGCTATCTATGCGATTAATGAGGTAGGTAACCCTACTATTTTGGCTACGTTTACGGTGATTGCGGCTATTTTGCCAATGGCATTCGTATCCGGTATGATGGGACCTTATATGAGTCCTATGCCTATCGGTGCATCCATCGCCATGCTTTTATCTCTGTTTATTGCTCTGACCATTACTCCTTACTTAGGATATCACTTACTGAAAGTCAAAGAAGGTGAAGAGCATAAAGATGAAACTGATGACATAGAGTCCAGCCGTATCTATAAGATATACAAACGTTTGGAGCAGCCGTTGTTAGACAGCACAGGGAAGAGATGGCTGATGCTCGGCATAACTTCTGTTTTGCTGCTGATATCCCTTTCTGCCTTTGGTTTCAAGTGGGTGGCTGTGAAAATGCTTCCGTTTGACAACAAGAATGAGATACAGATAGTGATAGATATGCCGGAAGGTTCTACTTTGGAAAGAACCAATGCTGCAGCTCAGGATATTGCACAGTATCTGAAAACTGTCCCTGAGGTGAAAAACTACCAAAGCTATGCAGGAAGTTCTGCTCCTATCACTTTCAACGGTCTGGTAAGACACTACGATATGAGAGGTGCCAGCCATACCGCTGATATACAGGTCAATCTTTTTGACAAGTCTGAAAGAAAACTGCAGAGCCATGGCATTGCTACTAAAATCAGACCTGAGATTCAGACCATCGCTGCCAAATACGGTGCGAATGTAAAAGTGGTGGAAGTTCCGCCGGGACCTCCTGTACTGTCCACTATTGTTGCAGAAATTTACGGTCCTGATTATGAGGCACAGATTGATATTGCCAGACAGGTAGAAGAAATTCTGCACAACACAGATGATGTGGTAGATATTGATGTTAACATCGAAGGCCCGCAGAAAGAGTATAAACTGATAGTGGACAAAGAGAAAGCTATGCTGTACGGAGTCGCTCCACAGCAGGTGGTGGGTAATATCACCTACCTTTTGGGGGAGTACGCTATCGGCAATATGTATGACGAGACCTCTGTCAATCCGGTAGATATTGTCCTGAAATTAGACAACTCAGATAAGACTTCTATTCAGGATGTACTCGGCCTGAAAATCAAAGGTCAGCAGGGAATGGTTCCGGTCAGCAGTATCGTGGAGGTCAAGGAGACTGAAATAGAGAAATCTATTCACAGAAAAGACCAGAAGCGTGTAGTTTATGTACTGGCTGATATGGCCGGAGGATTGGAAAGTCCGGTGTACGCTATTTTGGGGATGGAGAAAAAGCTGAAAGCGATAGCTCTTCCTCAGGGTTATACCATTGACGAACTATATACTAATCAGCCGGAAGATGAGAGCAACTTCTCTGTCAAGTGGGACGGTGAGTGGCAGATTACTTTAGAAGTATTCCGTGATTTAGGAGCGGCATTCTTAGTAGTCATCGTGATTATCTATATGCTGATTGTCGGTTGGTTTCAGGATTTCAAAACTCCTGTTGTGATGATGGTGGCTATTCCGCTTTCTCTGATAGGGATTGTCCTGGGTCACTGGCTCTTAGATGCTTTCTTTACCGCCACTTCTTTTATCGGTATGATTGCGCTCACAGGGATTATGGTGCGAAACTCCGTACTCCTGATTGACTTTATCGAAATCAGACTCAAGCAGGGTATTCCTATCAAGCAGGCGATTATCGAAGCCGGAACGGTGCGTATCACTCCTATCCTACTCACTACAGGTGCGGTCATTATCGGTGCGGTGGTGATACTCTTCGACCCTATTTTCCAGGGGCTGGCTATATCTCTTGTCTTTGGAGCTTTAGTATCTACTATGCTGACTCTGTTAGTAGTACCTCTGGTGTACTATATGGTAGAGAAAAATAGATGGGCTGCCAATGAAGCAAACGCTAAAACTATCAACGACTAAAAAAGAACAGTATGAAATTACTTATGATCACTTGTATAGATGAATACAAAAAAGATGTAAAAAACATCCTCAAACATGCGGGAGTCAAAGCATTCTCCTATCAGGCTGTCAAAGGTTACAAAAACAACGGCAATGACAATATCAGCAACTGGTTTGTGGTCGAGGACCTGCCGACAGAGTCACTGCTCTTCACCGCTTTTATCGAGGATGCCTGTGTGGACGAAATTATATCCAGAGCGGAGCAGTTTAACTCTGCTTTAGACTCTATTTCCAAGCTGCACTTGGTATCTCTGAATATTGAAAAAACTATATAAAACTACTGATATGAAAAAAGTAAGAATTGCACACGGTATAGGAGGTGTATTTATCCTGACCGGTATTTTACTGAGCATTTATGTTAATCAAAACTGGCTGTGGCTGTCTGCTTTTGTAGGCGCCAATATGCTGGTGCACTCGGCGACAGACTTCTGTATGATGATGAAGATACTCGATCGCCTGGGTGTCAAAGAAAGCGAAGGGGTTAGTTGTAGGTCATAAATCTTATGAGTAATAATGGGGAGGCCGCAGATAAGTCTGCGGCTTTTTTGTTTTTATCCCGAATTATGCAGTAGATTTCGTTATGAAGGACAAAAGAGCAATAAATCAAAAGCTTGTTATCGGAAAGCATAGCACTTGGGTACGAGAGTAAGTCTGCAAAACGATTGATATGAAGTCATGGATTCAGAATAGATTTTCTAACGCATAAATCAAGTTGTTTTTTTATAAAGCAAAGGATAATAAGAAAATAGATACCAGCCTCATACACCGTCCGAGACCGGAAAAAACTGCCAAGAATACTGAATAAGGAAGAAGTGAAAGTAAATTTAAATGCTTTGGAAAACTATACACACAGAGCAATGTAGAATTTAACCTATACGTTCGGGTTAAGAAGCAGGAAGCTCATAAATTTAAAAATAGGGGCAACAAAAGCTGCGTCTATACGATCAATATAATATGTATATGCGAAATAAAATGTATATTAGTTGCGTATATGAATGAGTTGACAACAGGCATAACGCAACAAACTAACAATGGAAAAAGATAATAGTTATATCGACCCAAAAATAAAAAGGGATATACGTTCTTCAATGTGTAGTGGATTGGCTGAACGTACAGCGAAACAAGTATTAGGTAATAAAACTATTCACGCTGACTTTGTCTTTAAAAAAGATGGACCTTTTTATTGTCCAGAATGTTTGTCAGACGTAATTGTTAGAAAATGCATTGATAAAAACGACCATTTTGCTCATAAAGGACGCCTAAGTAATTTATTTGGCAGTGGCGAATCTCAATTACACAAAGACTGTAAACAAGAAATACTGACAGAATTACAAAAGGCATTCCCAGATGGTAAATGGGAAGTTGAGAGACCAATTAAAGAGAATAAAGAAAAAGGGTTTGCACCATTAGTTCCTGATATAAGCGGAAGGATTAACGGCAAAGCAGTTGTAATTGAAGTACAAAGAAGTTTTTTGAATGTAAAGACAATAACAAAAAGAACCGAAGAATACACAAAAAGAGGTGTTGCTATTTTATGGGTCATTCCACTCAAAGAAGAATTGGGCTCTGACTATTTCAGACCAAGGTTATTTGAAAAATTTTTACATTCAATGTATTTCAGTCGGGCATATTATTGGCTCAAAGGTTATGGCTCAAAAGTAATAGCAACTCATTTTGGACGAGCTGAAAGATGGATAGAAGAAACGAATTGGTATGACGTAGAACAACAAGAGGAAAGAGATGCAGGAGGATACTGGAAAGTATTCAAAACAATTCGTGAACCAATTTTTTATCAAAATACAATTGATATTACTAAGGATTTCACTATTGAAGAAGCTAAAGAGTGGATGCCTGAAAATGTAGATTTAACTGTACCTGAAAGACTAATTTTTAAAGATAATTTGAAAAAATGGTGGACAGACAAACCTACTCGAAAATAATGCCCGCTGCCAACATGAACTGTCAGGCGGGGGGACGTGCAAACTCGGAGCTTTGTGCTTCTATTAAACTCTAGTAATAAATTGAAACTTTGTGCTAAAATCCCCGCCTTCAGCAATACCCAAACCGTTGAACCTCACAATGAGAAAACTCCCGGAAGATAGAAACCTACCATGAAATGCAGGGCAAGAAACTTAATAACATACCTCTTTTAAATCCAATCCTTTTTAAAGAGGAATTTATTGATGAAAATTGGAATCCAACAGCGAGATTAAAAGTCAATGATTTTTTCATTCATTCATTTATGGATGACGTTGTTCCTCTCAAGCTGCCTTTACCTTTGCACAAAAAGACTGTAAACGATTTTGTTATAATTATTGAAGGAGGTTTTACAAAAACAATTGGTTTAGAATCTTTTTCACTTAAGGCTAATCAATTTTTGTTTACCCCTAAAAACAGCATTACTACCACTAAAAATGTCAGCAAGGATTTAAAGGGCTTTTATTGTCATTTTTCAGATGACTTCATCGCAAATAATCCGTATTTAAAAAAATGGAACACTCAACGGACAAACGAACTATTAAAAATCTTACGATTAGATTTATTTTCTTTATAAGTATTAATTTACTACTCTTACTTTCAGCGGTAGGGACTATGATTTATAAGCCGATTATATAAATCACATGTTACGAACGCACAACAAGCAGTTTGAACGCAAGGCGGGTTAAATGCTTCGATTGAAGGTTTTCGTAAGCTCAAAATTTCGTTTTCGGTTGAAGTTTCGTGATAAAAGTGCCACCTTCGCCTAGTGAGTCAAACCGTTATTTATAACCTTAAAAAAACATCGTTAAATAATGACAAACGAACAAACCGCAATTAAAATCTCATACTTTAGTATAGTAACTAATATAAGTCTTGCAACAATAAAGGGATTAGCTGGTTTTTTCGGAAACTCATACGCTTTAATCGCCGATGCAATTGAATCTACTGCTGATGTCTTCTCGTCAGTTATAGTGCTGTTTGGATTAAAATATTCCACAAAACCAGCAGATAAGAATCACCCATATGGACACGGCAGAATCGAACCCCTCATAACATTTATAGTTGTTGGATTTTTAATTGCAGCTGCTATTATTATTTCATATGAGGCCATTAAAAACATAGGAACACCCCATAAATTACCCAAAGGTTGGACACTTTATATCTTGGCCGCCATAATTTTATGGAAAGAAATATCCTATCAACTTGTGATGAAGCGTGCAAAAATAACAGGCAGCACGTCTCTAAAAGCGGATGCCTGGCATCATCGTAGTGATGCAATTACCTCTGTAGCCGCATTTATTGGTATCTCAGTGGCTCTGTTTTTTGGTGAAGGTTTTGAATCTGCCGATGATTGGGCAGCTCTTTTTGCTTCGGGTTTCATTTTATATAACAGTTATCTGATATTCAGACCCGCTTTAGGCGAAATAATGGATGAGCAGCAATATGATGACTTAGTGGTGGAGATTAGAAAACGTTCTTTGTCAGTTGAAGGTATTTTGAATACGGAAAAATGCTTTGTCAGAAAACTGGGCATGTATTATATAATTGATTTACATATAGTTGTAGATAAAAACATCACGGTTGAAAAAGGACATACGACAGCTCATATATTAAAACAGGAATTAATGGAACAGTTACCACAAATTTCTAATATTTTAATCCACGTTGAACCGAGTGAATAAAAAGGCTGCAACATAACGGCTTCGATAATTTATTTGCCTGACTGTACCTGAAATCAAAATTTGATTTAGCGCCTTTTACAAACTCATCTCCCAATTCGGGATAATTTTTCTTATACCGTTTGGGCAAACAACACAGACCAAAATAAGGTTTCGCTTTATCGGTCTGTTTTGAATTTCAAATTGGTATTACTTCGGATAATACACGTTGATAGTACTTCCATATCCGCCCCATACACCCAATCCTCCGGAAATATTGGTTCGTACCCGGGTAAAACTTCCAAACGGACTGCCCTGATTCCCGAGCTCATCTTCCATAGACCTTCGAAATTCATAATGCGCCCGGTCTATACAGCTTAACTTGACATAACAGGTGTCTTCCTTGTGCCAGTAGCCAAACGTGTTAAAATCAAAATCCTCATCCGTAAATCTTTCTACTCCATACGGAATCATAATATCAAATTCCTGGCCGTTGGCAAGTAAATCATCCAAAACGGACTGAAAGTTTTTAGTGTAAAAAGAGCTGTTTCTTCTTGTGGCATACTGATAAAAATTCCCCAAAGTATCCGGGTCTTTTACTCTCCCGTACAACATGACCAAAGAATCGTATTTCGGATTGGGATGCGCCTCTACCCACAGCTTGCTGAAGCTGACTGGTTCCGGTATAGTAGTAGTCGCCGTCAAAACTTTGCCTTCTACCTCTATTCTCAAATTATAATATTCATTAAACTCTCCTACGAAACCGCTTTCTATCGGTACCGTATAAACCGTAATGTCCGGTAACTGAAAATTTGAATCTAACGGAATCTGAAAAAATTTGGAAAGCTCCAGTCTCTCTTCTTCGGGCAGAAGATTAATCAGAGCAGAAGAATATTCCATGAGTTCCACCGTATCTTTGTGATTGAAAACGGTAATTCTGGCTCCGGAAACAAAATATTTGGACAGGTCGTTTACATCAAAATCTCCAAAGTAAGGGGAGTTGCGGCTCAGAAACACATAAGGCGGCAAACCGTTTTCTATATAACCTTCCACAACTATCTGATCAACAGGGCTATCCAATTTAATATCAATATCTTTCTCGCAGGAAATTACTGCAATAAATCCACTCAACAGAACAAACAGAAATCTCAAATTCATCGTATTAAAATTTAAAGTTCCAGGTGACAGAAGGTATGATAGGAAAAAGTGATACACTGACAGCCTTTGTCGTCAAATCTCCCATCAGAATATCGCCTTCTGTCTTGTAATAGATAAAATAAGTGTTTTTCCTGTTATACACATTGTATATAGACATATTCCACTCTGACTTAAAGCGTTTATCCGGTTTTTTGTTTGGGGTATAGGTCACAGACAAATCCATTCTGTGGTAAGACGGCATCCTGAATGAATTCCGATCTCCGTATCCTGTAATCAGCATAAAATCCACCAGATATTTTTCTATAGGCAGTGTAAAGGCATTTCCGGTAGCATACACCCAAGTACCGCCCAACTTCCACTTTTTGTGGACGTCATACGACAGATTGAGTGAAATATCATGTCGGCGGTCAAATCGCGCAGGAAAATTTTTACCGCCATTCAATTCATCAAAACGTCTCATCGTGTATGACAGCGTATAGCCCAACCATCCGTTCCAGACACCCCGGGACTTTTTGGCAAACAACTCCAAACCGTAAGACCATCCCTTCCCAAATACATATCCGGTCTCAATTTCTTCGTTCAGCTCCCGTATATAATCCTCCGAAAATTCAATCTGACTCTTCAGGTCTTTATAATAAATCTCAGACGAAAACTCAAACATATTTTCTTTGAAATTCCTAAAATAACCGATAGAATACTGAAGTCCCCACTGCGGTTCTACCAAAGCAGAACTCGGTACCCACAAATCTGTCGGAAGAGTACTGTTGGAAGTAGATACTAAGTGGATATACTGATAATTCATCGCCACGCCTGCTTTTATAGATTGCGTGCCGTCTATGGCATATCGCATCGCAAATCTCGGCTCCGGTCCCCACCACGTTTTTACGGGCTGTCCCTTTTTATATCGTATCGTATCTCCTGAATAGATGCCGCCCGGAAAATGATTGTACGGACCAACCTGCTGGAACATACTCATCCTAAATCCGGTAGAGAGCCTAATCCGGTCATTAATATCCCAATCATCCTGTATATACGCTGCCATCTCATGCGCATACTTTTTCCCCTCTGTCAGTTTGAATTTTGAATCTCCGGTAGAAAGCGAACCTGCATTTGGTGTAAAAATGTGGTAAGAATAATCGTACCCGTATAAAAGCTTGTGTTTTTCAGAAGGGGTATGCGTCAAAGTCACTCTGGTACCGATATCTCTGACACCCGATTTCACTGAAAGTTTAAAATCTAACTGCTTCCCGTCGAAAGAGAATTTATAATCATTGAAAATAAAATAGGTATTCATCATCAGCTTTTCATTAAACTGGTGATTCCACCTAACTGTCGCGGTACCGTTACCCCACGGAATTTTTACGTTTGTTTTGTTTGCAGTATTGTTGTAGATAAATGCATCCCGTCCGAAATAACTGCTTACAAACAGTCTGTCTTTACCGGAGAAAACGTAATTAGCCTTAAAGTTAAGATCGTAGAAATTATAATTTGTGCCGGCAAAATCAGTCCGTTTGATTAAAGGTTTGGCTACGTCAAAAGCATACGTTCTTCTGCCGGCAAGCATGAAAGAGCTTTTGCCTTTTTGTATGGGAGCCTGTAAGGCAAATCTTGAACTTATCAGTCCGATCCCGCCGTCCATCTGAAATCGGTCGCTGTTACCACTTTTGGTCTCCACATCAATCACGGAAGAAATTCTCCCTCCATAATTGGCCGGCATCCCTCCTTTAATCAGCGTGGCTTCTTTCACCGCATCGGAATTAAATACAGAGAAAAAGCCAAATAGATGACCGGGATTATATATTGTAGCACCATCCAAAAGCACTAAATTCTGATCCGGTCCTCCTCCCCTTACATAGATTCCCGAATTGCCCTCTCCTGCTGCCTGTACTCCCGGGAGCATCTGCATCGCTTTGATTACATCTACTTCTCCCATAAAAGCGGGAATGGACTTAATCGTTTCCATATCCAGCTGCACTTTCCCCAAATCGGTACTTTTTATATTTTCATCTCTTCTCTCCGAAGTAACTACGACCTCCTGCAACTCCCGCCCTTCCTTCAGTCTCACATGGAGTTCTGTATTTTTATTTAGATTTATTTTCTTAACTACAGTCTGATAGCCCACGTAAGAAAAATGCACCTCATACTTTCCTGCATTTAATCTGAGAGAATAAAAACCATCCAAATCGGTCGATACACCCACCCTGCCTCCATCCTCCAGTTCTATATACACATTGGCTCCTATCAGCGTTTCTCCTATGTCCGCATCACGTACATATCCGCTGACAGTATATTTTTCGGTTTCTGCAAATAACATGATTGTTGAAAGTGCATAAACGAACCAAAATATCCCCAAAAACCTGTATTTCATTCCTTCAGAAAAGTTAAAGCGAAAATGACAAATATATTGTTCACAAAAGTACCGTTAAATTTATTTATGACATAAATCAAACACTTTTTCCTTTCTAATACCCACAGTACACAAAACCACTGCTAATTTTCTTTAAAGCCAGCTATGTCTTAGTGAGATTAATCCGTCAGAGGCAGGTAAAATCACAAATGGAAAAGTCGCTTTGAGTTGCTCCGCCTTCGAGAGTACTTCGAGTAACCTCAGCCACCTCCTCAGGTATTGCATCGTCGTCGCCCTCAGTGACCGCGCTTTGGTTGTGAGTCCCTTCCTCCATAGGCAGACACAGTACAGGGTAACTATATCGGTGGTTGAGTGATTTAATTTTGACTCGCTGACCGCATGTTTATTTATTCGCCCATTGTTTATAAAATGTTGTATTTATGCACTTTTTTATAAAACTCAACATATCAACGTGTTATCTGTTGAAAAATATAAGCCAATATCTTTAGATATACTTTTTAAAAACTTATTTTTGTAATTATTGAATTTTCAAGATGAATGAAGCCAATTCCAAACTGATTCAGGATGCAAAATTAATTTTCGCATCTTATCTGGAACAGAACAAACAAAGAAAAACCCCGGAAAGATTTTCCATATTGGAAGAGATATACAGCAACAACACACATTTTGATGCGGAACAACTGTATCTGCAAATGAAAAACAATCAATTTAACGTGAGCAGAGCTACTGTTTATAATACTCTTGAACTTCTTGTCAGTTGTGATTTAGTGACCAAACATCAATTTGGCAAGAACCACGCCCAATATGAAAGAGCATACGGATACAGACAGCATGACCATATAATATGTGAAAATTGCGGTCATGTAATTGAGTTTTGTGATCCAAGAGTATATTTGATAAAGTCCACTCAGGAAAGTCTTTTGGGGCATAAAATAAAAAAACACTCCCTTACCTTTCACATCGAAGAATGCGATAAATGTCAGGGTAAGAAAAACGAATCAGCAGAATAAATTAGCAATATTAAGATTTTAAGTTTTACATGAAAATAGATGTACTATTAGGCCTTCAATGGGGCGACGAAGGGAAAGGAAAGATTGTAGATTTCTTAGCAGAACAATACGATATAATAGCAAGATTCCAAGGAGGGCCAAATGCCGGGCATACATTGATAATAGACGGCAACAAAACAGTTTTGCATACCATCCCTTCCGGGATTTTCAGAGAAAAATGCATGAACCTGATTGGCAACGGAGTAGTCATTGATCCGGTGACTTTAATTCAGGAAATCAGAAAATTAGAAGCAGCCGGAATACCTGTTAAAGACAGATTAGTCATTTCAAAAAATGCAAGCTTAATTCTGCCTTCGCATAAAATGTTAGATGCAGCCTCCGAAAAGTCAAAAGGTTCAGGTAAAATCGGCTCTACTCTCAAAGGTATCGGCCCGACTTATATGGACAAAACCGGAAGGAACGGCCTGCGCATAGGAAACATACTCCACGATAATTTCAGAGATCAGTATCAGGTACTGAAAAGCAAGCATTTGACCTTGCTACAGCATTATAATTTTGACTTTGACCTGAAAGAACAGGAAGACGATTGGTTTGAAGCTGTTCGGGAACTAAAAGCGTACAAAATTATCAACAGCTTTTACTTCATTCACGAGCAGATGGCTTCCGGTAAAAAGATATTAGCCGAAGGCGCACAGGGCTCGATGTTAGACATTGATTTTGGCACCTATCCTTTTGTAACTTCATCCAACACGATTACTGCAGCCGTTTGTACGGGATTAGGAGTTCCGCCCAGCTCCATAGGAGAAGTAATCGGAATCACCAAAGCATACTGCACCCGAGTTGGGAGCGGCCCTTTTCCTACCGAATTGAAAAATGAAATCGGTGAAAAGCTGAGACAGGAAGGAGGCGAATTCGGAGCCACCACCGGGAGGCCGAGAAGATGCGGGTGGATTGACTTGCCTGCTTTAAAATACTCCTGCATGCTGAATGGTGTTACCCAGTTAGTCGTAACTAAGTTAGATGTGCTTAATAATTTTGAGGAGTTTGGGATTTGCAGCGCATACGACAGAGAGGGAAAACAGACTCAAAAGCTTCCTTTTGACTTGACTCAGGATGACGTTCGTCCTGTATATAATTATATGAAATCCTGGGGAAAACTTCCGAACGACAATTCAGTCCCGGAAGAAATGCAAAATTTCATATCCTATTTGGAAGACTATCTGAAAGTGAAAGTTTCGTGGGCATCTGTCGGGCCGGACAGAAGGCAGTTGATAGAACTGTAACTTCATGAATTCGCACTCCAGAATTATTACTTATTTAAAGGTATCACCTCAGGAATTCAGGGAGAGAATTTTGCACTCACAACCGAAAGAGGACTTTATCCTCTTTGACGGTTGGGAACAGGACGATAAAGGTATTGAATGGATTTTAGGCTGGGGCAAGCAGAATTCATTTGTTCTTAATAACAGACAAAATCAGTCTCTGAAACTGTTTGATGAATGGCTTCAGGCTAATCCGGACTGGCGAATGGGATATTTGAACTATGACCTAAAAAATATTTTATATCCTGATATAGAATTCAAACCTGCAAATACCACCACGGAATCTGATTTAATCCATTTTTTTGTTCCGAAAATTGTTTTCATAGCTTGTAAAGGAGTGATCGAAGCTCATAGTCTTCCAAATGCGGAATTGTCTGAATTGAGCCCGCCTGATATCGACTTGTATAGGAAATCACATCTAAAGTTTAACTTAAAAACTCAAAAATCGGAATATCTCCAAAACGTCCAATTGATAAAAGAAGAAATTTCTCTTGGCAATATTCGGGAAGTGAATTATTGCATTGAATGGGAAGCCGACCGACAGTTGAAATATCCGTCAATCGCATACCAAAAGTTTCATTCGGTCATAAAAGCTCCTTTTTCAGCGTATCTGAAACTTAGCAATTTGCATCTGTTGTGTTATAGCCCTGAAAGATTTATTTCGAAAAATGGAGATAAAATTCTTTCTCAGCCCATCAAAGGTACGACTCCGAGATTTGAGGACAAAGAAGCGGATAAAAAAAGCAGAGAATTGGTTAAATCAGAGAAAAACATTTCGGAAAATATTATTGCAGTAGATTTGGCCCGAAGTGATTTGGCACAAATTGCAAAAATCGGGAGTATAGAAGTACAAGAACTCGCCGAAATATACTCATACTCTCAGGTACATCAGTTGGTTTCAAAAATAAGCTGTACACTAAAAAAAGATATAAAATTTTCTGATATACTTCAGGCTGCTTTTCCGATGGCCAGTATGACCGGTTCGCCCCGAAACAATACTCTGAAACTTATTGACAGGGCAGAAAATATGCATCGGGATTTGTACTCCGGTGCGGTAGGTTTTTTTGAACCCAATGGAAATTTTGATTTGAATGTGGTCATCAGAAGTTTGATTTATTATGAGAAAGAGCAAAAATGCAGTATTCGGGCAGGAAGTGCAGTTACGGCAGATTCTGACCCTGAAGAAGAGTGGGAAGAGTGTCTTGTAAAAGCCGAAAAAATTATTTCTTTTTTTGAACAGTAAACGATTATTCAAAAAGTTTTTCCAATTGAATTCCTCTCGACCCTTTCACTAATACAAGAGTATTGCCAATTTCGACAGAATGCCACCAGTTTTTTACCTCACTTACGTGATTAAATTTCAATGTAAATTCCGAAGTCTGTATTTTGGTAAACTTCTCTCCTACGAGAACCAAAAAGTTTAAATTATAACTCTCTGCCAAATCTGCAATTTTCTGATGTTCTTCCCGACTGTATTTCCCCAATTCATTCATTTGACCCAATACGGCACCTTTCTTAGAAGCTGCCATGTGATTCAAATTTTCAAGAGCGGATTCCATACTGCTCGGATTAGCATTGTAGGCATCCAGAATTACAGTAGAGTTTCTGTACTTTAAAATTTGAGACCTGTTATTTTGCGGGGAATAATTCTGCAAGGCTTTTACTATCCGTTCTTCCGGCACTCCAAAGTATTTCCCAACCGCAGCAGCCGTAATCAGATTGTAAAAATTGTACTCTCCGATAAGCTGAGTCCTATAGACACTGTTGCCGGACGAAAACTGAACATAAGGAGAAGAACCAAGATACTCAAACACATAGTCGTTTTGAGAAGAAGTGCCGTAAGTAATCACCTGCTTTGTTCCCGATTTTTCAATCATCTCTGCCAGTATATTCAAATCTGTATTCAGAAAAACCTTTCCCTGATTATTTGCAGCCCATTTATACAATTCGGCTTTTGTGTTTTTAACCGCTTCAAAACTTCCAAACTCACCGATATGAGCTCTGCCAATAGAAGTGATCACTGCATAGTCAGGTTCTGCAATTGTACACAACAATTCAATTTCACCAATATGATTGGCGCCCATTTCAATTACCGCTACTTCATGATTCTGTTTCAGTTCAAGAAGAGTGAGCGGAACTCCTATATGATTGTTTAAATTTCCAAAAGTATGATGCACCTGAAACTTTTGTTTTAAAACTGCGGTCATCAGTTCTTTCGTCGTGGTTTTCCCATTAGACCCTGTAATGCCGATTATCGGAATATTAAATTGTCGTCTGTGGTAATTTGCCAACTTTTGAAGAGTTTTTAGCGCATCCTCAACTAAAATAGTTTTTTCGCCCTGTGAAAATGTAGGATTATCAATCACTGCAAGTAAAGCTCCCTTTTGCACGGCATCTTTTGCAAAATAATTTCCGTCAGCCTGTCCTTTTAACGCAAAAAATATCTGCCCTTTTTTAAGCATTCTGGTATCTGTACAGATTCCGGTACTATTCAAAAAATGTCGGTATAAATCCTGAATTTCCATTCGGTCAAAATTATAAACAATTCCCTAAACTCTGTTATTTTTCTTTCTGCCGCGTGACAGATACCAAAATACCATATCCACACAAATCAACTGGCATTTTAAATTTATATCACATAAATTTTAGCAATATGTTAAAAAATGAAACTTTTTCAATGATTTTACGTAAGTAAATGAAAACCTAAAGCGTATGTCATGAAACAACTCAAAATCAATAATAGGATAACTGCAAGAGATTCCTATTCCATAAGCTCTTATTTAAAAGAAATTTCAAAGTACGCTCTGCTTGAACCAAAGGAAGAAGTAGAATTGGCTCAAAGAATTCGTAACGGTGACACTCAGGCGATTCACACACTTATTATGAGTAACCTGAGGTTTGTGGTTTCTGTGGCCAAACAATATCAGAATCAGGGTTTGTCGCTGAATGATTTAATCAACGAAGGAAATATTGGTTTGATTAAAGCTGCGTCCAAGTTTGATGAAACAAAAGGATTCAAGTTTATTTCTTACGCAGTCTGGTGGATTCGTCAGTCTATATTGCAGGCACTGACCCAACAGGCCAAGATGATAAAAATCCCTATGAACAAAGTCATTGAGCAAAACAAATTGAATACCGCAATAAATGACTTTCTTCAAAGACACGAGCGAAAGCCTACTACCGAAGAACTCGCAGAACTTTTGGATATGACTACCGGAGAAATTGCAGCGATAAAAAGCAGTATGTGCGAATACATCTCCACCGATCAGCCAATCAATGGAGAGGAAGACACAGCTTTTATCGACCTTATGCACGATAATTCCGTTCCGAAACCGGACGCTCATCTTGACAAGAGGTCTGAGGAGGTATATTTCAATCAAATACTAAAAGAACTTACTGACAAAGAACAGCAAATACTTAAATATTACTACGGCTTGAATGAACTCAACCAAAGGTATAATTTTGAAGAAATTGCCGAAAAGATGGAGTTGACGAGAGAAAGAGTCCGACAGATCAAAAACAGAGCTATCAAAAAAATCAGTAAGGGAGAAGCTACAAAAAGATTTAAAAGTCTGTAAACAAGTCTCTTGTGTGAATGAATTAAAACGGTGAAACCGGTTTTAATTAAGGAGGCTTTTTATATCTTTACTCAATGCGAGTACCTATTGTAGCACCTTCTGTTCTTTCTGCAAACTTTGCAGATTTGAACTCTTCATTTGATTTATTTCGCCACAGCAAGGCCGATTGGGTTCACGTGGATATTATGGACGGAAGATTTGTGCCAAATATAAGCTTTGGATTTCCGGTACTTGCCGCTATGCGTACACTTACAGACCACTTTTTTGATGTTCACTTAATGATTGTTGAACCGGAAAAATATTTAAAAGATTTTAAGGATGCCGGAGCAGATTTGATAAGCGTGCATATAGAAGCATGTACACATTTGCACAGAACCGTTCAGGAGATTCACCAGCTTGGTCTAAAAGCCGGTGTGGCTGTCAATCCTCACACTCCTGTATCTTCATTGGAAGATATTTTACCGGATTTGGATTTAGTTTGTCTGATGTCTGTCAATCCCGGATTTGGCGGACAGAAATTCATTCCGCAGTCCTTAAAAAAAATTGAAAAACTTGCCGCACTGAGAGACGCAAGCAACTCCAAAGCTCTGATAGAGGTAGATGGAGGAGTCACTTTAGAAAATGCGCAGGAGATTTTTTCGGCAGGTGCAGATGTGTTGGTTGCAGGAAGTGCAGTCTTTAAAGCAAAGAACCCAATTGATGCCGTAAGCAGCTTAAAAAATATCTCTGCTTAAATTGCGTTGTTTTTTTGGTATGAGATATATTCTTACTCTAACAATTATTTCTATCTGTCTGCAAATTGGATTTGCTCAATCAATTGATTTAAAAGGTGTTATAAAAGACTCCAATGGAGTACCAATTCCAAATGTAAGTGTCTTTACTATAAACCCTGCTTACAGTTCCGGTGCAGTGTCTGACGAAAAAGGGAGATATAGGATTCAAATAAAGGCTCCGCAGGAAAATATTGTAGAGGTTAAATTTAAACATATTGCTTACGAAGAAAAAACAGTTCGCATTCAGGTCAGTTTCGGGAAAAATCAAATGACGGACATTACACTGAATGAAATTTATACTGAATTGGATTCTACGGAAATTGTCATCAGGCAAAACCATGAAAAGACCGGAGAGTTTCAGATAGACCCGGAAAACCTGACTATGCTCCCTTCAGGTAGTGGCAATACAGTTTCTGATTTAATAAAAACATTGCCTAACGTGGTGTCAAACAATGAGTTGTCGTCGCAGTATTCAGTCAAAGGTGGTAATTATGACGAAAACCTTGTGTACATAAATGACTTTGAAGTGTACAGACCGATGCTGGTTTCCAACAGTCAGCAGGAAGGTCTCAGTTTCATTAACCCGGACCTGACTCAGAGCATCTCTTTTAACGCGGGTGGATTTGAAGCAAAATATGGAGATAAAATGTCCAGTTCTCTCAATATTCGCTATAAGCGTCCCCGAAAATTTGGAGGAAGTGCCACTTTAAGCCTTTTAGGTGCAAGTGCTCATTTAGAAGGTATTACAAAAAACAAAAAGCTCAGTTTCCTTTTTGGTTTGAGGTATAAGAATAATGCATATCTACTGGGAAGTCTGGACACCAAAGGAGAATACAATCCCAATTTTTTAGATATTCAGACTAACGTAATCTGGCAGCCATCCTCCAAAACAGAATTGGAACTATTGGCAGGATTAAGCAATAATAAATTTGGCTTTACACCAGCCACCCAATCCACCACTACAGGAGCGTTTAACCAGATTATGCGTCTGTCTGTATATTTTGAAGGAAAAGAAAAATCGTTTTTCAATAACAGAATGGGAGGATTAGCTTTTAAATATTATCCTAATTCCAGGTCTGTCTATAAAATTATAGGTTCGGCCTGGTATCTCAATGAAAGCGAAAACATTGACATTACAGGAGAATACTTTCTGGATGAAATAGAGTCCGATTTCGGAAGTGACAATTTTGGAAAGGTCAAAAGGAATTTGGGAATCGGTACATTTCAAAATTGGATAAGAAACAGCCTTCAGGGGAATATTTATCAGGCAGGCATTCGAAACACTCATTTGCTTTCAAATCATACTTTAGACTGGGGAGCTTCCATTCAGTATGAATCTTTTTTGGACAGAATCAGCGAGTGGGAAAGAACGGATTCTGCAGGTTTTTCTATCCCATACTCAGGTGTGTATCCGGCTATTATTAACCGATTAAAAACACAGATAGAATTAAACAGCTTAAGATATCAGGCATATGTACAGGATAACTGGCAAATCTTGGACGGAAAAAACAAGCTGTCAATAAACGCAGGACTGCGAATGCATTATTGGGATGTAAATAAACAATTCATACTGAGTCCGAGAGCACAGATATATTTTAAGCCTAATACCAAAAAAGACTTTACAATTAAAGCCTCAGGAGGACTTTATGCGCAGCCGCCTTTATACAGAGAACTGAGAGATTTTGACGGATATATCAATCCCGAAGTTCGGGCACAAAAAGCCTATCAGTTTGTGTTGGGTACAGAATTAAACTTTAAAATGTGGAGCCGTAATTTTAAATTCACTTCAGAAGCATATTACAAACATTTAAAAGATATCATTCCATACCAAATTGAAGATGTGAACATTCGATATTTTGCGGATAATAATGCCAAAGGGTACGCTGCGGGTGTGGGAATCAGACTTTTCGGCGAGTTTGTAAAAGGAACCGACTCCTGGATTAGCTTAAGCTTTCTGAAAACGGCTGAAGATATTTTAGACGACCAATATTTCCAATATTTCAATGAGTCAGGCGAACTTATTACCGGAATGTCCCAAGGTCAGATTGCTGCCGACAGTATATCAATTCTTCCGGGTTACATTCCAAGGCCCACAGATCAAAGGTTTAATCTGAGTATTTTCTTTCAGGACTATCTTATCAAAAACAAAAATCTGAAAATGCACATGCAGCTGCATCTCGGCTCCGGCCTTCCTTACGGACCACCGGACAGAAAACGATATAACGATATTCTGAGGATGCCGCTTTACAGAAGAGTGGATATTGGTTTTTCATATTTATTGGTAGATGGAGAAAAACAGCAAAAGAATAAATTTTTCAATCACTTTGATAAAATATGGCTAAGTGCAGAAGTGCTGAATTTATTGGGGGTACAAAACACACTCTCCCATCGGTGGATAAAAGATGTAAGAAATGTAGTCTGGCCTCTTCCTAATTATCTTACGTCGAGGAGATTTAATATAAAACTTCATGTGAGCTTTTAAAAAACCATTGCAACCTCATTTTGAGTCAGAGAAATCCTACATGATTCAAATAATAAATACATGGTTACAATTAAATGAAATAAATCTTAGATTTCAGAAATTAACATTACCTTTGTGCGTCAAAAAAATATTTAATATTAATGTATCTGTACAACGATTGGGCTGCTGTAGTTCCGATGGCAAATGAAGAAGCGGATTTTGAACCTTTTGTAGCCCTTCTGTCAGAAGTACTGGATGTATTGGAATCGGGCAAAATTTATTTTGTTATTGACAATGCTTCTAAAGATAAGACTCTCGAACTGGCGAAAGAGTTAGAAAAAAAAGACAACAGATATGAGGTCGTATGGGCGCCTCAAAACAAATCGGTAGTAGATGCCTATCTCAACGGATTTAAGCATGCATACGACAAGGGACACGAACTTATTATAGAAATGGATGCCGGATTGTCTCACGATCCGAGAGCGCTTCCTATGTTCTTAAGAGTTTTGAATGAGGGCAATGAATGTGCATTTGGGAGCAGATTTATCAATGGAGGTTCAATGGGAGATTCTCCTTTTAAACGAAGGATGCTGTCAAAGACCGGAACAGTTCTCGCAAACCTACTCTTAGGAACAAAATTAAAAGATATGACATCCGGGTATCAGGGATTTCATCGGGATGTCATTAAAAGTATTTTGGATTATCAGCTTTTATCCCAAGCTCATTTTTATCAGACCGAACTGAGATATCTTTTAAGAAACAGAAGGATTTTTGAAGTTCCCATACACTACAAAGCTCCTTCTCCGAGAGTATCAAAAGCAGCTATCAAAAACGCGAATCTGACATTGCTGCATTACTTTTTTGAAAGACTAAAAGGAAATAAACCTACTATTTAAAATCATGACAAAAAAATCGTTAGTAATTACTTCAATTGCACCTCCAACTATGGAATCACTGCACACGTATGCAGATGAGAGCGGAAAAAGAGATTTTGATTTCATACTTATCGGCGACACAAAATCTCCCAGTGAATTTCATATAGACGGATGTGATTTCTGGTCTGTGGAAAGACAGCAAAATTTAGATTCAGAATTTGCAAAATTATGTCCTACCCGACATTATGCAAGAAAAAATATTGGATATATTATTGCTATATCGAGAGGTACAGAACAAATTATTGAGACGGACGATGACAATCTTCCAAGAGAAGAATTTTGGTCAGACCGAACACAAACCGTCAATGCATATGATATAAAAAATCAGGGCTGGGTGAATGTGTACAAATATTTTTCGGACAAGTTTATTTGGCCGAGAGGTCTTCCTCTGAGTGAACTCCAAACGCAGCTTCCTGCTTTAGATACATTTTCCATTCAAAATGTGGAATGCCCTATACAACAAGGATTAGCAGATGAAAATCCCGACGTGGATGCAGTATTCAGACTTGCTTTTGAACTGCCTCTGAACTTTAAAAAAGTCGGAAATATTGCATTGGGCGACGATGCCTGGTGTCCGTTTAACAGCCAAAATACATATTGGTTTAAAGAAGCTTTCCCACTGATGTATCTTCCGTCATACTGCAGTTTTAGAATGACAGATATATGGAGAAGCTTCGTAGCACAGAGAATTGCCTGGGCAAATGGCTGGAGTGTTTTATTTCATGATGCAACTGTCTGGCAGGAAAGGAACGAACACGATCTGATGAAAGATTTTGAAGATGAGGTCCCGGGTTATCTCAACAACTCAAAAATTGCTCAGGGATTGGCAACGCTGGACATCCAGGGAGGGAAAGAAAATATCTTAGACGACCTGATAAGATGTTATGAATTCCTTACTAACGAGGGCTATGTAGGCAAAGAGGAAATGCCCCTTATCCGAGCCTGGGTAAATGACTTTAAAAGGTACTGGAAATAATTAAAAATTATATTTTGCAAAAGGCTGCTGTTTCAATATGGCAGCCTTTTATTTTTTAAGACATCTGACAGAAACTGCTTTATCACCCTCAAAAGTATCTTCTATCACTGTGGAATTGTCATACGATATACTTTTAGCAATATTCCCGTCTGAATTAGAGGACGATGTCCACCAAAATCCAAAGTAATCTTTCGTAGAATATCTGCCGGTTGGCAGGTTTTTATAACCCGCAGGCTTGGCAGAAAAGCAATAATTATTTGTTGCAGGTGAGACATCTCCCCATGCGTTTTTATTTTTCATTTTTGTTCCCGCATCCGTTCCTAACAAGTGGAGCAGTTCATTCCATTCCTGCACAGAAGGAAGTTTCCAACCTGCAGGACATACATTTTCTGCGGCTTCAAAAGTGTATAATCTGCCGAGTAAAGTACAATTAGTTTCATCATCATTGTAGCACCATGAATCTGATGAATTATAATTCAAATTATCTCCCATCCATACCTTACCGCCAACTTCAAAAAACCTGTATCTGTTCCCGTCTCTAGAATCCACAAACCAATCATCAATATAATCACAAGTGTCTATTTCTAAGGTTTTAAATTCATGCTCCTCACCATATGTGGTTCCTAAAGATGATTTTCCATAAGCACGATAATAATAGACCGAATTGTCCTTCAGATCATCCATTACAAAGCTAAACTCACCCGGCTCTGTCATAGGTTTGTATTTTCTGAAATCGTTTACAGTAGGCTGAGTGTTTTCACTCCACACTATACCCACTTCTTCTAACGGAGCAGTCCCCTGATCTTCTACTTCGCCCCCTCCTATTGCTGAATTTATAGTGAAATTGTAAGGAGTCGCAGTGGATACAACCGGAAGCAGCCCAACAACCTTAATATATTTTTTAATGACCAGAGAATCTGTCATATGCGCATTAGAAACTATAAGCCTGACAGAATATTCACCTAAATTATCATACATAATATTGGTCGGATGCTGTTCTTTGGAAGAAGAAGGTTTCCCTCCTTCAAAATACCATTGCCACTTCAGAGGAAAACCTTCTGTAGAATCAGTAAAACTGATAGTATCACCCAATGCAAGGACTGTTTTGCTGGCAGTAAACCGAACTTTCAAATTCACAGACTTCAACTTTGAATTATCCTTGCTGCAGGATTGCACAGTAAAGAGAACAAAAAATAAGACTGCGAGGGCAAAAAATAATTTTAAAAGATTATTCATACAAGTACAATAATATATATTCTAATTTAAAGCTAAAAATAAAACAGTTCATGATAAAAATCTTTTTCAATCTTAACTTTTAAACCAAACAATCGTTTGGTTAAGCTAAATCAATGAATTATCTTTGCAGTTTAACATTAAGATAACCAACAAGCCAAGGTGTCTAAACAAAGAAAAACGATTGACAATATACTGAAACAATCCCTCAGACTGTTCAGACAAAAAAGCTACCACAACACCTCTATCGCTGACATAGCTGAAGCCTGCGGACTACTTAAAGGAAGTCTGTATCATTACTTTCCTAGTAAAGAAGCTCTAATGCTGGCCGTGATAAAATATGCTTATACTTATTTCCAGATCAAAGTTTTTTCTATTGCCTATGACGATAAACTTACTCCTCAGGAAAAAATTGAACTCATGTTTGAAAGGTCTAAAGCGGCACTTTTGCGGGATGGTGACATCATGGGCAATATCGGGGTAGAAACAGCTTGGGACAATCCTGAGTTTTCAGAGTTTATTCAGATTTTTTTTAACGATTGGATTCAGGCTGTAAAGACTGTTTTCTTGGAAATCACAAATGAAGAAGATGCAGAAAAATTAGCGGAACAAACTGTTGCAGAATTTGAAGGTGCAGTAATGATGTCCAGAATTTTTAAAGATTCTGTATTCATTCAAAATGCCTATGAAAGACTCATTGACAGATTTGCAGCTTTTAGCCTGTCTATCAAGAAATAAATATTTTTTACATAAATACTAATTACCAAAATCATGGAGAAAACAAATACGAACAGAGCTATTAAAAAAGTAGTTGTTCTGGGTGCAGGAGTGATGGGAGCCGGTATTGCATTACATTTCGCCGGTATCGGATGCGAAGTGTTATTGCTGGATATGGTTCCTGCAGACCTCAGTGATGCAGAAAAAAACAATCCAAAAGAGCGAAACAGGATTGTAAACAAACTATTTAACTTCGCTTTGAAATCCAAGCCATCTCCTCTGTACACTAAAGCAGTTGCCAATCGGGTCACGTTGGGAAACTTTGATGACGACATGCCTAAAATCAAAGAGTGCGACTGGATAGTAGAAGTTGTAGTGGAAAGATTGGATATTAAAAAAATAATATACGAAAAAGTAGAAAAGTACCGTAAGCCGGGTACACTTATCACCTCAAACACCTCTGGCATACCTATACACTTGCTGTCGGAAGGAAGAAGTGATGATTTTAAAAAGAATTTTGCGGGAACTCACTTTTTCAATCCTCCGAGATATTTAAAACTTTTGGAAGTCATCCCTACACCGGATACCGATCCGGAAATTGTGGATTTTCTGATGTCGTATGGAGACAAAACTTTGGGTAAGGAAACTGTACTTTGTAAAGACACCCCGGCTTTTATTGCAAACAGAGTGGGCGTATATTCAATGGCTAAGATTTTTCAGCTTACCACAGAACTCGGACTCAAAATTGAAGAAGTTGACCAGCTGACAGGCCCGGTAATCGGAAGACCCAAAACCGGAACTTTTAAACTATCCGATTTGGTTGGTAATGACACAGGCACAAAAGTCATGATGGGTATCAAAGATTCCTGTCCGGATGATGAGCAGGCCGGTGCCTTTGTCACACCTCCTTATGTCGATTTTTTATTAGAAAATAAATTTTTCGGAAATAAAACTAAAAAGGGTTATTACGAAAAGACCAAAAGCCCGGACGGCAAAAGAGTAACTCTTGCACTGAGATTAGACAGTTTGCAATACGAACCTGTGATCAAACCGGATTTTCCATCCTTAAAAGATGCCAAATCCAAAGGCAGTTTATCGGACAAAATCAGGACATTTATTAAGCATGACGACAAGGGTGCACAATTAGTCAAAAGGTCACTGGCCGGATTGTTTGCCTATGTTTCCAACAGAGTGCCGGAAATTTCGGACAATCTGTACAGTTTAGATGCCGCTCTGCGTGCCGGCTTCGCATGGGATATTGGTCCTTTTGAGTATTGGGATATTGTCGGACTTCAGAAAGGAATTGAATTAGCTGAAGCTGAAGGGCTTGAAATCAGTGAGTGGGTGCAAAAACTCGCAAAAACAGACAATCCGTCTTTTTATAAAAGTGAAAACGGAGCCCGAAAATATTATAATCAGGAAACTCAGACCTATGAGGTCATCCCGGGAACTGAATCATTCATTTTATTGGATACATTGAGAGAGAAAAAGCCCGTATTCCAAAATAGCGGAGGCATTCTTCATGACCTTGGAGACGGAGTCCTCAATTTAGAATTCACCTCCAAAATGAATTCTTTGGGCGGTGATGTATTGGCAGCTATCAATAAATCTATAGAGATTGCCGAAAACGGTTATAACGGTTTGGTCATTGGCAACGAAGGCACAAATTTTTCAGTTGGAGCCAACTTGGCTATGATTTTTATGCTTGCTTCCGAACAGGAATATGACGAGTTAGATATAGCTATCAGACAGTTTCAAAATACAACTATGCGGGCAAGGTATTCCTCTATACCGGTTGTAGCAGCGCCTCACGGAATGACGCTTGGCGGTGGCTGTGAGCTGACTATGCATGCAGATGTGGCGGTCGCAGCAGCAGAAACTTATATTGGTTTGGTAGAAGTTGGCGTAGGTCTGGTACCGGGTGGCGGCGGAATTAAAGAATTGGCACTTCGCCTGTCAGACAGCTTTTTCGACGGTGATGTTCAAATTCCTAAACTTCAGGAAGCATTCTTAAACATTGCTATGGCAAAAGTTGCGACTTCTGCATTAGATGGTTTTGACAAAGGCTTTTTCAGAAAAGGTACAGACAGAATTGTCATGAACAACAAGCGTCTCATTGCCGAAGCCAAAGCCCAGGTATTGAGAATGGCAGAACAGGGATATACACAGCCTGCCAGAAGAAAAGATATTACCGTAATGGGCAGGACAGGGTTGGGAACATTACTTGTAGGCATCGACTCTTTTAAGCGTGGAAGATATATTTCCGAGCATGATGCTAAAATCGCAGAGAAAATTGCATACGCAATATGTGGAGGGGATTTATCAAGTCCTGCTCAGGTGGATGAACAGTATCTTCTTGATTTGGAGCGTCAGGCCTTCTTAAGTCTATGCGGAGAAAAGAAAACGCTGGAGAGAATCCAGGCTATGTTAAATACAGGAAGACCTTTAAGAAATTAGAGAAAACTCAGAGAATGGAAGCTAAAAACAGAAACGTTACCGATTCCGGACTCGACAACTCAAAAATTTATCAAATGTCTTATTCATTCAAAATTAATACAAACTTCGGAGTTCAATTCAGCCACAACTTATGAAGTGCAGCGATTGGCTCTAAAGTCTTTTCAAACAAAAAATATAACATCATGCAAGAAGCTTATATAGTAGCAGGATACAGGACAGCAGTCGGCAAAGCCAAAAGAGGCGGGTTCCGATTTACACGTCCGGATGATTTGGGTGCAGAAGTCATCAGGCACTTAATCAGTTCTATTCCCGACTTTAACCCGGAATTAGTTGATGACCTTATTTGCGGCAATGCAATTCCCGAAGCCGAACAGGGAATGCAAATCGGGCGTATGCTCGTGTTAAGATCAGGGTTGCCAATAAAAGTCGCAGGAGTAACTGTGAATCGATATTGCGCCTCAGGTTTGGAAACCATAGCAATGGCCACCGCAAAAATTCGTTCGGGAATGGGAGAATGCATCATAGCCGGCGGAGCCGAGTCTATGTCGCTTTTACCCATGACAGGATGGCGAACCACACTAAATTACGAGATTGCCAAAGATACGGCAGATTACTATTCCTCTATGGGATTAACTGCTGAAGCAGTAGCTCAACAATTCAACGTATCGAGAGAAGATCAGGACGAGTTTGCATACAATTCTCATCAAAAAGCAATTGCGGCTATTGAAGCAGGAAAATTCAAAAATGAGATTGTTCCTGTTATCGTAGAAGAAATTTATCTCGAAAACAACAAGAGAAAAACGCGCTCTTATGTAGTAGATACCGATGAAGGCCCGCGTAAAGACACCACTAAAGAAGTATTGGGTAAGCTTAGGCCAGTATTTGCTGCCGGAGGCTCCGTGACTGCGGGAAACTCGTCACAAACTTCCGATGGTGCTTCATTTGTAATGGTCATGTCGGAGAGAATGGTAAAAGAACTCAACCTCACTCCTATTGCAAAATTAGTGACCAGCGCTGTTGTGGGTGTTGAGCCGCATATCATGGGAATGGGTCCTGCCGCCGCAGTACCTCAGGCTCTGAAACAGGCCGGACTCAAGTTAAAAGACATTGACCTGATAGAGCTGAATGAGGCGTTTGCTTCTCAATCTCTCGCAGTCATAAGAGAATTGGATATAGACCCGTCTATCGTGAATCCTAACGGAGGTGCCATTGCTTTGGGACACCCATTGGGATGCACCGGTTCTAAGTTGACAGTTCAGCTTATTAATGAACTAAAAAGACAAGGTAAGAAGCGTGGTATGGTTACTGCCTGTGTAGGTGGCGGGCAGGGAATAGCCGGAATTATCGAAGTACTATAATCTTATTTTTAAATCGTAGCCGCAGTTCAAAAACTGTGGCTATAATTTTTAATCGAACAGCAAATATTAAATATAACTTTACAAAAATGACCAAAGAAGAATTATTAAAAGGCGGTGAATTTCTGATTAAAGAATCGGCACCGGAACAAATTTTCTCTCCGGAAGACTATACGGAAGAACAAATTATGATCAGACAAATGGCAAGCGACTTCATGGAGCAGGAAGTGATGACCCGTTCGGCTGATATAGAAAAAAAATTGGACGGCCTCACTCCCAGCCTGTTAGAAAAAGCGGGAGAATTGGGCCTGTTGGGAACAGCTATTCCGGAACAATACGGAGGAATGGAACAGGATGTAATTACCGGCTGTATCATTGCGGAAGAAGTCGGACGAACAGGTTCATTTGCCACATCACTTGTATGTCATGTCGGAATAGGCACGCTCCCAATTTTATATTATGGAACCGAAGAACAAAGACAGAAATATTTGCCGGGATTAGCCTCCGGTGCTTTAAAAGCATCATATTGTCTGACAGAACCAAGTTCCGGTTCCGATGCACTGGGAGCTAAAACCACAGCAATACTGAGCGAAGACGGAAAAGAATGGATTCTCAACGGGCAAAAGATGTGGATTACCAATGCAGGATTTGCAGATGTATTCACAGTGTTTGCGAAGATAAACGGAGAAGAATTTACCGGATTTATTGTCGAAAAAGGTACGCCCGGATTGACATTGGGAGCCGAAGAAGATAAAATGGGTATTCACGGCTCATCTACCAGACAGGTGTTTTTTGAAAACTGCCGCATTCCGGTAGAAAATCTTTTGGGAGAAAGAGGTAAAGGTCACAAAATAGCTTTCAATATTCTCAATATTGGTCGTTACAAACTTGGAGCTACCGCATTAGGGGGCGCAAGGCAAGCATTCAATATGGCCGTAAACTATGCCAATGAACGTTATCAGTTTAATGTGCCTATAGCATCTTTTGGAGCAATACAGTATAAAATTGCAGAAATGGCTATCCGAATATATGCGCTGGAAGTAGCTGCATACAGATGTGCCAAAGACATTGAGAATTTGGAGCAAATATTCAAATCAGAAGGCAAAGATCTTTCTGACTCTCTTTTGGGAGCTGCTGAAGAATACGCTATTGAATGTGCTATCGTGAAAGTGTTGGGGTCTGAAGTACTGGATTATGTAGTAGATGAAAATGTTCAGATTCATGGCGGAATGGGATATTCTGAAGAACTCGGAGCATCCCGCGCATACAGAGATTCACGTATTGCACGAATTTACGAAGGCTCCAATGAAATTAACAGATTGTTGTCAGTGGATCAACTGCTTAGAAAAGCTATGAGCGGCAAGCTGGACATTATGTCCGCGGCAATAGAAGTTTCTAAAGAATTGACTTCTATTCCTGATTTCAGCACACCCGATGGGACTTTTGGCGAAGAAGACAATGCACTTAAAAACGCCAAAAAAGCAATCCTTTTAGTAGCAGGTGCTGCAGCTCAAAAGCTGATGACCAAATTAAAACACGAACAGGAAATTATTATGAGCGTGGCAGATATGCTTATTGACGTATATACTGCCGAGTCATTACTTGCACGTGTAAAAAAAGTTTATGCTGATCAGGGTGAAGAAGGAAGTGCAGTATATTTAGATATTTTAAAAGTATTCTTTAACGATGCGGTACAGCGTATTGCATACAATGGCCGAGAAGCTCTGATGGGATTTGCAGAAGGGGATGAATTGAGAATGATGCTGATGGGATTGAAGCGCTTTACAAAATACCCTACTGTCAATACCAAGGAAGCAAGACGCAGGATTGCTGCCAAAGTGATAGAGGCAGGACGTTATAATTTATAGTGAAAAACTCTCTATAACGAACAAAGCCACTCATTTTGAGTGGCTTTGTTGTTTGTACCCATTTACAAAAAAAGGCCACTTTTAGGTGACCTTTCAAACAGATGGTAATTTAATTTTATCCGCACTTGGAAGAACCGCAGTCCTTACAGGTTAGGCAGCCCTCCGAATACATAATATTGGTAGAATGGCATTCTGTACACTTGCCTTTGGCATCTGTGCCGTCGGGGATAAACTTCTTAAGAGCTCTTGCGACACCATTTTTCCAGGTATTGATAGATTCATCGTTCAGTTGAAGACTGTTAATAAGATCCACTACTTTTTCAATCTCCATGCCGTGACGAAGAGTACCGGAAATTAATTTGGCATAGTTCCAAAATTCCGGACTAAATCGGTAAGACAATCCTTCTATAGTCGTTTTGTATCCTCTTTTATCTACATACTGGAAGTCATATCGGGAATCTCCGTTATCTTCTCTGTCTTTTATAATATAGCCCTCATTAACCCAGCGCGGAAGCAAAATGCCGTCCTCATCATCTGCCAGTCCGGTAAAGATTTCATACGGTCTGTCATCAATAGTCCCGACAAATGCAATCCACTTGTCTTTATTGTTTTGAAAACGAAGTACGTCTGCATTCAAAACTTGAGGGCGTTTCGTTGGGAACGGAGTAATTGTACCGGCAGATGATGCTGCACCTTCCTGTTTTTTCTCGTCTTTTGACACTAATACGCCAGAGCGTGAACCGTCCCGATATACTGTAACCCCCTTACATCCTTCTTCCCATGCAGTCATATAAAGCTGATTGACCAGTTCTTCTGTCACATCGTTCGGAACATTGATGGTTACGGATATAGAGTGATCCACCCATTTTTGCACGGCTCCCTGCATCTTGACTTTTTTCAGCCAGTCCACATCATTGGAGGTAGCGCGGTAATATGGTGATTGCTCTATCAATTCATCCAATTCTTCATTCGAATATTTCTTGGAAGTATCTATTCCGTTGACTTCCATCCAGGTCCTGAATTTGTGGTGAAAGACGATATACTCTTCCCAAGAATCCCCTACTTCATCCACAAAATCAATTCGAACGTCTTTGTCATTTGGATTAACTTTTCTTCTTCTTTTATAAACCGGCATGAACACAGGCTCAATTCCTGAAGTCGTCTGAGTCATGATAGAAGTACTGCCTGTAGGTGCAATAGTCAGTAACGCAATATTTCTGCGGCCGTATTTTTGCATATCTTCAAATAATTCCGGATCGGCTTCTTTGATTCTCAATACAAAAGGATTTTCAATTTCTCTTGATGCCTCGTAAATGGCAAAAGCTCCTCTTTCCTTCGCCATTTCTACCGAAGAACGATACGCAGCCAAAGCCAATGTCTTGTGCACTTTAATTGAGAAATCGTTTCCTTCATCGCTTCCGTAACGTATTCCCAACGCTGCTAACATGTCTCCCTCGGCAGTAATTCCTACTCCTGTTCTTCTTCCCTCATTTGCTTTCCTTTGAATTTCGAGCCAAAGGTTTTTTTCTATTCGCTTTATTTCCTCATCCTCCGGATCAGAATCTATTTTGCTAATAATCGCGTCTATTTTTTCAAGTTCTAAATCAATGATATCATCCATCATTCTTTGGGCATAACTCACATGCTTTTTAAACAGCTCGAAGTCAAAATACGCTTTTGACGTAAATGGGTGCTTGACATAAGAATACAGATTGATTGCCAACAGACGACATGAATCGTACGGACAAAGAGGTATCTCTCCGCATGGATTTGTTGAAATTGTTTTGTAACCCAAATCTGCATAACAGTCCGGAAGGGACTCTCTGATAATCGTATCCCAAAACAAAATTCCCGGCTCGGCCGATTTCCATGCATTATGGACAATTTTCTCCCAAATATTTTTTGCACGAATTTTTTTGGTAACTTTTGGAGTCGTGCTGTATGTCGGATATTTTTGGACGTATGCCAAATCGTTCTTTACTGCCTGCATAAATTCATCATCAATCCGCACTGAAATATTAGCTCCGGTTACTTTCCCCTGCTCCATTTTAGCATCTATAAAATCCTCCGCATCCGGGTGGTTGACAGAAACCGAAAGCATAAGAGCACCGCGCCTTCCGTCCTGCGCAACCTCTCTTGTAGAATTTGAAAAACGCTCCATGAAAGGTACCAGCCCCGTAGAAGTTAAAGCAGAATTTTTAACAGAAGAACCTTTCGGACGAATATGCGATAAATCGTGTCCCACACCTCCCCGACGTTTCATAAGCTGTACCTGTTCCTGATCGATTTTCAGGATTCCGCCGTAAGAATCACTGTTTCCTTTATTACCGATGACAAAACAGTTGGAAAGGGACGCAATTTGAAAAGGATTACCTATTCCCGTCATAGGGCTTCCCTGAGGAACTATATATGTGAAATCTTTAATCAGATTGAATATAACCTTTTCTGACATTGGTTTCTCATACTTAGATTCGATTCGCGCAATTTCTTTGGCTATACGCCAATGCATGTCTTCGGGAGATTTTTCATAGAGATTTCCCTCAGAATCTTTCAAAGCATATTTATTAATCCATACTCTGGCAGCTAAATCGTCCCCTTTAAAATATTTTAATGTTTCTTCAAAAACCTCATCATTGGTGTAGGTTCTGCGTGTTGTCTCCAACACTCCGGCTTTCATATTCATAGTGTTCAGCTTTTAATTTCTGCATGAAAGTAGTCAAAAAGTTATAATTGACAATTACACTATTAAGGTAAAGTTATCAACAAGATTTTGAGTGATAATTGATTTTCAGTAAGTTATAGAAAATAAATGTGTAAAAAGACATTTTCTGTTTAAAATTTTATAAACTTTTTCAAAACGGACTTTTAAAAAGTTAGCAGAAATAACTTTTCAATTCAAACTTTTAAGAAAATCAAAAAAGAAACTTCGGTTTATTTAAAAAATGGGCATCTGTACATGAAACAAAGCACTTTGACCATCCTTCTGAATCATATTATCTGATTAATTCCGGCATTCATCAAACCTCCGGTGTGCAATAAAATTACTTTACTTTTCGGTTTAAAAAAATCATCATGTAATAATTTATCAAAAGCGAAAACCATTTTGGCTGTATACACATAATCTAAAGGCACTCCTGTCTCTTGGGTAAATTTTCTCGCAAAAGACAGCAGTTCTTCCGTATAGCGGGCATAACCGCCAAAATGATATCCGGTAATGATCTCAAAATTGTTTTTACCTGACAACCTGTACACGGATTCGGTCAGAGTATCTTCTCCTTTCAGTACAGAAATTCCTATAATACGAGCATGGTCAGAAGTATATTTTGCCAGACCTGCTACTGTAGTTCCGGTTCCGGCTGCCGACACGATATATTCATAATCGAGATTAATTTCATTGACAATTTCTGCACAGCCCGTCATACCCTCTTTTCCACCCCCGCCTTCAGGAACTATCATTAGATTGTGAAACGGAATGGATGGAAATCTTTCTATTAACGGATTTAAGTTTTTATTTCTGTACTCCCTTCTTTCCAAAGGCAGTAAAATCATATTGTTTTCCGAAGCAAATTTCAAAGCCGGATTATCAGGCTGGATTTCCCCTCTTATTACTCCATAGCATGGTAAATTTGAAGTATTACAAGCCGCAGCCGTGGCAACAATATGGTTTGAAAAAGCACCGCCAAAAGTCAAAACGCCCTGATATTCACCTTTCTGATACTTTAGCAAATGACCGTACAGCTTTCGCCATTTATTCCCGGAAACAGCCTTATGAATCAAATCATCCCGTTTGAAAAATATCTGTAGATCAAGTTCTTTCCACAGGGAAAATTTAATTTCCTGAAGCGGGGGCGGTAAGTTTAATATGCGGATAAGCTTTTCAACCATTTCTCAATGACTACGCAATAAATATAGAGCTTCTTTAAAGAATCATTTTGAAAGAGGCCGCAGAATTAAATAAAATACCATCAAAAATTTATAAATTCAAAATCAAATCCAAAATGATGCTAAAAGAACAAATTCATCAATTGCTTAAACACGGCAAAGCCCCAGAGTTTGGTCGGTATAAAAATCTCATTACTCAGCCTGTTACCTCTTTTTGGGACGATGAAGGTTTTGCCCTAATGAAAAAGAGGAGAACCCAAAGAAAAACATGGATATTTTACGGATGTTATACTGAGAATCTTTTTACGGGACTGGCTATCGTAGATGCCGGATTAGTTGCTATCGCTTTTGCTTACTTTTTTGTTCCTTCAGAAAACCTTTTTATTGAGGACAAGCTTACCAGACCTATGGGATTCAAATCCGGCTTTAATCCTTCTTTGACCGATGAGTGGAAGCTGGGAAAATTTTCCATTAAAACTACAAATGGAATTATGAGTCTTAATTATTCAGGAAAGTTCAGACTGGAAATGAATGCCCACCTTCAGGATAACGGTGTGAGTATAGTCGCACCAAGCAGTAAAGACCGACCGTTTAATTTTACATACAAAGACCTGCCTATACAAACCGATGTTAAAGTGTCCTGTCAGGGGAAAGAGTATCAGGCGGACGGTAGAATCGGTGCAGTAGATTTCACCAAAGGATTTCCGCCGAGAGCCACAGAATGGAATTGGAGCAGTTTTATAGGAAAAACGGATTCTGGAAGAGAAATCGCAGTAAACATAGTAGATAAATTCAATCACAATCTGGAAAACATTTTATGGCTTGATCGCGAGCGGATAATTCTCTCCAGTGCAAAATTTGAATACGGTAGCAATCTGGCCAAAGATACATGGAATATCAAAACAGAAGACAGTATTCTTGATATGAAATTACAGCCAATGGGAGCCCGTTCCGAGAACATTCAGGCTGCGGTAATGAAAAGCATTTTTACCCAGCCTTTTGGGAAATATACCGGCGTGCTAAATTATAATGGTATCAGGGAAAACTTTGCAGCCTGGGGAGTGGCAGAGGAACATATTGCAGTCTGGTAAAATTTTATCTGATATTTTAAAGGTAAAACAGTGCCTGTTCTGTCATTCATCCTCCGGTCTGTAGTTGATTTGCAGGGCTTTGGTATAGACTTTCCATTTCTCCAGTACAGCTAAAAATCCTTCCGGAGGCGGTAATTCAAACTTCATAAATTTACCTGTAACAGGATGTTCAAAGCCTATTAAATGCGCGTGTAATGCCTGAGACGGAATCAACTTAAAACAGTTATCTACAAATTGTTTGAACTTAGAAAACACAGTTCCAAAAACAATTTTGTCTCCTCCGTATGTTTTATCATTAAATACAGGATGACCGATATACTTCATGTGTACCCGAATCTGATGGGTACGACCGGTTTCTAATGTGCACTTGATTAGCGTCACATATCCAAATCGTTGCACTACTTCATAGTTAGTGGCTGCCCATTTCCCGTACAGCCCGTCTGTATCTACATAAAACAACAGGCGGTTATTCGGATTTCTGGCAATATGTCCCGTAATTCTCCCTTTATCATTTTCTACATCTCCCCAAACCAGCGCAAGATACTCCCGCTGAACCGTACGGTCGGCAAACTGTTTAGACAAACGATTGAGCGCCAATTCTGTTTTACCGGCTACTATAAGTCCGGAAGTGTATCGGTCTAATCGGTGTACGATTCCGGGTCTTGAAGCTCCGTTAATTTCAGGCCAGCTATCTTTCAAATACATGAGTCCGTTGACCAAAGTACCCGTCGGATTACCGTGTCCGGGATGTACCACCATTCCGGCAGGCTTATTTATAAGTATAATATCGTCATCTTCATAAATAATCTCCAGATTCAAATCTTCTGCCAAAACTACGTACTCCTCTTTAGGCTTGTCAAGAAGCACCTGTATTAAATCATTTGGTCTGATCTTATAGTTGGACTTGACACTTTTTTCATTAACTTCTACATTTCCGTCTTTGATTGCCTGCTGAATTTTACTCCTGCTGATATGTGCGATTCTCTCCTGCAGAAATAGATCTATTCGAATAGGTTTTAGGCCTTTGTCTGCTATAAATCTGTAATGCTCAAACTTTTCTCCACCTGTATTGTCTGAGGTTTCGATATGGTCTTCATCCCAATCATCGTAATCTTCAAATTCCTGCATAAGTACAAAAGTACGCTGTTTGTGATTAAAACTTGAAATTACTTGAAGCTGTCCGGTTAAATGTATAAATTTGGCTAATGACATCACTTTTAGCTCCATACACACAAAGAGAAAAAATTCATTTTTTACAGGATTTCGAGGTTCCCGTATCTACTCTGTTCAGCTTTTTCAGTGTGCACGAAAATTGGGGAAAAGTTTTTCCGGCAGCCGTAAAATGTGTGCAATTTGGAGAAGACCCCAGAGATGCCAACAGCAGGGGTTCTGTAAGAAGAATCATAGCTTTCCCGATAGTTTTGGAAGAGACCGTAACGGAATATATTCCGAACCAACTCATAGAGTATAAACTGACATTTGGCGCAGGAGTTAAAAATCATCTCGGTGTCATGAACTTTTTTGAATTGGAACGCGAAAAATCCCGATTAGATTTTAAAATCGAATTTACACCGGTGATTCCCATGAGTGGCTTTGTAATTAAAAACGTATTAGAAAAAGTAATCGGTCAGGGAGTGCGGGATGCTGCGAGACAACTTAGAATCAACCCGTACTTTTAATCCTGTATCTTTCAGACAAAGCTTTTACACAGATATCGTATCTGTCCCTTTTAATGTTGTATTTTCGCACTTTTGAACAAATCTCTAAAAATGATTAAGCCACTGCCTTACAACCCTTTCGAAAAAATGTCCTTTAGTGATAACATATGCTTCCTGACCGGAGAAGAGCTCGAGGCCGGACATAAATCCTATGTACAGGTTTTCCCCTTTTGGCTGTTGGAACGATACGGTATGGAGCATTCCGTCATCACCATGCTCGGCGGGTTTCGGATAAAATATAAAGACATGATGCTTCCTGCTTCAAAAAAAGTGGCAGAGGCAATTAACGAATTAGATGCCGTCACTCAAAAGGCCTTTGAAAATGGCTATGAGGCAGTAAAGCAACTGTCTGAACAGACTATTTTTCAGTGGATGGCAAGAGTCATGTACGGCGTAATCTATCAGGAAGTAAAATCTGATGCGGAAGAATATCAAACAGAAGGACGACAACTCAATATGTCGGAAGTGATGCTCCAAAAATTAAAAAATCTGCATCTGATGCTCCAGTCACTTGTTCGGCCAATCAGATTTGAAGGATTTACACCCTGGTCTATGAAATGCAACCCGGTTCGGATTTCTAAAGACATATTAAATTATAAAGATGAAACCAGAAAGCTGAACTTCTGTCTGAATATGAATGGGTTTGGTATTGTAGCCTGTATGCAGGACAACGGATTTGTATCGGATTATTACAAAAAGGAACTGCAAACAATCGGAGATCATACGCTTCATCCGGTGCAGTTTGAGGAATTGTACGGCAAGTTTATTTATGTCAACTATTTACTCAGAGAATCTAAAGACTATGAATTCACAGAAGATCCGGACGGCACTTTAGTTTTTCATCTGCCCAAAGAGTCCGATGAAGATGCCAAACTGCCAAAACTTGCTCCGTGGAGTGACGACACTTATGCCCAACTGCTGGCCAATCTCTGGCAACCTTGGGGATTTACACAACCAATGGTTTATACCTTTCCCAATTCTCCTTTAAGTTTTTTGATCAATGAGGCTACTCATCAATTCATCAATCCGGAAAATATAAATTTGGATTACTAAATTATTTTTTTTCGTACAGCCTGGGAGCCGCATAAACCGTCCACATGGTCAACAGTGCCAAAATAAATACAAGAACAAACAGAGTATGATAAGAATCTCCCTGAAAAATTCCTATTGCAGCCGCCATAACCGCTCCAATACCCATTCTGAACGCACCGCCTAATGCAGATGCGGCTCCTACATTATTAGTAAAAGGTGTCAGAGAGGCGGCAGTAGTATTAGGGTTAATAAATCCGGTTAAAAACAGAACAGAAACGGTTCCTACGAGAAACCAGCTGAGTTTGATATGCTCATTTGAGAAAACAAAAATTAGTACAATCAGAGCATTTAACAGGAGCAAAACAGAAATAAAACGGGCAATTTTGATGTAGTTAAAATATTTGGTCATGACTCCGTTAATATAACTTCCTGCGATAAATCCGGCAGCATTGATGGCAAAGATGATTGAAAACTCAGCTTTATCCACCCCATAAACTGTCATGAAAACAAAAGATGCGGAACTGATATATACATACAGAATTGACATTGAGATACTCCCCGCCAAGGTATAGGAAAGAAACACCCTGTCTTTAAACACTTTCAGATAGTCTGCAGAAATAGTCCGTATTTTTAATTTATTGGAGTGCATATACCGGCTTGTTTCGGGAAGCAGAAAGAAAATCAATGCAAAAACTAAAGTGGCAAATATGACCAGGAAATAAAAAGTAAACCTCCAGTTAAGATATTCAATGAAATAACTCCCCAGGCTCGGAGCCACAAGCGGAGCCAATCCCATTACAAGCATCATAGATGAAAAAGCTCTTGCCCGGTCTTCCTCTTCAAAAACATCCGTCACGATGGCATTAGAGGTCACCAGACCAACTGCACCGCCCAATGCCTGCAGCAGCCTCATACCAATCATAGTATTCAAATTATGGGAAACCGCACAGCCAAACGCAGCTAAGGTATATAAAAACAGTCCCGCCAATAAAGGCTTTTTTCTTCCATATTTGTCAATAAGCGGTCCGTATATAAGTTGTCCGATTGAAATCCCAAGAAAATAGGAAGTCAGAGTAAAAGCAACCTGACTCTCTCCTACTCCAAATTCAATCGCAATTTGCTGAAATCCGGGTAAATACATATCCACGGAAAACGGACCAATCGCGGTCAGGATGCCCAAAAGTATAATAAGAAAGGTCTTGTTAATATGCCCGGGTTGCATATACGGTAATAATCTGTTTATTTCGCCCCAAAACTATGACAAAGTTTGTCGGGAAAAGGTACGAAAGCCATACTTTTATCCATACGCACATGTTATCCTATTATAAAGCTTAAGATTTCGGGCAGAATGCAATAATTCTTACTAACGAATCTAAGGACGGGGCTTCCCTGTTTGTGGCTTCGTTCGCCTCTGGCGAATCGCCCTCAGCCACCGCATGGTCGGTGAGCATCAGCCGGAATGCGGTCATTGAGCGTCAGTCGAAATGACTCCCTTATTTGTGGCTTCGTCTCCGCTCAGCCACCGCATGGTGCTTGAGTATCAGTCGAAATGCGGTCATTGAGCGTCAGTCGAAATGACTCCCTTGTTTGTGGCTTCGTCTCCGCTCAGCCACCGCATCCTATGCAATATACCACGCTCTCAACTACCAACAAAGTCACCCTGTACTGTACTCGCTTTGGGTGGAAGGGTCTCAAACCATCCTGCTATTGAGACTCTTAACAGAGTGACGTTTTGTAAACGGTTATTCTGAGTGTACTTGCCTTTATTGAAAGAGCCTCACCTCACGACTACTGAGAGCGACGACGATGCGATGCCTGAGGAGGTGGCTGAGGTTACTCGAAGCACTCTCGAAGGCGGAGCAGGTAGCAATGCACTCATCGAACATCCGAAATGACATTTCCTATCTCAATCTTTCACACACCGGCATGATTCTCCAGCACCTATGTGTATGTTAGTATTATGTA